>NZ_JAMYUI010000001.1:0-595273 GCF_040322895.1 Mesorhizobium sp. M0088
GTGGTGGGGTTTTCTTAAATTACGGCCAGTTAAAAAAATCGTAGATGGGCGTAAGGGCGTTATTCCGCGGCAACTGCGTTTGCGCGGTCCGGCGCGGGGGGGGGTTGGCCGGGGGGCGCGTTCCTTGAGGCTTTCGCTCAGGCCGCGAGCCGGGCGATGCGTTGCAATCGCCGCAGCGTGGTGTCGTCCTGCAGCGCCTGCTGGAAAAGCGAAATCTCCTGATCGATGCGGTCGCAGAGGGCCTCGGTGTTCCCTTTCAGCAGGCCGCGCGTCTGCAGCAAGGCGGCGACCGGCTTCTTGACGAGCTGTCTTGCCCGGCCGAGGGCCGCCTCCTCGACGGTGCCTCCCGGCACGATCTCCGCGACCAGGCCGAGCGCCCTGGCGTCCTCGGCGCGAAGCGTGTCGCCGAGGCAGAAGAAGCGGAAGGCACCGGCATAGCCGAGCTTCTGCGGCGCCAGGATGCTGGTCGCCGCGTCCGGCACCAGGCCGAAATCGACGAACGGCACCCTGAACGTGCTCTCATCGGACGCGATCACCATGTCGCAATGGAACAGGATGGTGCAGCCGACACCGACGGCATCGCCGTCGACGCAGGCAAGGATGGGCTTGGGAAACGTCGCCAGCGTACGGAACAGGTCGGTGACGGCGGCAATCAGTTTCTGGTGCTTGGTGGCGTCGAGGAATTCGGAGAAGTCGCCGCCCAGACAGAAACAGCCTGCCAGGCCGCGCAGCACGACGACGCGAACCTCCTCATTGTCGGCGGCTTCATGGAAGGTCCTTGCCAGGCTTTCATAGGCTCTCCTGTCCAGCACCGGCCGGCCGTCGCTCGACGACACGGTGACGACCAGCGTGTGGTTGCGAAGTTCAGGTTGCGGGTGTGTGCTCATGGCTGTCTCCGATCTCATGACGCACGCCTTTGCCCGAGCATGTCAGGATATCCCCTGGCCAGCACGGGAGCAAAATGATTGCGGCGCGACCGCACCACATCGAGGGTGTGTTCGTTGAAGGTCAGCAAGGTGGCGACGACCTGCTGGTTGCCATAGGTGCGCTGATAGCCCAGCGGGGTCGCCAGGAAATGCAGCTGCAAGGCGCGCAGCACCCACATCGGCTCGAACTCGATGATCACTTTGTCGACGCCGCGCTTCAGCCCCCACTCGACGAAACCGGCAATCAGTTCGGTGCCGACGGTCGAAACGCCACGACGGCCATCACGAAAACCGGGAGCCACCGCGTAGCGGGTCAATTCCCAGATGTTTGGACCCGATGGCGGCGTTCCTTCGGAAAGATCGGTCAAGACCTCGGTCAGCAGATGTGGCCGCGTCGTCGGCAACATCCTCTGATAACCCGCCACTTCACCGCCCCTGATGACGATCTGATGGACCGCCTCGTCGTGATCGAACTGGTCAAGTTCGAGCCCGTCGGGACGCCTGAGGTCATCCCACCCCATCTCTTCGACGAATATCTTGTAGCGCAACCGATGGACGGCCTCCCAAAGGTCGGGACGTTCCATCAATTCCTGGGTTGTAAGGGAAAAAAGCATTCCGCCGTCTCCTGCGTTCAGAGGAAGATACGGCCGTGCTTTGATGAGAAAATTGCGTGATCGCGTAGGCAAAAATTCCAGGTCGGCACGGCCGACCTAACTAATGTAGCCGCGCCGTATCGCTTCCGCGACGGCCTGCACCCTGTTGACGGCACCTAGTTTGCTTTTGGCGTTAAGAAGATGTTTCTCCGACGTGTGTTCGGAAATGCCGAGGATTTGCGAAATCTCCCATTCGGACTTGCCGACGGCGGCCCATTGCAGGCATTCGCGCTCGCGCGGCGTCAGCACGATATGATCGATGGTGTTGCTCGCCATGGTGTGGAGTTGCATGGCGCGGCCAACCGCGTAGGTCGAGACCAGCGACACCTGGCCAAATTCGGCGGCGGACAATTCCACAGCCTCGCCGCCGAGCGACACCATGACGATCTGGCCGTCAAGCGTGATCAACGGAAAGGCCAATCCATCACGCAGTTTGAAGGCGCCGGCATCGCCCATCACCTCGCCGCTGCTCTTGTCTATGCGGATGCCCTGCGACGCCTCGTGCCACTGGAAGGGCGCCTGCAACTGTTTCATGTGGCTGACGACCGGGTCATGGTCGACATAGTTGCGCGCGACATAGCGCTCCAGCCATTCGCCCGGCCAATCGCAGAGAAGCACATGCTGCTTTTGCTGGCCGGCCGGCGTGCCTGGCTGCGGTACGGTTCCCGCCATCAGCGCGGTGAGGCCGAAATCCGATGTTATGCCCAGCAGCCTTTCACAGACCGCCGCCGCCGTTGCGGCGTGCTGCAGTTGGTCTATGTATTCCAGCGTGCGATCGAACTGACCCATCGCAACATCAACCCCATGTTGCCTCGTGCATTGCGGCCGATGATGCGTGCCTGATTTACACTTCGCCACCGACCACGGATTGCAAATCGCATACTTATTTTGTGGCTTCCCTCACCGAGGCGGCCGAAGCTGATTTGCAAACCGGCTAAATCATATCCTGAAATCGGCGGGTTGAAATCAAAAACCATTGTGCCTGTACCATTTTCGTACCAAAACCGGTGCGAGCACGACTGTGGCGGAGTTTTATCTTGGCGTTCCGGTGGAGGTCCTTCGCCCTTGCGATGCTGATCGGCTTGCTGTCGTTCGCCGACGGCGCGCGCGCCGCGGCGCCTCAGGTTCCGGTGCTGTGGGATGCCAAGGAGCGGCTGCCCAAGCCAGACCTTTCGACGCTGCCCCGGCTGAGGTTCCTGACCACCACGGACTTCCCGCCCTTCAACTTCCTTGACGGCGCGGGAAAGCTGTCCGGCTTCCATATCGATCTGGCACGCGCCATCTGCGCCGAGCTTGGCATTGTCGAAAAATGCCAGATCCAGGCCCTGCCCTGGGCCGAGCTGGAAGGCGCACTGCGGAAAGGCGAAGGCGAGGCGATCATCGCCGGCATCGCCGCAACACCGGAATCGCGCGCGACCTACGCCTTCTCACGCTCCTACCTGCAGTTTCCAGCGCGCTTCATCATGCCGAAAGGCAAGGCGCTGACCGAGCCCATCTTTGACAAATTGCACGGCAAGCGTGTCGGCGTAATATCAGGCTCGGCGCATGAACGCATGCTGCGCGACTATTTCAACACGGTTCAGGTCGTCCCTTTCGACAGGCCGGAGGACCTCTATGCCGATCTCAAGGCCGGCAAGGTCGACGCCGCCTTCGGCGACGGCATGCGCCTGGCCTTCTGGCTGGGCGGCTCGGACGCGGCGGGCTGCTGCCGCTTTGCCGGCGGGCCCTATCTGGGGCCTGAATATCTGGGCTCGGGCATGGCCATTGCCACCAAAGCGGACAATCCGGCGCTGGCCGCTGCGATCGACTACGCGCTGCAGGAAATTTCGATGAAAGGCACGTTCGCCGAATTTTATCTGCGCTATTTCCCGGTCAGTTTTTTCTGATCCGGTTCCGGTCGGCTTTGCCGGCCTGACCTGAACCTCAACAGCTTCCGGCCAAGGACTTCAGGTCAGCGTGCGGAGCCGCGCCTTGGCCGCGCGGCCGATGGCAGCAACCGTCAGCGTGTCGAGATCGAGCTGACGCCGGATCAGCTGCAGCACCCGCACCTCTTCCATGCGCATTTCGAGGTCGACGGCGGCAACCTCGAAGGCGGCGGCATAGGCGGTGTCGCGCAGCCGCTCAGGCAAGACCTCGGCGACTTCAGCCAGCACGCCTTCCAGCCCATCCTTTTCGTGCAGGCGCTTCTGGCAGTCCTGGGCAACGCCGACCAGCCTGTCGTGGTTGAAGTCCTCGAACACCGGCCAGGAGCGGACGACCTCGCCGATCCGCGCCAGTTCGACATCGGTCATGTCGCGGTCCGAGGCCGAGGTGATGACCATCAGATAGATCAGGGCTTCATGAGGTGTCGGCAATTTTTTCTCCTTGAACCGGGCCTCGAAGTTAGGAACGCCCGTTCTGCACCGCAAGGAAAAAGCGCCGCACGCGTTGACGCTCCGGCGCTGCACGCCTAGAGACCGGTTGAAAACCTTGCAGCGGCCCGCCTTCGGGCCGGCAAATGATTTGGAAACTGTGACATGGCGGGATCAAACATCATCGATCTCAACCCCGAACTGTTGGCGGCCGCGACCGAAAGCAAGGCGTGGCCCTTCGAAGAGGCCAAAAAGATCATCGAGCGCTACAAAGGCGCCGACTTCCCGCAAACAATCCTGTTCGAGACCGGCTACGGGCCGTCCGGCCTGCCGCATATCGGCACGTTCGGCGAAGTGGCGCGGACGTCGATGGTGCGCCATGCTTTCCGCGTCCTGACGCAGGATAAGGTCGCGACCAAGTTGCTGTGCTTTTCCGACGATATGGACGGCATGCGCAAGATACCCGACAGCGTGCCGGACCGCGCCGCACTCGAGCCTCATCTGCACAAGCCGCTGTCGTCGGTCCCCAACCCCTTCGGCGGCGACTATGCCAGCTTCGCTGACCACAACAACGCGATGCTTTGCCGCTTCCTCGACACGTTCGGCTTCGACTATGAGTTTGCCAGCGCGACGCAATACTACAAGGCCGGCCGTTTCGATGCGATGCTCAAGCGCGCCGCCGAACGCTATGAGCAGATCATGGCGGTGATGCTGCCGACGCTCGGACCCGAGCGGCAGGCGACCTACAGCCCGTTCCTGCCGATCTCGCCAAAGAGCGGCCGCGTGCTTTACGTGCCGATGAAGCATGTCGACGCCAAGGCCGGCACCATCACCTTCGACGACGAGGGCACCGAGACCACGCTTTCGATCACCGGCGGCCGCGTGAAGCTGCAGTGGAAGCCGGATTTCGGCATGCGCTGGGCAGCGCTTGGCGTCGATTTCGAAATGTTCGGCAAGGACCACCAGACCAATGCGGTGGTCTACGACCGCATCTGCAACATTCTGGGCGGACGGGCGCCGGAGCATTTCGTCTACGAACTGTTCCTCGACGAGAACGGCCAGAAGATCTCGAAGTCGAAAGGCAACGGGCTGACCATCGACGAGTGGCTGACTTATGCGCCGACCGAAAGCCTCGGGCTCTACATGTACCAGCGGCCGCGGCAGGCCAAGAAGCTGTATTTCGACGTCATCCCGCGGGCCGTGGACGAATACTATACGTTCCTCGCCGCCTATCCCCGGCAGGACTGGAAGGAACGGCTGGGCAACCCGGTCTGGCATATGCACGACGGCAACCCGCCCGCGATCGACATGCCGGTGCCGTTCTCGTTGCTGCTCAATCTGGTCAGCGCCTCCAACGCGCAGAACAAGGATGTGCTGTGGGGGTTCATTTCACGTCATACGCAAGGCGTGACGCCAAAGACGCATCCCGAGCTCGACCGGCTGGTCGGCCATGCGATCCGCTATTTCGACGATTTCGTGAAGCCGACGAAAACCTTCCGGCCCGCCGACGAGGTCGAGCGCGAGGCGCTGGCAGCCCTCGACGAAGCGCTTGGGGCGCTGCCGGCCGACGCCAACGGCGAAGCGATCCAGAACGCCTCGCTCAACGTCGCGCGCAGGATCGAGCGCTATCAGGATCATTCCAAGCAGAGCCCGGAAGGCGGCCCCGGCGTATCGGGCGCCTTCTTCCAGATGATCTATCAGGTGCTGATCGGCCAGGAGCGCGGCCCCCGCTTCGGCTCGTTCGCAGCGCTCTACGGCGTTGCCGAGACACGTGCGCTCATTGAGCGGGCGCTGGCTGGTCAGCTGGCTTGAGCACGCCGTCGACCTCTTCCAGGATCGAACCCGGCGCCTGAGGGGCCGGGCGTGGCGCGGCCGGCATCGCCGGCATGCCGGACAGATCGGGCGCCGATCCGAAAATGCCCTTCTTCGCCGTGCGTGCCTTGTCGCCAGCCTCGACATAGGGTCCGCCCTTGGCGGCGCGCGCCCAGCCATTTTCGACCAGCCACTGACCGACATCCTGCTTGCCGATCCGGCACTCGGCGGCGATCAGGTCGCGGCCACCTTCCGGCGGCACGGTGCAGACCACCGCGCGGCCGCGCAGGAAGGCGCGGAACGCCGTCCGCGCCCGGACACCGCACGGCCAGGTTTTGCCGTCCTCGCTGCAGGTCTCATCCTGCCTGACGATATCGATGCCGGAAACCGCGACCGAGTAACCCTTCGCCTCGATCAGGCCGGCGGCCGGCGCAACCGGCTGGAACAGCTTGGTGCCGTTCCAGTCGTCGGGCATTTTCGGCTTGGGCGGCACGGCCAGTGCGAGCTTGCTCAACGGCTCGCGCGGCTCGACCCGTTCAAGCCCCTCGGCGGGCAGTTCCGGTGGCGCGACGATTTCGGGATCGATCGCCCTCGAATGTAGCGCAGGCTTTGGCGGCTGCGGAGCTGCTATGGCCGATGTGGCCGGCTCCTGCGGCACCGTCCCGGCAGCCTGCTGCGCCATCGTATCGGCGCCCGGATCAAGCTGGTCCACCGTGATGACGCTTTCACTCCCTTTCAACGTGCGACCGCCAGTGACGACCATGGCCGCCATCACAGGGACCATCAGAACCGCCAGCGCATGATGGAGAAGCCGCACCAGCTCGACCTATTGGCTTGCCCAGACAATCCGCGCCACCCATTCGACATCGCGCATGGGAATGTCGCGGTCGGGATGATCGGGATTGAGCGAGACCAGCGCAATCGACTTGACGGTCTGGCGCTCGAGCACCTTGGCCATCACCTCGCCTGATGTGGTCTTGACGACGACGCGATCGCCCTTGCGGGTGACGGCGCCCGGTTCGACGATGAGGACGTCGCCATTGCGGTAGAGCGGCAGCATGGAATCGCCTTGCACCTGCAGCGCGTAGGAACTCTCGGTCGATTGCGCCGGCAGTTCGATCAGATCCCAACCCTGCCCGACTGGAAAGCCGGCATCGTCGAAGAAGCCGCCGGCGCCGGCTTGGGCAAAGCCGAGCAACGGCACGGAGCTTCTGCGGGCGACCGAAGCGGCATGGCTGGTCGAAGCACCATTGCTGATCCCGGGCCGGCCTTCGATCAGACCGGTGAATTCGTCGAGTGAGGCGCCCGTCGCCTCGATGATCTTGGCCAGCGATTCGGTCGAGGGCCAGCGTGGTCGGCCATCCGACGACAAACGCTTCGACTTGTTGAAGGCAGTGGAATCGAGCCCCGCACGCTTGGCCAAACCCGAGGCCGAAAGCGAATAACGCTTGGCAAGAGCATCGATGGCAGCCCAGACTCGGTCGTGCGAGAGCATGCTCGCTCTCCTTCGGTGCAGGAAAAAATACCTTTCCCTTCTAGTCTTGGAATGTCGTTTTGTCCACCGGTCGTGGAGTGGTTGCAAACGTTTCCGTCGATCGCGGAAAGTCCGACTACCGGGATCGATCGACGCCCTTGGCCAAGCTGCGCAGACCCTGGTGCGATGTCATGAAAATCCGCTCCGTTTGCGTCGGTGGCCGCGGGTTCACGGCACGACCAAGTGCCGCAACGACCTCGTCAATCTCAAGAAAGTTGCGAGCCTTGCGATCGTAGACGCCGGCTGTCGTCAGGATCAACGCGGCCGTCTCGCCATTGTCGAGGACGAAGCGGTGCTTGCCTACAACCTGGGTGCCTTCCCAGGTCTCGATCGAGGACACCACTTCGAAGCGGCGCCACAGCCTGATCTCGCGTGCATAGACCGCTTGCAGTCCGCCCATCATCGGCGCCCAGCCATTCTTCCTTGCCAGCGTGATGAGGCATGCACGAACAAACAGGTCGATGCGGCCGAGATCGGCCAGCATCATGTAGCGCGCATTGTTGAGATGGATGTTGAAATCGATGTCGGTCGGCAGGCAGCGGAAAGCCAGCCGGCCTTCGCCGCCCATCACATAGGGGCCACGGCTGTGTGCCGTGGCCATCATGCGCACCATGCGCGCCCAGACATACATTACAGCGCCCCATGTCCTCTTGGACGCGCAAAGGTCGCTGCAAGACGCTTGATTTTGCCCATGCGTCAGGCTGCCTGCTTCACGTCGCCTTTCGCATAGGGATCGAAGCGCTGGTAGAAGGTCTCGCCCTTCTCGGCCATGTCGAGCAGCAGCTTGGGTGCCTTGAACTCGGCGCCGTATTTCTTCTGCAGGTTCTTGGCGATCTTCACGAACGCCTTGGCGCCGATGCCGTCGATGTAGGACAGCGCACCGCCGGTGTAGGGCGCGAAGCCGAAAGCGAGGATCGAGCCGACATCGGCCTCGCGCGGGTCGGTGACGATGCCTTCTTCCATCACCCGCGCCGCTTCCAGCGCGATGGTGACCAGCAGCCGCTGCTGCAGTTCCTCATAATCGACCTTCTCGGGTGCAAGCTGCGGATAGAGCTCCCTAAGGCCCGGCCATAACTTCTTCTTGGCGGGCTTTGCCGGGTAATCGTAAAAACCCTTGCCGTTCTTGCGGCCGAAGCGGCCGTGATCGTCGACCATGGCGTTGATCAGCGCCATCTGCTTGGGATCGACCGCCTTGTCGCCCAGATCCCTGATGGTCTGCTTCATGATCTTCTGGGCAAGGTCGATGGCCGTCTCGTCGGTCAGCGCCAGGGGGCCGACCGGCATGCCGGCCGCCTTCGCTGCATTCTCGATCATCGGCGCGGGAACGCCCTCGATCAGCATCTTGTAGGCTTCCGACATGTAGCGCAGCACGCAGCGATTGACGTAGAAGCCGCGCGTGTCGTTGACGACGATCGGCGTCTTCTTGATGGCGCGAACGAAGTCGATGGCGGTGGCCAGCGCCTTGTCTCCGGTCTTCTTGCCCAAAATGATCTCGACCAGCATCATCTTGTCGACCGGCGAGAAGAAATGGATGCCGATAAAGTTTTTCGGCCGCGCCGAATTCTTCGCCAGGCCGGTGATCGGAATGGTCGAGGTGTTCGACGCGAAGATCGCCGATGGCTTCAGCACGGCTTCCGCCTGTTCGGTGGCGCTCTTCTTCACGCTCGAATCCTCGAAAACGGCCTCGACCACCAGATCGCAGCCGGCAAGGTCGGCATAGTCCGCCGTCGGCGTGATCAGCGACAGCAGTTTGTCCTTGTCCTCCGGCTTGGCGCGGCCCTTCTTGACCTGATCCGAGATCAGGCCGTCGGAATGCGCCTTGCCCTTGGTCGCCGACTCCAGATCACGGTCGAGCAGCACCACCGGGATGCCGGCCTTGGCAGTGACATAAGCGATGCCGGCGCCCATGAAGCCGGCGCCGAGAATGCCGACCTTCTTGAACTTGGTTTCGGGCACGCCGGCCGGGCGGCGGGCGCCCTTGTTCAGTTCCTGCAGCGACACAAACAACGAGCGGATCATCGCCGCCGCTTCCCTGGTCTGCATGATCTCGGTGAAATAGCGCTGCTCGATGCGCAAACCGGTGTCGAACGGCACCAGCAGGCCTTCATAGACGCATTTGAGGATCGCGGCGGCGGCCGGATAGTTGCCGTAAGTCTCGCGACGCAGGATGGCGATGGCCGGCGGCCACAGATTGAAGCCGGCGGGCGAATAGATCTGGCCGCCGGGCAGCTTGAAACCTTTCTCGTCCCATGGCGCCACCGGCTTCAGGCCATTCCTGATCATCGCCTTGGCGGTCTCGACGAGCCTGGCCGGCTCGGCGATCTCATGGATCAGGCCCATAGACTTGGCCTTCTGCGGCGACAGTGTCTGGCCCGAGGTCAGCATCTGCAGCGCCTGCTGCTGATCGGTCAGCCGCGGCACGCGCTGGGTGCCGCCTGCGCCCGGGAAGATGCCGATCTTCACCTCGGGAAGCGCCATCTTCACCTTGTCGCTGTCGGCGGCGACACGGCCGTGGCAGGCGAGCGACAATTCGAAGGCGCCGCCCATGCAGGTGCCGTTGATCGCCGACACCCACGGTTTTCCGCAAGTTTCCAGCTTGCGGAACAGGCCGGTCATCATGCCGGCATTGTCGAACAGCGCCTTGGTCGCCCGTTCGGCGTCCTTGCCCTTTTCCGCGGCGAAGGTCGTCAGCATCTTCTGCAACAGGGTAATGTCGGCACCGCCGGAGAAGGTGTCCTTGCCGGAGGTGATCACGGCGCCCTTGATGGCGGCGTCACCAGCCACCTTGTCGACAATGGCGTTCAATTCCCGCATCGCCTCTTCGGTGAAGACGTTCATCGAGCGGCCAGGCATGTCCCAGGTGACCAGCGCAATGCCGTCGGCGTCGATGTCGAGGGTGAAATTGGTGTAGCTCATCGTTTCTCTCCCCGTCAGACGCGTTCGATGATGGTTGCGGTTCCCATGCCGGCGCCGATGCACAGCGTCACCAGAGCCGTGTTGAGATCGCGGCGCTCGAGTTCGTCCAGCACCGTGCCGAAGATCATCGCGCCGGTGGCGCCGAGCGGATGACCCATGGCGATCGCGCCGCCATTGACGTTGATCCTGTCGTGATCGATGTCGAACGCCTGCATGTAGCGCAGCACCACGGAAGCGAAGGCTTCGTTGAGCTCGAACAGGTCGATGTCCGAGAGCTTCATCTTGGCGCGCTTCAACAGCTTCTCGGTGACGTCGACCGGGCCGGTCAGCATCAGCACCGGCTCGGAGCCGATGTTGGCGAAGGTACGAATGCGCGCGCGCGGCTTCAGCCCCATCGCCTTGCCGGCTTTCTTCGAACCGAGCAGCACGGCGGCGGCGCCGTCGACGATGCCGGACGAATTGCCGGCATGATGGACGTGATTGACCTCTTCCACCTCGGGATGCTTCTGCACGGCGACGGCATCGAAGCCGCCCATTTCGCCTGGCATGACGAAGGACGGGTTGAGCGAGGCCAGCGACTGCATGTCGGTCGACGGGCGCATATGTTCGTCATGGTCGAGGATGGTCAGGCCGTTCTGGTCCTTGATCGGGACGACGGAATTCTTGAAGCGGCCATCGGCCCAGGATTTGGCGGCGCGCTTCTGGCTCTCGACCGCATAGGCGTCGACGTCGTCTCTGCTGAAGCCGTATTTGGTGGCGATCAGGTCGGCCGAGATGCCTTGCGGCACGAACCAGCCGGGCAGGCCGACCGAAGGATCCATGAACCAGGCGCCGCCCGAGGCGCCCATGCCGACACGCGACATCGATTCGACGCCGCCGGCAATGACGATCTCATCGGCGCCCTGGGCGATCTTGGCGGCGCCGAAATTGATGGCGTCGAGCCCGGAAGCGCAGAAGCGTGAGATCTGCATGCCGGGCGCCTTGGTGTCGTAGCCGGCCTCGAAGGCGGCGGCGCGCGGAATGACCGAACCGGCTTCGCCGACCGGATCGACGCAGCCGAAGATGATGTCATCGACAGTGCCGGTGTCGAGCCCATTGCGATCGCGCAGCGCCTCAAGCGTCTTGGCGGCAAGCCGCACCGCCGGCACCTCGTGCAGCGATCCGTCCTTCTTGCCCTTGCCGCGCGGTGTGCGCACGGCGTCATAGACATAAGCTTCAGCCATTTGCTTGCTCCTTAGGTTTGCCTGATGTCGCTCTCAGAGAGAGCGGCCGATCAGCAATTTCATGATCTCGTTGGTGCCGCCGTAGATGCGCTGGACGCGGGCGTCGCGGAACATGCGGGCGATCGGGTATTCATTCATGTAGCCATAGCCGCCATGCAGTTGAAGGCATTCGTCGACGACTTTTCCCTGCAGGTCGCTGAGCCAGTACTTGGCCATCGACGCGGTCACAGGATCGAGGCCGCCGGCGATGTGGCGGGTGACGCAATCATTGTAGAAGACGCGGCCGACGGTGGCCTCGGTCTTGAGTTCGGCCAGCTTGAACTGGGTGTTCTGGAAATCGATGATCGCCTTGCCGAACGCCTTGCGTTCCTTGACATAATCAATGGTCAGCGCCAGCGCCCGCTCGATCATGGCAATGGCGCCGGTGCCGATCTGCAGCCGCTCCTGCGGCAATTGCTGCATCAGCTGGACGAAGCCCTGCCCTTCCTCATGGCCGAGCAGGTTGGAGGTCGGCACGCGCATGTCGTTGAAGAACAGCTCCGACGTGTCGTTGGCCTTGAGCCCGATCTTGTCGAGGTTACGGCCGCGCTGAAAACCTTCGACCTCGTCGGTCTCGACGACGATCAGCGAGGTGCCCTTGGCACCCTTCTCCGGATCGGTCTTGGTGACGACGATGATGAAGTTCGCAAGCTGGCCGTTGGTGATGAAGGTCTTGGAGCCGTTGATCTTGTACTGATTGCCATCCTTCTGCGCCCGCGTCTTGACGCCCTGCAGGTCGGAGCCGGCGCCCGGCTCGGTCATGGCGATGGCGCCGATCAGCTCGCCGGTCGCCAGTTTCGGCAGCCATTTCTTCTTCTGCTCCTCGGAGCCATAGTGGAGGATGTAAGGGGCGACGATCGAATTGTGCAGGCCGATGCCGAAACCGTCGACGCCGACATGGCCGATGGCCTCGATGATGGCGCTCTCATGCGCGAAGGTGCCGCCGGAGCCGCCATATTCCTCCGGCATAGAGGCGCAGAGCAGGCCGGCGGAACCTGCCTTCAGCCAGCTCTCACGATCGACCATCTCGTTCTTCTCGAACTCGTCGTAGCGCGGCGCGATCTCCTCCGACATGAAGCGATGCGCCATGTCGTAGAGCATGCCGACCTCGTCCGCCGCCCAAGCGGGCTTCGGAAGGCCAAGGATTTCAGCTGGGTTGGTCATGCTGGTATGATACTCCTCCCGACATGCATCATCGAAACTGAGGCCGGCGCACTGCCGCAGCGACCCCTCCCGACCCTTCGGGCCACCCTCCCCTCAAGGGGGAGGAGGACGCCGATCATCTTTAGAACGCTTCCGCCGGCAGTGCCATCAATGTGTCGGCGCCGCTCGAAATGCGGGCGAGATGCGCCGACGTCTCCGGCATGATCCGCTCCATGAAGAAGCGCCCCGTCACGACCTTGTTGTCGTAAAAAGATTGCGCGCCATTGGCGTCCGTCCTGCCAAGTGCCACCTTGGCCATCTGCGCCCACATATAGCCCAGAGCGACCAAGCCGAAGAGATGCATGTAGTCGGTCGAGGCGGCACCGGCATTGTCGGGCTTGGCCATGCCGTTCTGCACCAGCCACATGGTGGCGGCCTGCAAATCGTTGAGACCTTTCTTCAGCGCCTTGGTGAATGGCGCCATCTTCTCGTCGGAGCGGTTCTCCTCGCAGAACTCACCGACCTCCTTGAAGAAGGCCTGCACGGCGCGGCCGCCATTCAGGCCGAGTTTGCGGCCGACGAGGTCGAGCGCCTGGATGCCGTTGGCGCCTTCATAGATCATGGCGATGCGGGCATCGCGCACGAACTGGCTCATGCCGTGCTCTTCGATATAACCGTGACCGCCGAACACCTGCTGCGCCATGACGGCGTGGTCGAAGCCCTTGTCCGTGAGCACGCCCTTGACCACCGGTGTCATCAGGCCGGTGTAATCGTCGGCGGCCTGGCGGTCCTTGTCGTCGCCGGAGCGGTGGGCAATGTCGGACTTGATCGCCGTCCACAGCGCCAGCGCGCGGCCGGCCTCGTTGAAGGCCTTCATGGTCATCAGGCTGCGGCGGATATCGGGATGGACGATGATCGGGTCGGCCTTCTTGTCCGGCGCCTTCGGCCCCGACAATGAGCGGCCCTGCAAACGGTCCTTGGCGTAGCCGACAGCGTTCTGATAGGCGATCTCCGACAGCGACAGCCCCTGCAGGCCCACACCAAGGCGCGCCTCGTTCATCATCGTGAACATCGCCTTCAGGCCGCCATTGGCCTCGCCGAGCAGCGTGCCCTCAGCCTCGTCATAGTTCATGACGCAGGTCGAATTGCCATGGATGCCCATCTTCTCCTCGATCGAGCCGCAGGAGACGGTGTTCCTGGTGCCCGGATTGCCCGATGCGTCGAGCTTGAGCTTCGGCACGATGAACAGAGAGATGCCCTTGACGCCTTCCGGCGCACCCTCGATGCGGGCCAGTACCAGATGGACGATGTTGTCCGACATGTCGTGTTCGCCGGCCGAGATGAAGATCTTCTGGCCTGAAATTTTATAGGTGCCATCGCCGTTCGGCACCGCCTTGGTCCGCAACAGGCCCAGATCCGTGCCGCAATGCGGCTCGGTCAGGTTCATGGTGCCGGTCCAGGCACCCTCGATCATCCTCGGCAACCATGTTGACTTCTGCTCGTCGGTGCCGTGGGTGATGATCGCGGCGATCGCGCCTTGCGTCAGGCCCGGATACATCATCAAGGACATATTGGCCGAGACCATATATTCGGCGACGGCGGTATGCACGGCATAGGGCAGGCCCTGGCCGCCGAACTCGACTGGTGCGGCCAACCCCATCCAGCCGCCTTCGCGATACTGGTCGAACGCCTCCTTGAAGCCTTTCGGCGTGGTCACCGAGCCATCGTCGTGACGCACACAGCCTTCCATGTCGCCGACACGGTTCAGCGGATGCATGACGTTTTCGGCGAGCTTGGCGCCTTCGGCCAGGATCGCCTCGAGCACATCGGGCGTGGCGTCGGCAAATCCGGGAAGGTTCGAATAACGCTGATAACCCAGAACCTCGTTGAGCACGAACAGCGTATCCTGGACCGGAGCCCTGTATGTCGGCATGCTTTTTCTCCACCCTGCAAACCCGGTCCGAATGCCCCGAAGACAAGCCAGGGGCGGCATGCGGACCCATATTTAGGAGCGGGATAGCAAAAATTGACGTTTGCGTAAACGTCAATTTTTTCGATGCGACAAGATTCCCCGCCCACTGGAGCAATGAGCGTAGCGGCGCGACGTTGCGCAAGCCAGCGGCGAAAGGCCATGAGAGTGGGCCAGGACAACGAAAAGCCGCGTGGCAGGCCACGCGGCTCGACAGAACTCAGACAATCAGCAGACGACTTGGTCTGCCGCAAATCCGAACGGATTTGTTTTAGCTGGCGGCGCTCGCCTGTGGCGCCGAACGCTCGCTCAGCATCTGGCGCACCGCCGACATCGAGCCGCTCAGGTCGTTGATGGCGTCGTCGATCAGCGCCCTTTGCTTCTGCAGGCGGGCAAGCTGCTTTTCCGATTTGTCCAGCGCGAGCTTGAGCTGCTTGGCGTTTGAACCGGTCGGATCGTAGAGATCCATCATCTGCTTGACGTCACGCAGCGAGAACCCGACCTTGCGGCCGAGCAGGATCAGCTTTAGGCGGGCCTTGTCGCGGCGCGTGTAGAGACGGGTCGACCCGTCACGCTGCGGGTTGAGCAGGCCTTTGTCTTCGTAGAAACGCAGCGTGCGCAGCGTCACTCCATACTTTTTCGCCATCTCGCCGATGCGGACGAGGTCCTCGCCGGTTTCGGCAGATATATTGGTATTGGCCGCGGTCTCGCCGGCCGAGATAAGCTTCATGGTCACTGGCTTTCCCCGTCTGGTGGCGTCGCGGTCTCGGACCGTGCGTCGCCTGACTGGAAGCGGGGGCCTGCTTCCAGTCGTGGTTTCAACAAACAAATCGCAAACATGCGCTCAATGCGCCTTTTACGTTTACGTCAATTCTATACCGATTGCCGCATGATGACGCAAGGGCGTTCTGCGCGCCGCCCTTTATGCCGCACCGTCAGGCCGGCAGCCGGCATCCTTTCAATTTCTTAAGTTTGGTTAACGCGTTGTTTACCACGTTGGGGGAAATGTGGGCGCGTCGGCTACCCGTGTTTATCCTGTATCGAATTTTTCACGGTTTTTCGGAGCGCGGGCGAGAGCCCGGGAAGCTCGTCTTCCGCCGCGGCATCGCCGCCGGTCGCCTTCGTTCCGATAGGGACCTGGGGGAACTGGCCGCGAGCCAGCCATTCTGAAAGACGGACGCACCGATGAACAGCAAGCGGTCCTATCTCGACACACTCAATGCCGGCAGGCAGCGCAGGCCGCAGACCACGCTCGAGCAGTTGAACCAGTCGCTGGAGACACTGGAGCAGCGGCTGGAGCGGACGCGCGAGGATCCGGTGGCACGTCCCGAACTCCGCCAACCCGATCCACGCCAATATGGTGCCGATGCGCGCTATCCCGCAGCCCGGCCCGCTGGCCAGCAGCGCTGGTACGAGGACCCGCAGCCCGCGTTGCGTCCGAAGAGCCCGATTCAGGGAGCCGCCGCTTTCGAGCAGAACTATCAGGCCATTGCCCGCGACATTGATCGCGTGCGCGGCCAGGAGGACGGCGTTGCCATGGTCGGCAAGATCGCCGGCGAATTGCGCGGCATGCGCGAGGAATTGCGCCACCAGATGACCGCAGGCCTGCAGCGGGAATTCGAAGCGCTGCGCAAGGACATCGAGCGGGCTTTCCAGTCAGGGGCAAGGCCCGATGCTTCGGCCAAGGGCAGTGCTGAACTCGGTCTTGAGTTCGAGCGGCTTTCGGGCGCCATCCAGACACTGGCCGAGAAGAGCGACGACAGAAGCGTCAACATGCTGCGGCTCGAACTCGAACAGGTCAAAGCCGCACTCGAAACGCTGGCACGCGAAGAGAGCGTGCAGAAGGTCGACCGCCGCTGGGACGATTTCGATCGCCGGTGGACGGCGTTCGAAGACCGCGTCGACGCCGACCAGCGCAAGCGCTCGGACGACCCGGGCCTGTCTGCTCTGACCGCCCGGCTGGAACAGATCAGCAATGCCGTCAACAATTTGCCGGAATCGTTATCGCTGCGCTCGTTGGAGGAGAAGGTGCGCACGCTTGCCGGTGCTGTCGACCATTTCGCCAGCCAGCAGGACAATCGCGGCAGCGACACGCTTGGCATGATCGACGAGCGGCTGGACGAGATTTCCCGCGCCATCGTCGCATCCACGGTCGCCGCGCAAGCCAATTCATTCGACCACGAGGCTTTCGAGCGCATCGAGAGGCGGATCGACTCACTTGCCAGCCAGATCGAGGAAGTGGCGCAGGATCGTCCGGGCAACGCGGTCATGGACCGGTTGAGCACGCTGTCGGGCCGGGTCGACGAACTCGCCGGCCGCGCCAATCTGCCGGAGCAGGCGATGGAGCGCCTGGCCAAGCAGATCGCACTCATCGCCGACAAGATCGACCAGGCACCAGCCATGCCTGACGCCGACTACATCTTCCATGGGCTGGAGCAGCGCTTCGACGTGCTGTCGAGCATGATGGAACGCCGCCAGGGTGACGCCATCGAACAGGGCAACATGCTGTTCCGCGATCTCGAGCGCAGGCTGGATGAGGTTGCCGACAGGCTCGACCAACGCATGCCGCAGATCGACAGCGCCGGCATCATGGACGCCATCGATGCGCGCTTTACGGCGCTCGCCAAGCGTATGGAAACGCGTGTACCCGATCCCGCGGGCGAAGCCGCAATCCGCGGCCTGGAGAGCCGGCTCGAAGACATTTCAAGCCGGCTGGATGCGTCGGCCGCGCAGGTGGCCGGCATCGATCCGGCGCTGATCCGCAGCCTGGAAGCACAGGTTGCCGGCCTGTCCGCCCATCTTTCCAGGCCCAGCACCCCGCTGCCGGAATTCGAGGACATCAGCCCGCGTCTCAACGAAATTGAAAAGTCGCTCGCAGGAACCCGCGATTCCATCCTTGGCGCAGCGCGCGAAGCCGCCGAGAACGCGGTGCAATCACTTGCCGGTTCGAGCGCCAATACGACCGCTGTTTCCGGCCTCGCCCAGGATTTGAAGACGCTTGAAACGCTGACGCGGCGCTCCGACGAGCGCAATTCGAGAACGTTCGAGGCCATCCACGACACGTTGCTCAAGATCGTCGACCGGCTGGGTTCGCTCGAACCCGGCGAGCCGGTCGAGGCGATGAGCGAATTGCTGGATGCGGCACCGGTCGAGCCGAGCAACTGGCGCGGCGCGCGGCGACCCAAGATGGCCGTGGACGCGCCATCGATGGATATCGATCAGCCCCTGCCATTGACTGGGGACTTGGCCGATCTCGATGGCCGTGCCGCCGCCATCCTGCGCAACGAGCCGGGTGCTCGTAGCGATCTGGGCGGCCTGGGTATGGGAACGCGCACGCCGGCCGAAGCCGCAGCGGCTGCGGCCATGGCTGCTCTCGGCTCCGACACAATTGTCGAGAAGAACGAACAGGCGGGCGGCCGCAGGTCGATGTTCGGCGGACTGGCCCGCGCCTTCAAGGGCAAGAAGGAGGCGGACATCCCGCCACTGGCCGGCTCGGCGCCGAGTGCCCCGATCCCGAGCGTCGATCTCGACGAACCGCTCGATCCGAAAATGGCCAACCGGCCGCTGGAGCCCGGTTCCGGCGCACCTGACCTCAACGCCATCATGAAGCGCGTGCGCGACGAGCGCGGCCAGCCGGCCAAGCCCAGCGACACCGACGCCGCGAAGTCGGATTTCATCGCCGCTGCCCGGCGCGCGGCCCAGGCCGCGGCCGCCGAGGCCGATGCGCTGAAGCGCCAGTCGACGGTGACCGGACCGGTGAAGGCACTGCGGATCGGCGACCTGCTCAAGGCACGGCGCAAGCCGATCCTGATGGGGACAACCGCGATCCTGCTGGCACTGGGCGCCCTGCAACTGGGCAAGGCCTTCTTCGCCGATCCGGCCCAGGTGGCGAGCAACGATGTTGCGCCGATCGTCGCCTCGCAGCCGGTGCAGACCGCCTCGCTTGATGCCGCCGGCCAACCTAAGATGGACGCGCAGCCCGCGGCAGTGGAAAGTGCGCCTGACCACACCGTCAGGCAGGCCGAGCCGTCCGCACCGGCAACCAAGGACGACATGGCCGCGCAAAGCATGATTGCCACGCCGCCAGGCGCCGAGCCGTCGATGAGTGCCGCGCCGACCGCAGAGCCGGTTCCCGCGCCCGTCGCCTCGGTTACATCGGCTGATGCGAACCAAGCGGTGTCCGGGGAGACAGCCTCGGCTGCGCCGGCCTCGACCGTTCCGGTCGCCGCGGAAGCTGCCGACACCGGCGCCCAGCCTATGGCGGCTGAGCCGACTACCGCCAAGGATACCACGGGCGCGGTCCCGCCAGCGGACGCCTCGCCGGCGATGACGACGAAGTTCGACATTCCCGCTGACGCCGGCCCGGCCGCCTTGCGCGATGCCGCCGCCAGCGGCGACGCCAAGGCGCTGTTCGAAATCGGCTCGCGCTATGCCGAGTCACGCGGCGTCAAGGAAGACATGGCGGCAGCCGCCAAATGGTACGAGAAATCGGCGGAACTCGGCTTCGCGCCGGCCGAATACCGCATCGGAAACTTCTACGAAAAGGGCATCGGCGTCGCGCGCGACATCAAGAAGGCGAAGACCTGGTACCAGCTTTCCGCAGCACAGGGCAACGCCAGCGGCATGCACAATCTGGCCGTCCTGTTCGCCATGGCGGCAGACGGCGTCACCGACAATGAATCGGCCGCGCACTGGTTCCAGGCGGCCGCCGACGTCGGCGTCAAGGACAGCCAGTTCAATCTCGGCATCCTCGCCGCCAAGGGCGTCGGCATGAAGCAGAACCTCGAGGAATCCTACAAATGGTTCGCGCTCGTCGCCAAGACCGGCGACAAGGATGCCGCTGCCAAGCGTGACGAGATCGCCAATGCGCTGCGGCCAGAGCAGCTCGAACGCGCCCGCGCCGCGACCGAACTGTGGAAGGCCAAGCCGCTGGATGCGGCGGCCAATTCGGCCGACATTCCCGAATCCTGGCAGGACGGCACACCGCAGACGACAGCCAGCATCGACATGAAGAAAGCCGTCCAGAACATCCAGCGCATTCTCAACAAGAACGGCTACGACGCCGGCGGCGCCGACGGCAAGATGGGCCAGAAGACGAAGACCGCGATCATGGCTTTCCAGACCGACAACAAGATGCCGGCGACCGGCGAAGTCGATGAAAAACTGGTCAAGGCGCTGCTGGCGCGCAAATAACGGCAGAGGCGTCGTTTCCACGACGCCCTTGCCACACATTCGCCTGTTAACTGATTGAGATGTTTTTTGTTTCGGCGGCGTAGCGCGGTTTGACTTCGCAGCACCTCCGGGGCAAGAACGAATTGGCTTGTCGGGTCAAGATGCCCGCAACGGTTGCATTCGCCGACAGGCAGAACTGATCGAGACTGACGGGTGGGCATCTATCTCCCGATCGCGGAAATTTCCGTCAATATCTTCGTCCTGCTGGCCATGGGCGCGGCGGTGGGTTTCCTGTCGGGCATGTTCGGCGTCGGCGGTGGCTTCCTCATCACGCCGCTGCTGATCTTCTACAACATACCCCCGGCGATCGCGGTCGCCACGGGCGCCAACCAGGTCATCGCCTCCTCCGTCTCCGGCGTCCTTTCGCACATGAAGCGAGGGACGCTCGACTTCAAGCTCGGCGGGGTGTTGCTGGCCGGCGGCATTGTCGGTTCCACCGGCGGCATCTTCGTCTTCGCCTTCCTGCGCCGCCTCGGCCAGCTCGACCTGTTCATCTCGCTGCTCTACGTCGTGCTGCTCGGCACCGTCGGCGGGCTGATGCTGGTCGAAAGCGTCAATGCGCTGCGCGCCACGCGCAGCGGTGCGGCACCCGTGCTGAAGAAATCCGGCCAGCACAACTGGATCCACCGCTTGCCGCTGAAGATGCGGTTCAGGGCCTCAAAACTGTTCGTCAGCGTCATCCCCGTCCTTGGACTTGGCGCCGGCATCGGGTTCCTGTCGTCGATCATGGGCGTCGGCGGCGGCTTCATCATGGTGCCGGCACTGATCTATCTGCTGAAAGTGCCGACCAACGTCGTCATCGGCACCTCGCTGTTCCAGATCATCTTCACCTCCGCCTATACGACGCTGGTCCACGCCACCACCAACCAGACGGTCGACGTCGTGCTGGCCTTCCTGCTGATGGCGGGCGGCGTCGCCGGTGCGCAGTACGGCGCCAAGGCAGGCCAGCGGCTGCGCGGCGAGCAACTCAGGGCCTTGCTCGCGCTGCTGGTGCTGGCGGTGGCGATACGATTGGCGATCGATCTTTTCGTCACCCCGCCCAACCTCTATTCGCTGTCTGCCGCGGGCCTCAACTGATGAGAGCTCGCAACACATTCGCAACCGCCATTGTCCTGTCGCTGATTGCGGCCGCCGCGCCGGCGAAGGCGCAGGTCCCGCTGACCGAAGGCATCCAGATCGGGCTCTCCACCGACAACGTCTCGATCACCGCCGGCTTTTCCGGGGCCGACCTGACCATTTTCGGTTCGCTGGAAAACCCGGATCCACTTGTCGCGCGCCAAGGCCGTTACGACGTCATCGTCGTGCTCGAAGGTCCGCCCAAACCGGTGGTGGTGCGCCGCAAGGACCGGGTGCTAGGCGTCTGGGTCAATCTGGATTCCGAGACCTTCGAGAACGTGCCGGTCTCCTATTCGGTGGCGACGACGCGACCGCTGCAGGACATCACTGAACCCAACAGCTACAAGCAGCTGTCGCTCGGCGCCTCCAACCTCTACATGCAGCCCGCCGATGCCGGCGACAGCCCGGCGACGATCGAGGAATTCACGGCCGCACTGCGGGAGCGCAAGTCGGCGACCGGCCTCTACAGCGAGAATGTCGGCGGCGTGCAATTCCTGTCGCAGAACCTGTTCCGCGCCACAGTGAGGCTGGCGCCAAATGTGCCAGTTGGAACCCATAAAGCCCGCGCGTTCCTGTTCAAGAGCGGCCTGTTCATCAAGGAAAGCTCGGCCCAGCTCGAAATCCGCAAATCCGGTTTCGAACAGTCGATCTTCCGTGTCGCCCACAATTATTCCTTCCTCTACGGCGTCTTCGCGATATCGCTGGCCATGCTGACAGGCTGGCTCGGAAGGCTGATCTTCCGGCGGGATTAATGCATGTCGCCCAAAAGTGGCCCCGGTTTTGGGAGAAAGACATGCATCGAATCAAGAGCTGAAGTGCGTCGCGTGAATCCGCTCAAACGCGACGCACTTCAGAACTTTCCCCGAAAAGTGGTTTCCCTTTGCCGGGGCATGCGGTAGACCGCGCTCCCCAGCCAAATGGCAGACACAAACAATTCGGTTCGGCAGAGCAGCCCGTCCCCGGGCAGCGCGCGATTTCTCGGCGCCTGTCGGCTCGCCGACGACAAATACAGGAACTTGTCATGCGACCAGCCTTCGGCGGCATCGACTTCGGCACTTCGAACTCCACTGTTGGCGTGGTCCGCAACGGGCAGCCGCGCCTCGTCGCCCTGGAGGACGGCCAGGTGACACTGCCCAGTGCCGTGTTCTTCAACTTCGAGGACAACCGCACCTGCTTTGGCCGTCACGCCATCGCCAACTACACCGACAGCATCGAAGGCCGGCTGATGCGTTCGCTGAAGAGCGTGCTCGGCAGTTCGCTGGCCCATGAAAAGACCCGCATCAAATCGCGGTCGATCGGCTTCATGGACATCGTCGGCATGTTCCTCGGACATCTCAAGATGAGGCTGGAAGCAGATGCCGGCGATACGGTCGAGACCGTCGTTCTTGGCCGGCCGGTGCAATTCGTCGACGACGATGCCGAGGCCGACGCGAAGGCGCAAAGCGAACTCGAGAACGCCGCCCGTGGCCAGGGCTTCAAGCACATCGCTTTCCAGTTCGAGCCGATCGCGGCGGCGCTCGACTACGAACAAAAGGTGACATGCGAGGAACTGGCGCTGATCATCGATATGGGCGGCGGCACGTCGGACTTCTCGATCGTGCGCGTCTCGCCGCAGCGCTCCCGGTCGCTCGACCGCAAGGACGACATCCTGGCCAGCCGGGGCGTCCATATCGGCGGTACGGATTTCGACCGGCTGCTGAGCATCGCCCATGTCATGCCGCAACTCGGCTATTTGACGCCGACCAAGGACGGCAAGCGCAATCTGCCGGCAAGCTACTTCATCGACCTCGCGACATGGCAGCGCATCAACCTGGTCTACACCGCCAAGGCGATGACGCATCTGCGCCAGATCCGCTACGAGGCCGAGCGCGCCGACCTGGTCGACCGTTTCATCCACATCGTCGAACACCGCTATGGACACGCGCTGGCCGCACTTGTCGAAAAAGCCAAGATAGAGCTGACCGACAGGTCATCCGCGGAGGTCGTGGTGAAGCTGCCGGGTGCGGAGTTCGCGGCCGAAATCACGCGCAACGGGCTGGATGCCACGATCGCCAGGGACATCGAGCGGGTCACGGCGACGGTAGCGCAGACCATCCGGGACGCTGAGGTGAAGCCATCCGATATCACCGCGGTGTTCCTGACCGGCGGATCGACCGCGATCCCGCTGGCAAGGCGAGAAATCCTGTCGCTGGTGCCGCAGGCATCCGTCATCGAAGGCGACATGTTCGGCTCGGTCGGACTTGGCCTGGCGCTGGATGCGCAGCGAAAGTTCGGTTGACCGGGTCCATTGATATTCAGGTGATGCCGGCCTGCAAATGGCTGATACCTGCGCTTCCGGTGCTCACGTACTTTAAGTACGCTCCGCTCCGGTTCTCGGCATCAGCCATTTTCGACTCGGCCTGACCTGAATCTCAGCGAACCCTCACCGTTGATCCGACGTACCCAGATGCGCCTTGAGCGCCATCTGGGCCAGGCTTGCCTGGCGATCGCGATGGGCGATCATGGCGAAGTCGCGTTTCGGCAGTTGGAGCGGCACCGACCTCAGACTGCCTTCGGCCACGGCGCGCGCCACGACAAGCTCGGAAATGATGGTGGCGCCGGCCCCCGCCTCGACGGCCTGGCGAATAGCTTCATTGCTCGGCAGCACCAGGAATATCTGGAGGTCGGCGAGCGAAATCCCTTCGTGGCGCGCCAGATCCTCCAGCACCTCGCGCGTGCCTGAACCGCCCTCGCGGATGATCCAGCGCAGGCCCTTGATGTCAGGGCGGCCGGGCGCGACCTCGGGGATCTCCGGATGCGCGCTGGCAACCACCAGCATCAGCCTGTCGACGTCGACCTTGGTGCGGCGCAATATGTCGGATTCGGTGCGACCTTCGACCAGGCCGAGATCGGCCGCGCCATCGAGGACATTGGCCTCGACTTGCCTGGTGTTGCCGATGGAGACGCTCAGCCTGACGGCCGGATAGGCTTCGTGGAAGGAAGCCAGCCGGCGCGGCAGCCAGTAGCTGGCGATGGTCTGGCTGGCTGCGATCGAGAGGCTGCCGGTGACGGTCTGCGAGACATGCTCCAGCACATTGCGCGCGGCGGCGGCCCGCTCGAGCACGGCCTTGGCCTCGGGCAGGAACCGGTGGCCGGTCTGGGCAAGCTCGATGTTGCGGCCGACGCGGTTGAACAGGTGGACGCCGTGCTGTTCTTCAAGCGCCCGGATGGCGGCCGATGCGGCCGACTGCGAAATGCCCAGCAATTCCGCCGCCTTGGTCATATGGCCGCGCTCGGCGACGGCGACGAAAATCCGCAACTGGTCCAGGGTCATGTCTGCATTAAGAACCAATATCGATCGAATTTACAAGAACAACTGATTAGACAGATCGATAGCTTTATTCTAAGTTTTTGAAAGAAGTTAGAAAAAATTCGCCGAGAGATCGCAGAGAGCAGAATGATCGGGCGGTTCAGATCCCTGCTTGCGCATTGGACCCGCGGCATAAGACGGCGGCTGGCCGGTGATCGCTACCACCCGGAAGAGCATTACATGCGCGGCCCCGGACCGAAGACGCGGGCCAAATCCATGGGCCGTACAGGCGCCACCGGATCATGATGCAGGGACCGCCGCGCGGCGCGAATTCGGCACCATCGCAACGCCCGCTTGCCGACACGCGGGCGCCTGACGAAGGCGACGGCGTCGACACCTCGCCTGATGTTTCCGACAGCATCGCCAAGACGACCTGCTACATGTGCGCCTGCCGCTGCGGCATCGACGTGCACATCAAGGATGGCAAGGTCCGCTACATCAACGGCAACAAGGACCATCCGGTCAATCGCGGCGTGATCTGCGGCAAGGGCAGCTCCGGCATCATGCAGCACTACAGTCCGGCAAGGCTGAAGAAGCCCTTGCTGCGCAGCGGGCCGCGCGGCTCCGGCGAGTTCCGCGAGATCGAGTGGGAAGAGGCGTTTTCGATCACGACGGAACGGCTCTCGGCCATCCGCCGGACCGACCCCAGGAAGCTGGCCTTCTTCACCGGCCGCGATCAATCCCAATCCTTGACCGGCTGGTGGGCGAGCCAGTTCGGCACGCCGAACTTTGCCGCCCATGGCGGCTTCTGTTCGGTCAACATGGCGGCCGGTGGTCTCTATACGATCGGCGGTTCGTTCTGGGAGTTCGGTGAGCCCGACTGGGACAACACCCGGTATTTCATGCTGTTCGGCGTCGCCGAGGATCACGATTCCAACCCGATCAAGATCGGCCTCGGCAAACTCAAGGCGCGCGGCGCCAAGGTCGTCTCGATCAACCCGTGCCGCACCGGCTACAATGCCATTGCAGACGACTGGATCGGCATTCGGCCCGGCACCGATGGGCTGTTCGTGTTCGCCCTCATCCACGAATTGCTCAAGGCGGGCCGCGTCGATCTCGATTATCTGCTGCGCTACACCAATGCCCATGTTCTCGTCGTGCAGGAGCCGGGTGCCGCCGATGACGGGCTGTTCGTGCGCGACGCCGACGGAAATCCGCTGGCGTGGGACAGGGTTGCGAAGACGCCTGTCGGCGCCACCGATGCCAGTGCGAAGCCGGCACTGACGGGCAGCTTCACGGTCGGCGGGCGCCACTGCGTCCCGGTGTTCCAGCTCATCGCCGACCGCTACCTCGATGAGAGCTATGCGCCGGACGCGGTCGCCGAGCGCTGCGGCATTGCCGCCGATACGATCCGCAGGATCGCCGCCGAACTTGCGCATGTCGCCTTCGAACAGACGATCGAATTGCCGATCGCCTGGACCGACTGGGCCGGACGCCGGCACGAGACCATCAATGGGCGGCCTGTCTCGATGCACGCCATGCGCGGCATCTCGGCCCATTCGAACGGCTTCCACACCTGCCGCGCCATCCATCTCCTCCAGGTGTTGCTGGGCACGGTGGATGTCCCTGGCGGCTTCCGTTTCAAGCCGCCCTACCCCCGCTCCGCTCCGCCCGGTCCCAAGCCGGCCGGCAAAACCGTCAAGCCGATGACGCCGCTTGACGGCATGCCACTCGGTTTCGTCTGTGGGCCGGACGATCTTTTGGTCGATGAGGCCGGCACGCCGCTTCGCATCGACAAGGCCTATTCCTGGGACGCACCGCTGGCCGCGCATGGCCTGATGCACACCGTCATCCGCAATGCCTGGGACGGCGATCCCTACAAGATCGATACACTGATGATGTATATGTCGAACATGGCGTGGAATTCCTCGATGAACACCGTCGAGACAATCGCCATGCTGACCGACCATGACGATGCGGGCAACTACAAGATCCCCTTCATCATCTATTCCGATGCCTATTATTCCGAGACCGTGCCGTTCGCCGACCTCGTGCTGCCCGACACCACCTATCTTGAGCGGCATGACTGCATCAGCCTGCTCGACCGGCCGATCAGCCATGCCGACGGACCGGGCGACGCCATCCGCCATCCCGTCGTCGAACCTGATCGCGACGTCCGGCCGTTCCAGTCGGTGCTGATCGAACTCGGCGCGCGGCTCGGCCTGCCCGGTTTCATCAACGGCGATGGCTCGGCCAGATATGCCGACTACGCCGACTACATCGTCAACCATGAGCGCACATCAGGCATCGGCCCGCTCGCCGGCTGGCGCGGCAAGGACGGGACCTCGACCGGCAGGGGCGAGGCCAACCCGGACCAGCTGCAGCGCTACATCGACAATGGCGGCTTCTGGCACCACGAATTCGCCGACGACCAGCGCTACTACAAGATGGCCAACCGCTCCTATCTCGACTTCGCGATGCAGATGGGTTTTATCCCGAAAGCCGAGCCGATCGTCTTCCAGCTCTATTCCGAGCCGATGCAGCGCTTCAGGCTCGCCGCGCGTGGGCATGGCCGTGTGGTGCCACCGGCGGGCGATCGCCAGCGCATCGAGACCTACATGGACCCGCTGCCGTTCTGGTACATGCCCTTCGAGGAAGCGGTCGTCGACCTCGGAAAATATCCGCTGCATGCGCTGACGCAGCGGCCGATGCACATGTACCATTCCTGGGGCTCGCAGAATGCGTGGCTGCGGCAGATCACCAGCCAGAATCGGCTGTTCGTGCATCACCGGACGGCAGCTGGCCTCGGCCTTGTCGACGACGACTGGGTGTGGATCGAAAGCATCAACGGCAGGGTGAAGGGGCAGATCAAACTGATCGACGGGGTCAACGAAAGCACGGTCTGGACCTGGAACGCCATCGGCAAAAGGCGCGGCAGCTGGGGGCTGAAGGACGACGCGGCCGAGAGCAACCGCGGCTTCCTGCTCAACCATATCATCGGTGACCAGACCTCGGCTGACGCTCAGGGCAAACGCTATTCGAACTCCGATCCTGTGACCGGCCAGGCGGCATGGTTCGATTTACGCGTGCGCATCGTCAAATGCGCGGCCGAAGAAGCCGGCTTCACCGAGCCGCAATTCGAACGTTTCCAGCAGCCACCGCATTTCGAACCCTCACCCGACAGACTGACTTTCGGCGCTGAATTCCGCCGGGCAAGAGAGGCGACCGAATGACCTGCCTGCCAAGCCAAAGCGGCAAGAAACTCGGCCTTGTGATCGACCTCGATACCTGCGTCGGCTGCCAGGCCTGTGTCACCGCCTGCAAGGAATGGAACACCGGCGGCCACATGGCGCCGCTGACCGACATCGACCCCTATGGCGGCCATGTCGACGGCGTCTGGTTCAACCGCGTGCACGCTTACGAGCACACCACCGAGATGGGCGGACGGACGGTGAACTTCCCGCGCTCCTGCCTGCATTGCGAGACGCCGGCCTGCGTCACCGTCTGCCCGACCGGCGCCTCCTACAAGCGGGCTTCGGACGGCATCGTGCTGATCGACGAGGACAAGTGCATCGGCTGCAAATTGTGCAGTTGGGCCTGCCCTTACGGTGCACGCGAATTCGACACCGATGTCGGGGTGATGAAGAAGTGCACGCTGTGCGTCGACCGCATCTACAATGACAATCTGGCCGAGGAAGACCGCGTGCCGGCCTGCGTCGCCGCTTGCCCGACCAGCGCCCGGCATTTCGGCGACCTAGGCGATCCCCTGTCGGCTGTCTCGCAACTGGTGGCGGAGCGTGGCGGCGTCGACCTGATGCCTGAGCTCGGCTATCGCCCAACCAACAAATATCTGCCGCCGCGCGCCCACAGCAAGCGCGCCGCATCGGTGGCCGCGCCGGCATTGGAACCGGTGCGGGCCGAAGGCGGTTTCCTCGGCTGGGTCGACCGCATGCTTTCGAACTGACCCATGCATCCAGCCTTCTCCGTCGTCTTCTTCACCACCGCCACCGGCGCCGGCTACGGCCTGCTGGCGCTGCTGGGCATGTTCGGAGGCTTCCAGATCATCCCGCCTGATTTCTGGCTGGGCCTTGTCGGCATGGGCCTGGCACTCGGTCTCATCGTGGCCGGGTTGTTGTCTTCAACGGGTCACCTCGGCCGTCCCGAACGCGCCTGGCGGGCGTTCTCGCAATGGCGCAGTTCATGGCTGTCGCGTGAAGGCGTTGCCTCGGTTGTCACCTTCATTCCGGCGGGGCTGTTCGGCATCGGCTGGGTGTTTCTCGGCCGCATCGATGGCTGGGTCGGCATCGCCGGATTTCTGGCTGCCATCGGCGCGGTCGTTACCGTCTGCACCACCGGCATGATCTATGCGTCGCTGAAGCCGATCGCCCAATGGCACAGCCACTTCACCCTGCCCGGCTACCTCATCTTCTCGACGATGACCGGCAGCGTGCTGCTGAACGCGCTGCTGCAGGGCTTTGCGCTGGGTTCGAAGGTGCAGCTGGCGGCTTGCCTGCTGCTGACCTTGTTCGGCTGGAGCTGGAAAGTGGCGACCTGGCGCTACAATGACAGGCTGGAAATCTCGACAACCGCCAACACCGCGACCGGGCTGGCGGGCGGCACGGTGCGGTCGCTGGAATGGCCGCATACCGAGGAGAATTACCTGCTCAAGGAGATGGGGTTCCGCATCGCACGCAAGCATGGCGCGCGGCTGCGCCAGATCACGCAGGTTCTGGCCTTCGCGTTGCCCTTGGGGCTGCTCGCCATTGTGTTCGCCCTGCCAGGGTCGCTGGCAGCGTTGCTGTCGATACTTGCTGCTGCAATCCAGTTCGCTGGCATGCTGGTCGAGCGCTGGCTGTTCTTCGCCGAGGCGAAGCACACGGTTACGCTCTACTATGGCAGGTAAGGCTGTTTAGCCCGGCCGCAGCATCGAGCCGGAAATGGCAAAGATGCGTTGGGCGCCCAGCATATAAGCCATCAGCGTGTCCAGCCGGAACAGCCCGGCATAGGCGCGGTCGAGCACGTTAAGCGAACCGGTATAGGCGCCGAAGGCCGGCATGATCATGCGGCCGCCGTCGCCGGCAAAGCAGCGCCGCCTCACCGAGCGTCCCTGCTGGACTATGCGGGCGCAGGGATGCAGATGGCCCGCTATTTCGCCTTCGACACGCTGCTTCGACGGCTCATGCCGGAACAGCAGCGAGCCTATAGCAAGTTCACGCACCGTTTCGCCGGGCAGATCGGCTGGCGCTTCCGGGTCATGGTTGCCGGCGACCCAGAACCAGTCTCGGCCTGCCATCAGCGCTTCCAGCCGCTCGCGGAAGCTTGCATGCATACGCTGGGCGCCGCCGCCATCGTGAAAGCTGTCGCCCAGGCTGATGACGATCGACGGCTGGTAGTCTGATATCACGGCCTGAAGCCGCAACAAGGTCGCGCCGGTGTCGTAGGGCGGGATCAGCGTGCCGCGGCGTGCCAGCGACGAACCCTTTTCCAGATGCAGATCGGACACGGCCAGAAGCCGCAGATCCGGAAAATAAAGCACGCCGCGCGGGTCGCAGACGGCGCGCTCGCCGGCGATGCCGACAAGGTCGGCCTCGGCAATCAGCGATGTGCGCGCCAGCGAAAAATTCATTCCTCAGCCATTTCCGGCCCCATGGCCTCCTCGACCAAAGTCGCCGCATCCATCAAAAGCGTTTCATCGGCTTCGCCATGAACCGGCATCTTGCCGATCTCGAGCATGATCGGCACGGCGAGCGGCGATATCTGTTCGAGTGCCTTATGCACGATTCGACCCTGGATGCGCGAGAGCATGTCGGCAAGTCTGCTGACATCGAGCAGGCCGGTCGCTGCGTCGGCGCGTGTCGCCTGAAGCAGGATGTGGTCCGGTTCATGGCTGCGCAGCACATCATAGATCAGGTCGGTCGAGACCGTGACCTGGCGGCCGCTCTTTTCTTGGCCCGGATGACGTTTCTCGATCAGCCCTGAAATCAGCGCGCAATTGCGGAAGGTGCGCTTGAGAAGCCAGCTGTCGGCCAGCCAGGCTTCGAGGTCGTCTCCCAGCATGTCCTGGTCGAAAAGTGCGCCAAGCGAAGGCTTCCTGGCTTTGAACATCGCGCTCATGTCGCCCAGTGACCATATCGCCAAGGCATAATCGGTGGCGACGAAGCCGAGCGGCCTGGCTCCTGCCCTGTCGAGACGGCGGGTGAGCAGCATGCCGAGCGTCTGGTGCGCCAGCCTGCCCTCGAACGGGTAAGCCACCAGGTAGTGGCGGTTGCCTCGTGGAAAGGTCTCGATCAGCAGGTCGTCACGCTTGGGCAGCACCGATTTGTCGGCCTGGAACCGCAGCCAGTCGGCGACCTGCTCGGGCAGCTTCTTCCATCGCTGCGGGTCGTCCAGCATGATGCGGACCTGTTCGGCGAGATAGGTCGAAAGCGGAAACTTGCCGCCGCCATAATAGGGCACCTTGGCATCGCTGCCGGGCGCGTTCGACACGAAGCATTCATTCTCGCGGATGCCTTCGAAGCGCAGCACCTTGCCGGCGAACATGAAGGTGTCGCCATGCGTCAACGTTTCGAGGAAGGCCTCCTCGATCTTGCCGAGAACCCGGCCGCCGCGCGAAGCCGCGCCCTTGCTGCCTGCTTGCACATAGCGCACATTCAGCGCCGGCACCTCGATGATGGTGCCGACATTCAACCTATACTGCTGGGCAATACGAGGATTGGACACTCGCCAGAACCCATCCTTGTTCAGGCGTATGCGGGCGTAGCGCTCGTAGTTCTTCAGCGCATAGCCGCCGGTGGCGACGAAATCGATGACGCGATCGAATGTCGGCCGGTCGAGGCCGGCATAGGGTGCTGCGGTTCGCACTTCGTTGAACAGGTCATCGGCACGGAATGGCGCGCCGCAGGCGCAGCCGAGCACATGCTGGGCCAGCACATCGAGCCCGCCATCGATCAAGGGAGGCGTGTCCTGCGCGCCGAGATAGTTGGCGTCGAGGGCGGCCCGGCATTCCAGCACCTCGAAGCGATTGGCGGGAATGAGGATCGCCTTGGACGGCTCGTCCATGCGGTGGTTGGCGCGGCCGATGCGCTGCGCCAGCCGGCTCGCCCCCTTCGGCGCACCGACATGCACAACCAGATCGACATCGCCCCAGTCGATGCCGAGGTCGAGCGTCGAGGTGGCGACGATGGCGCGCAGTGCGTTTTCCCCCATCGCCTTTTCGACGCGCCGGCGCTGGGCGACGTCGAGCGAACCGTGATGCAGCGCGATCGGCAAAGTGTCCTCGTTGACCCGCCACAATTCCTGGAACAGCAACTCCGCCTGGCTGCGCGTGTTGACGAACAGCAGGGTCGTCTTGTGGCGCTTGATCTCGCGATAGATTTCCGGCGTGGCGTAGCGCGCCGAATGTCCCGCCCAAGGCACGCGCTCTTCGGAATCGAGGATAGAAATCTCCGGTTTCGCACCCCCGGTGACGACGATCAGTTCGGCCATGCTATGGCCGGTCGAACCCTTGGGCGGATTCTGGCTGACCAGCCAGCGCCGCAACTCGTCCGGTTCGGCCACCGTCGCTGACAGGCCGATCGTCTGCAAGCCGGGGACAAAGCTGCGCAGCCGCGCCAGGCCGAGCGCCAGCAGATGCCCGCGTTTCGACGTCACCAGCGAGTGCAACTCGTCGAGCACGACGTAGCGCAGATCCTCGAAGAAGCGTCTTGCGTCGCCTGCCGCAATCAGCAGCGCCAGTTGCTCGGGCGTGGTCAGCAGGATGTCGGGCGGCACCAGCTTCTGGCGCTGACGCTTGTGGGCGGGGGTGTCGCCGGTGCGCGTCTCGATGGTGACGGGCAGGCCGATTTCCTCCACCGGCTTGCCGAGATTGCGCTCGATATCGACGGCCAGCGCCTTCAGCGGCGAGATGTAGAGCGTGTGGATACCGCGACGCGCCTGGCCCGGCTTTCTCTTGGGCCGGTTGGCCAGTTCAGTGAGCGAAGGCAGGAACCCGGCCAGCGTCTTGCCGGCACCGGTCGGCGCAATCAGCAGGACTGATTGCCCGGCCTGGGCTTTCGCCAGAAGTCCAATCTGATGGGCGCGCGGCGACCAGCCTTTCTCGCCAAACCATCTGAGGAATGGTTCGGGCAGGGCCACGGCGGCATTCTGTTCGGCAAGGCGCGGCTGCTCTGTCACCCGCCAGAGGTAGCGCGACGGCGCGCGAGCGCCAAGGAAAATCGGAACAAAAGGTGATCGAGGTGAGCTTTCCTCGCCCCGTTTACGGGGAGAGGATGCCGGCAGGCAGGTGAGGGGCAGCGCGAACCTTCAAATGCTGGCACTGCCTCTCATCCGCCCTTCGGGCACCTTCTCCCCGTGAACGGGGCGAAGGAAGAAAGGCTACGGCCTCCTGAACCCGGTCGGACCGCCGTAAAGATATCCGATGCGGGCGACGGCGTCCTTCAGCCCTTCGCGCGACACCAGCATGGTGTGGCCGTTGGCGTGGATCATCGTGTCGGCGTCGGTCATGACGGCGACATGGCCCTTCCAGAACACCAGATCGCCGCGTCGCAACCCGGAGAAATCAGGTCCCGGTTCGAGCGGCTCGCCAAGTGTCGCCGCCTGCATGTCGGAATCGCGCAGCACGTCTCTGCCGGCCATGCGCATCGCCAATTGCACCAGACCCGAACAGTCGATGCCGAAACCGGAAGTGCCACCCCAGAGATAGGGCGTGCCGAGAAACGCTTCGGCAACTGCGACATAGTCGGAGGCAGCTTCACTGAGCGGCCGCAGATGACCTGCAATCAGCGTCTCCCCGGAAGGCAGGACCGCATAGTGCGTACCGCGTGTCTCGGCGGCCTCCGTCACCGTCACCGTCGATCCCATCGACAATTGTCCGGCGATCGGAAAGCGCAGATCCGGCCCGGGGTAGAGGAAGGTGCGCGGCACGCAGACGATGTGCGTCGGCGCATGGTCCCGTTTGCCCAGCATCGTGTCGGCGACATAGCCGACATAGCCGTCGCGTTCGGCCTGGACCCAGGCCCAGCCTTCAGCGACATCGAAGACCAGGACATCGTCGCCGAACAGCGCTTGCGTGTTGACGTCGGCGTCCGGCCGCGGCGCCTTGCGCATTTCGGCCACTGACGCGGTGACCCGCGCCGGCCGGCCGGCGACGAAGCGCTCGGCGGTGACCTCGCCCTTCAGCCTTGCATCGGCGAGATCGGAGCGAAAAGCGTGAAGGCGGGCATCCCTGGCAGTCAAATCGAACACTCTGTTGAAAGGTAATGCGCTCACATCGGCAGTTCGAGCGCCTTGGCGATGATACCATCGCCGAAGCGCTCGACAAAGAGCGCGCCCTCGACCGTGCGCCTGATCAGCACATTGCGCTTGTCGAGTTCATCGCGGTGACGCGAAACGAGTTTCAAAGCGCCCATCGTGTCGAGGGCGCGGGTGATCACCGGCTTGGTGACATTGAGGCGCGCGGCGAGCCCGCGAATGGTGTGCGGTGGCGGGTCGAGATAGATGGTGAACAGGATCGCCGTCTGGCGCATGGTCAGATCGGGCGCGTCGTCGCGCACCTGTGACAGCATCACTTGCTGCCACAGTCGCAAGGCCTGGCTCGGGCGCATAGCAATCGACATCGCGCCAGCATGACGGCAAATTGTTTCGGTTCCGTTTCAGTCGAGGCAATTTTGCCGGCTCCGCCTGCAACCGTCAGCCGTAGCGTTTCGCGATGATCCGCTCTAAGGCGCGGATGCCTTGTGCCTCGCCGCCGGCGGGGCCATGCGGGCGATCGGCCGGGTTCCAGGCGAAGATATCGAAATGCGCCCAGCCCGCGGTCTTTTCGACGAAGCGTTTCAGGAACAGCGCCGCCGTGATCGAGCCGGCGAAACCGTCTGATGTGACATTGTTGATGTCGGCGATTTTCGACGACAGTTTTGCATCGTAGGGCCGCCACAGCGGCATGCGCCACAGAGGGTCCTCGGCCGCGACGGAAGCCGCCGCAAGATCGGATGCCAGCGCTTCATCACTTGTGTAGAACGGCGGCAGATCGGGGCCGAGCGCGACGCGGGCAGCCCCGGTCAGCGTCGCCATGTCGACCAGAAGCTGCGGCTCCTCCTCGTCGGCCAGCGCCAGCGCATCGGCCAGCACCAGCCGCCCCTCGGCATCCGTATTGCCGATCTCGACAGTGATGCCCTTGCGGCTCGCAAGCACATCTCCGGGCCGGAAGGCGTTGCCGGCAATCGAATTCTCAACCGCGGGAATGAGCACGCGCAGCCACACATTCAGCCCGGCAGCCATGATCATCGAGGCAAGGCCAAGGACATTGGCAGCACCGCCCATGTCCTTTTTCATCAACAGCATGCCGGACGATAGCTTGATGTCGAGACCGCCCGTGTCGAAGCAGACGCCCTTGCCGACCAGGGTCACCTTCGGCGCCCCTTGCTGCCCCCATCGCATATCGATCAGGCGCGGCGCGCCGGCCGACGCACGGCCGACAGCATGGATCATCGGGAAATTCCGGTCGAGGAGATCGTCACCCTTGACCACCGAGACTTCGGCCTTGTGCCTGGCGGCCAGGGCCCGCACCGCCTGCTCCAAATCTTCCGGACCCATATCGCTGGTCGGCGTGTTGACCAGATCGCGTGTCAGGAAGACGCCATCCGCAATGCGGCGAACGCGCCCGGCATCGACGCCTGCCGGCAGGCCGAAGCGCAGCGCCCTGCCTGACTTCTTGCCGTAACGGGTGAAGACATAGCCGCCGAGCAGCAGCGCGGTCGCCGCGAGGTCCGGCTCGGCCGGCGCCGAGGCGAAATGCCAGTCGCCTTCCGGCAAGGCTTTCGACAGCGCGCCAAAGGCGAGCGCGCCTTCGCCATCGCCGATACCAAACAAGGCGCCGCCGAGCGCCCCGTTTTCGCCGGGCACGACCAGCGTCCTGCCTGCCTCGCCGGAAAAGCCGTTGGCCCTGGCCCAGGCGACAGCGGCCGGCGCAAGGCCGGCCGCGTCCAGACCGTCCCTGGCGACCAGATGGACCGGCAGCGCGCCCGGCAATGTCTTCCCGACGAGTTCGACAGGCATGCGATGTTCTCCGTGTGAGTCGCCGTTCTTAACCGTCCGTTAGGGTTAACAGAATATTTCTGCGGGAGGGAAGACGGCCACGCAATGGCCGCGCATGAATGGAGGCTTAGGTGGCCATGCCGACCAACCGCAGGATCAATGCCAGGGGAAAACGGCTCATCACCACGGCCCTTGTGCTGGCGCTGGCGGCCGGCGTCGCCGGCTGCGGAACCGACAAGCTCTCCACCGGCTCTATCGCACGCACCAGCGGCAAACCGCTGGAAAGCATGTCGGCCGGGGAACTGCACAATGCCACCGGCGCACTCGGCCAATCCTACGCGAAGAACCCCAACGACAAGCGGATCGCGACGAATTATGCGGCGGCATTGCAGATGGATGGCGACGCCGATCAGTCGCTGGCCGTGATGCGCAAGCTCGCCATCGCTTTGCCCAAGGATCGTGACGTTCTTGCCTCCTACGGCAAGGCGCTGGCCGCCAATGGCCAGTTCGAGGCGGCACTCGACGCCGTGCGCCGCGCTCAAACACCGGAATATCCCGACTGGAAGCTGGTGTCGGCCGAAGCGGCCATCCTCGACCAGACCGGCCAGAAGGACGATGCGCGCCAGCTTTACCGCAAGGCGCTCGACCTTAAGCCGAACGAGCCTTCCGTGCTCTCCAATCTTGGCATGTCGTATGTGCTGGAAGGTGACCTGCGCACCGCCGAAACCTATATGCGCTCGGCCGCGCAGCAGCCGAATGCGGACAGCCGCGTCCGCCAGAACCTGGCACTGGTCGTCGGCCTGCAAGGCCGGTTCGACGAGGCCGAGAAGATCGCCTCGCAGGAGCTCTCGCCCGAACAGGCGCAGGCAAACGTCGCCTATCTCAGGCAGATGCTGGCCCAGCAGAATGCCTGGAGCCAGCTCAAGGACCAGGACAAGCCGAAATCCGCGACCAACTGAGACCACAATCCCGATGCCCAACGAAGAAGCCGCGCTGCATGCGCGGCTTCTTCGTTTGAGGGAATGCAGGAATTTGCCTTGCCGCTACTGGGCGTTTGTTGCCGGCGCCGGATGATCGCCGAAGATACCGCGCTGGCTGACCTGAATGCCGGCGGGACCCAGGATGATGGCGAAGAGCACCGGCAGGAAAAACAGGATCATCGGCACTGTGAGCTTTGGCGGCAGGGCGGCGGCCTTCTTCTCGGCCGCATTCATGCGCATGTCGCGGCTTTCGGCGGCAAGCACGCGCAGTGCATGCGCCACCGGCGTGCCGTAACGCTCGGCCTGGACGAGCGCCTGCGACACCGACTTGACCGAATCCAGGCCGGTGCGGCTTGCCAGGTTCTCGTAGGCCTGCTTGCGCTCCGGCAGGTAGGAAAGCTCGGCGTTGGTGAGGATGAACTCTTCCGCCAGCGCCACCGATTGCGCACCGATCTCGTCGGCGACCTTGCGCAGTGCCGCTTCCACCGACATGCCCGATTCGACGCAGATCAGCATCAGATCGAGCCCATCCGGCCATGCCATCTGGATCGACTGCTTGCGCTTGGTGGCGCGGTTGTTGACGTAGACGACTGGCGCGTAGAAGCCGCCGTAAGCAACGAGGATGCAGACGAACAGCCTGATGACCAATGGCTTGTCGGGCAGTCCTCCGAGCACGAAGATGTAGATTGCGGCCAGCGCGAAACCGACGAAAGGAAGAACGAGGCGGAAGAAAAGAAACCGCGTCAGCGGGTTCTGTCCACGAAAGCCGGCCACCTTGAGTTTCTGCAAGGTGCCTTCATCGGCGAGCGCGCGTCTCAGATCCAGCCGGTCGACAATGTTGCGCATGCCGACCGACTGTTCCTCGCGCAAGCCCTTGCGACGGCGGTCGGCCTCGACCGCAAGCCGGGCGCGCTGTTGCGCACGCAGTTCGTCGCGTTCCAGCGCAACGGATTTCATGCGTGACTTCAGCTGGTTTCCGCCAAACGCCGGCAGCAAGGTGAAGACGGTCGCAAACACCGCTATCGCGACCAGCATCGCGATCAGGAAGCTCGGATCCGTCAGGGTCTTGATGACTTGCTCGGTCATGCCAGCATCCTAGACTTCGAAGTTCATCATCTTGCGCATCACCAGGATGCCGATCGACATCCAGACCGCAGAGCAACCAAGGATCAGGTTCCCGACGCTGGTGTTGAAGAGCGGCATCAGGTAGGCCGGGCTCGACAGGTAGACGAGAAAGGCGACGATGAAGGGCAGCGCACCGATGATCGCGGCGGACGCCTTCGCTTCCATCGACAGCGCCGCGACCTTGGCTTTCATCTTCTTGCGATCGCGAAGCACGCGCGAAAGATTGCCCAGCGCCTCGGAGAGATTGCCGCCGGCCTGCGATTGAATCTGGATAACGATGCCGAAGAAGCTTGCCTCGGTGCAAGGCATGGTTTCGGGCATGCGCAAGGTCGCGTCGGGGATAGAGAGGCCCATCTGCTGTGAATCGACGATGCGGCGAAACTCGGCCTTCACGGGTTCGGGCGATTCGTTGGCGATCAGGCGCACGGCGTCGTTCAGCGGCAGGCCGGATTTGACCGCGCGCACGATGATGTCGAGCGCGTTTGGAAATTCGTTGAGGAACGCCTTGACCCGGCGGGCGCGGCGAAACGTGACGAACCAGCGCGGCAGGCCCAGCCCCCCGGCCAGCAGCACGCCCGGCAAGGCGATCAGCGGGGCTCCGGCCACAAAGGCGACAATCGTCAAAACGACGCCGCATATTGCGGAATATATATAGAAACGCTCGATGGTGGTCTTGAGGCCGGCCTGACGAAGCTGGGCTTTCAGCGGCGGTTTCTTAACGCGGCTGTCCTTGGTTTTCTGCTTGGCGTCGAGTTCGTTGAGAGAATCCTGAACCGATTTGCGCCGCTTGGTGGCTTCCGCCACGCGGTCGCGCGACGCTTTGACGACGGAACGATCCGTCTCGGCAGTCCTGATCGTTTCGAGCCGCTTGCCGACCTGTTTCTCGTTGCTGATCCGGGTGAACAGAAATGCATAAGCTACGGCGCCGGCGCTGAAGCCGGCGAGCACGACAAACGCCAGTACTGTGCCGTCAATTCCAAACATTGGCCCGAACCCTTACACCCCAGCGTACGTCAGTCAGCGCGTTTCTCCATCGCCTCGAGCGCAATGGCGAGACGCTGCTCTTCGCCGTAATAGCGTGCACGCTCCCAGAAATGCGGACGGCCGATGCCGGTCGATACGTGCTCACCCAACAGCCTGCCGTTGGCGTCCTCGCCCTTGATGTTGTAGAGGACGATATCCTGCGTGATGATGACGTCGCCTTCCATCCCGATCACCTCGGTGATGTGGGTGATGCGGCGCGATCCGTCGCGCAGGCGCGCCGCCTGGATGATCACGTCGATGGAGCCGACGACGATTTCGCGCACCGTCTTCTGCGGCAGCGAATAGCCGCCCATCGCGATCATGGATTCGATACGGTTGAGGCATTCGCGCGGGCTGTTCGAGTGGATCGTGCCCATCGAGCCGTCATGGCCGGTGTTCATCGCCTGCAGAAGATCGAACACTTCGGGTCCGCGCACTTCGCCGACGATGATGCGCTCGGGGCGCATGCGCAGGCAGTTCTTGACCAGGTCGCGCATCGTCACCTCACCCTCGCCCTCCAGATTGGGCGGGCGGGTTTCGAGGCGCACCACATGCGGCTGCTGCAATTGCAGCTCGGCCGAGTCTTCGCAGGTGATGACGCGCTCCTCGCGGTCGATATAGTTGGTCAGGCAATTGAGCAGCGTGGTCTTGCCCGAGCCGGTACCGCCCGAGATCACGATGTTGCAGCGAACACGGCTGATGATCTTGAGAACTTCGGCGCCCTGCGGCGAGATGGCGCCGAACTTGACCAGTTGATCGAGCGTCAGCTTGTCCTTCTTGAATTTGCGGATGGTGAGCGTGGCGCCGTCGATGGAGAGCGGCGGCGCGATGACGTTGACGCGTGAGCCGTCGGGAAGGCGCGCGTCGCAGATCGGGCTGGATTCGTCGACGCGGCGGCCAACCTGGCTGACGATGCGCTGGCAGATGTTGAGGAGCTGCTGGTTGTCACGAAAGCGGATACCGGTCTGTTCGACCTTGCCGTTGACTTCGATGTAGACGTTCCTGGAGCCGTTGACCATGATGTCGGCGATGTCGTCGCGGGCGAGCAGCGGCTCGAGCGGCCCATAGCCGAGCACGTCGTTGCAAATGTCCTCGAGCAGTTCTTCCTGCTCGGCGATCGTCATTGCGAAGTTCTTGATCGCGATGATGTCGTTGACGATGTCGCGGATTTCCTCGCGCGCGCTTTCGGGATCAAGCTTGGAAAGCTGCGACAGATCGATGGTGTCGATGAGCGCGGAGAAGACCTGGCTCTTGGTGTCGTAATAAGTTTCGCTCTTTTCGCGCTGTGCCCGCTTCGGCTCAGGCGCCAATGGCGGTGCCTCGACCGCACGGCGCGCCGGCGGCGCGACAGGTGCCGCTGCGGGCCGGGTCAGAACCGCGGTGTCCATGGAACCCGCTGCCGGCGGCGCAACAGGCGCCGGTGCTGGCTGGCGAAATTCCGGCGTGAACCGGTTGCCGTCGTCGCTGCCTCTTTTACCAAACATGATCGACTACCGATTCCACTGCTGAAGCGTCACTTCTTGTTGCGCGAGAGCTTGCCGAGCAGGCTGCCGAGCCCGGCCTTCTTCTTGATCTTGATTTCGCTGCGCCCGGTCAGCACATGCGCCATTTCGTTGATCATCGCGACGACCGGGTTCTTGGCATCCATTTCGCCAAGCATGCGTCCGTTGTTGGCGGCATTGCCGAACAGCAACGGATCAAAAGCAATGACCGACATCGGCGACAGGCCGAGCGGCTCGGCGAAATCGGACGGCGAAATCTCCGGGCGCTTCGGGACGCCGGCCTGGTTGATGATCAGCTTGGGCGGCGGATCATTGGGGCGAAGCCGCTTGAGCATGTCGACGAGGTTCTTGGTGTTGCGCAGATTGGCAAGTTCCGGTGTCGCGGTGATGACGACCTCGTCGGCCTTGACCAGGGTGTTCTTGGTCCAGCCCGTCCAGGCATGGGGGACGTCGAGCACCAGAAGCGGCACGCTGCGCTGGGCGGTGTCGATGAGCTGAACGAAGGCCTCGGGATCGAAATCATAGACCCGTTCGAGCGTCGAAGGAGCTGCCAGCAGCGACAGATGCTCGGCGCACTGGGTCAGCAGCCGGTCGAGATAGACTTCATCGATGCGTTCCGGTGAAAACACCGCCTCGGCGATGCCTTGCGCCGGATCCTGGTCGAAATTGATGTTGGCGGTGCCGAAAGCCAGATCGAGATCGGCGACGACCACTTCGGATTTGAACAGGGAAGACATCGCCCAAGCCACATTGTGGGCGATCGTCGAAGAGCCGACACCGCCCTTGGCGCCGACGAAGGCGATCGAGCGGCCGAGCGGCTCGGCTTCCGGATCGATGAAAATCGACGACACCACGCTGACGATGTCGGCCATCGAGACCGGAGCGATCACATATTCCGAAATGCCGTTGCGGATGAGTTCCCGGTAGAGGCCGACATCATTGTAGTGGCCGATCACCACCACCTTCGACGTCGGATCGCAATATTCCGAAAGCTGGGCGAGTTGTTCCAGCAATTGCTTGGGCTCGCTGCGCGATTCCAGCAGGATCAGGTTGGGCGTCGGCGCCGATTGGTAGAATTCGATGGCAGTGGGGACGCCGCCCATATGGACCTTGAGATGCGCCTTCGTCATACGGCGGTCCTCGCCGGCGCGCTCGACCGGGTTGGCAACACCCTCGGTCTCGCAGAATGCCTGGATCGAGATCCGCGGGATCGGCCGCAACGCCTGCATCGCGGCGATGTCCTGCTGCGAGGTATCGCTGCCGTCCACCGGGGCGTCGTAGGCAAGGTTGCTCATCGTCATGCTCTTTCCCGTGGCCTGTTCTATCCGAGACTGGCGGCTCAGTACGTCACTTCCGAATTGCCGAGGAACTCGTCCGAGATGCCTCTCTTTTGGTAAACATCGATGGCTTGGCTACGATTTGCCGGATCAATATTGGCAGATTTACGCGGGCCGAGCAGGTCAGACGGGTTGGCCATCTGGGCGGCAAGATTGTTCTGATAAGAGCAACCGAAATCGGCATAGTGCTTGTTTTCCGACGTGTCGACGAGGTCGGCTGGCCAGCGTCCGCATTTGTCGGTCTGCGCCCTCACCGCAACATAAGCGACGCGGACCGGCGAGGATATCTCGCTGGAGGCAGCCTGATAGGAGGTGACGACAAGCCGGTTGCGCTTGACGCCGCTGGCGATCGCGAGCCGGGCGAAATCACGGGCCGCCGCGGTGGCGGCGACCTCGTTGGCCGATCCGCTCGGGACCTGGATCGTCAGCGTCGGCGCGGCACTCTTGTCATAGCCATCCAGGAAGCCAAGAAGCGTGTCACGCTGATAACCCGTCATGCCGCGGTCACCGGCGCCGACAGGCAGGTCGATCTTCTGGTTCTTCTCGGCGATCACGATCGGATGGTTGGTGCGGTAGTCGTCCGGGATGGCGCCGACCGTGATGCTGTCGCGCTGGGCGCAGCCGGCGAGCAGCGCCGCCACCGCAACTGCCAGGACAGGAACGAACCGCCGGCAGACCCGCGAGCGGCCAAAACGCATCGTCGTAGCGATGGTCCTTGCCTTCAATGCTGACTGAGACATGTCCGCTTCCCCGCTCACTTGTAGATGAAGCCGACAACGCCGTGATAACGGCCGTTGGGCTTGTCGGTCTGCATGGTGCCGTAGACGCGATTGACGCGGCCAAGGAACATGCCGGCGCCATCGCTGGCGGCGTTGAAATTGTCGTCCGGCTTGGCAAGGTCGTTGCGCGCAACCGGCTTCACCAGATAGGGCGTGATAATGATGACGAGCTCGGTCTCGTTGCGGACGAAGTCCCTGCTGCGGAAGAGCGAACCGAGCACCGGGATCTTGGCCAGGCCAGGCAGGCCCGAGATGGCCTGGCGAACGTCGTCGCGAACAAGACCGGCGATCATCATCGACCCGCCCGAAGGCAGTTCCACGGTGGTATCGGCAAGCCTCTTGCGGATCGACAGGATTGTCATGCCGGGTTGATTTATAGTTTTGCTGCTACCCCCACCTTCGAGAGTCGGCGCACCATCCGTGGTCGGCTCCGAAACAGACGTCCTGACCTTGAGGCTTATGCGCCCCGCCGATAACACAACCGGTTGGAACTCGAGGCCAATGCCGTATTCGAGCTTTTCAAACGAGTATGTGGTCAGGCCGGTCTGGTTGTCGTCCGACACGTTGCTTGAGCGGCCGGTGACCAGATTGTACTCGCCGCCGACCTTGAATGTTGCCTTCTCGCCCGACACGGCGGTAAGGGTCGGCTCAGCCAGCGTCTTCATCACGCCGCTCTGTTCCATGGCATTGATGTAGGCTTGGAGGCCGTTTCCGATCCCGTCTCCCAGCAACAAATCGGTTGTCTGCGAAATCGGCTTGCCCAACCCGAAAGCAGGTGAACTCGCCGCGCTGTAGGAAATGCCGTTGGAGCTGCCGCTGCCGACCATGTTGACGCCGAGCTGCTTCATCACCGAGCGGCTGACTTCGGCGACCGTGACCTTCAGCGTGACCTGGTCGTCGCCAATGATCTGGATCAGGTTGACGATCTGGCTAGTGCGCCGCTCCTGATCCGGATTGTTGATGTCGACACCGCTCTGGGCCGAACCGCCGGCCGCCGTCTGCGAATATTGTCCCGTCGTTGCTTCACCACCCGACACGAACATGTTCGCCAACTGTTCGGCGCGCTTTGCATCCAGCGGCGTGTCGACCGTTCCGGTCAAGACGACGTTGTCGTTCAGCAGCTCCACCTTGATGGCCGACGTCGGCAGGAAGCGCCTGATATAATCCTCCAGGCCAGCAACGTCGCGTTCGACGGCCAGATCAAGACTGACGATCTGCTCGCCATTGGGGCCGAAGACAAAGATGTTCGTCTCGCCGACCGCCTTGCCGAACAGATAGATGCGCCGCGCGGTGCGGGTCACCGCATCGGCAACCGCCGGGTTGGCGACGAGAATGTCGTAGGCATCGCTCGGCAGGTCGATGACCACCGACTTGTTGAGGCCGAGCTTGACGCGCTGGGTGGCCGTCGATGCCGTGACCTGCGCGTTCTTTGCCTCGACGACGCTGCCTTGCACGTTCGCTCCGACGAGCAGCAGGCCGAATGCCGCGGCTACGATTGCCGGCAGTTTGCCACCTAGCTTCATTTCCTTGCTCCCACTTCGGAAACTTCGCCCGACTTGATCAACCTCACCGTTCCCCTGCGGCCATTGCCGGAAACGAGATAGTCGGCCTCACCCACATTCTTTTCCTGCGTGTCCGCGACCGCCCGCAGCGCCAGGGTCAGGCGATCCGCCATCTGCTGGGCGACGGTGATGATCTCCGCCTGCTTGGGCGTCAGTTCCAGCGTGGCGGTCTGGCCCACCCTGGTCTTCTTGCCTTCCTCGTCCTCCTGAATGGTCTGGTCGATGGCGAGGACGCGGATGTTCTTGAGGATGGTCTCGGTGTTGAAGCCGGCGGAGCCGCTGGCGGCATCGGCCCTGCGGGTCATGATGACATCGACGAAATCGTTGGGAAGAATGAAGCCGCCGGCCGACGTATCGGCCGAGATGGCCGTGGCGACCGCCCGCATGCCGGAAGGCAGGATCGACGACATGAAGCTCTGACCCTCGCCGATCAGCTTGGAGCGCCGCAGGGGTTCTCCGGCATACATCGCCACACGGGCAATGGAACCCTTCAGCTTGTCCAGTGCCTCGGGCTCGGCGGTGCGGGTGATGAAATTCGCGTTGACGCCGTCGGCGGGCCAGGATTGCCAGGCGATGTTGTTTTGGATCGGATTGCCCATCGGAACGTCGCCCGAAAGCACAAGCACATCCTGGAGTGCCACCGCCGGGGCCTGGGGACCGGAATCGACGACGACCTGGGGCGGCGGTGCCACCATGTTCTTCGCGACATAGCCAGCGCCACCCGCCGCGGCCACCGCCACGCTCAGAATTATCAATCGCGATGCTGGCATCTGTCCGAACCCTTGCCCTGGCAAACCACGTAGCCAAGCCGGACTTTGCAGCGGCAATCGTCAAAACAAGGTTAATGTAATGCTTACGATCGTGATTAATTTAAGGTTTACATAAATTAGCCGGAATGTGGCCAGCACGACCAAAATGGCCGGGCCGGCCCTGTTGAGAACGGGGTTTCGGCAATGCTGACAGACAATAAAATAATATCGTGGTCAGGCCGCCAGCCTGGCCAGCGCCCATATCATCAAAGGCGAGTCCGGATAGGTCAGCAACCCGCCAAGGCCGAGCGCGACGCCGTAGGGAACGCCTTTTGCCTCGTCGGCGAAATGGCGCAGAAACGGATTTTGGCCGGTAACGGCCGCAAGCATCGACTTCCGGTAGAGGATGATCCCGAGCGTCAGCAGGCCGCCGATGATTGTCGAGGCGACAAGATACTCCACGAGATTGACATTGAGGCCCATCCACATCGCGGTTGCGGCCAGAAGCTTGGCGTCGCCGCCGCCCATGCCGCCCATTGCAAACAGGCCGAACGTCACGGCCAGAACCAGGGCGCCGGCGGCGAAGTGTCCGCCATAGGCCGCCCAGTCCATGCCTGTAAGGGGCGCGACCAGCGCGAAGACAACGACGAGCAGCACCGGCACGCGGTTGGCGATCGTCATCGACAGCATGTCGGAGATCGCGGCAAACAGCATGCAGAACGGAAAGACGACGAAGATCAGGGCTTCAAGCATCGGCGCCATGCCTATTGTCCGATTTCACGGGGCTCAATCTAAGTATGTTCGATTAACGATTGATGAGGCCAGGAACGAAAAGACGACCTATATTGGCAGCGGCATAGAAAAAGGGCCGCCACGCGGCGGCCCTTTTCCAGAAATGTAATGCAAGTGCTCGGCGATAAGCCGATCAGCTGCCGCTCGGCGTGCCGTTCAGGGTGGTGCCGATGTTGGTGAACTTGGCGTTCAGCGCATTGCCGAGCGTGCCGGCGCCAGTGATGATGGCGAGCGCGATGAGAGCGGCGATCAGACCATATTCGATAGCGGTCGCGCCGGATTCGTCCTTCACAAAACGTGCGATGAGATTAGACATTCGAGAGCTCCTACTCCACGTGTTACAGCACTTCCGTCAACTTCTGTGATGGTTGATCGGATACTGCCAATCTAGGGAGAAGCTCTTTCGATCGGCTTAAGAAACAGCCTTACCGATTCCTTTCCCGGTTCGAACATATTGCGTGGTTAACTTCGGGCTAATGTACCGCCGCGCCTTCCAGTTCCGGGTTTGGCAGGCTTGCGACCCGACCGGACCGCGCCTCGCGGGTGGCTGCCGGCCAATACACGATTGGCAACATCGCATGCTTAACCGTTGGTTCACCAATCTCGTTCATGTTCCGTTGATCAGTCCGCCTGCGTGGAGCGCCTCAATGGCCCAGCCGAGATCGTCAATCCTGATTGCCGCGCTTCTTGCCGTCTCGAGCTTCGCGGCTCCCGCCATGGCCGGCGCCGGCATCGAGGTCACGATGAACCAGGCCAAGATCGTCAAACTGTCGCGTCCGGCAGACACCATCGTGGTCGGCAACCCGGCAATCGCCGACGCTTCGGTGCAGGACGCCTCGACGATCGTGCTCACCGGCAAAGGCTTCGGCGTCACCAATCTGGTCGTGCTCGATACCGACGGCAGTCCCATCGTCGATGAGCAGGTTACCGTCGTGCGGCAGGCTGCTTCGTCGGTGCGCATCTATCGGCGTGCCGAAATCCAGACGATGTCCTGCACGCCCTATTGCGAAAGCTCCTACAAGAGCGAAGCGGAGAAGTCTTCCGAAGCGGAGATGAGCGTCAGCCGATAGGTGGCGTGATCGGCTGCCGTTCCGGTTATCGGCTGGTTAAGAGGCCTGCGCCGACTTTAACGATCATCCAAACCGGACCTCAATTGGTTTGCGCTAATGCTCCTTCCGAGACCGCATAGAGATCGGCAGGATCGGACATGAGCACGGAATTCGGCTGCACAGGCGACCACAGAGCGGGACGCCGAAGGTTTTTCGCCCGCTTCCTTCGTGACCGGCGCGGCGCCACGGCAATCGAATTCGCGATCCTTTCAGTCCCCTTCGCGCTGCTTGTCTTCGCCATTCTGGAAAGTTGCATTTCATTTGCCGCGCAGGAGGTGATGGCCAACATCACCGACGATGTCGCGCGCCAGTTGCGCACCGGCCAGTTAAAGGCGGCCACCGTCACTGAAGACGGGTTGAAGACCACGATCTGCAACAAACTGCAGATCATCGTCGCCCAGGACTGCAAGCTTCAGTTGATGGTGGATCTTCGCCAATACACGGCATTCGCAGACGCGGCGGCGGCCGGCTTCAAGATCAAGAACAACGATGTCCAGTTGACGAACGGCACCACCGAAGTGCCCTTTTCCACTACGGCGGGTGCGGCGGAGTCGAGGAACATGCTGCGGGTCTTTTACAAATGGCCGATCATGACCGACCTGCTGGCCAAATCGATGGGCGGCAACAAGACCCTGCATTTCGCATCGGTGACCTGGCAGAACGAGCCGTTCGACAACTGAGCGGAATGCACGAGCAGTATAAGAAAAGGGCAATGAGCATGACGCGTGCGGGGGCACATCTTATGATTACGGGAGTTTGGCGCAAAGCAAGTCGATTCTGGTCGGATCGCCGCGGCATCGCAGCAGTCGAATTCGCTTTGATCATGCCAATTCTGCTGATCATGTATTTCCTCACAATGGAAGCGTCCCAAGCCATCGAGACCAGCAAGAAGGTCAGTCGTATCGGCAGCATGGTGGCCGATCTCGTCACCCAGCAGACAAGCGTCCTCAAAGCGGATGTCGACGCCATCATGCAGATCGGCAGCGTCACCCTTCAACCCTACAATCGCTCAAACCCGACCATCACCATCACGGCAATCCAGGTCTCGGCCGATGGGACACAGGCACTGGTGGTGTGGTCACGCAAATTGGTAGCCGGCGTCGCCAGCCGTGGCGCCGCCGCCACCACCGCGACAACAGTCCCGGCGGCGCTCAGAGTCGCCAACACTTTTCTCATCCGCGTCGAAAGCAATCTCGGCTATACGCCGGTCATCGCATGGAGCGCGAGCAGTCAACAGAAGCTTGGGCTGACCTCGGCTTTCAGCAACATAAATATGGGCGAAACCTATTTTCTGCGCCCCCGCAGAAGCGTGGCAATCCCTTGCAGCGACTGTTGAACAGAGGCAGTCAGGCGCGGCGCAAGGCCGCTCCAGCTACTGCTGCTGTCCACGGTCCGAAACGAAGCGCACGATAGCAGCGGCCATCTCGTAGTCTTTTGGCGCCACGGTGGCGAAGCCGCCGGGATGCTTCGACTCCAGAAGGTCGTAGATATCGGGCGTCGTCGACTTGAGGTTGGTGAGGAACACGGTGAGCCGGCGCTTGGCTTCGGGGTCGAGATCGCTGCGGACCGCGTGCGGACCATATCTCAGCAGACCCGACGTCCACACGACACGAAGCGACGTCACCGAGAGCCCTGCCGCCTCCAACCTCGCCTGCGTGCCCGACGGTTCTCGCGGGCCGTCGGCAGCGGCCGTCACCCAGCCGAACAGGCCATCGGCCCCGCCGTCGACCAGCATCGTCTCGGCCGCCGCGGCCGAATCGGCATGGACCAGAAACGGCGCATCTTCCGCGATCTTGCGGCCTTCCGCCGCCAACGCCGCCAATGGCAAGAGAGAACCGCCGACGCTGTCCGAAGGCGCCATGGCGATACGATGGCTGTCCATCGCCGCAAGGCCGGGCAGCTTGCCGTCCCGCGTCAGCAGAACGGAGCGGATGCCGATCGAGCCGTCTGAATCGACCGGAGCGACAAGCGGCTCGATACATAAGCAGCGCTGCGAGGCCGTCGCATATGCGGTGGCCGAATAGATCGCGTATTCGATGCGGGCATTGGCCTGCGCCTCGATCAGCGCGGCATAGTTGCGGGCAACGACAAACTCGACCTTCATGCCCAAGGCCTTGGTGTAGGCGTCGGTCAACACAGCCAGCCCCGGGACGGAGTTGCCGGCGCCTGGATCGGCAACGATGCCGATGCGAAACGTGCCGATATCATCGCGCCAGTCGGCATGCGCCGGATTGGACCAGAGCCCGACCTGCGCCAGCAGGAGAGCGGCATAAGTCTTCAGCGCAACTCTCATGACAGGAACCACGGTCTGTTGTCCTCGATCCATGCCCATGCGCGGGGCATTTGTGCATGTCGTTATCCCAAAACCGCTGCGCACTTTTGGGCGACATGCACCAGACTATCACGCCAAGCCGTTGCCGTTTGGTTTCCGAATTGCCAATGAAGTCGCGGAACCCTATGTCTGGTCGGTCAAACTGGCAACAACTCGATGACGCGCGCTTTCCTCTTCGTCCTGGACTCCTTCGGCATCGGTGGAGCGGCCGACGCCGACCGCTACGGCGACGCCGGCGCCAACACATTAGCGCACATCGCAGAAGCCTGTGCAGAGGGGCGCGCGGATCGCGAAGGGCTTCGCAGTGGACCGCTGTTTGTCCCCCATATGGCCTCGCTCGGGCTTGGCAAGGCCGCCGAAACCGCAACGGGGCTGGGCTTTGCCAGCAGCGGGACGGATCTGCTCGCCACTGCCTTCCACGGCGCCGCACAGGAGGTTTCGAGCGGCAAGGACACGCCGTCGGGCCATTGGGAAATCGCCGGCCTGCCGATGCGCCTCGACTGGGGCTATTTCCCGGATAGGATTCCCGCCTTTCCGGCCGAACTGACCGAGGCGATCATCCGCGAAGGCAAAGTGCCGGGCATTCTCGGCAATTGCCATGCGCCGGGCACCGAGATCATCGAGCGCTTCGGCGAGGAGCACATCCGGACCGGCAAGCCGATCTGCTACACGTCGGTCGACTCGGTCCTGCAAATCGCCGCGCATGAAGTTCATTTCGGCCTCGATCGGCTTTATGAATTCTGCCAGGTGGTGCGCAGGCTGGTTGACCCGCTGAGGATCGGACGGGTGATCGCGCGGCCGTTCGTCGGCGAAACCACCGCCACTTTCGAGCGGACATACAACCGTCATGACTACGCCGTGCCCCCGCCGGAACCGACCCTGCTCGACCGGCTGACGGCGCGTGGCAGCCGTGTCATCGCCGTCGGCAAGATCGGCGACATCTTCGCCCATCGCGGAATTTCGCAAGTGCGCAAGGCGGCAGGCAATATGGCGATGTTCGACGAGGCCCTGGGTGCGATGGATGATACCGGCGACGGTGATCTCGTCTTCGCCAATTTCGTCGACTTCGACACCGAATTCGGTCACCGCCGCGATGTCGCGGGCTATGCTGCAGCGCTCGAGGCCTTCGACCTGCGGCTGCCGGAGGCATTTGCGAGGCTGCGGCAGGGCGATCTTCTCATCCTGACGGCCGACCACGGCAACGACCCTACCTGGGGCGGGACCGATCACACGCGCGAGCGCATTCCGGTGATCGGCACTGGACCGGGTCTCAAGGGCGGCGACATCGGACTGAGAACGACATTCGCCGACATCGGCGAGACCGTGGCCGAGCATCTCGGGCTGGCGCCCGGACGCTACGGCGCTTCTTTCTATACGGCGATCGGCGGTCATGCCTGAATTGCCGGAGGTCGAAACCGTCCGGCGCGGACTTCAGCCGGTTCTGGAAGGCGCCACCTTCGCCCGCGTCGAGGCGCGCCGACCGGATCTGCGCTTTCCATTTCCCGAGAAATTCGCGCAGCGACTGACGGGCAAGACGATCACGGCACTCGGCCGCCGGGCCAAGTATCTGACGATGGACCTGGAAGGCGGCCCCGTGCTGATCTGCCATCTCGGCATGTCGGGCTCATTCCGCATCGAGACGGCCGATGGCAGCGACATGCCCGGCATCTTCCGGCACGAGCGCTCGAAGAGCTCCAATCACGATCACGTCGTCTTCCATATCGTGTCTCCGGCAGGCGCCCGATCCCGCGTGATCTTCAATGATCCGCGCCGCTTCGGCTTCATGTTGTTTGCCGAAGGGCCGGACGTCCATCCGATGCTGGCCGGACTCGGCGTTGAGCCTACGGGCAACACATTGGACGGCGCGCTGCTTGCCTCATTGATGAAAGGGCGGCGATCACCGCTGAAGGCAGCGCTCCTCGACCAGAGGCTGATCGCCGGGCTCGGCAACATCTATGTGTCGGAGGCGCTGTGGCGCGCCGGCCTGTCGCCGCTGCGCGAGGCGGGCACGATCGCCAAGCCCGGAAAGAAAGCCCAGGCCCAAAGCGAACACCTCGTGCAAGCCATTCGTTCGGTGATATCGGATGCGATCGCAGCCGGCGGTTCCTCACTGCGGGACTATATGCAGACCGATGGGTCGCTGGGCTATTTCCAGCACGCCTTCGCCGTCTACGACCGCGAAGGCGAGGCCTGCTCCAAGCCCAGCTGCGGCGGCCACATCGAACGTGTCGTGCAGAGCGGCCGATCGACCTTTTATTGCCGGACGTGTCAGCGATGAGTTAGAGCAATTCCAAGTGTGAAACTGTTTTCCATTCGGAATTGCGTCAAGACAGGGAGATGGAGCGGTTCTGCGTTTGCGTGAAACGATGAACCGCTCCAGACGAGCGTGAGCAAGGAGAAGCAGCCATGACCTATGAGACGATCATCACCGAGACGCACGGCAAGGTCGGGCTGATCACGCTGAACAGGCCGCAGGCACTCAACGCGCTCAACTCCCAGATCCTGACCGAAGTGGTGGCGGCCGTGACCGGTTTCAGCGCCGATGCCGGTATCGGCGCCATGGTCATCACCGGTTCTGAAAAGGCTTTCGCCGCCGGCGCCGATATCAAGGAGATGCAGTCCATCTCCTACGCGGACGCCTACGCCCAAGACTTCTTCGTCGGCTGGGAAGAGCTTACGCGGGCGCGAAAGCCAATTATCGCGGCGGTGGCGGGCTATGCACTCGGCGGCGGCTGCGAACTGGCGATGATGTGCGATTTCATCATCGCCGCCGATACGGCCAAGTTCGGCCAGCCCGAAATCACGCTCGGCGTCATTCCAGGCATGGGCGGGTCACAAAGGCTGACCCGCTTCGTCGGCAAGTCGAAGGCGATGGACATGTGCCTGACCGGGCGGATGATGGATGCCGCCGAGGCCGAGCGTTCTGGCCTGGTGTCGCGGGTCGTGCCCGCCGGCGAACTTGTCGAGGAGGCGCTGAAGGCCGCGGCCAAGATCGCCGCATTCTCGCTACCATCGGTGATGATGGCAAAGGAGGCTGTCAACCGCGCCTTCGAGACGACGCTTGCCGAGGGGTTGCGGTTCGAGCGCCGGCTGTTTCACTCGCTGTTTGCATTGGACGATCAGAAGGAAGGCATGGCGGCCTTTGCCGAGAAGCGGAAGCCGAATTTCACCAACCGCTGACGCCAATACCTTGGCTGCGAAGAAGATGACTGTTGGCCGCCAAAAAGAAGGCCAGGCAGCGTTGACGCGCCGGAAAAGCTGAACTATAAGCCGCACCAACCGAGGCGGCCCCGTGGCTGCCCGTTTTGTTTTTTGCGCCCTGCGGCATCCCGCATGCGCCGACCAGATCAGAAGAGAGGCATCATGGCCAATACATCCTCGGCCAAAAAGGCAACGCGCAAGATCGTCCGCCGCGCAGCGGTCAACAAGAATCGCCGCTCGCGCGTCCGCACCTATATCCGCCAGGTCGAAGAGGCGCTTGCCTCCGGTGACAAGGCTGCCGCACAGGCTGCCTTCAAGATCGCGGAGCCGGAATTGATGCGTGCCGCGACCAAGGGCGTAATCCACAAGAATACGGCGTCCCGCAAGGTGTCGCGACTGGCTCAGCGGGTCAAGGTACTGTCGGCCTGACATTACTTGCCTAGACTGACGTTCTTGGAACCCGGCCGCTTGTGCCGGGTTTTTTCGTTTGCCGGCAAGCACTTAAAAAGAATGTCCGGAAACGCCGTCTTATGCGGGATTTCACATTTAGGAATAGTTTGCCGACATATGCATGCCTGCTGTTGATCGGCATGCTTGAAACGGCCGACCTAAAGATTCTTGATTGTCAGAAATAGATTATATTTTTCAGACACTTACAGATGGTGATCCACAGCTTGTCCACACCGGTCGGACCCGATCGGGGACAAGTCGCTGTCAAGCGAATTATTTCAGAATATTTCTGTCGGCGTCCGGTTTTTCATATTCACCGGAAAAGGGTTTGAATCACAATGGCTTTGTTAAATTGTGCCGTTGCGGCACGCCACTCGAACCCACCTCCAGTAACCAGATTCCTTAAAAATCCGTTAGACGTGGCCTTGCCCTATCCACAGCGATTTCGGTAGTGTCGATCTATCGAAAGGGACGGGCTCTGGCTCTTAACCCAAGCCTGAATCGGCCAGCTTAAATTGGCGGGATTTGCAACGCGGATCAAGTCCGCGGACGGGTTTGGTTTGTCTTTTTCGATACGGTAGGGGACTGGCGTAACTAGACATGGCAGGTAGACGGCGCGCCGGCGCACTTTCGCCGGACGGTGTTGTATTGCCCTGACATACCCAACGCGGACTGGCTTCCATGGGCCGGCACCGGTTCCCACGGATAATGGGCGACGTTCATCTGCCGGCGGCGGCAGCGGACATCGTAGCAAAGAGTTAGGTCGCCGGAACCGGATGCAGGAGGCGCATCCCCGGTGGAAAACAGGTACGGAAGGACAAGGAAAAGATCATGCAGAGCGGCATCGAAAGGGAGCTTACGGGCGACCTCCCATTTCCTGGAACTTTGATCGGAGCAAACGACATGGCGGTGTCCAGCGACGCGGAACAGAAATTCGACCGGGTCAAGACCCAGTTGAAGGCGCGCCTGGGAACCGAAGTCTATTCGAGCTGGTTTGGCCGCATGAAGGTCGCCGAGGCTTCCAAGGGCATTGTCCGCATCTCGGTGCCTACCGCCTTCCTGCGCTCATGGATCAACGGCCACTATCTCGACCTCATCTCCGAGTTGTGGAAGCAGGAGGATCCCGATCTCCTCAAGATCGACATCGTCGTGCGCACGGCAACCCGTCAGGGACGCAGCCAGGCCGAGCCAGAGGTAACGCCAGCACGCAGCAAGGTGACACGGCAGACGCAGACGGCGCTTGCCGCCGGCACAGTCAGCCCCAGCCGGGTGGAGCGCGCACCGGCTCCGCGTCCGGGCACACCGATCGAGAGCGAATTCCGCCACAACGTTTTGGGATCACCGCTCGATCCGCGCTACACGTTCGGCTCCTTCATCGAGGGACCGTCGAACCGGGTGGCCTTCGCCGCCGCCAAGGCAGTGGCGGAATCGCAATCGAGCGCGGTGCGCTTCAATCCGCTTTTCCTTCACGCAACCGTCGGGCTCGGCAAGACACATTTGCTGCAGGCCATCGCCGCGGAATCGCTGAAGCAGAACCCCAAGTCGCGCGTCGTCTATCTCACGGCCGAGTATTTCATGTGGCGCTTTGCCACCGCGATCCGCGACAACAACGCGCTGACGCTCAAGGAACAGCTGCGCGACATCGACCTGCTCATCATCGACGACATGCAGTTTCTGCAGGGCAAGTCGATCCAGCACGAATTCTGCCACCTCATCAACATGCTGCTCGACAGCGCCAAGCAGGTCGTCGTCGCCGCCGACCGGCCGCCATCGGAACTGGAATCGCTCGAACCGCGGGTCCGTTCGCGCCTCAATGGCGGTGTCGCGCTTGAAATGTCGGCGCCCGATTTCGCCATGCGCCTCGGCATGCTCAAATTGCGCCTTGCCACGGCCAGGAGCGACGACGCGTCGCTCGACATTTCGGAGGAGATCCTCAATCACGTCGCCCGCACCGTGACCGGTAGCGGACGCGAGCTGGAAGGCGCCTTCAATCAGCTTTTGTTCCGTCAATCCTTCGAGCCGCAGATCACCATCGACCGGATCGACGAAATCCTCGGCCACATCTATCGCACCGGCGAGCCGAAGCGTGTCCGTATTGAGGACATCCAGCGCATCGTGGCGCGTCACTACAATGTGTCGAAGACCGAATTGCTGTCCAACCGGCGCACGCGCACCATCGTCAAGCCGCGGCAGGTCGCCATGTACCTGTCGAAGGTGATGACGCCGCGCTCGCTGCCTGAGATAGGACGGCGTTTCGGCGGCCGCGATCACACCACGGTGCTGCATGCCGTGCGCAAGATCGAGGACCTTTCCGGCAACGACAACACGCTGGCGCAGGAACTTGAGCTTCTGAGGCGGTTGATCAACGACCAGGCCTGATCCTCCGGGGATGGCAGAGCCAGAACAATACCGGAATTCAATGGCTTGCCAGTGCGGCGCTGGGCCTGGATCGGGCTCGTGGCGCCGCCTGGAAGCGATCTGGATTTCGGTTTTACGACACTGGCTCGCGGACTTCGGGCGCGTTATCCCCAGAAAGCCCGCCTAGCCGGCCTGAACCGGTGGCGCGGGCTTGCGTTTGCTGGTTTTTTCCTGTCAGTTTACGCAGATTCTGAGCCTGTTCAGACCTTTCGCGGGACGCCGCTCACTGGTGACCCGTCATTCATTCAAGCGAGCCTGTTTCGTCATGCGTGTTATCCTGGAACGGTCAAATCTCCTGAAGTCGCTCAACCACGTCCATCGTGTGGTCGAGCGGCGAAACACCATACCGATCCTGTCCAACGTGCTGCTCAGCGCCGAAGGCGCCAGCCTTGAAATGAAGGCGACCGATCTCGACCTCGAGGTGACCGAAGCGACGCCCGCCAAGGTGGAGCGCGGCGGGGCGACGACAGTCCCGGCACATCTGCTCTACGACATCGTGCGCAAGCTTGCCGATGGCGCCGAGGTGATGCTGAAGACGGACGAGGACGGCAACGCCATGACGGTGACGTCTGGCCGCTCGAGCTTCCGCCTTCAGTGTCTGCCGCAATCCGACTTCCCGGAGCTCTCGGCCGGATCCTTCTCGCATATCTTCCGTCTCGACTCGGTTGCCCTGAAAGGCCTGATCGAGAAGACCCAATTCGCCATCTCCACCGAGGAGACGCGCTATTACCTGAACGGCATCTACCTGCACACGCATGAGGTCGGCGGCAAGCTGAAGCTGCGCTCGGTGGCGACCGACGGCCACCGCCTGGCGCGCGCCGAGATCGATGCGCCAGCGGGTTCCGAAGGCATGCCGGGCATCATCATTCCGCGCAAGACGGTGAGCGAGCTGCAGAAGCTCGTCGACGATCCGGATGTCGCGGTCACCACCGAACTGTCGGACACCAAAATCCGCTTCACCATCGGCAGCGTGGTTTTGACCTCGAAGCTGATCGACGGCACCTTCCCCGACTATCAGCGGGTCATTCCGACCGGCAACGACAAGAAGCTGATCATCGACCGCCAGAGCTTTGCCGCCGCCGTCGATCGTGTCTCGACCATCTCTTCCGAACGCGGCCGCGCGGTGAAGCTGTCGATCAGCGAGGGTCAGGTGACGCTTGCGGTCAACAATCCGGATTCAGGCAGCGCCACCGAAGAACTGTCCGCCGACTATTCATCCGATCCGATCGAGATCGGCTTCAACGCCAAGTACCTGCTCGACGTTGCCGCGCAGCTGACCGGCACGGAGGCCAAGTTCATGCTGGCGGATGCCGGTTCGCCGACACTGATCCACGACATGGCCGACGAGACCGCGCTTTATGTGTTGATGCCGATGCGGGTGTAGCGGCGCGGTGTCAGCACTTCGGTCCTGTTGTGAACGGCGGCAAGCGCGATATTTACGGCAACTCCTAGAGCAATTCCAGGAAAAGTGTGAAGCGGTTTTCCGTCCGGAATTGCGTCAAAACAAAGAGATAGAGCGGTTCTGCGTTTCTGTGAAACGATGGAGCGCTCTATAGGCGGATAGCGGTTGCCGGGACAGAACCATATAAGTAAGCTAACACTTACTAATTTCCGCAACTATGCGGCGCTGACGATCGATCTGGCGCCAGGTGCCGTGGTTTTTTCCGGCGACAACGGCGCCGGCAAGACCAATCTCCTCGAAGCGATCTCCTTTTTGACACCAGGGCGTGGCTTGCGCCGCGCCCCTTACGCGGATGTCGCACGCGAGGGCGGCGACGGCGGCTTTGCATTGCATGCCCGGCTCGACGGACCTGACGGCCAAGTCGAGATCGGAACAGGCATTTCCGGCGGCGACACCGCCGGCGAAGGCGGCAGGCGGGTGCGCATCAATGGAGCTCCGGCGCGTTCGGCCGAGGACATGCTGGAATGGCTGCGCGTGGTGTGGCTGACGCCGGCCATGGACGCGTTGTTCACCGGGCCGGCCGCGGATCGCCGGCGCTTTCTCGACCGGCTGGTGCTGGCGATCGATCCCGGCCACGGGCAACGTGCGATCGACTACGAGAAGGCGATGCGTGGCCGTAACCGCTTGCTTACTGAAGGCTCTCGAGACGACCGCTGGTTCGACGCTATCGAGACGCAGATGGCCGAAACCGGTGTGGCGATCGCCGCCGCGCGGGCCGAGATGGTGCGTCTTCTCGCCGCCATGATCGACAGGCTGCCCGACACAGGACCGTTTCCGCAGGCCGACATCGGCCTTTCGGGCGATCTGGAAGCCGAGATTGCCGTCGCGCCGGCAGTCGATGTCGAGGAACGCTTCCGCCGGACGCTTGCCGACGGCCGTGAGCGCGACCGCGCCGCCGGGCGCACGCTCGATGGCCCGCATCGTTCGGACCTGATGGTTCGGCACCGCCCCAAGGCGATGCCGGCCGAGCTTTGCTCGACAGGCGAGCAAAAGGCGCTGCTGGTCGGCATCGTGCTGTCGCATGCAAGGCTGACCGGCGAAATGTCGGGCATGACACCGATCCTGCTGCTCGACGAGATCGCCGCGCATCTCGACAGCCGGCGCCGCACGGCGCTGTTTTCCATCCTGGAGGAACTGAACTGCCAGGCGTTCATGACAGGAACCGATGCTGCGCTGTTTTCCAGTCTCCAGGGACGCGCGCAATTCCTGACTGTCGACCATGGGACGGTTGGGCCAACCGAAGATCCCTGACAAGGTTTTTCAGTCCCTGTATGATCAGGCAATGACCACTGCCGCCCTGACCGCAGACGAGATCGAACGCTATGCCCGCCACATCGTGCTGCCGGAGATCGGCGGAGCCGGCCAGCAAAGGCTGAAACAGGCCCGGGTGCTGGTCATCGGCGCTGGCGGGCTGGGCGCGCCGGTGCTTGAATATCTCGCCGCCGCCGGCGTCGGCACACTAGGCGTGGTCGATGACGACACCGTTTCGCTGTCCAATCTGCAGCGCCAGGTCATTCACGGTACCGACACTGTCGGCCTGCTGAAAACCGATAGCGCCAAGGCGGCAATCGCTCGCATCAATCCCAACACAATTGTTGAAGCGCACACAATCCGGCTGACCAAGGACAATGCGCCCGCCCTCGTCGCCCGCTATGACATCGTCGTCGACGGTTCCGACAATTTCGAAACGCGCTATGCCGTGGCCGATGCCTGCGCGAGCGAAGGCAAGCCGCTGGTGCATGCCGCCGTCGGACGCTTCGATGGTTCGGTAACGGTGCTGAAGCCATTCGAAGACGGCAAGGACGGCAAACCCAATCCAGGCTATCGCGATCTGTTTCCCGAGGCGCCGCCGCCGGGCCTGGTGCCGTCCTGCGCCGAAGCCGGCGTGCTTGGCGCGCTGGCCGGTGTCGTCGGCACGTTGCAGGCCATGGAGGCGATCAAGCTGATCACCGGCGTCGGCGAACCGCTGGTCGGCCGGCTGCTGCTCTATGATGGGCTGGCGGCGCGCTTCGACACCATCCGCTACAAGAGAAGCTGAATTCTTGGACCGGATCGAAGCTGTCTCCATCACGCGGATCCCGACCGATTTCGACCGCTGGGACGATGTGCTCGCATTGATCATGCGCGCTTTCGCCTCGATGGACGGCGTCATCGACCCGCCCTCCTCGGCCCACCTTTTGACCACCGACACTCTGCGGGACAAGGCGCGGTGGGAGACCGGCTTCGTCGCGCTCAAGGGCGATCGGATCGTCGGCTGCGTCTTTGCCCTTGAAAAGGTGACAGAGTTCTATGTCGGCAAGCTCGCGGTCGCGCCGGACTGCCAGGGACAAGGCATTGGCCGGCGGCTGATGCAGGCGGTCGAAGACCTTGCCCGCAGCCGCGGCAAGACGGCAATCGAGCTTCAGACGCGGATCGAGCTGACCGGGAATCATGCGGCCTTTGCTCGCCTCGGCTTTCGCGAAACTGAACGTACGGCGCACGAGGGCTATGCCAGGCCGACCTCGATCACCATGCGCAAAGCCATCCCGTAAGGTTTATCTTACGGTTTGTGGGCCGCGACAGCGTCAGGTCCTGAGCGGCAGCACCCGATCCGGCGGGCGGTGGCCGTCGACGAAGGCGCGGATATTGATGATGACCTTCTCGCCCATGTCGATGCGGCCCTCGAGCGTCGCCGAGCCCATATGCGGCAAAAGCACGACCTTGTTCTTGGCGGCGAGCTTCAGCAGCTTGCTGTTCAAGGCCGGCTCATGCTCGTAGACATCGAGCCCGGCGCCGGCGATCTTGCCGTCCTGAATCAGCTTGACCAGCGCTTCCTCGTCGATGATGTCGCCACGTGCGGTGTTGACGACATAGGCAGTCGGCTGCAGCAGCGCCAGCCGCCGCGCCGAAAGCAGATGGAAGGTTGCCGGCGTCGAGGGACAGTTGACCGAGATGATATCCATGCGGGCCAGCATCTGGTCGAGGCTTTCCCAATAGGTCGCCTCCAACCCGTCTTCCACGGCCGGCAGCACGCGGTGGCGATTGTGATAATGGATCGACAGTCCGAAGGCCTTGGCCCGCCTGGCGACGGCGGTGCCGATGCGGCCCATGCCGACAATGCCGAGCCGCTTGCCCCAGATGCGCCGGCCCAGCATCCAGGTCGGCGACCAGCCAGCCCATTTCTTGTCACCGGTGAGCACATTGGCACCTTCCGCCAGCCGCCGCGGCACCGCCAGCATCAGCGCCATGGTCATGTCGGCGGTGTCCTCGGTCAGGACATTCGGCGTGTTGGTGACGGTGATGCCCCTCTTGGCCGCGGCCGCGACATCGATCTTGTCGACGCCATTGCCAAAATTCGCGATCAGTTTGAGGTTGTCGCCGGCCTGGGCGATCAGTGCGGCGTCGATCTGGTCGGTTACCGTCGGCACCAGCACGTCGGCCTCCTTGACCGCCGCGACCAGTTCCGGCTGCGTCATCGGCCGGTCCTCGACATTCAGCCTTGCGTCGAACAACTCGCGCATGCGGGTCTCGACGGGGTCGGGCAGCTTTCGCGTGATGACGACGAGAGGCTTCTTTTTGCCTGCCATTGTTTTCCCTCCCGAGTACTTGCCGCAATTCCGAACGCAAAACCGCATCACACTTTTGCTGGAATTGCTTCTAACCCGATCTCGTTGAGACCTCTTTAACCAAGACCGGCGAAACTGAAAGCCGGTCGCGGTGCCGATTACTCCCTGTAACAAGCGGTGCCGCCGAAGACAAAGAAAAAGGGGCGCCGAGGCCGATGGGCAAGCGCCGAAAGGAATGAAAGTGTCTGGTTTCGCGTCGCTTCGCCTGACCCTCAGCGCAGCATTTCTCGGCGCTCTGCTTTATTCTCCGCTTGCCGTGGCGCAGAGTGCCGCTGCACCTGCCCAGGGCGTCGTCACGCTTGGTCCGAGTGGCCTGCCGCTGCCGCGCTTCGTCAGCCTGAAATCCGGCCGCGTCAACTCGCGCGTCGGTCCCGGGGCCAACTACTCGGTCGACTGGATGTATATGAAGGCCGGCCTGCCGATGGAGATCATCCAGGAATTCGACACATGGCGCCGCGTGCGCGATGCCGATGGTTCGGAAGGCTGGATCAACCAGTCGCTGCTGTCCGGCCGGCGCACAGCAATCGTTGCTCCGTGGCAGCGCGGCAAGGGTGCCCAGATCAACCTTCTCAACAGCCCCAACAAGGACGCAAGGGTGGTCGCGATGGTCGAGCCGGGCGTCATGGGCACGATCAAATCCTGCGACGGCCAGTGGTGCGAAATGACATTCGATGGCCACACAGGCTGGCTTGCCCAGTCGATCGTCTGGGGCGCCTATCCCGGCGAACGGGTCAAGGACTGATTCTTGACCCAGAATCTTAACCCCGATCCTTCACGGCCCGGTTTGGGTGTGTTGAAATTCAGGTCAGCCTAGCGCCCGATACGGCCGAGATGGGTGTCCTGAAAGCCGGTTGGCAGCTTCAGGCCATAGGCCAGCGCACGGTCGATGGCGATGTGCGCGATCCAGATCAGCGCAACCGCCATCGCGGCCGCATTGCCCCACATGTGCCCGCCGAGCAACAACAGCACGGGCACGGTAAGGGGGCCTCGCCGGTCATTCGCGGCGTTTGGGGCGCAGCCTCACCACGATATCGACATTGGCGATCTCCATCCCTTCCGGCGGCTCCGGCAGGTTGGCGACCGTCACCGGACCACTGTCGATGTCGAATATGCGGTTTTCGCCTTCGATGTAGAAATGGTGGTGGTCGGAGGTGTTGGTGTCGAAATAGGTTTTCGCGCCCTCCACGGCGAGGATGCGCAAAAGTCCCGCCTGGGTAAACTGGTGAAGGGCATTGTAGACGGTGGCCAGCGACACCGGCACGCCGGCGGCAACCGCCTCCTCGTGCAGTTCCTCGGCCGACAGATGCCGGTCGCCCTTGGCGAAAAGCAGATCGGCCAGCGCAATGCGCTGACGCGTCGGCCTCAGGCCAGCTTCACGGACCCGCTTGTCCACAGCGACATTTTCCTTCCGGCCGTCCAGGTCCATCTTCTCGTCGAACCCCACAGTTCCGCCCCAAGACACGCCCAGAATGGCAAAAAAATGAACGTCTGCCGAAACCGGACCTCTCAGGACATATATTCTGTCGTCCGAATGCGATCAATAGCGCGCATTGACCCAGGCAGACGAGCAGGCTAAGCGCAAACGCCGGTTTCCGGCCTGAAACAGATTGTGTTAGGAAACCAACGACAAGGGCACCCGATAGCCCGGAACGATATGGGGATGAGATTGATGGCGGGTAAATCCAGCTACGAGTACGACGAATTGCTGGCCTGCGCCCGCGGCGAACTGTTCGGACCGGGCAACGCCCAGCTTCCCTATCCGCCGATGCTGATGTTCGACCGCATCACCGAGATCAGCGAGACGGGCGGCGCCTTCGAGAAGGGTTTCATCCGCGCGGAGTTCGACATCAAGCCGGACCTGTGGTTCTTTGCCTGCCATTTCATCGGCAATCCGATCATGCCGGGGTGCCTCGGCCTCGACGCCATGTGGCAATTGACGGGCTTCTATCTTGGCTGGCTGGGCGAACCCGGCAAGGGGATGGCGCTGTCGACCGGTGAAGTGAAATTCAAGGGCATGGTCACGCCCTCGGTGAAGAAGGTCGAATATGGCATCGACTTCAAGCGCGTGATGCGGGGCCGGCTGGTGCTCGGCATCGCCGATGGCTGGCTGAAGGCGGATGGCGAACCCATATACGCGGCAACGGATTTGAAAGTCGGTCTGTCCAAGCAGTCGGCGGTTGGCTGACCGGCATCCCTGGCCAGCTCTCTGGCCAGCACCCCTGGAAGGAGTTGCGAATGAGACGTGTCGTAGTCACAGGCATCGGCATTGTGTCGTCGATCGGCAACAATGCCAACGAGGTGCAGACCTCTCTGCATGACGCCAGATCCGGCATCAGCTTCTCCGATTCCTTCGCCGAACACGGCTTCCGCTGCCAGGTCTGGGGAGCGCCGACGCTCGATCCATCGGCCATGATCGACCGCCGTGCGATGCGCTTCCTGAGCCAGGGGGCTGCCTGGAACCATGTCGCCATGGATCAGGCGATCGCGGATGCGGGCCTCGGCGAGAGCGACATCACCAATGAGCGCACCGGCATCGTCATGGGATCGGGCGGACCATCCACCCGCACCATCGTCGAAGCTGCCGAAACGACGCTGAAGAACGGCAGTCCCAAGCGCATCGGTCCGTTCGCGGTGCCGAAGGCAATGTCGTCGACCGCATCGGCGACGCTTGCCACCTGGTTCAAGATCCACGGCGTCAACTACTCGATCTCGTCGGCCTGTTCGACCTCGGCGCATTGCATCGGCAATGGCTATGAATTGATCCAGTGGGGCAAGCAGGACATCATCTTTGCCGGCGGCCACGAGGATCTCGACTGGACGATGTCGGACCTGTTCGACGCCATGGGCGCCATGTCGTCGAAATTCAACGACAACGCATCGACCGCTTCCCGCGCCTATGACGCCAATCGCGACGGCTTCGTCATCGCCGGCGGCGCCGGGGTGCTGGTGCTGGAAGAGCTTGAGCATGCCAAAGCGCGCGGCGCGAAAATCTATGCCGAGATCGTGGGCTATGGCGCGACGTCGGATGGTCACGACATGGTTGCCCCTTCAGGCGAGGGCGCAGTCCGCTGCATGCGCCAGGCGCTGGCCACGGTTTCCACACCGGTCGACTACATCAACACCCATGGTACCTCGACGCCGGTGGGAGATTCCAAGGAAATGGGAGCGATCCGCGAGGTGTTCGGCCCAGAGATGCCGTATATCACCTCGACGAAGTCGCTGACCGGCCATTCGCTGGGCGCGGCCGGCGTGCAGGAATCCATCTATTCGATCCTGATGATGCAGGGCGGCTTCATCGGCGAAAGCGCCCATATCGAGACCCTCGACCCCGAATTCGAGGGCATGCCGATCGTGCGAAAGCGCATCGACGACGCCAGGATCGACACTGTCTTGTCCAATTCGTTCGGCTTCGGCGGCACCAACGCCACGCTCGTTTTCCAGCGCTATTCCGCATAAGGATTTGCCGGCCATGGACGGATTGATGAAGGGCAAGCGCGGGCTTGTCATGGGTGTCGCCAACGATCATTCGATCGCCTGGGGCATCGCCCGGAAATTATCCGAACATGGCGCGGAACTCGCCTTCACCTATCAGGGTGATGCCTTCGGACGCCGGGTCAGGCCGCTGGCCGACAAGCTCGGCGCCTCGCTGGTCGTGCCGTGCGACGTCGAGGACAGCGCCTCTGTCGCGGCCACGTTCGAGACTCTGGGCAAGGAATGGGGCGGGCTGGATTTCGTCGTCCACGCCATTGGCTTTTCCGACAAGAACGAGCTGAAAGGTCTCTACGCCGACACCAGCCGGGACAATTTCGTCCGCACCATGGTGATCTCCTGCTACTCCTTCACCGAGGTCGCCCGCCATGCGGCCACTTTGATGAAGGACGGCGGATCGATGATCACGCTGACCTATGCGGGGTCGGTCCGCGTCATGCCGAACTACAATGTCATGGGCGTCGCCAAGGCAGGGCTGGAGGCGAGTGTCCGGTATCTTGCGAACGACTACGGTCCGCGCGCCATCAGGGTGAACGGCATATCGGCTGGACCGGTGCGCACGCTTGCCGGCGCCGGCATTTCCGATGCGCGCCACATGTTTTCCTACCAGCAGCGAAACTCGCCGCTGCGCCGCACGGTGACCATCGACGAGGTCGGCGGCTCGGCGCTTTATCTGTTGTCGGATCTGTCTTCCGGGGTTACCGGCGAAATCCACTATGTCGATTCCGGCTATCATATCGTTTCCATGCCGACGCTCGACGAATTGAAGCAGACCGACGGCGGGCGAGACTAACGCCTTCCGGCCAAAGGTGCGCGACGGTTTTGAAATGGCGGACATTTGAAGATACGAAGCTTAAAGCGCGCCAACTGAATCGTTTCAGCGCCAGCGCATTGATCCGCTCAAGAAATACTTTCGGTCCAATAAAATTGGATTCATTCGCGGAAACTCATTTTAAGGAGATATCCGCTAGAAAGCCCCGTACTCAGGGGAACTTTCAATGCTCGCCGTCAGCAACCCGAAGCGAACACCGGTGTTCCGACTGCTCACCATAGCGAGTTCGGGTCTCGGCAGTTTCGTCCTCGGGCTCTGGGGCCTGAAGCTCGGTCTCGGCGATGGTTTTGCCGGCATCTCGGCGGACTTGATGGTCCCGGTGATGGCCGCTCTTTGCGCACTGGCGGCGTCGGTCGCCGCGATGTCCTTCTTCGCCGGCGTCGATGAATCGGCGGATTTCGTCTTCACGGAAACCCATTTCGACAAGCTGACCGGCCTGGTGGCACGCCCGGCGATGGTCGGCAAGATTGCCGAGGCGGCATGCGCGACCAGCCGGACCGGCGAGCCGATGTTCCTCATCGATATCGACATCGACCGCTTCAAGCAGATCAATGACGCCATCGGCTACAGCCAGGGCGACGAGTTGATCCGCGCCTTCACCAAGCGCTTGAAGACGTGCGTGCCACCGCGCGCGCTGATCGGGCGCATCGGCGCCGGTGAATTCGCGATCCTGCTGCCCGACAATCAAGTCTCAGGGTCCTTGGAAAGCACCATAGAGAGGCTCATCGACGAGATGATGGAGCCCTATGATCTCGGTACGCACCTGCAATCCGTCAGCCTGTCGGTCGGCATCGTGGCGATGCCAAAGGACGGCGTCGATCCGGTCCTCATCCTGCGCCGCTCCAATCTGGCGCTGCAGAACGCGCGCGCCAGCGGCGTCGGCAACTGGTCGGTCTTCCATGCCGAAATGGGCAGGGTCGCCGACCATCGCCAATGGATCGAATCCGAACTGCACATAGCCTTCGAACGTGGTGACTTCGACCTTCATTACCAGCCGCAGCTCGATCTCCCGACCGGCCGCATCGTCGGGTATGAAGCGCTTATCCGCTGGCGGCATCCGGAACGCGGCATGATCCCGCCTATGGAGTTCATTCCGATCGCCGAGGAAACCGGCATGATCGGCCCGATCGGCGAATGGGTGCTGCGCAAAGCCTGCAGCGACGCCCGGCATCTGCCCGACGACTGCTTCGTCGCCGTCAACATCTCGCCCGTCCAGTTCATGACCAAGGATTTTGTCGGCATCGTGCGCGACGCCATGACGAGCACCGGCATCAAGCCGTCGCGGCTGGAGCTGGAAGTGACCGAGACGGCGATGATGCAGGACCGCGACCGCGCCGCCGCCATCCTGAAGGAGCTTGCGGATATGGGCATCTCGGTCGCCGTCGACGATTTCGGCACCGGCTATTCCAATTTGAGCTACCTGATCGATTTCTCGTTCGGCAAGCTGAAGATCGACCGGTCCTTCGTCAGCCGCCTCGACACCGATTCCAGCTCGGGTGCGGTCGTCTCGACCATCGTCGGGCTGTCGCGCGCGCTCGGCGTCAGCATCATTGCCGAAGGCGTCGAGACCGAAAGCCAGGCGACGCTGCTCAGGGCAGCCGGCTGCGAGGTGGTGCAAGGCTACCTGTACGGCAGGCCGGCCCCCCTCAAGATCAGGGTCGGCGACGTGCATGTCACCGATGAGGTCCGACGCGTCGCCAATCTGCATTGAACGCGGTGCATTGTATCAACGACGAGCGACAAGCACCTTGAACATGCCGTCGCGGGCGAGTTCGGCATGGCTCGAAAAAGCGGCCGCCAGTATCGGCTCATAGGGAAGCTGGCGGTTGGCGACCATGAACAGCCGACCACCTGGTTTCAAGGCCTTGGCCGCCGCGCGGATCATACCGGCGCCGATCTCCGGCTCGGCCGCCCGGCTGCGGTGAAAGGGCGGGTTCATGGCGATCGCGTCGTAGCGCTTCTCGACCGGTTCCTTCAGCAGATCGATCCAGAAGAAATTCCTGGCGATCGACTGGCCGACCCCTGCCAGATGGAGCTTTGCGGCTTCGAGCGAGGCGAAATCGGCCTCATAGAGGTCGAGCGCTGAAATGCCCGGTGAGCGGACGGCGATCTCGGCAGCCAGATACCCCCAGCCGGCGCAGAAATCGGCAATGTTGCCACGCAGATCATTGGGCAGGTTCTCGACCAGCAATTTCGAGCCGGTATCGATCCGGTCGAAGGAAAACATGCCGGGCGCGGTGCGGAACCGGTTTTCAACCAGCAGAGCGGGATTGGCGGCGCGCAGTTCTTCCGCGGCGGCGAGGTCCGCGGGACGGCGTAACCAGAAGGCGATGCCGTGATATTTTGGCAGATGGCCCTCCAGCGGCACAAGTTCGTCAACGCGCTTGCGCAGGCTGGCAATGCCATCGTCCTTGCCGCCGCCAACGACGACCAAGCCGCCCGGCGCCACACGCTCAAGCGCCTCCGCGAGGCGCACTTCGTTCAGACCCCGATGCCGGCCGGCAAGCACAAGTGCCATATCGAAGCCATCGCCTTCCACTTGCGCGGTGACGACGCAGCCAGACGCCTGCAGCGCGCTAAAATGCGGCCGGAAGCCCTGCACGAGGTGAAGCGTCGCCTCGAAGCCTTCAGGCAGGCGAAAACCCGGCTCAGCGCCGAGAAACAGGGCGCGCGTGCCCTTTCCCGGCAAAGAAACAGCCTCGGCCTCGAAGGGATGGAAAAGCGTCTTCAACGGCTCGGCGGACATTGTTCGATCTCGACTTGTCTGGGCGATTTGAAAGTGAAAACCGGGGCTGAAATGAAAACGGGCGCGACATAAGCCGCGCCCGCTTCAATTCATGAACTCAAGACGTTCAGGCGGCGTTTTCTTCGCCTTCGGTCTTCTTGTCGCGGGCGAGTTCCTTGCCGGTGGCCTGGTCGACGACCTTCATCGACAGGCGGACCTTGCCGCGCTCGTCGAAGCCCATCAGCTTGACCCAGACCTTGTCGCCTTCCTTGACCACGTCCGAGGTCTTGGCGACCCGGTCGTTGGCAAGCTGCGAGATGTGGACGAGGCCGTCACGCGGGCCGAAGAAGTTGACGAAAGCGCCGAAGTCGGCGGTCTTGACGACCGTGCCTTCGTAGATCTCGCCGACTTCCGGCTCAGCGACGATGGTGTGGATCCACTTCTTCGCCGCCTCGATCTCCTTGGCGTTGGACGAAGCGATCTTGACCGTGCCGTCGTCCTCGATGTTGATCTTGGCGCCGGTCTTTTCGACGATCTCGCGGATCACCTTGCCGCCCGAGCCGATCACGTCACGGATCTTGTCGGTCGGGATGTGCATCACTTCGATGCGCGGTGCAAACTCACCCAGTTCCGAACGCGCGCCGGTCAGAGCATGCGCCATTTCGCCGAGGATGTGCTGGCGGCCATCCTTGGCCTGGTCCAGCGCGATCTTCATGATCTCCTCGGTGATGCCTTCGATCTTGATATCCATCTGCAGCGAGGTGATGCCGTTCGCGGTGCCGGCGACCTTGAAGTCCATGTCGCCGAGGTGATCCTCATCACCAAGGATGTCGGACAGAACGGCGAAACGCTCGCCTTCCTTGATCAGGCCCATGGCGATACCGGCGACCGGCTTTGCCAGCGGCACGCCGGCATCCATCAGCGCCAGCGAGGTGCCGCAGACGGTGGCCATCGACGACGAACCGTTGGACTCGGTGATCTCCGAGACGACGCGCAGCGTGTAGGGGAACTGGTCGGCACTCGGCAGCATCGGGCGAATGGCGCGCCAGGCGAGCTTGCCATGGCCGATTTCGCGACGGCCCGGCGAACCCATGCGGCCGGTCTCTCCGACGGAGTAGGGAGGGAAGTTGTAGTGAAGAAGGAACTTCTCCTTGTACATGCCGGTCAGCGAATCGACATATTGCTCGTCCTCGCCGGTGCCGAGCGTTGCAACGACCAGCGCCTGGGTCTCGCCGCGGGTGAACAGCGCCGAACCGTGGGTGCGCGGCAGGACGCCGACTTCGGAAACGATCTTGCGGACCGTCTTGAGGTCACGGCCATCGATGCGCGAGCCGGTGTCGAGGATGTTCCAGCGCACGACCTTGGCCTGGAGTTCCTTGAATACCGAACCGATCTGCTCGGAAGTGTACTTGGCGTCTTCGCCTTCTGCCGGGGCAAACGCTGCCTTGACCTTCGCCTTGACGGCGTCGACGGCGGCGTAGCGCTTCTGCTTGTCGACGTTCTTGTAGGCATTGCTGAGTTCGTCGCCGACGATCTTCAGCATCTCGGCTTCAAGCGCGGAATAGTCCGGCGCGGTGAAGTCGCGCGGCTCCTTGGCGGCGACTTCGGCCAGCTTGATGATGGCGTCGATGACCGGCTGGAAGCCCTTGTGGCCGAACATGACGGCGCCGAGCATCAGCTCTTCGCCCAATTCCTTGGCCTCGGACTCAACCATCAGCACGGCGTCGGTGGTGCCGGCGACGATCAGGTCGAGCTTCGATTCCTGCATCTCGTCGACATGCGGGTTGAGCACGTATTCGCCGTTGATATAGCCAACGCGGGCGCCGCCGATCGGGCCCATGAAGGGCACGCCCGAGAGCGTCAGGGCAGCCGAGGTGGCCACGATCGACAGGATGTCGGGATCGTTCTCGAGGTCATGCTGGACGACGGTGACGACGATCTGCGTGTCGTTCTTGTAGCCGGAGGCGAAGAGCGGGCGGATCGGGCGGTCGATGAGGCGGGAAACCAGCGTTTCCTTCTCGCTCGGACGGCCTTCACGCTTGAAATAGCCACCCGGGATCTTGCCGGCGGCGTAAGTCTTTTCCTGGTAGTTGACGGTCAGCGGGAAGAAATCGAGGCCGGGCTTCGGCTCCTTCATCGAAACAACGGTGGCGAGAACCTTGGTCTCGCCGTAGGTGGCGAGCACCGCGCCGTCAGCCTGGCGTGCGATCTTGCCGGTTTCGAGGATGAGCGGACGGCCGCCCCATTCGATTTCCACTTTGTGGTGATTGAACATGTCTTGTCCTTAATATGAGGAAAGGGCCGCGCCGTTTCACGGTGCGCGGATGCCCTTTCCCTGGCTTCCTTTCTCGGGCAGCCACGGGCAAGACAACGGGAAGCTCGGGTAATTTCGGCGCGGCGAGCGCGCGCGAGCGTCCTGCAATCCTGCCCCATGACCGTCCATGGGCGGTTTCGAGTGCCCTCTGCACGATCGAAACCGGGTCTGGCCAGTCGATGCGACTGGCAGAATGCGCGACCGGCGGGCTCTCCTTCGAAAGCCCGCCGGTCAATTCGTCAACGGCGCAGACCGAGCTTCTCGATCAACGTCTGGTAGCGCGCGTCGTCCTTGCGCTTGAGATAATCAAGCAGGCTGCGGCGCTGAGAGACGAGAGCAAGCAGACCACGGCGGGAATGGTTATCCTTCTTGTGGTCCTTGAAATGGTCGGTCAGGTTCTTGATGCGCTCGGAAAGGATGGCCACCTGGACTTCCGGAGACCCGGTATCGCCCTTGGCGGTTGCGAATTCACCCATCAATTCCTGTTTGCGCTCGGCAGTAATCGACATCGTGTTTTTCCTTATCTGTTTGAGGAAACGGGTCGCCCTCAGCCGGGATGTCGTCCAGCAGGGGCCGGTGCAAGCAAAGCGTCACAGCGCTATGCTGCGGCGCATATAGTGCAATTCCCCGGAAAACACCAGCCCAATTCACCAGCCGGCTTTTCAGGCCCAAAATGGCAGGTTTATCCTTGTCAAAGCCATTTCTTCCATTTGAAGAAGGCGATCAGCCCGAACGCGACAAGCGCCATGAACAGCAGCGACAAGGGATAGCCATAATAGGCCTTCAGTTCCGGCATGTTCCAGGGCGAAGACTCCGGGTCGAAATTCATGCCCCAGATGCCGACCAGGAAGGTGAGCGGCATGAAGATGACCGATACGATGGTGAGATAGCTGATGACGTCGTTGGTGCGCGCCTGGCTCAGCGACAGGTGCATCTCGATCAGGCCGGTCAGCATGTCGCGCTGGGTTTCGACCAGTTCGATCAGCCGCAGCGCATGGTCGAGCGTGTCGTTGAGGAAGATCTTGGTCTCGGCCTTCACATAGGGCACATCGTTGCGGATCAGCGTCGCCAGCGCATCGCGCATCGGCCAAAGCACGCCTTTCAGCACGTTGGCGTCGCGCCGCAATTCATGCAGTTGCCGCATCTGATGCTTGTGCGGCGAATGCAGCATCTCGTCCTCGATGCTGTCGACCGTGTCGCCGGCGGCCTCGATCGGCGGAAAGTAGCTGTCGACGATGGCGTCGATCAGCGCATAGGCGAGGTAATCGGCGCCCCGGGCGCGCAACCGGTTGGGCGCCGAACTTTCGATGCGCTTGCGCACCGGATCGAACGGGTCGCCTTCACGCTCCTGGAAGGTGACGACGAAGTTGCTGCCGAAGAAGACGGCGATCTGCTCATAGCGATGCGAGGTGACGTCGTCGATCATCCTGACGACGACGAAGGCATGGTCCTCGAAGAAGTCGACCTTCGGCCGCTGGCCGGTGTTGACGACGTCCTCCAGCGCCAGCGGATGCAGGCTGAAAATGCGGCCGATCTCCTCGATCAGCGGGATGTTGGCGAGGCCGGTGCAGTCGAGCCAGAGGACCGGCCATTTGTCGCAATGGGTGTTGAGGTCGTCGATGCTGGCATTTTCGATGGTTTTGAATTTTTCGGGCGAGATCAGCGTCAGCCTGAGTTCGCTGCGACGCGCCGAGGGGTCGGCGATCAGCGTGCCAGGCGACGCACCGACCGGCGGCCGGCGCGTTTTCACCGGCGCCCGTTTGTTCACCGCTTCGGCCTTTGCCATGTGCCCCTCGAACGTAGAGTCGAACTGAAGTTAGACGAGAGCCGTCACCCGGCAAAGACCCGCTTGGGCTTGAACATGCCTTGCTCGATGGCACCGATGGCGACCAGCTTGCCGCGCGCCGTGGCGCAGGCTTCCTCGGCTTCCACCGGTGCATCGCGGCCGCGGATGATGACCGGGTTGCCAAGGCGGATCTTGGTCGCCGCATCGTCGCTGATGGCGATCTGCGGCAGGCAATCGAGGGCAGCCGATGTGTCGACCAAGAGCGCATCGATGGCATCGAAGTCGATTGGCACTTCCACCTTGTCGGCAGCCTCTGCCGTGTCGGCGGCTACCGTAGCGTCGGCGATATCAGTCGCGTCTGCGTTTCCCTCCACCACGCCGAAACGGGCAGCTTCCAACTCGGCGATGGTAACGAAGTCCTCCGAGGTGAACGGTTCGACCTCGACCCGGCGCAATTCGGAGATATGGCCGAAACAGCCCATGTCGCGGCCCATGTCGCGGGCCAGCGAACGCACATAGGTGCCCTTGCCGCACTCGACCTCGAAAACAGTATGGTCGGCGCCATGCTCGACAACGTCCAGACGGCCGATCTCGATCTCTCGCGCGGGTATGTCGACCGTCGCACCGTCGCGGGCCAGATCATAGGCGCGCTCGCCGGCGATCTTGATGGCCGAGAATTGCGGCGGCGTCTGCATGATGACGCCGGTGTATTTCGGCAGCAGGGCGAGCACCTCGGCTTCCGACGGACGCAGATCGGACTCCTTCGTCACCGGACCTTCGAGGTCATCGGTCGAACGCTCCTGTCCCCAGGCAACGGTGAAGCGATAGATCTTGGCGCCGTCCTGCACGTAGGGAACGGTCTTGGTGGCCTCGCCAAGCGCGATCGGCAGCATGCCGGACGCCAGCGGATCGAGCGTGCCGGCATGGCCGGCTTTTTCCGCCTGGAATAGCCATTTGATCTTGGAGACGGCTTCGGTCGAGCCCATGCCGACCGGCTTGTCCAGGATCAGCCAGCCCGAGATCGGCCGGCCCTTCTTCTTGCCGCGGCGCGCCACTATTCGGTGTCCTTGTTGTCGTCTTTGTCCTGGTCCGCGTTTTGCTGGTCCTCAGGACTCAGATCGCGCGCCACTTCCGGCGATTTCAAGAGGTCGTTGATCCTGGCGAAATTGTCGAAGGAGGTGTCGAGCTTGAAGCGAAACTCCGGCATGAATTTCATCTGCCGCAGCGCGCTGGAAACACGGCCACGGATGAATTTCGCATGCTTGTTCAGCGCCTCGACCACCGCATCGGTATCCTTGGCGCCGAGTGGCGAAACGAAAGCGGTAGCGACCTTCAAATCGGGCGACATGCGCACTTCCGAGACCGACACCACGGTGTTCTCGATCAGCGGATCGATGATCTCGCCGCGCTGCAGGGTTTCGGACAGCGCATGGCGCACCTGTTCGGCGACGCGCAGCATGCGCTGGGATGGGCTGGATGTGGTTGGACGGGGCATTTTTCTCTATCCTGAAGCGTGAGGCGCGGGATGGGACCGTGCCGCATGTCTCATATGGGTCGTTCTCAATAGACCTCGGGCGGCGGCCTTTCGGCCACCGCCCGGTATGGACAAGTCACTCGAACTCAGAGTGTCCGGGTCACCATCTCGACGCGGAAGCACTCGATGACGTCGCCGACGCGCATGTCCTCGTAGTTCTGGAAGGCCATGCCGCACTCCTGGCCGCCGGGGACTTCCGAAACTTCGTCCTTGAAGCGCTTCAGGGTCTTCAACGTCCCTTCGTGGATGACGACGTTGTCACGGATCAGGCGCACACCCGCACCACGCTCGACCTTGCCTTCGGTGACACGGCAGCCGGCGATCTTGCCGACCTTGGTGATGTCGAAGATCTCGAGGATCTGCGCGTTGCCGATGAAGGTCTCGCGACGCTCCGGCGACAGCAGGCCCGACAGAGCCGCCTTCACGTCATCCACGAGGTTGTAGATGATCGAGTAGTAGCGGATCTCGATGCCAGCCGCCGCTGCAGCGGCACGCGCCTGGACGTTGGCGCGGACGTTGAAGCCGATGATCGCGGCACCCGAAGTCTCCGCCAGCGACACGTCGCTTTCGGTGATGGCGCCGGCGCCGGCATGGACGATGCGCGCACGTACTTCGTCGGTGCCGAGCTTGTCGAGCGCGGCGTTGATCGCCTCGATCGAGCCCTGCACGTCGCCCTTGATGACCAGCGGAAATTCCTTCAGCCCGCTTGTCTGCAATTGCGACATCATCTGCTCGAGCGAACCGCGCTGGCCGGCATGCTTGGCAACCGCCTTCTCGCGCGCCAGACGCTGGCGGTATTCGGTGATCTCGCGGGCACGGGCCTCGTTGTTGACCACGGCGAAGCGGTCGCCGGCCTGCGGTGTGCCCTGCAAGCCAAGCACTTCCACCGGCATCGCCGGCGGCGCTTCCTTGATCTGCACACCACGATCGTTGACCAGCGCACGCACCCGGCCCCATTCGTTGCCGGCAACGAGGATGTCGCCCGGCATCAGCGTGCCGGTCTGCACCAGCACGGTCGCGACGGGGCCACGGCCCTTGTCGAGCTGGGCTTCGATGACGACACCCTCGGCGGTACGATCCGGATTGGCCTTCAGGTCGAGAATTTCGGCCTGCAGCAGGATCGCCTCGAGCAGCTTGTCGAGATTGGTGCCCTTGGTCGCCGACACTTCGACGTCCAGAACTTCACCGCCCATGGATTCGACGAAAACCTCGTGGCGCAGCAGTTCGGAGCGCACTTTCTGCGGATCGGCATCATGCTTGTCGATCTTGTTGATCGCCACGATGATCGGAACGCCGGCCGCCTTGGCATGGCTGATCGATTCGATCGTCTGCGGCATGACGCTGTCGTCGGCGGCAACCACCAGGATGGCAATGTCGGTCGCCTGGGCGCCACGAGCACGCATCGCCGTGAAGGCGGCGTGGCCGGGCGTGTCGATGAAGGTGATCTTGTGACCGTTCTTCTCGACCTGGTAGGCGCCGATATGCTGGGTGATGCCGCCGGCTTCGCCGGAGACGACATTGGCGTTGCGGATCGCGTCGAGCAGCGAGGTCTTGCCATGATCGACGTGACCCATGATCGTCACGACCGGCGGACGCGAAACCAGGTCCTCGGCATTGTCGGCGATGTTGAACAGGCCTTCCTCGATGTCGGACTCGGCGACGCGGCGGACCGTGTGGCCGAATTCGGTAGCAACCAGCTCGGCCGTGTCGGCATCGATGACGTCGCCCGGCTTCAGGATCTGGCCCTGCTTCATGAAGAACTTGACCAGGTCGACCGCGCGCTCGGACATGCGTTGCGCCAGTTCCTGGATCGTAATGGTCTCTGGCAGGATCACTTCGCGCATGACTTTCTCGCGCGGCTCATTGTGCATCGCGCGCTTGAATTTTTCCTGGCGGCGACGCATCGACGACAGCGAACGGGCTCGCGCGTCTTCGTCGGACAATGCTGAATTCAGCGTCAGCTTGCCGCGGCGGCGGTCTTCCTCGGCCTTGGTCGGCTTGGCCGGACGCGCCACTTCGGGCGTGACCGGACGGCGCACCGGTGCGCCGGCACCAACACGCTTCGGCTTGGCCACTTCCTCGTCATCGACCGTTGCCAATTCGGCAGCCAATGGCGCGCGTCGACGGGCCTCTTCCTCAGCCCGACGGCGGGATTCGGCCTCGGTCTGCAACCGCGCCTCTTCCTCAGCCTGGCGGCGTGCGGATTCATCGCGTTCGCGCTTGCGGCGCTCTTCGTCCTCGGCGCGACGCTTGGCATCCTCGGCGGCGCGCTGGCGGTCCTCGACCTCGCGAACCTTCGAGCCCTCGAGCGCCCTGCGGCGCGCTTCCATTTCACTGCGCGACAGTTCGTTCAGCACCATACCGCTGCGTTCGACCGGGGCCGGCGGCGGTGGTGGCGCCTTCGGTGCTTCCGGCACGACGACGGGTGCGGCCACGACCGCCGGCTTCGGTGTGAAGACCGGGGCGGCAACAGGCTCCGGCTTGTCGCCGGGCATCGAGAACTTGCGCTTCTTGGTTTCGACGACGACCTGCTTGGTGCGGCCGTGCGAGAAGTTCTGGCGCACAGTGCCCTGTTCCATACCGGGGCGCTTCAGCGTCAAGGTCTTCTTCGGCGTCACACTCAGCGTATTGTCGTCACCCGATTTCGTATCGCTCATTCCATATCCTCTGCGGCATCATCTTCGTCAGCAACAGCCGCAAGCATTGCCAGATCGTCCGGGGAACCGCCCCGATACCGGTCGAGCGCAACCATGCGCTTCTGGACCGCCCTGCCCGCGTCTCCCGCGAGAACGGCAGCATGTATCACATTTGTACCCCCCAATGCCAAGCTCAACTCGGCCTCGGAGAAAAGTTTGTAGGCAAGGATGGCGGGCCCGCCGAGATGGACTGTCGCCCGTCGCGCCTGGCTGATCTTGCGCACGCCGTCATCGGACGCCTCGGTCGCGTGGAGCACGAAAAGCGCCAATCCGCCACGAACAGCACTTTCGACCTTGGTAGCACCAAGCGAAATTGCGCCTGCCTTACGGGCAAGACCAAGCATGCCCAGAGCGTGCCTGGAAAGCAGCCCGTCGATCATGCCGCCAAGATCGGGCGGCACGACCACCTGTGCCTTGAAGGCGCGGGCAAAGAGGTTCTTCGCCGCAGCCTTGTCGATATGTAGGCGGTCGGCGCTCACCCAGCAACCGCGGCCGGGCAGATTTCTCTTGATGTCGGGAACGACGGCCGAATCCGGGCCGACGACGAACCGGATCAGATCATCCGGTTCGGCTTGTTTGCGCGTAACGATGCAGGTGCGATCGTTCATCTCGTCCAGGGGCGGGTTCGGTGCGATGCGGTTTCACCTCACGCACCAACGGCTTCGTCAGCCGAGACTTCTTCGGCTGCAAGCTCGTCTTCGGTGATCCAGCCGGCCTTGAGGCGGGCGGCCAGAACCATCTGTTCGGCGTCCGCGCGGGTCACGCCATGATTGGCCAGCACGCCCGGATAGACCTTTGTCTCGCCGTCCTTGCGTTCCTTCCAGCCGGTCAGGTCGTCGGCGGCATAGCCGGCGAAATCCTCGATCGTCTTCACGCCGTCCTCGCCAAGCGTCACCATCATGGCGGTGGTGACGCCGGGGATTTCGCGCAACTCGTCCGAAACACCGAGCGCCTTGCGCTTGTCATCGTGCTCGGCCTCGATCTTCTCCAGATATTCGCGGGCGCGGGTCTGGATTTCCGAAGCGGTGTCCTCGTCGAAACCGTCGATCGAGGCGATCTCGCCGGAATCGACATACGCGACTTCCTCGACGCTGGTGAAGCCTTCGGAGGCCAGCACCTGGCCGACCATCTCGTCGACGTCGAGGGCTTCCATGAACAGCGACGAACGCTCGACGAATTCCTTCTGGCGGCGCTCGGATTCTTCGGCCTCGGTGAGGATGTCGATATCCCAGCCGGTCAGCTGCGAGGCGAGACGCACGTTCTGGCCGCGGCGGCCGATGGCCAGCGACAGCTGGTCGTCGGGAACCACGACTTCGATGCGCTCGGCATCCTCGTCGAGCACGACCTTGGCGACTTCCGCCGGCTGCAGCGCGTTGACGATGAAGGACGCCGCAGAAGGCGACCACGGAATGATGTCGATCTTCTCGCCCTGCAATTCGCCGACGACGGCCTGGACGCGGCTGCCGCGCATGCCGACGCAGGCGCCGACCGGATCGATCGAGCTGTCGCGCGAGATAACGGCGATCTTGGCGCGCGAACCTGGGTCGCGGGCGACCGATTTGATCTCGATGATGCCGTCATAGATTTCCGGCACTTCCATGGTGAACAGCTTGGCCATGAACTGCGGATGGGTACGCGACAGGAATATCTGCGGGCCGCGCTGCTCGCGGCGCACATCGTAGACATAGGCGCGGACGCGGTCGCCATATTTGTAGTTTTCACGCGGGATCAGCTCATCGCGACGGATGATCGCTTCGCCGCGGCCGAGATCGACGATGACGTTGCCGTATTCGACGCGCTTGACGGTACCGTTGACGATCTCGCCGATGCGGTCCTTGTACTCGTCATACTGGCGGTCGCGTTCGGCCTCGCGGACCTTCTGCACGATGACCTGCTTGGCCGACTGGGCAGCGATGCGGCCGAAATCCATGGGCGGCAGCTGTTCGGCGATGAAGTCGCCGAGTTGGGCGTCGGGATTGCGCTCGCGAGCCGAGGAAATGGCGATCTGCGTGGCGTAGTCATCGACCTTCTCGACCACTTCCATCAGCCGCTGCAGCTTCATCTCACCGGTGTTCGGGTTGATGTCGGCGCGGATGTTGGTCTCCTGACCGTAACGCGAGCGCGCCGCCTTCTGGATCGCATCGGCCATGGCGGCGATGACGATCGACTTGTCGATCGACTTTTCACGCGCGACCGCGTCGGCGATCTGCAGCAATTCAAGTCTGTTGGCGCTTACAACCATCGTTTTTCTCCGGAGCTTGTTTGCCGGGCCTTTGCGCCCGGCAGCTCAATCATAGTTCCTGTTCGTGGTCTTCCGTGGCGTCCGCTTCCGCACCCGACTCGTCATCGTCCGGTTCGCCGCGGCGCTTCTTGGCTTCCTTGCGCGCCCTGTTGTCCTTCGACAGGGCATCGCGGATGAGATCGTCGGTCAGGATCAGGCGCACGTCGGCAATCGCATCGTAGGGGACACGCACCGTCGGCTCCTCGCCATAGGCTGCCTTGTCGCGCTCGATCAGCACATCGTCTTCGCCGGCTTCGGCGATCTTGCCCTTGAAGCGCTTGCGGTCGGCGACGACCATCGATGTTTCCATCTTCACCAGATGACCCGTCCAGGTCGTGAAATCCGATTTACGGACCAGTGGCCGGTCGATGCCGGGCGACGAGACTTCGAGGTGATAGGCCTTTTCGATCGGATCATCGACGTCGAGCGCCGGCGACACAGCGCGGCTGACCTCTTCGCAATCTTCGACGGTCATGGTGCCGTCCTCGCGTTCGGCCATGATCTGCAGCGTCAGCCCGTTCTGGCCCGACAGATGCACCCGCACGAGGCGGAAGCCGATGCCGCGCAGAACCGGCTGGACGATCAGCGCGATGCGCGCATCGATGCCGCTTTCGCGGATGATGCGATCGTCGCCCTCGCTTGCCGTTGCAGTCATTGAAGCCCTGTCGTTCTCTACCAAGTTATCGGCAGGTAATAAAAAAGAGCGGGACCGGGTGGACCCACTCTTCGTCATACCGACCAAGAATTTGAGGCTGATATAGACGATGACGGCCTGTGTTTCAAGCCCGCTGTGCTGGTCGGGCAACGCCGCCATCGAGGCGGCCCGCGCCAGCGTTGCATGGGGCGCATGGCGCCTATGCGGCGACACCCATGGGATCGGCGCTGAAACGCGCCTATTTATGTTGCGCTGCACAAATGTGGCCGTGCGCCATACGTGCGCGAAAGGACATGATCATGAGCAATCGCACGATATTTTCTGCAATAGGCGACTTCTTCACCGTATTCGGCAGCGCCGTGGCCGCTTCACGGGCCGTGGAAGCCGGTCGCAGGCCGCGCGCCGACGACCTGCGCAATCTCGGCGTCGAGCCTGCCGCCTTCGATCGCATCGGCCGCCGCTTCTAGCTTTGACGCAATTCCGGACGGAAAACCGTTTCACACTTTTCCTGGAATTTCTCTATGACCGCGAGCTTATTTCCGAATGAAGGTCAGATAGGCCGGCCGCCGGCCCTCACGAATGGCCTTGGCCTCGTAACGGGTGCCCGGCCAACCTTCATAGGAAAGGTGCCAGTCCGCCGCCTCGCAAGCCTGCCATGCGAACGCGCCATGCGCGCGGCAATGCAGCAGGGTCCAGTTGACATAGGTGTCGATGTCGGACGCGAAGCGGAATTTTGAACCAGGCTTCAGCACATGCGCGAACCGCTCGAGATTGACCGGGCTGACGAAGCGCCGCTTCCAGTGTTTCTTCTTCGGCCAAGGGTCGGGATAGAGCAGATCGATGCCGTCGAGCGAGGCTTGCGGCAGCCAGTCGAGCAGCCTTGTGGCGTCGTCGTCATAGACCCGCAGATTGGCGAGTGGTTTCTCGCGCACCGCCATCATCATCTTGGCCATGCCGTTGACGAAGGGCTCGACGCCGATAAAGCCGATCGAAGGCGCCTCGATCGCACGATGCAGGAGATGCTCGCCACCGCCGAAGCCAATCTCAAGGCGAACCGCGCTGACATCCGTCTCAAACAGACTGCTGAGATCGGTCGGCGGTTCAGCCGTCAGATCGAGCCGATATGTGCCAAAGCCGCTTTCCAATGCGGCCGCCTGCTGCGGACGCATGGTTTTGCCGCGCCGGCGACCGAAAAAGGCTTCGGTCGCGCGGCTTGGTCTGCCCTTCGGATCCATGGTGGGACTTTGCGGCGCCGCTGTCAGGCGGCGACCGCGTCCTTGAGCGCCTTGGCGAGATCGGTCTTTTCCCAGGAGAAAGACCCATCACGGCCGGCCTTGCGGCCGAAATGGCCGTAGGACGACGTCTTGGCGTAGATCGGTTTGTTGAGATCGAGGTGACGGCGGATACCCGACGGCGACAGATCCATCACCGTGCGCAGCGCGTCCTCGAGCTTTGCCTCGTCGACCTTGCCGGTACCGTGCAAGTCGACATAGACCGACAGCGGCTGAGCAACGCCGATGGCGTAGGAAAGCTGGATGGTGCAGCGGTCGGCGAGTTTCGCCGCCACGACGTTCTTGGCCAGGTAGCGCGCCGCATAGGCCGCCGAACGATCCACCTTGGTGGTGTCCTTGCCGGAGAAGGCACCGCCGCCATGGGGTGCGGCACCGCCATAGGTGTCGACGATGATCTTGCGGCCGGTCAGCCCGGCGTCGCCGTCCGGCCCGCCGATGACGAACTTGCCGGTCGGATTGATGTACCACATGCAGTTGTCGGCGATCTTCAGCTCGCCCAGCGCCTCCCGGATATAGGGTTCGACGACCTTGCGGACCTTCTTCGAATCCCAGCTCGCATCGAGATGCTGCGTGGACAGCACGATCTGCGTCGCCTCGGCGGCCTTGCCGTCGACATAGCGAACGGTGACCTGGCTCTTGGCATCCGGTCCGAGCCTGCCGGCTTCACCGCTGCCCTCGTGGCGGGCGGCCGCCAGCAATTCGAGTATCTTGTGGCTGTAGTAGATCGGCGCCGGCATCAGATCCGGCGTCTCGCGGCAGGCGTAGCCGAACATGATGCCCTGGTCGCCGGCACCCTCTTCGCCCTGACGGTCGGAGGCATTGTCGACGCCCTGGCCGATGTCAGGCGACTGGCCGTGCAGCAGAACCTCGATCTTCGCGGTTTTCCAGTGAAAGCCGGCCTGCTCGTAGCCGATTTCGCGGATCGCCTTGCGGGCGACCGACTTGAACTTGGCCGGATTGACGACCGAATGCCCAGCGGCATCCTTGAGAATATTGCCCGCCTTGTCCCTCTTGAGCAGCGTGTCGGGAACACGCACTTCGCCGGCGATGACGACACGGTTGGTGGTGGCCAGCGTCTCGCAGGCGACACGGACTTTCCACGGGTCCATGCCGGTCTTCTTGGCTTCGCGATACACCAGATCGACGATCTCGTCGGAAATCCGGTCACAGACTTTGTCGGGATGGCCCTCGGCAACGGATTCCGAGGTAAAGAAGTAGTTCTGCCGCGTCACGGGTGTCCCCTCTTGAAAAACGATCGGCAGGCTGCCGATTTTGGCGCGCCACGTGTTAGCGGGGCGAAGCGCCGCTCGTCAAGCGGTGCTTCGGCTCTGGCATGAATGTCGATGCAGTTATCTTGTGCCACCGGCGGCAAGACGCCGCCGGTGCTGGCGTGATTGAGGATCAGTCGGGATCGTCGGCGGAGAGGGACTTGACCAGGTCTATAATCCTGCGGCGCACCTTGGCATCAGCGATCTTGACAAAGGCCCGGTTGAGCTGAAGGCCTTCAGGGCTGCCGCAGAATTCGACAGCGAAAGCCATCGACGCGTCCTCGGCAAATCCACGGCCCGCCACGGGCTCCTGGCCGGGCGCATCCTCGAAAAAGAAGGCGACCGGCACGCCGAGTATGGACGCTATCGCCTGCAATCGGCTGGCGCCGACGCGGTTGGTGCCTTTTTCATATTTCTGAATCTGTTGAAATGTGATGCCGAGGTTTTCTCCCAGCTTTTCCTGGCTCATTCCCAGCATGTTGCGGCGAAGCCGGATGCGACTGCCAACATGGATGTCGATCGGATTCGGTTTCTTCTTGTTGTCTTCTGTCATTTTTTCCTCGCCGAATTTTTTCGGCTTTCTCTATTTTTTCTTGCCCAAACAAAGCCGGAGGCAACTGCCCCAACAGAACGATCCACCGGCTTCGAGAAATTTTCAGGCACTTACAGTATGAGTTTCTAATGTGTTGGCTGTCAATTCACCCGTAGCCTTTGCCTTACGTTCAACAGCGCTGCCCCAACGGCAAACAGCAACATGATCAGCATTCCGTTAATGCGCCGTTGGCCGGGAGATATGAGCGCCTGTCCGGAAATCGGTATGTGGGCATCGATGGCGCCGCGTGCGTCGATCGCAAGCGCATCGACGATGCGCCCGCGCGGATCGACGACGGCCGAGATGCCGTTGTTGGCAGCACGTACCAATGGCAATCCATTTTCCACCGCGCGGATCTGGGCCTGCCTGAAATGCTGATACGGACCCGGCGTGTCGCCGAACCACGCATCGTTGGTAACGTTCACAATAAGCTGCGCTGACGCAGCGTCAACTGCCACAAGATCGGGAAAGATCACCTCATAACAGATAAATGGCAGCGCACGGATGCCATCGGGCAGCGTGATGGCGTGCCGCTCATTGCCGGCCGCGAAACTCATCGGCCCGGCAACCAGTTGCTCGATGCCGAAACGCTGGAGCAGATCGGCGAAAGGCAGGTATTCGCCGAACGGCACCAGGTGAACCTTGTCGACTGCGTCGGAGATTTCACCCTTGTCGTCGATCGCCACCACGGAGTTGTAGTAACGGCTGTCGGCATTCGCGGCCGAACCGCCTTCCTCGCGAACGACGCCGGCAATCAGCATCTGGCCGGATCCGAGCATGTCTCCCAGCGCCGTCAATGCGTCCGGACGCTCGGTGAAGAGGAAAGGCACCGAGGTTTCGGGCCACAGGATCAGCTGCGGCTTTTGATGGCCTGGGTCCGGCGCCTTGGCCGAGAGCCCCATCAGGACCGCGAAGATGCGGTCGCGCACCGAGGCATCCCATTTTTCCGACAGGTCCACGGCCGGCTGAACGATGCGGACATCCAGGCTGCGTGAAGCTGGCGGTTCGGGAGCGCCAAGCCTGACATAGCCGAAGCCGACATGGGCGGCGGCGAGCATGACAAACAGTGCCGCGCCGAGGCGCAGGTGCCGACGTGCCGCCAGCAGTGCCGGCAGTGCGAAGACGAACACGGCGAGCGCGTTCATGCCGATCATGCCCGTCACCGAGACGCTCTGCATCAGCAGCGGCACGGGCATGGCCGCGTAGCCGACGGCATTCCAGGGAAAACCGGTGAACAGGAAATCGCGCAGCCATTCCGCCAACCCGAAGCCGAAGGCAAGGGCGGCGATGCGGCCAATGTCGTTGCTCCACAGCAGCCGGGCTACGATTGCAGCAAAGCCGTAGAAAAAGGCGAGCATGAAAGGAATGCCGACCACCGCGAAGGGGAGCGCCCAGGCAAAACTGTCGGCCTCGACCAGCAGCGCCGAGCCGATCCACCAGAGGCCGGCGAGGAAATAGCCGAAACCAAACCACCAACCGACGGCAAAAGCCGGCCGCAGACGCCGGAACAGGCTGCCGGAAGCTTCGCCGGTGGCGCCGTCGAGCAGCCAGACCAGCAGCGGAAACGAGACGAAACAGGCGGCGAAGAAATCGTAAGGCGCCTGCCCAAGCACGGCAAAAGCGCCCGCGAGAAACGCCACGAGCGCACGCCGCCAACCCCAAAGCAGAATTATCCGGCCGGTGAGGCGCTCCATGCATACTTCCGAGTCGCGAATCAGGACACAAGATTTAACAGGCTGCGCTCCGCGCTCCAAACGGGCGGATGGCTGGCTGAGATGCACAGCTCCGGCCCTGCCCTACCGGTGCCAACCCTCGATTTGAACGCCGCCCAGCCGCTCGGCCTCCTCGCGCGGAACCGAACGGATGGTCTGCGTGAAGGTCCAGACATGGCCCTCGGGGTCGCGGGCACGATACTGGCGCTCGCCGTAGAACTGATCCGCCGGCTCCTGGATTATCCCGGCGTCGGTCGCCCGCGCCTGCTCGCAATGCGCATCCAGGCCGCCCTTCAGCCTGACATAGATCGACTGCGTGTTCCTGCCCGAGACCGAAGCCGGGCTGGCGACATAATCGCTCCATTCGGAATCGACGATGATGTAGCTGTCGCCGAATCGCATCTCTGCATGGACGAGTTTTCCCTCGGCATCGCTGACCACCATGCTGCGCTCGAAGCCAAATGCTGCTTCAAGCCAGTCCAGCGCGGCACGAGGGTCCTTGTAGAAGAGGACCCCAGACTTGGATGCTTGAACGGGTCGTCGACAGTCATCGGGCGAGCGTGACGCTCACGCCTGTTCGGTGCGCGCGGTGGCGCGCCGGCGGCGCTCACCCTTCTGGCTCTGCACGATGCGCACGCGCTTGACGCGGCGCGGATCGGCATCGAGGACGTGGAATTCGAAGCCGGGTATGGCCTGCACCACCTCGCCGCGGGCCGGAACACGGCCAAGCGTGTTGAAAATCATGCCGCCGATCGTGTCGACATATTCGCCATGTTCACCGGCGGCGAAATCCCCGCCGATCATCTTGGCCACGTCGTCGATCTCGGCCTTGCCGTCGACGATGAACACGCCGTCGCCGCTCTGGGTGATCATCGGCTCGTCGTCGTCATGCTCGTCCTCGATGTCGCCGACCACCATCTCGACGATGTCTTCCAGCGAGGCGAGGCCGTCGGTGCCGCCATATTCGTCGATGACCAGCGCCATCTGGGTGCGCGTCGTCTGCATGCGGCCCATCAGGTCGGAGGCAAGCATCGACGGCGGCACGAACAGCACCGGGCGGATCAGATTGAGGTCGCCAATGGTGCGTGCGAGGTCGACCTGGGCAAGATCGAGAACCGTGGCAGCGGGGGTTTTCCTGGTCGTGCGGCCCTTCTTGACGCGCGCGATCTTGGTGATGTGGGCCAGCACGTCACGGATATGGACCATGCCGCGCGGATCATCGAGCGTCTCGGAATAGACCGGCATGCGGGAATGGCCGGATTGTTCGAAAGTGCCCAGGAGATCGCCGAGCGTCGTCGTGATTTCGACCCCCTGAATGTCGGCGCGCGGTACCATGACGTCCTCGACGCGCACTTCGCGCAGCCGCAGGATGTTGTTGAGCATGGCGCGTTCGCCGGGCGAGAAGGCGCCGGCATCGCTCGTCGTCTCGGCAAGCGCGCCGGCAATTTCCTCACGCAGGCTGGTTCCGTTTCGTTGCCGAAAGAGGCCCAGAACGCGGTCGAACAGGGAGGGACCGGCAGGCGACGTCTCGCTGGCAGCGCTGCCAGCACCGGCAACAGCAGAGGTACTGCTAGCGCCAGAGGTACTGTTAGCACCAGAGGTAACGGTACTCGGACTTGATCCCTCTTCCGACGTATCGGAAGCCTTGGTCGCACTGCCGGCGTCGGGGCGGGCGGCAGTTTCTGGTTTGTCGTTCATCGTCGTCCGGTCAATTGATCAGATGTAGTTACGCGTAGGGGTCGGGAATGGCAAGCCTTGCAAGCGCCGCGCGTTCGACGGCTTCCATCGCCTCGGCTTCAGTGTCGGTCTCGTGATCGTAACCCAGCAAATGCAGCAGGCCGTGGATGACGAGATGGGTGATATGGTTCTCGACAGGCTTGTCTTCCAGTGCCGCTTCATGGGCGACCGTTTCGGCGGCCAGCACGATGTCGCCCAGCATCGGCGGCAACGGTCCGCCTTGCACAAACGGAAAAGCCGGGAAAGACAAGACGTTGGTCGGTTTGTCCTTGCCTCGCCAGCCGGCGTTGAGCGTCCGGATATGGGCGTCGTCGGAAAAAACAAGGCTAAGCTCGGAATGGCCCACTACGCCGGTCTCGGCAAAAGCAGCCACGACAGCGCGATCGACCAGCCGCGTCAGGCTTGCCTCATCGGGCCAGTCGCCCGCTTCGACAGATATATCGATGTCGACGGGAACATCCCCGTCGCCTGATATTATGTCCTCAGGCATGAGGCCGCATCGTCAAAATCAATTCTCGGCGCCGAGGCCGCGCGCCAGCTTGGCGTCCCGGTCGTAGGCCCTGACGATTTCCGCCACCAGCGGATGGCGGACCACATCGCCGTCGTTGAAGCGCACGGTGACCGCGCCCGCCACGCCGTCCAGCACCCGCAAGGCTTCGACCAGTCCCGATTTGGTGTTCGAGGGAAGATCGATCTGGGTCGGATCGCCGGTGACGATCATGCGCGAATTTTCGCCCAGACGCGTCAGGAACATCTTCATCTGCATCGGCGTGGTGTTCTGCGCCTCGTCGAGGATGACGGCGGCATGCGCCAGCGTGCGGCCGCGCATGAAGGCGAGCGGCGCGATCTCGATCACTTCGGCGGCAATGGCGCGCTCGACCTTGTCGGCGGGCATCATGTCGTAGAGCGCGTCATAGAGCGGCCGCAGATAGGGATCGACCTTCTCCTTCATGTCGCCGGGCAGGAAGCCCAGCCGTTCGCCGGCCTCGACCGCAGGCCGCGAGAGAATGATGCGCTCGACCATGCCGCGCTCGAGCAGCATCGCCGCATGGGCCACCGCCAGATAGGTCTTGCCGGTGCCGGCCGGGCCGATGCCGAACACCAGTTCCGACCGTTCCAGCGCCCGCATATAGGCGTCCTGGTTGAGTGAACGGGCATAGATCGTCTTCTTGCGGGTGGCGATCTGGGCGGCGGAAACCTTGCCCTTGCGCTCCAGCGTCGGCAGGGTCAGCTGATCGTCGGCGGCGATCGCCATGCGCACGGCGCCGTCGACGTCGGACTGGCCTATATCGACGCCTTTCTGGAGAATGCCGTAGAGGTTGTCCAGGGCGCGGCGCGCCTGCTCGGCGGCCGACGCCGAACCCTTGATGGTCAGCTGGTTGCCGCGTGAGCGGATGTCGACGCCAAGCTTCTGCTCCAGCCTGGCGAGGTTTTCGTCGAACTGACCATAAAGGGCGCTGGCAAGCTTGTTGTTGTCGAAAGTCAGAACGATGTGCGCCATGTCAGAAGCCCCAGATGCCGGTACCGGGGGCAGGTTCTTCAGCTCTGCTGCGCTCAACCGTCTCTCCTCATCTGCCGAGACCCTCAGGCCAATTCGGCGAACAGGCTGTTGTAGCCCGTCTTCGTGATTCGCACCTGGATAATGTCACCGATTTCGCCGGCCTTTTCATCAACAATAACCGGCTGCAGCCAAGGCGAGCGGCCAACCTTCTGGCCGGCCTGACGGCCGGGCTTCTCGATCAGCGTGTCGATGGTGCTTCCGACGAGGCTCAAACCGAAATCCTGCTGCTGCTTCACAAGCAGAGCCTGCAGTCTCTGCAAGCGCTCGTCCTTGACCGTTTCCGGCACGTGATCGGACATTTCGGCGCCCGGCGTGCCGGGGCGCGGCGAATATTTGAACGAAAAGGCCGAGGCGTAATTCACCTGACGCACCAGCTCCATGGTCGCCTCGAAATCCGCCTCGGTCTCGCCGGGAAAGCCGACGATGAAGTCGCCGGAGAGCGCAATGTCAGGCCGCGCGGTACGGATACGGTCGAGCAGCGCCAGATAATCCCTCGCCGTGTGCCGGCGATTCATCGCCTTGAGGATGCGGTCGGAGCCGGATTGCACCGGCAGATGCAGATAGGGCATCAATGCCGGCAGATCGCGATGGGCCGCTATCAGTTCGTCATCCATGTCGCGCGGGTGGCTGGTGGTGTAGCGCAAACGCGCCAGCCCGGGGATTTCGGCCAGCCTGAACAGCAGGCGGCCAAGCCCCCACTCCTGACCGCTCCCGCCCTGGCCATGCCAGGCATTGACGTTCTGGCCGAGCAGCGTCACTTCGCGCACGCCGGCTTCGGCCAGGCGCTCAGCCTCCGCGACAATCTGCGCCACCGGCCGGGAGACCTCGGAGCCCCTTGTATAGGGCACAACGCAGAAGGTGCAGAACTTGTCGCAGCCTTCCTGCACGGTGAGGAAGGCGGTGACGCCGCGCTTGATGACCTCGGCCCGCTTGGGCTGCGGCAGGTGCTCGAACTTGTCTTCGATGGCGTAATCGGTCTCGACGATCTTTTCGCCGCCGCGCACCCGCGCCAGCACGTCCGGGAGCCGGTGATAGGTCTGCGGACCGATGACCAGGTCGACTGCCGGCGAACGGCGGATGATCTCGGCGCCTTCGGCCTGCGCCACGCAGCCGGCGACGCCGACCAGCATCTCACGGCCAGCCAGGGCACGCTCGGCTTTCATGGCGCGGATACGGCCGAGCTCGGAATAGACCTTTTCGGCAGCCTTCTCCCTGATATGACAGGTGTTCAGCAGCACCAGGTCCGCCTCGCCAATGGCATCGGTCGCGGAATAGCCGTCGGCAGCCAGCGCATCGGCCATACGCTGTGAATCATAGACGTTCATCTGGCAGCCATAGGTCTTGATGAAGACTTTTCTCGCTGCCGCGGGAAGCACCGCCGGCTGTCCAGCCGTAGTGCCGATGTCGTCGCTTTCTATCGTGTTCAAGTCCATAAGGCGGCTTCTAACGCCTTTCCGTGACAAAAAACAGACGATTCTCGGCCCGCGCCAGCAAGGGCATGCCGGGGCTAGCGGCTCGGCCGCGGGTCGGCAAGCGCCGCCTGCATCATCTCACGCACCTGGCTTTCCATCAGTTTCGACGTCTCCTTGCGGTTCGAACCCTTGGAAAAGGCGATTGCCTCGCCGAAATGCACCTCGACGTCGAGCGCGCCCTCCGCGAGCAGAACCTTGAGATGCGGCATCAAATCCTCATCGCCGATCCAGGCTGCAAGCGGGCGATGCCGGCGGCCGAGCGGCACGCCGTGCAGACGCGTATAGGCGATCGCCACCGGCTGGATGAACACCTGTTCCGCCGCGCCTTCCGAAATCGCCATCGAGGCGGCGCCGAACAGTGTGCTCTTGAACGGCAGGATCATATTGCCGTCGCCGGTCGAGCCCTCGGCAAACAGCACCATCGCATCGCCCTTGGCCATGCGGCTGGCAATCTCGCTTGCCTGGTCGCCCGACGAACGCTTGCGCTCGCGCTCGATGAACACGGTGCGCTGCAGCTTCGACAGCATGCCGATCAGCGGCCAGCCTTCCATATCGGCTCTCGCGATGAACTTTACGTCGGCAAAAGAACCGAGCACCATGATGTCGGTCCAGGAGATGTGATTGGACGCAACCAGCAGCGGGCGCTTGTCGGACAGCGTTCCCTTGACATGGATGCGCATGCCGAGCGCCCTGACGATCAGCCTGTGCCAGATTTTGAGGATGAAGGTTTCCGGCCACCAGCCGGTCTTCATCGACAGGATCTGTAACGGCACGAGGACCAGCGAACCGGCGACAACGAGGCCCAGCGCCAGGAAAATCCTGATTTTCTTGATCATCGCCCCATCCCGGCCGTGTCGCTAGCGAAGATCGCGGCGCATGACAAGCGCGCCGGTCGGTCCGTGTTCGGTCGATCTGTAGTAATTCGGCCGCTTGCCGACCTCGCGGAAGCCCAGCCGACGGTAAAGCGCGATCGCCGCGACATTGGTCTCGTCGACCTCGAGGAATAGCGCTTCGGCGCGCTGCGCGTGCAGTTCGCGCAACACCGCGTCCATCAACTGCCAGCCCAATCCCTGCCGGCGATGCGATCGCGCCACCGCGACGGTCAGGATCTCGCCCTCGCCTGCCGCGAGCCTCGCCAGCACGAAGCCGACGGGCGGCTTGGAGCCCTGTCCGGTTTCGCGCGCCGCATAGCCGAACACGGTGTCCTGTTCGAGAAGAGCGGCGAATTCGCCATCGGTCCAAGGGCGGACAAAGTCCTCGCGATGCAGCAGTGAGACCGCCGGACTGTCGGCGATCCTCAGCGGCTCGAGCGCATAGTCCCGGCGGCGTGGTTGGAGAAAAGGTATGCGCATCTAATTTTCTTGCCTTGAAAGAATGAACCCGGCCTGCGGCTTGGCGTCGGCGCCGCGCATATAGAGTGGTTTCGGCCGTTCGCCCGCGCCCTTGGCGGCAGCCAGGCGGGCGTAGGTGACAATGTCGGCGGTGGCTGTCCGAGGGCCGACATCGAATTCGCGCCCGGCCGATGCGCTGATGAGCGCTGCCGCGGTGCCGGCAAGCACCGGAGACGCTTCCATCGCCATGGCCACCACGTCAGTCAGCGTGGCCACGGCCGGACCGTAAGTCAAGACTGACATTTCATCGTAGAAGGCCGCGTGGATCTCTTCACGGCCGGCATCGAGCGCCGCCAGCACGGCGCGACCGGGAAATGCCGCTGACGCTTCGGCGGCCAGCGCCTCCAGCGTCGTCACCCCGATTGCGGGTATCTTCAGCGCCAGCGCCAGGCCACGCGCGGTCGAGACGCCGACGCGCAGACCGGTGAAGGAACCCGGGCCGACAGAGACGGCGATGGCGCCAAGACCTGCATAGTCGGTTGCGCTTGCCTCCAGCGCTTCGGCGATGACCGCCATCAGTTGCTCGGCATGGCCCTTGCCGAGATCGAGCACCGAACGGCCAAGCTCCCGCTTCGCCACCACGTCATAGACGCAAGCGGTGCAGAGGTTGGCGGCACAGTCGATGGCAAGCAATTTCATGAGGCAACCGGTTCGAAAAACAATTCCCTGTGCCCGCCACGGCCCGCCACCGCAAGGGGATAGTGCATAATTCGTTAAGCGGCTTCGCTTGTAGCCTATGCGGCCTGTTCGATACGCAGCATGTGGTTGTCCCAGACATAGTCCGGTTCGGAGCGTGTCGCACCGCTGCCCTCGACGATCTCGCCGGCGCCGGTGGTGGCCATGAAGCCGGTTCCATCGGGCGCCACGCCGCAGACCTCGACCAATGCGCTGTTCGCAACGACCCGGCCGCTGGCCGCATCGATCACGACGAGCGAGTTGCCTTCCGGCGAGGAAACGGCGACGGTTCCGGCAGCCCGATTGGCGGCTACCGAGCCTATGTAGTTGCGGAAGCCGGACAAAACGTCCTGCGGCATGTCCAGCAACTGCAGCTCCTTGCCGCGCGCGGCGCGACCGACCAGCAACGGTCGATCGGTGCCCGGCCCCCTGTACTGGCAGCCGAACCAGACGCTTCCGGACCGATCGGTGTCCATGTGGCGGATCGACAGCTGATGCAGTGCGGCCGGCAATTCGTGCTTCTCGATAAGATCGCCGGTGACGCGGTCTATCAGCACATAGGACGGCTTCATGGTTGCAATGTTGAGCTCGGCGCGGCCGTAATCCGGATGGGTCTCGATGCCGCCATTGGCAACCGCGATCGTCCTGCCATCGCCCAAGAGCAGAAGCTCGTGCGGACCCATGCCATAGGTCGGGAATTCGCCGACACGGCTGAATTTGGCCCGCGCATTGTAGACGCCGACGACGCCGGCGGCGTTGTCGAAGTCGTTTTCGGTGGCATAGAGCAGCGCACCGTCGGCCGAGAACACGCCATGGCCGAAGAAATGCCGGCCGGCGATGCTGGCGATGGTCAGCGGCGCGTCACGGCCCGAGTGATCGAAAACCACGGCGAAGGTGCCGGGCTGACGCGCGAAGACCACCGAGCGTTTCGATATGGGATCGAAGGTGACATCGTGGCCGCGATCGGGCAGGTCGATCGCATGCAGGACCTTGCCGGCCTCGGACAGGACGGCAGCGCCAAAGCTGCCGTCGCGTTTGACGAAAGCCGTGGCGAAGACGGCGTCGGCCACAAGCGTGGTTGCCCAGGCCGAGGGCGTCATCGTCGCCATGAAGCCAACGCCTGCAGCTCTCAGGAAATCGCGGCGATCTATCAGAGGGGTTTTCAAGGATCAATCTCTCTTCTTGAGCATGATCTTTTCCGAAAACCGGCTTCCACTTTTCGGGATCATGCTCAGTCCCCATCCAGCGAAGAGAAGCCTGCGGTCAGTCCGAATTCGGCGGTCAACCTGGTGCCAATCAAGGCCGAGAGGCTGGAGGTGATCAGCGCGAAATGATCGAGCTTGTCACGCAGCGCCGGATCGGCAAGCGCCTTGTCGATTGGACAGCTGACCGCCTTGGCGGTGGCGACACCGTTGACCAGCTGGATGTGGATCGATTCGGCCATCCAGCGCGCATCGGCCGGCAGAGCATCGCCAAGTTTCGAGGCCTGGAACAGCGTATCGATGCCGGAGAGATTGCCGGCCAGTGACGCGGTGGTGTTTTGCGAGCGCCAGTAGATTGCCTGTTTCGGCTTGTCCGCATCCGGCTTGCCGCCGAAAAACCCTTTCAGGCGCACGTCGCGCACCATTTCGAGCTCATTGATGAAGACGCCGACCAGTTCCGTCACCGCTTCGTTGCCGTCGCGGTAAAGCGGGTTCTGCGGCCCCGGATTGGCCCAAAGCGCTGCAAAGCCGTCCGGCTTGTTCCAGGCGGCGCTGACCTCACCGGCCATGGCTTCGATGTTGCCGGCAACCGCCGCGCCATAGGCGCAGCGGTAGGGATCATCCTTGCCGGCAAGTGCATCGGCGCCGTCGCCGTAAAGAACGAATTCGAGCGCGCCCAGCCCCTGCATGGCAACGCTCTTGCCGGCCAGTTGTGCCGGATCGGTCGCGGTCGGATCCTTGTCGGACAGCGCCGCCTGTACCTGTTTCAGGCCGATGCTCTTGCGATCCGGCCAGAACAGCATGCGCTCCAGCCGGTTGTTCTCCTTGATCGGTCCGAAGCCGATGATTTCGGCTGACGACCAGGCATAGACGGTGGCGGAGAATTCGGCGCGTGCGGCATCGAGTTCTCCTTGCGAGGGCGTGACGCACAGCTCGCGCATGGATCCGGTCAAGGCTTCCGCATGCTCGTGCAGGCCGGCATAGGCCGGGCGGACGAAGCCATCGATCGCGCGCTGGATGATATCGGAGGCTTTGACCGCCGCAGACGCAGGGACAACGCCCAGCAGGGCCAGCGGAAGAACGAGAAACAATGCAGAACGCTTGAACATCACAGTGACTCCAGGAATTTGAGCAGCGCGTCACGCTCAGTCGCACTGGCGGCGGCAAAGCGGTCGCGCGCTTTCTGCGCCTCGCCGCCATGCCACAGGATCGCCTCGGTCAGGCTGCGCGCGCGCCCGTCATGCAGGAAGAAGGAATTGCCGTTGACCGTCTCGGTCAGGCCGATGCCCCACAGCGGCGGCGTGCGCCATTCATTGCCCGTCGCATCTCCCACGGCTTGGCCATCGGCCAGATCAGGCCCCATGTCGTGCAGCAGGAAGTCGGAATAGGGCCAGATCAACTGGAAGGCCTGCGCCTTGTTGGGCGTATCGCGGCGCGTGACGAATTTCGGCGTGTGGCAGGCAATGCAGCCGATCTCGTAGAATGTTTTTTTGCCCGCGAGCACGTCGGGCCGGTCGAGGTCGCGGCGCGACGGCACGGCCAGGTTCTGCGAATAGAAGGTGACGAGATCCATCACCGGCGGCGGCGCCTCGACCGGGCCAAGACGCTGCTGCACGCCGTTCGGCATGTCGAGGCATTTTGCCTCCGCAGCAGTGCAATCGCCCCAATGCTTCGGCTCTTCGGGCGTCGAGATGCCGATGTCGCCGGCAAAGGCGTCCGCCGCCTGCTGGCGGATCGACGCGGTCTGTGCCTTCCAGCCGAAACGGCCAAGCGTCAGTTTTCCGTTCAGGCTATCGCGCACGATGTTCGGCCTGCCGGAAATGCCGTCGCGGTCCCTGTCGTCCGGATCGGCGTGGGCGAGAATATCAGCCGGCGCGATCTGTTCGATCAGGCCCAAGCCGATCATCGGCGGGGTCAGGCGCGGCGACAGCGTGGTGCGTGGGTCAAGCGGCCCGTAGCCAAGGCCGTCAACCGAATAGCTCGGTTTGCGCAAGGAGATCACAGTGCGGTCCGTCAGCTCTACCTTACGTTCTTGGTAGTCGATATGCATCCTGCCTTCACCGGGCAGGCCGGGTACGGCGAGCTCCTGCAATTGCCTGCCGTAGACCGGGTCGGGGAAGTTGAGCACCTCGTGGTCGGCAAGCGCCGCCTTCTCTTCCGCGCTGCTGGCGTCACGGGCCAGCCGCAGGAACATCGACGTGGTGCCGACGTCGCCTTGCGGCGGGCGGCCGCGGCCATCTTTCAGATGGCAGTTCTGGCAGGCACGTTCGTTGAACAGCGGGCCGAGCCCGTCCGACGCCTGGGTCGAGGATGGCGACGAGACCCAGTTCTTGCGGAAAAGGGCATTGCCGAGCTTGAAGTCGCCCTCTTCCTCGAAGGTGATGTTGGCCGAGGATTGCGAGAAGGAATCGCGGCTGACGTCCTTCCGGGACGTGCCGGCGCCACCTTGCATCAGTTCGAACTGCTCTGGCCTGGAAAAATCCGCGGTCGGCCTGGTGACGGCGATGACGCGCGCCTGGTCCTTCGCATTGAGGTCGGTGCGCGTGGTGGCGAGCCCGGCAGGCTGAAGATCACCGGCCATCGCCGAAGAGACAAGCGCCAACACGAGCACGACATAGCGCCGACGCGCCAATCCGGCCGGCGTCTTGCGAAGGAGCGGCGAGCCATTGGCCCGCCGCGAGCGGCGCACGAATTCTAGCAGGCGCCGCATTCCCGCATGCCCTTACTCCGCCTCGTCCGCCGATGCGGCGTTGAGCTGGCCGTATTTTTCCTCGCCGATCGAGGCAAGCAGGTCGAGCTGCGTCTCGAGAAAGTCGATGTGACCCTCCTCGTCGGCGAGCAATTCCTCGAACAGCTTCATCGTCACGTAGTCGCCGGCGTCGTTGCAGATTTCGCGCGACCGCTTGTAGGCGGTACGTGCGTCATATTCGCCGGCAAGATCGGATTCGAGCACTTCCTTGACGTTCTGCCCGATGCGCAGTGGCGCCACGGACTGCAGGTTCGGATGGCCTTCGAGGAAGATGATACGGGCGACGAGCTTGTCGGCATGGTGCATCTCCTCGATCGATTCCGCCCGCTCCTTCTTTGCCAGCTTGGCGTATCCCCAGTCCTCAAGCAGACGGAAATGCACCCAGTACTGATTGACGGCCCCAAGCTCCAGAAAAAGAGCCTCGTTAAGCCGCTCGATGATCTGCGGATCGCCTTTCATGAATTCTGCTCCCGTATTGGACGCGCAGGCCTCTGACGCGATCCAGGTGTGAAACGACATCCACGCCGCTCGCCTCCGAGCGGGCGTGGTAATTTTCGGTGACCCGAATGATCGTTTCCACCACATTTGGGAAGCAGCCGCAACAGCGACCGCGCTTTTGCATGGCATGATAGATCTTCGCCGGCACGATCAGCTGCCAGGGATCCTGGTCCAGCAGCCCGACGATCGTCTGCTCGATCTCCTTCTCGGTGATGATATTGCAATGACAAATCAGCATTGGCTTGCTCGGCTGGCTGACGGCGTCTCCCGCGCCGTGTGGCTTGATTTTCTAGCGGAGGCCGTTCCAGAGCCGGTTGTCCGGCTCCGGATCAGTCTCCTGTCTTTCGGCCCTTACTTGAACACCTTGTCCGGCGCGTCGAGGCTGTCGGACCCTTCGAAGGCGATGGTGCTGAGCTTCAGGGAGCCGACGGCGCGCTCAATCGACTTGGTCTGATCGATCAGCGCATCGATCGCCGCCTGCACGGTGGCGTTGCCCTCAACGTTGCCCTCGGCGATCTGCTGGTCATAGGCCTCGCCGGCCAGTGCACGCGCCTTGATCGCCTCCATCTTGGCGACGGTGACATCGAGCTTGTCAGACAGTTCCTTGTCGATCGCCGGATCGGCCGCCTTCACCATATCGGCCACCGAGGGACCCGAAACGACGGTGCCGTCGAGACGCGTGTAGCTCGCACGATAGGCCGCGCGAATGCCGATGGCGTCGTAGAGATGCGAATTGTAGGTGTTGTCGGAGAAGCAATCGTGCTCCTCTTCCGGATCATGCAGCAGCAGGCCGAGCTTCATGCGCTCGCCGGCCAGTTCGCCGTAGGACAGCGAGCCCATGCCGGTGAAGATGGTCGAGATCGCCGGGTTCGGCTCGCCATCGACGAGAGCCTTGCGGGCGGCGCCGTCTTCCTTCCAGTTGCCGACCATCTCCTGAATATCCGAAACCAGAAGGTCGCTGGCCGATTTCAGATACTCGGCGCGGCGATCGCAATTGCCGCCGGTGCAGTTCTTGAGGTCGTAGTCGGTATAGGGGCGCTCGCCGGCACCCGGGCCGGCGCCATGCAGGTCCTGGCCCCAGAGCAGGAATTCGATGGCGTGGTAGCCGGTGGCGACATTGGCCTCGATGCCGCCGGCTCCCTGCAACGTGCCGGAGAGGAACTCCGGCGAAAGCTTCGATGCATCGACCTTCTTGCCGTTGATCTCGATCTCCTTGTTGGCGATCACATTGGCCGTGTAGAGCGCGTTCGCGTCCGATTCGGTGCCGTAGCTCTTGGCAACGTAGTCGATCAAGCCTTCATCCAGTGGCCAGGAGTTCACCTTGCCTTCCCAGTCGTCGACGATCTTGTTGCCGAAGCGGTAGACCTCGGTCTGCTGGTAGGGAACGCGCGATGCCTTCCAGGCGTCACGGGCAGCGTTGAGGGTTTCCGCCGATGGCGCGGCGAGCAGCGCGTCGACCGCCTTGTCGAGCGCCTGCGCGGTGGTCAGCGAATCCTCGTATTTGGCGAGTGCGATGTCGGAATAGGTCTTGATGACCGCCTTTGCATCGGTTTCCGCCTTTGCCGGCAACACGAATACCGCCGCCGTCAGCAGGGCAGTGGCGCCGATCGCCGCAAGCCTGCTGCCATATCGTGCTGTCATAATCACTCTCCAGTTTCTCGGAAATTCTGTAAACGGCGCGCGCAGCAACCGGCGCCAGGCCATCTGTGGGCCATTGGGCGCAAGAGATGCCGCGCCATCGCGCGGTTCGCGGAAGAAAGACACCAAAATGCCTCCAATCGAAAGGGTTCAAGGCCCAGACATTAAAGGGATGCGCTGACGCGCGAGCCTCCATAAAGCTGCGACATCGTCGGATGTCAATGACAATCCGTAGGAAAAGTCAATTGAAACAACAGTTTAGAATTATTCTAAACTACGACTGTCAACTTTATGCATCTTCTGCACCGGTCTTGCCACTGAACTGTACGATTGACAGCCGCCATTCCGGGTGCGACCCGCAAAAGCTCTCTTGCGGCGGCACCAGACAATTGCCACTTGGCGAGACATCCTAGGATAGAAGCGGGATTGGAATGCGATGAAGAACGGTGTGGTCATTGTCGGCGCGGGTCATGCGGGCGTGCAAGCGGCCGCCAGTCTGCGCGAAGACGGCTATGACGGGCCGGTGATCCTCGTCGGGGATGAGGACGAACTTCCCTATCACAAACCGCCGCTGTCGAAGACCTTCATCAAGGATGTAGAGGCCAAGCCGCAACCCTTGCGCGGCGAGGCCTTTTACACCGGCAGCGCCATCGATTACCGGCCTGGCGTCAGGATCGATCGGATCGATGCCGGACGCCGCAGTTTGGATATTGCCGGCGGGGGTGCGCTTGCCTTCGACCACCTGATCCTGGCGACAGGCTCGCGCCCGCGCACGCTGCCGCTGCCCGGCGCCGATCTGTCCGGGGTGCTGTCGCTGCGCTCGCTGGCCGATGCGCGGCTGATCCGCGACCTCAGCGCCCAAAGCGACGAAGTCGTCATCCTCGGCGGCGGTTTCATCGGGCTGGAGATCGCAGCCACACTGCGGGCCACCGGTCGCACAGTGACAGTGGTGGAGGCCGTGGACCGGCTGCTCGGCCGCGCCGTGGCGCCGGTCGTGGCGAGCCACGTCCGGCAACGGCTGGAAGCGACAGGCGTGCGCATCCTCACCGGCACCTCGATCGCCAGGCTCGATGGCGAAAACGGTCATGTCGTGGCCGCGATCACCTCGTCAGGCGAAAGGCTGCCGGCGCGCATGGTCATTGTCGGCATTGGTGCCGTGCCGAATGTCGAACTGGCGCAGGCGGCCGACCTTAGCATCGCCAACGGCATTCGCGTCGATCATCAGATGCGCACGTCGATGCCGGAGATTCTCGCCATTGGCGATGCTGCCTCCTACCGGCACTGGTTCACCGGCGGCGACGTGCGGCTGGAATCGGTGCAGAACGCCACCGACCAGGCGCGGCTTGCCGCGCGCACGATATCAGGCCATACCGACCCCTATTCGGCGGTGCCATGGTTCTGGTCGGACATCGGCGACATGAAATTGCAGATGGTCGGCCTGACCGCCGGCGGCGACAGCCATGTCGTGCTGGGCGACCTGCCCGAAAACAAGTTCTCGATCTACCACTATGCCGGCGACCGGCTGCTCGGCATCGAATCGGTCAACCGTCCCGGCGACCACATGCTTGGCCGCAAGATGCTCGGCGCCGGCTTCTCACCGACGCCGCAGCTGGTTGCTGAGGGACCTGACGGTCTGAAGGCGGCGCTGGCCGCATTTCAGCAGGATGAGCCTGCAAGGGCTGCGGGCTAGCCCCCCGCTTACCCTCCCCCTTGTGGGGAGGGTCGCTGCGAAGCAGCGGGGTGGGGGTGGGCGCCAAGCCCCCACCCGGACCTTCGGCCCAACCTCCCCACAAGGGGGAGGTAGAAGTTCAGGCGGCGCAGACTTCGCGGATCGAGCTTTCCAGGATGTCGAGTGCTTCGTTCATGACCTCGTCCTGGATGGTGATCGGCGCCAGGAAGCGGATGACGTTGCCGTAGACACCGCAGGTCAGCAGGATCAGGCCCTTGTCGAGCGCCTTCAACCGGATCGCATTGGCGATCTCAGCCGACGGCAGGCCCTTCTTGACGTCGTTGAACTCGACCGCATTCATGAAGCCGAGGCCTCTGATGTCGACGATCTCGGGCACGTCGTCACGGATCGACTGCAGCCGCTGCTTCAGCCTTGCGCCCAGCGTGTTGGCGCGGTCGCACAGGTTTTCGTCCTCGATCACGTCGAGCACGGCGTGCGCGGCGGCAACACCGATCGGGCTGCCGCCATAGGTGCCGCCGAGCCCGCCGGGGCCGGGCGCATCCATGATTTCGGCGCGGCCGGTGACCGCGGCCAAGGGAAAACCGCCGGCCAGGCTCTTGGCCATGGTGGTGATGTCGGCGGCCACCTCATGGTGATCCATCGCAAACATCTTGCCGGTGCGGGCAAAGCCGGTCTGCACTTCGTCGGCGATCAGCAGCATGCCGTGCTGGTCGCAAAGCTTGCGCAGCGCAACCAGGAAGTCACGCGGCGCGTCGTAGAAACCGCCTTCGCCCTGAACCGGCTCGATGATGATGGCGGCAACGCGGGCCGGATCGACATCGGCCTTGAACAGCCGGTCGAGGGCCGCCAGTGAATCGGCGACCGAGACACCGTGCAGCGGCACCGGGAACGGCGCATGATAGACATCGCCCGGCATGGCGCCGAAGCCGACCTTGTAGGGCACGACCTTGCCGGTCAGCGCCATGCCCATGAAGGTGCGGCCATGGAAACCGCCGGCGAAGGCGATGACCGCCTGACGGCCGGTGGCATTGCGGGCGATCTTGATGGCGTTCTCTACCGCCTCCGCCCCGGTGGTGACGAAGATCGTCTTCTTCTCGAACTTGCCGGGCAGCATGCCGTTCAGCCGTTCGGCCAGGCGCACATAGCTCTCATAGGGCACCACCTGGTGGCAGGTGTGGGTGAAGCGGTCGAGCTGTGCCTTGACCGCCTCGATCACCCTGGGATGGCGATGCCCGGTGTTGACCACGGCGATGCCCGACGAGAAATCGATATAGCGACGTCCCTCGACATCCCAGATTTCCGAATTTTCAGCCCGGTCGGCATAGATCTGCGTGGTCATGCCGACGCCGCGGGAAATCGATTGGTTCTTGCGTTCGGAAATGGCTGAATTCTTCATCGTATCCCTCACCGGGCCGGCGCCCGTCCTGTTTGATGCCGTTGAGACGTCTTCTGACCTTATTTCACGTTTTCCTCAAGTCGGCACCACCGGCAGGCGATTGGGCCTGCGACGGGTGGATCCCGGCGCTTAACCAGTTGCCCGATACACGTACGAGACCGGTTTCCTTTTCCCGGGGATCGACTATCCTCCAGATATCCGCGAGGTCTCGCGATCCGCGCGAGCCGCCCACGGGGCTGGGGGAGTCCATGAGCAGGAACGCGACATCGTCCGTCTCGCGGCCGTCGGTCAAAACCCCCTGCCTGTTTTCTTGTCCGATCGCCTCGGTGCTTTTCGCTTGCACGGCGGCTCTTCTGCTAACCGGCTGCCAGAAGCAGGAGGCGGCGGACAAGAAATTGCCGGTCATGGTGCGCACCGAAACCGTGGCGATGGCCGACTATGCGCCGAGAACCTCGCTGACCGGGGTGATCGCGGCGCGTACGCTGAACAATCTGTCGTTCCGGGTCGGTGGTCGCGTCGCCGAACGGTTTGTCGATGTCGGCCAGCATGTCGATCAAGGCACGGTGCTCGCCCGGATCGATCCGCAGGAGCAGGAATCCGATTTGCGCTCGGCGCAGGCCGATCTCGACGCGGCACAGGCGCAATTGACCCAGTCCGCCGCCGCCTTCGAACGGCAGAAGACGCTGCTCGCCCAGGGTTTTACCACCAGGCGCGATTATGACGCCGCGGACCAGGCCCTGAAGGTGGCACAAGGCAGCGTCGAAGCCGCGCAGAGCGCTTTCTCCAACGCCCAGCAAAACCTGTCCTTCACCGAGCTCAAGGCCGGTGCCGCCGGCGTGATCACCGCCCGCCAAGTCGAAACCGGCCAAGTGGTGCAAGCCGCGCAAACCGTCTTCACCGTCGCCGAGGACGGTGACCGCGACGCCGTGTTCAACGTGCAGGAGACGCTGATCGCCAAGGCACCGGCATCGCCTGCGGTGACGATCACGCTGTTGTCCGATCCGCAGGTCAGGGCGACGGGCAAGGTCCGCGAAATCTCGCCTGCGGTCGACCCGGCTTCGGGCTCGATCCGGGTCAAAATCGCCATTCCCGACACGCCCGCCGGCATGCCGCTTGGGGCAGCCGTCATCGGCACGGTAAGCGCCAAGCCGGCGAAGGCGATCCTGCTGCCTTGGCAGGCGCTGACGTCCAGCGGCGGCAAGCCGGCGGTCTGGATCGTCGATCCCTCGACCAAGGCAGTGACGATGGCGCCGGTCGAAGTGCTGGCGTTCAATTCGGGCACGGTCGTGATCGCCAAGGGGCTGGACGCGGGCCAGAGCGTCGTCACCGCTGGAGGACAGCTGCTCAGCCCTGGACAGACGATCGAGATATCGGGAGCGGGCCAATGAGCCGGACGCCACGCATCCTGCTCGGCGTGCTCATGCTCGGCGCGCTGGCATCCTGCTCCAAGTCGGAGGAAAAGCCGCCCGAGATCGTCCGACCGGTGCTGTCGATGGTGATCGAGCCGCGCACCACGCAAATCTTCGGTTTTGCCGGATCCGTCGAACCGCAGGTCAGCGCCGACCTGGCCTTCCGCCTGCTTGGCCGGGTCGTCTCGCGCGACGTCCAGGTCGGCGACATCGTCAGCAAGGGCACGACGATAGCGGCACTGGATCCGACCGCACTGGAGTTGGGCCTCCAGGCGGCCAAGGCGGAACTGTCCAATGCCGAGGCGCAGCTCGCCAACGCCGCCGCCAGCGAGGAACGGCAGCGCCAGTTGCTCGCCTCGGCCAACGCCACGCAAGCTGTCTTCGATGCCGCGCAGCAGGCGCGCAAAGCTGCGGAGGCAGGTGTCGAGCGGGCCAAGGCTTCGCTTGCCAAATCGCAGGAACAACTCGGCTATGCCAGGCTGTTCTCTGATTTCGACGGTGTCGTCACCGCGGTCGGCGCCGAAGTTGGCCAGACGGTCTCGCCCGGCCAGACCGTCGTCACCGTGGCGCGTTCGGACCTGCGCGAGGCGGTGGTCGACATTCCCGATCAATTGACCGGTGATCTTGAGGCCGGCACGCCCTTCCAGGTGATCCTGCAGTCGCTGCCGACGATCCAGACCGGGGCCAAGCTGCGCGAGATCGCACCGCAATCCGAGGGCTCGACCCGCACGCGGCGCGTCAAGCTGACGCTCACGGATCCGCCACAGGCCTTCCGGCTCGGCTCGACGGTGACGGCGACCCGCGAGACCAAGGTGGCACTGACGATCGAACTGCCCATGTCGGCGCTGTTCGAAAAGAACGGTTCCGCGAAAGTGTGGATCGTCGACCCGCAGACATCCAGCGTGAACGCACGCGACATAAAGGTCGCGTCGAAGAATGGCGGCACCTTCACGGTGGCCGAGGGGCTGGAGGCCGGCATGCGTGTTGTCACGGCGGGCGTCCACAGCCTGAGCGAAGGCCAGAAGGTGACAGTGCCCGAGGGAGGGGCCTCATGAAAGGCTTCAATCTCTCCGACTGGGCGCTCAACCACCGCTCCATGGTCTGGTATTTCATGCTGGTCTTCGTCGTGGCTGGCGTGTTCTCCTACCTCAATCTCGGCCGTGAAGAAGACCCCAATTTCACCATCAAGACGATGATCATCCAGGCCAACTGGCCGGGCGCCTCGGTCAGGGAAACCGTGCAGCAGGTGACCGACCGTATCGAGAAGAAACTCGAGGAACTCGACAGCCTCGACTACACCAAGTCCGTCACCACGGCCGGCCAGACCGTCATCTTCGTCAACCTGAAGGACACCACCAAAGCACGCGATGTCGTGCCGAACTGGATTCAGGTGCGCAACATGGTCAACGACATCGCGGCGCAGTTTCCGCAGGGGGTGCAGGGACCCTTCTTCAACGACCGCTTCGGCGACGTCTATGGCAACATCTACGCCTTCACATCGGACGGGCTGACGCCGCGCCAGCTGCGCGACTATGTCGAGGACGCCAGAACAAAAATCCTGACCGTGCCCAACGCCGGCAAGGTCGACCTCGTCGGCGCCCAGGACGAGGCGATCTATCTCGAATTCTCGACCCGCCAGATCGCCGCCCTCGGCCTCAACCAGCAAGCGATCGTGGCGAGCCTGCAGGCGCAGAACGCGATCACGCCGTCCGGCGTCATCCAGTCCGGGCCGGAGCGCATCAGCGTGCGGGTCGGCGGGCAGTTCACCTCCGAGGACAGCCTGCGCGCCATCAATCTGCGCGTCGATGACCGTTTCTTCCGCCTCAGCGACGTGGCGACGATCACGCGCGGCTATGTCGATCCGCCTACGGCGCTATTCCGCTTCAACGGCCAGGACGCGATCGGGCTCGCCATCGGCATGAAACCCAACGCCAACCTGCTCGAATTCGGCGAGGCGCTGCACAAGGAGATGGACAAGGTGCTGGCCGACCTGCCGGTCGGTGTCGGCGTGCATCTGGTGGCCGACCAGCCGGTCATCGTCGAGGAGGCCGTCTCGGGCTTTACGCGCGCGCTGTTCGAGGCGGTCGCCATCGTGCTCGCCGTGTCGTTCATCAGCCTCGGCATGCGCGCCGGCTTCGTCGTGGCGCTGTCGATCCCGCTGGTACTGGCCATCACCTTCACGGTCATGGCCTATCTCGGCATTTCGCTGCAGCGTATTTCCCTGGGGGCGCTGATCATCTCGCTCGGGCTTCTGGTCGACGACGCGATGATCGCGGTCGAGATGATGGTGGCGCGGCTGGAGGTCGGCGACAATCTGCGCAAGGCGGCGACCTATGTCTACACATCGACCGCCTTTCCGATGCTGACCGGTACGCTGGTGACGGTCGCCGGCTTCATCCCGATCGGCCTCAACAACAGCGCCGCAGGCGAATATACCTTCACCCTGTTCGTGGTCATCGCCGTTTCGCTGCTGGTGTCATGGGTCGTGGCGGTGCTGTTTGCGCCACTGCTCGGCGTCACCATCCTGCCGGCGACGATGAAAACCAAGCATCACGACCAGCCTGGCCGCTTCACCTCGCTTTTCCGGCGCGTGCTTGTCGGCTCGGTGCGCCATCACTGGCTGACCATCATCGTCACAGTGCTTTTGTTTGCCGGCTCGATCGCCGGCTTCGGGCTGGTGCAGCAGCAGTTCTTTCCGCCATCGGACCGGCCGGAGCTGATCGTCGACTGGAACCTGCCGCAGAATGCCTCGATCGCCGATACGCGCGACCAGATGGAGCGGTTCGAGCAGCGGGCGCTGGTCGGCAATCCCGACATCGACCATTTTTCGTCCTATATCGGCCAGGGCGCGGTGCGTTTCGTGCTCGCCTATGACGTGCAGCCGGCCAACCCCTATTTCGGCCAGACCGTCATCGTCACCAAAAGCATCGCGGCCCGCAACCGGGTCAAGCCGGCGCTTGAAAAACTGCTGCGCGAGGAGTTCGTCGGCACCGACGCCTTCGTCAAGCCGCTCGAACTCGGACCGCCGGTCGGCCGCCCGGTGCAATATCGCGTCGGCGGTCCCGACATCCAGACGGTGCGCGAACTGGCGCAGCAATTCGCCGGTGTCATCTCCGCCAATCCAAAGCTAGCAGCGCCGACCTTCGACTGGAACGAGCCGCAGCGTGTGCTGAGGGTCGACGTGCTGCAGGACAAGGCACGCCAGCTCGGTATCACCTCCTCCGACATCGCCAGCGCGCTGAACAGTACGGTCGGCGGCGCCACCATCACGCAGGTGCGCGACGCCACCTATCTGATCAATGTCGTGGCGCGCTCGCGTGGGTCCGAACGCGGCTCGATCGAAACCTTGCAGAACATGCAGCTGCCGACCAGTACCGGCGAGGCGATCCCGCTCGCGGCCGTCGCCAACTTCCGCTACGATCTGGAGCAGCCAACGGTGTGGCGACGCGACCGCATCCCGACCATCACCGTGCGCGCCGGACTGGTCGGCGACGTGCTGCCGGCCACCGTCGTCAACGAGTTGAAGCCGTCGGTCGATGCCTTCACCGCCAAGCTGCCGCCGGGCTATTCGATCGCCACCGCCGGCTCGGTCGAGGAGAGCGCCAAAAGCCAGGGACCGATCGCCGCCGTCGTGCCGTTGATGCTGTTCGTCATGGCGACGATCCTGATGGTGCAGTTGCAGAGTTTCCAGCGCCTGTTCCTGGTGGTGGCCGTGGCGCCGCTCGGCCTGATCGGCGTGGTGGCGGCCCTGGTGCCGAGCGGAGCACCGCTCGGCTTCGTCGCCATCCTCGGCGTGCTGGCGCTGATCGGCATCCTGATCCGCAATTCGGTCATCCTGATCGTGCAGATCGAGGATCTCGTCCGGGAAGGCAAGGACCGCTGGGCCGCTGTCATCGAAGCGACGGAACACCGCATGCGGCCGATCGCGCTGACGGCCGCCGCCGCCAGCCTGGCGCTGATCCCGATCGCACGTGAAGTGTTCTGGGGCCCGATGGCCTATGCCATGATGGGCGGCATCATTGCCGGCACGGCGATTACGCTGCTGTTCCTGCCGGCGCTTTATGTGACGTGGTTCAGGATCAAGGAGCCGAAGGACCGAGAAGAGTCCCCCGTTCTGGAAAACGGCGAACTGGCGCAAGGTTCGACTTAACGCTTTGCCTGGTCATTCGTTGTCGTTGGAAGGTACAGGGTGCGACCTGGCGCGTTGCCACGGCGACGATCTTGAGATGCGCCACGCATGCCAGCCTTCTGGCAAGTCAGCCAACGCCTGGACGCTTTCGTCCCGCTGCGCAACGTTCTGCAAGCTGACAATCATGATATCGCCTTCGTCCACAGGTCCCGTTTCGCTGTTGTGGAATTGCCAACTGCCGTCGTCATTGTCATGCGAGACGTAGGCAATCCAGTCGCCACGCGTAACTATGCCCCTATCCACAAACACTGCGACATTGGGCGGATCCGCAAACTTCCACTCCTCCATCGTAGTCCCCCAAGATGGTTGTTCTGTGCACAGGAAGAACGAATTCAGCCGGTTCTCACAAACCCGTCGCTCGCTCTCAGCAGGTTGCGCGTATAGTCCTTCGAGACACGGCGCTCGACAAGGTCGTTAGCCGCAAGATTCTCCACCGCCTCGCCGCTTTGCATCACCATCAGCCGCTCGCACATATGGGTGATGATGGCGAGGTCGTGGCTGACCATCAGGAAGGTCAGCTTGCGCCGCTTGCGTACCTCTTCCAACAGGTTGAGCACTTCCGCCTGCACCGAGGCGTCGAGCGCCGAGGTCGGCTCGTCGAGCAGCAGGATCGAGGGTTCGAGGATCAGCGCACGGGCGATCGCCACGCGCTGGCGCTGGCCGCCTGACAATTGGTGCGAATAGCGGAAGCGGAAGCCGTTGCCGAGGCCGACCTCGTCGAGCGCCCGCTGGATGCGCTTTTCGCCGTCGGCAAAGCCATGGATGGCAAGCGGCTCCTGCAGCAGGCGGTCGACGGTCTGGCGCGGGTGCAGCGAGCCGTACGGATCCTGGAAGACCATCTGGACTTCGCGGTAGAAGCTTTTGTCGCGGCGCGCGCCGAGCGTCTTGCCGTTGACGGCGATGCTGCCCGATGCGACCGGCGCAAGGCCCGCGATGGCCCGCAGCAGCGTCGATTTGCCGGAGCCGGATTCACCGACCAGGCCGAAGGATTCACCCGGCTGCACGTCGAGGCTGACGCCCTTCAGTGCGCGAAAACGGTCGAAGATCACTTCCAGCCTGTCGACGGCAATCGCGGAAATCATGCCGCCCACTCCGGCTTGCGGTCGAGCACCGGCAGCGGGTGGCGGTCGGCGCCGATCTTGGGCATGCAATTGAGCAGGCCGCGCGTGTAGGGGTGCTGGGCATGGCCGAGTTCGGACGCCTTGAGCTGCTCGACCACCTTGCCGGCATACATGACGATGACGCGGTCGCAGAAGGACGAGACCAGGCGCAGATCGTGCGAGATGAAGATCAGCCCCATGCCGCGCTCACTGACCAGCCGGTCGAGAATGCCGAGCACATCGAGCTGCACGGTGACGTCGAGCGCCGAGGTCGGCTCGTCGGCGATCATCATTTCCGGACCGGCGATCAGCATCATGGCGATCATTGCGCGCTGGCCCATGCCGCCCGAAACTTCATGCGGATGCAGGTTGAAGACGCGAGAGGGATCACGAATCTGCACCGCCTCCAGCATGGCCAATGCGCGGTCGCGTGCCTCGGCCTTGCCGACCTTTTCATGGGTGCGCAGCGTCTCGACGATCTGGCGGCCGATGCTCATGACAGGGTCGAGCGAATATTTCGGGTCCTGCAGGATCATGGCGATGCGTTTGCCGCGCAGCTTCCGACGTTCGCGCGGCGAGACGCTGAGCAGGTCGATGCCGTCGAAGGCGAGCTTGTTGGCCGATATCCGGGCCTGCGGCGGCGTCAGGCCCATGATGGCGCGGCCGGTCTGCGATTTTCCCGAGCCGGACTCGCCGACGATGCCGAGCCTTTCGCGGCCGAGCGAAAAGGAAACGCCGCGCACCGCCTCGATTAGACCGGTGCGGGTCGGGAAGGTGACGCGCAGGTCGTCGACGTCGAGAAGCGTCTTCGTTTCCCTGCTCATTGGTCACCACTGCGAGGATCGAGCGCGTCGCGCAGGCCGTCGCCGAGCAGGTTGAAGCCGAGGCTGACGATGAGGATGGCGAAGCCCGGCGCACCGGCCACCCACCACTGGTCGAGCACGAAGCGGCGGCCCGACGCGATCATCGTGCCCCATTCGGGCAGCGGCGGTTGCGCGCCGAGGCCGAGGAAACCGAGCCCGGCGGCGGTCAGGATGATGCCGGCCATGTCGAGCGTCACCCTGACGATCAGGGACGAAATGCAAAGCGGCATGATATGGCGCAGCACGATGCGGAAGGGCGAGGCGCCCATCAGCTGCACCGCCTTGATGTAATCGGAATTGCGCACCGTCAGCGTCTCTGCCCGCGCGATGCGGGCGTAGGGCGGCCATGAGGTGATGGCGATGGCCAGCACCGCATTCTCGATGCCGGGGCCAAGTGCTGCGACAAAGGCCAGCGCCAGGATCAGCTTGGGAAAGGCGAGGAAGATGTCCGTGATGCGCATCAGGATGGCATCGGTCCAGCCGCCGGCATAGCCGGCCACCGTGCCGACCAGAAGGCCGATCGGTGCCGCGATGATGGCGACCAGGATGACCACATAAAGGGTCCAGCGCGAGCCGTAGAGGATGCGCGACAGGATATCGCGGCCGAGATCGTCGGTGCCGAACCAGTGCTCGGCGCTCGGCGCCAGCAGGCGCGCGTTCTTCAGGTCGCCGAACGTCGGAGAATAAGGTGCCAGCACGCCGGCAAGGGCGGCAACGACCAGCAGGGCAACGATGATGAGCAGGCCGAGAAAGGCCAGACGGTTGGCGGAAAAGCGCCGCCACGCCACATAGGCGCGACCGAGCCTTGCCTGCATACGCGAGGCCGGCCGCTCGCTGAGCAGCCAGTCGCGACGGGAGAGAGGGCGGGCGTCGGAGGCGGTCATGACGATGCCTCTTGGTACTGTCGACCCCCACTCCGGCCCGCTTCGCAGACCACCTCTCCCCCGCTCGACGGGGGAGATGAAAGGCGCCAGGCGTGCGACCGGCTTTTCCTCTCCCCCGGGCAGGGGGAGAGGTGGCCCGAAGGGCCGGAGTGGGGGTGATTGGCCGCAGCAATTCCAGGAAAAGTGTGAAACGGTTTTCCGTCCGGAATTGCGTAAAAACAAGGAGTTAGAGCGGGTCGCCGTTTCCGTGAAACGGTGAACTGCTCTAGGCCCGAAAGTGGAATACCTCTGCTCATTGAACCTTCGTCCTCGGATCGAGCACCCGATACAGCAGGTCGGAGAGGAGATTGATGGCGATGAACACCGAGCCGATGACGATGGTGCCGCCGAGCACCGCATTCATGTCTGCGTTCTGCAGCGAGTTGGTGATGTAGAGGCCGATGCCCGGCCACGAGAACACGGTTTCGGTGAGCACCGAGCCTTCGAGCAGCCCGGCATAGGAGAGCGCGATCACCGTCACCATCGGCACCGCCGCATTGCGCAGCGCGTGGCCCCAGATGATGCGGGTTTCCGACAGGCCCTTGGCGCGCGCCGCGACGATGTATTCCTGGGACAGTTCGTTGAGCATGAACGAGCGCGTCATGCGGCTGATATAGGCGAGCGAGAAGTAGCCGAGCAGCGATGCCGGCAGGATGATGTGGCGGAAGGCGTCGTAAAACACGTCCCACTGCCCCTGCATCGCGGAGTCGAGGAGATAGAAGCCGGTGATCGGCGTAAAAGTGTATTCGTAGACGACGTCGAGCCGCGCCGGGAAGGCAACCCATTGCAGCTTGGCATAGAACAGCACCAGCGCCAGCAGGCCGAGCCAGAAGATCGGCACGGAATAGCCGATCAGGCCGATGATGCGCACGATCTGGTCGATGAGACTGCCGCGCTTGACCGCCGCCAGCACGCCGAGCGGCACGCCGAACAGCGCCCCGATAAGCGTTCCCAGCGTCGCCAGTTCGGTGGTGGCCGGCAGCGCCCGGCGAATGTCGGTCATGACCGGATTGGTGGTCAGCACGGAGATGCCGAAATTACCGTTCAGGGCATTTTTCACATAGATGTAGAACTGCTCGATCAACGGCAGGTCGAGGCCCATCTCCCGGCGCGTGCGCTCGACGACATTGGCCGGCGCCCGGTCGCCGAGCACCGCCAGCACCGGGTCGATCGGAATGACGCGGCCGATGAAGAAGGTGACCGCGAGCAGACCAAGATAGGTCGTGATCGCAATGACCAGGAAACGGCCAAAGGATGATGCAATAGCGACAGCGCGGGCGCTGCCGCGCCCCGCCGCCATTTCTTTTTCAACCGCGCTCATGCGGCGTGTCCGCGAGCATTATTCCTTGGACACCGGTCCGACGAAATTGCTGTCGAAGCTCGGGCCGAGCGCAAAGCCCTTGAGGTTCTTGCGCAGGCCGGCCACTTCCAGCTGCTGGTGGATGACGACGAAGGGGCTGGTGTCCAGGATCTTCTTCTGCAGATCCTTGTACATGTCAGCGCGTTTACCGGCGTCCTTCTCGAGCAGTGCTGCTTCCGTCTCCTTGGTCAGGTCCGGAATGTCCCAGGCGTTGCGCCAGGCCAGCGTCTTGGACTTGCCCGCATCCGAATTGTCCGGGTTCGAGGCAAAGGTCTGGGCGTTGGAATTCGGGTCGAAATAATCCTGGCCCCACTGGCCGATATAGATGTCGTGGTTGCGGGCGCGATATTTGGTCAGCGTCTGCTTGCCGTCGCCCGGGATGATCTCGAGCTTGATGCCGGCCTGGCCAAGCGTCTGCTGGATCGATTCCGCCATGCCGGTCGTCGGCTGGCCGGTGCGTACGTCCATGGTTACGCTGAAGCCGTCGGGCAGGCCGGCCTTGGCCAGCAATTCCTTGGCCTTGGCGACATCGAGCTTGAACGGATTCTCATCCAATTCGCCGAGCACACCCTTGGGCAGGAAGGTCTGGTGGATTTCGCCGATGCCCTTGAGGATGGTGGAACTCAAGGCATCATAGTCGACCAGATATTTGAAGGCCTGGCGGACCTCCGGCTTGGCAAGGTTCGGGTTCTTCTGGTTGAGGCTGATGTAGTAGACGGTGCCCTTCGGCGCGCTGGTGGTCGTGAGATCGGCGTTCTTGGCGATGGCGTCGAGATCGTTCGGCTCGAGATTGCGGGCAACGTCGATGTCGCCGGCTTCGAGCGCCAGGCGCTGGCCCGAGCTTTCCTTCATGTTGCGATAGATGACGCGGGCAAGCTTGGCCTTTTCGCCATGGTAATTGTCGTTGCGCTCGAGAACGACTGCCTCATTGGCGCGCCATTCGCGCAGCTTGAAGACGCCGGAGCCGGCATAGCCGGTCTTCAGCCAGGCATTGCCGAAATCATTGTCCCATTTGTAGTCAGCGCTCGGCGTGACCGCCGCGACATGTTCCTTGACCAGCTTGGCGTCGACCACCGAAGCGACCGTTGCCGACAGGCAGTTCAGGACGAAGCTCGGGGCATAAGCCTTGTCGACGGTGAACTGGAAAGTGGTCTCGTCGACCGCCTTGGCCTTCTCGGCGACGTTGTCGCCGCTGATGCCGAATTGGCCGATGATGAAGGCCGGGCTCTTGTCGAGCTTGACGGCGCGTTCGAACGACCAGGCGACGTCGGCCGCGGTGATCGGGTTGCCGGAAGCGAATTTCAGGCCGGGCTTGAGTTTGAACGTGTAGGTCAGGCCGTCATCGGAGACGGTCCAGCTTTCGGCGAGGTCGCCCTTGACCTTGGAGGTGTCGCTGAGGTCGAGACGGACAAGCAGATCATAGGTGTTGCCGGTGACCTCGGCGGTCGACAGCTCGAACGCCTCGCCCGGATCCATGGAGATGATGTCGTCGATCGCGAAACCTTCGACCAGCGTGTCGGCGGGCGTGACCGCACCGGCGGGCGCGCCGGCCAGAAGCAGCGCGGACATGGCTGCACCCGCCAGCAGGAAGCGAGAGCGTAGAGCAAACTTTTCCATCATCATCGTGATCGTTCCCTGTTTTGTTGTTTGTTGACCTGAGTTCCCGGCTCAGGGTTGTGGAATTCTTTTCGGGCCTTGAGACGGCCTCACTGACCTCTTACCGTTGCGGTTTTTGTCCAGTTGGTCAACACCATATCCGGCGGCCTCGTGGCGGGCAACGAGCATTTATACGACGGCTCAATGGGCCAGAGAGGCCGGTGGATGTCGACGCATAAGCCAGCCAATAGAGGCTGCCGATCGGGGAAAATCTGGCGAATGTCGCGGCTACTTCAGCGCCGCGACCAAGCCGGCGTCAGGGAAGCAGGTGGCGGCGCGCCCGTTCTTGGCTTGCCAAGTGCCTATCGAACGGCGGGTCTTGAAGCCGGGCAGGCCATCGGCGCTGCCGACATCATAGCCCTGGGCTTCCAGCGCGCGTTGCAGAGCGGCGATATCCGAACGGTGGAGCCCGCCAACCGCGCCCCAGCTGCCGGCGAAATTGCCATCGCCATGGGCGATGCGGTCGGCGCCGTGGCCGATGAACAGCGCGTAGAGGTCGCTGGTGTTGTATTGCTTCAGCACGTAGAAATTGGGTGTGGCGATAAAGGCCGGGCCGCTGCGCCCTGCCGGCATCAGCAGGAAGCCTTCGGCCTTCAGCTCACTTGCTGGAAACGGTTTGCCGCCGACGCGCTTGATGCCCATATCAGCCCATTGCGAGATTTTCTTGCCCTGGTCCGGGCCTTCCAGCGAACAGGAAACGCTTTCCGGCACCGTCACCTCGAAACCCCAGCCGCGGCCCTTTACCCAACCGTAATGGACGAGATAATTGGCGATCGAGGCCAGCACGTCCGGCGTCGAGTTCCAGATGTCGGCGCGGCCATCGCCGTCGAAATCGACGGCATGTTTCAGGAACGAGGTCGGCATGAATTGCGGCTGGCCGAGCGCGCCGGCCCAGGACGATTTCATCGCGCCGACCGGAGCAAGACCGCGCTCGACGATCTCGAGTGCCGCAAGCAGTTCGGTGCGGAAGAAGTCCTTCCTGGTCGACATGAACGCTTTGGTGCCCAGCACTTCGAAGGCGTCGTAAGGCACCTTCGCCGCGCCGAATCCGGTTTCGCGGCCCCAGATCGCCAGCAGCACTTCGCCCGGCACGCCGTAGCGCTTTTCGATTGATGCAAGTGTCCTGGCATTGGTGGCTTCGCGCGCACGCCCGCCCGCCGTCACCGCGCGAACCGTCTTCTCGGCGAAATAGGCGCCGGGTGAGCCGAATTCGGCCTGATGCTGCTTCCGCGGCGTGGTCGCCTTATCGCCCGGCTTGACCAGGTCCGGCAGCTTCAGATTGGGCTTGATGCCGTCAAAGGCGGCATCGAAGGTGGTTTTGGAAATGCCTTTCGCCCTTGCTTGCGGCCAAAGGTCGTTCTGCAGCCAGGCGCGGAACTGGTCGTCGATCGGTGCGGCCGAGGCGGGAGTGACCGAAACCATCGCCGCAAAGACAAGGCAGAGAAAGACGAAAGCTGATTTCACAAAAGCAGGAATCATTTGCTTCTCCTGCCCGCCAATTGCGTCAAAACGCCGTCCGCGAGCGCAGCGCCGCGGCCAGCGTGCCCTCGTCGAGATAGTCGAGTTCGCCGCCGACCGGCACGCCATGCGCGAGCCGTGTCACCTTGATGTCGAAGCCGGACAGCTGATCGGTGAGGTAATGCGCGGTCGTCTGGCCCTCCACCGTCGCATTGACGGCGAGGATGATCTCCTTGACCTCGCCACCGGCGACGCGGTCGACCAGCGAGCGCATGTTGAGCTGGTCGGGGCCGATGCCGTCGAGCGGCGACAGCGTGCCGCCGAGCACGTGGTAGCGCACATTCATCGCCGCCGCGCGCTCCAGCGCCCACAGGTCGGAGACGTCCTCGACGACGATGATGGTGCCGGCGTCACGGCGCGGATCGGTGCAGATCATGCAAGGGTCCGATGTGTCGACATTGCCGCAGGTCGAGCAGATGCGCACCTTGTCGGCCGCTTCGGCCATGGCGGCAGCCAGCGGCGACAAAAGCTGCTCCTTCTTCTTGATCAGATGAAGGGCCGCACGCCTGGCCGACCGGGGACCCAGCCCCGGCACCTTGGCCAGGAGCTGGATCAGACGTTCGATCTCGGGACCGGCGATTCGCTTCGACATCGCTCTGATCTAGGATTTTTCAGAGCGCTTTGGAACATCCGCATACGCATGACCGCCATATTGGCCTTGGCGGACCAAAATGGGCAGGGCCCATGGGGACCATGGAGAGCAGATCAGTTGGTTTCGAGCGGCCGGCCCTGGCTGACGATCATCGCGCCGACAGCGTCGGTGTTCTCAGGCGTCGACTGGAACCCCATAGACGCCTCTTGCGGCGCTTCCTCGACCGAGGAGATGACCCTTGTCCTTGTGTTCAAGGTTCCGCCAAAACGGGCGGCATCCGGTTCCTCCATCGGCTCCTGCATCGCCACCACCGTCGGCTCCGCCGAGACACGCGCGGATTTCGCGGTCGGCACGGCGGCCGCGGTCATATAGGTCTGCTGGGCAGGGACGGACCGGACGGTCGCCGGCTTGGCCGGACGCACCGGCTCGGCGGACGCGACCATCGTCACCGGCTCCGCTGGCTTCTGCGGCGCCGCCGAGGCAATGGCGACCTGCGGCTCGTCCGGCAGCGGCTGCCAGTTGCGGCCGCGCTTCTCGTAGAAGGCATTGCCGCCGGCAACCATGGTGTAGTGCATGTTCTTGTAGGGGAAGCGTAAGCCGGCGGTGTGGAAGAACATGGTGTTCTTGAGCTTGGCCTTGCGCTCACCCTTGAGCACCGCCTCGGCAGCCTCTTCGACATCGGGCATTGCGCGTGAATTCATCGGCCTTGTCATGACGCCGGGGGCGAACTGCCCGCGCTCGCCCACCACCTGGCAGATGGTGCTGCCGTGCTTGCCGGAGCGCAGCCGGTTCATCACCACAGTGCCGACCGCTATCATGCCATCGCGGCTCGAGCGGTTGGATTCAAAGAACATCGCCCGTTCCAGGCATTCCTTGTCCTTCGGCGTGTGGCTGTAGGCCCGGGAGTTCAGGAAACCCGGCGTGATGGCGTCGGTCAGGCTGGCGACGGACATGCCGTGTGACGTGGTCTGGCTGCAGGCAGCCAAAAACAGGGGTGAAATGACGGCGCAGAGCAACAGCGGCGTCTTCCATCGCGTGGCAATCAACAGGTAACCCTCTCACTTCCATGCCCGCCCCCAGGCTGCGGCAAGAATGAGACACTTTCGGGCAAAATGATGGCCAAAACGTTATTGATGAGGCTCTGTTGCCAAATTGGTACAGTTGCATGACCTAAAAGTGAATTAGTGCCCCACTGTGATGGCCGCCGGCTGGCCGGGCTCAAGCTCCTCGACCTTCTCCGAAAACAAGCCGCGCCGGAGGAACAGCGTCCGCGCCTCCCTGGCCGTCGGCGCGATCTTTCCCGGCCAGTCGCTGTCTATGAACTCAGCCTTGGTGAAGTCCGGATTTGTCTCGCTCGCTGCCTCCAGGAATTCGGCGATCTCCAGCACGATCGCGCGCTCGTCCTTTGAAAGCGCCGATGTGCCGGCTTCGATCGACGGGCGATGGACGAAATCCTCGAACAGGTAGAAATAACCCTTGATGCCGACGAGATCGACGCCGTCGTCACAATCGGCCAGGATTTCCAGGATCTCGTAGATCCTGTTGCGGATACGCTGCTCGATCAGTCTTTCGGAGGGCTCTTCGGTCATGGCGATCATGGGCGCGCGCGCCGAATGCTAGAAGGGCAGTTTCATTCCCGGCGGGATCGGCAGACCTGCGGTCAGCGCCTTGGTCTTTTCCTGCATGATCTGCTCGACCTTGGTCTTGGCGTCGTTGTGAGCGGCCAGCACCAGGTCTTCCAGAATCTCGACATCGTCTTCCCTGAACAGAGACGGATCGATCTTCAGCGACTTCATCTCGAATTTTCCGGTCAGCGTCACATTGACCAGGCCGCCGCCGGCCTGGCCGGACGCTTCCAGCGTGGCGATCTCGTCCTGCATGGCCTGGAACTTGGCCTGCATTTCCTTCGCCTTGCCCATCAGGCCGAGAAGATCTTTCATGGTCGGGTCCTTTGCGGATTCGTGACTGGATCAGGTTTCATCGTCGTCAGCCGGCGGCTCTACCGGCACTTCAGCCTCTGTCGTTTCGGCTTCCGGCGCGTCTGGAATGCGCACGTCGATGATCTTGGCACCGGGAAAGCGCGCCAGGATGGCGGCCACGGTGGGATCGCTCTTGGCATCGAGAAATGCCGTCTCGCGCTTGGCCGATTCCATTTCGGCGAGCGTCTGGCCGCCCTCTTCCTTCGACAGGGAGACCAGCCAGCTGCGGCCGGTCCAGGCGCGAAGCTTCGTCGTCAGGTCGTTGAGCAGCATCTTGGGCGCATCGCTGGTCAGGCCGACGTCGATGCGGCCGGGCTCGATACGCACAAACCGGATGCAGCTCTTGACCAGCACCTTGAAGGCGATGTCGCGCTGCGCATCGGCGAGCGCAATGATGTCGGCCAGCGATTTCAGCGGCGCCGATTCCATGGCCGGCTCCGGCGGAGCGACGTAGGCAACGGCAGCAGGCGAGGCTTCGACCAGCCGCATGCTCTGTGCCCCGCCGGATCCGGATGGCATGCGCGTCTGCGCCACCGCGCCGGCACCACCGCCATTGCCGGAACTTGCCGGCGTCCCATTCGGGCGCGGCGCGCCATTCTGCATAGGCGCAGCGCCCTCGAGCGATCTCAGCGCCTCGTCCAGCGTCGGCAGATCGGCGGCATGCGCCAGCCGGATCAGCACCATTTCGGCGGCACTGACCGGCCGGTTGGAGGACTGCACCTCGGGAATGCCCTTGAGCAGCATCTGCCATGTCCGCGACAGCACCCTGACCGACAACGTCCTGGCGAAATCGGCGCCGCGCTGCCGCTCGTCCTCCGACAGCGAGGCATCCTCGATGGCCGTCGGCACGAAACGCAGCCGGGTGACGAGATGGTTGAATTCGGCAAGGTCGGTCAGCACGGCGGCTGGATCGGCGCCGGTGTCATACTGCGCACGGAATTCGCCAAGGGCTGCCGCCACATCGCCCTTCATCACATGTTCGAACAGGTCGACGATGCGGGCGCGGTCGGCGAGCCCGAGCATCGCCCGAACCGCATCGGCGCCGACAGAGCCGGCGCCATGGGCAATCGCCTGGTCGAGGATGGAGAGCGAATCACGGGCCGAGCCCTCGGCGGCGCGCGCGATCATCGCCAGCGCGTCGTCGTCGACCGAAATGCCTTCCTGGGCCGAGATCGAGGACAGATGCGCGACCAGAGCGCCGGCGTCGATGCGCCTCAGGTCGAAGCGTTGGCAGCGCGACAGAACGGTGATCGGGACCTTGCGGATTTCGGTGGTGGCGAAGATGAATTTGACGTGCGGCGGCGGCTCTTCCAGCGTCTTCAGAAGGCCGTTGAAGGCCTGCGTCGACAGCATGTGCACTTCGTCGATGATGTAGACCTTGTAGCGGGCCGAGACCGGCGCGTAGCGCACGCGCTCGATGATATCCCTGATGTCGTCGATGCCGGTGTGCGAGGCGGCGTCCATCTCGATGACGTCGACATGGCGGCCTTCCATGATCGCCTGGCAATGTTCGCCAAGGACGGCGAGGTCGACCGAAGGCTGGTCGATGTCAGCGGTTTTATAATTCAGGGCCCGCGCGAGGATGCGCGCCGTCGTGGTCTTGCCGACGCCGCGCACGCCGGTCAGCATCCAGGCCTGGGCGATGCGGCCGGTGGCAAAGGCATTGGTGAGGGTGCGCACCATCGGCTCCTGGCCGACCAGCTCGGAAAAATTCGAAGGACGGTACTTGCGCGCCAGCACGCGATAGGCGGCGGCCTTGCCTATCTCCAGGCTTTTTGGTCCCGAATTTCCGGCTTCGCTCATACGCCCGTAAAGCTCCAAATGGCCGCGCCCGAAGGCGGCCGATTCCTGCGCATAGTCTCGCCCGCGCTGCAATGCGTCGTCAATGTCGCGAGAGGGGCCGATGAGGTGGGAGGCTGGAACAATGACCCGTTCCGGGCTCGTTAGGGCTGCTTCCTTCCGGACCTGACCCGGTTGGCGAGTGGATCGTCCACCACCAACCTCCCGCTTTCCATATCGGCAATTGCGCGACGAAATGCAAGTCCGCCGAAGAAATCGTTAAATGTCGAATCGGCGCACCAGACCGTGAGGGCGCAATGATTCACTTGCAGCCCCCTTGCCGCCGCTCTAGCCTTCATGTGTTGAGCAAACCAAGAAAAGCAAGGGAAACGCCGATGCTGCCGGGCCTGGAGGCCGGATTTACGCTGGACGCACGGCTGGAGGCGGACAGCGAACAGTTGATGTGGCTTGGGCTGTGCGAATTGCGGGTGATGAACGACCGCCGCTGGCCATGGCTGCTGCTGGTGCCGCAGCGGCCCGGCGCGGAGGAAATCCATGACATGACGCCGCTCGACCAGGCGATGCTGACCTTCGAGACCAATATGGTGGCGCAGGCGCTGAAGAAGGCGACCGGCTGCACCAAGATCAACACCGGCGCGCTCGGCAACATCGTGCGCCAGCTGCACATCCATGTCATCGCGCGTTCGGAAGGTGATCCCGGCTGGCCAGGCCCTGTGTGGGGACATGGCCTGCGAGAGCCCTATCAACGTTCCGACTTGCGACGGTTTGCCGAAACGATCAAGGCGGCGCTATAAGCGTTCCCAGTGTCCATCCCTCAACATATTCCAGAGTCCCCATGAGCTTCCGCCTGTTTGACGCGCCTTTGCGCGAGCCGAGCCAGTTCGTCGGCTTCGCCGGCAACACGATCGACCGGCAGTCCGAGAACCGCGCCGACGATTCGGTCGACAAGGCGCTGGCCGATCCGGCGACGCGGCTGCTTCTGATGCATGGCGGCCGGCTCTATCTGAAGCTCGGCGATAGCGGCGCTCTCGATCCCTGGTTCGGCGCCACCGAGAGCGAGCCCTTCAAGGTTTCCCTGGCGCAAGGCATCCTGCTCGGCTTTTCCGAACGAGGACCGGTGCTGGCCGTGCCCGCCGGCGTCGAACCCGAACAGCTTCCCGAAACAGTCAAGGCCATCGACTACCGCTCGGTCTACATGCAAGGGCTGATCGACGAGGCGGCGGCTGGCGCGATGGCGCAAGGGGCGGCCCTGCTTGCCTGGCATGCGAGCCATCGCTTCTGCAGCAAATGCGGTACAGAATCGCAGATGCGGGCGGGCGGCTACAAGCGCCATTGCCCGAATTGCGGCACCGAGCATTTTCCGCGCACCGACCCGGTGGCGATCATGCTGACGGCAACGCGGGAGAAGTGCCTGCTCGGGCGCGGCCGGCATTTCGCGCCGGGCATGTACTCGGCCCTTGCCGGCTTCATCGAGCCGGGCGAGACGATCGAGGCGGCGGTGCGCCGCGAGACGCTGGAAGAGGCCGGCATCAGGCTTGGCCGCGTCGTCTACCACGCCAGCCAGCCCTGGCCGTTTCCCTATTCGCTGATGATCGGCTGCTTCGGCGAGCCGCTCAACGACGACATCCAGCCCGACCTCAACGAGCTTGAGGACTGCCGCTGGTTTTTTCGCGACGAGGTGCGCCTGATGCTGGAAAGGACGCACAAGGACAATCTGGTCACGCCGCCGAAAGGCGCCATCGCGCATCACCTGATCCGCGCCTGGGTCGATCCAGATTGATGGCAGCGAACACCGAAAGACATTGCAGGAGCAGGACATGATCCGTCACACCGTCGTTTTCACGCTGAAGCATCCGCCGCATTCGCTGGAGGAAAAGCGGTTCCTGGTCGACGCCAAGAAAATCCTCACCGCGATCAGGGGCGTCACGCATTTCGAGCAATTGCGGCAGATCAGCCCCAAGAACGACTATCGTTTCGGCTTCTCGATGGAGTTCGCCGACCAGGCTGCCTACAACAGGTACAACGACCATCCCGACCATGTCGCCTTCGTGCGCGACCGCTGGGTGCCCGAGGTCGAGACCTTCATGGAGATCGACTATGTGCCGCTGGGCGCGGTGATTTAGGGCATGGTCCCGAAAAGTGGAAACCGGTTTTCTAGGACAAACGGTTTCGTTTGTCCGGAGATCACGCCCAGTAGCGATCAGTCCGCCACCTTCCACTGCTCACGCGACTCACTGGCCGGATAGACGCCGAGAATGCGCACTTCGCGCGAGAAGAAACGAAGCTCGTCCAGCGCCAGCTTGACCAGCGGGTCGTCGGGATGGCCCTCGATGTCGGCGTAGAACAGCGTCGCCGTGAAAGCGCCCAACTGGTAGCTCTCCAGCTTGGTCATGTTGATGCCGTTGGTGGCGAAGCCGCCCATCGCCTTGTAGAGCGCGGCCGGCACGTTGCGGACGCGGAAGATGAAGGTCGTCATCATCTTGACGTCAGGCGACGGGCGCTCGGCCCATAGCTTGTTCTTGGTCAGGACGACAAAGCGGGTGACGTTAGAGTCGGTGTCCTCGACGTTTTGCTCGATGATATCGAGCCCGTAGAGCGTCGCTGCCAGCGCGGGCGACAGCGCCGCCATGGTGCGGTCCTTGACCTCGGAGACCATCTTGGCGGCGCCGGCCGTGTCGCCGGCGACGATCGCCTTCCAGCCGTTCTTGCGGATGTATTTGCGGCACTGGCCAAGCGCGTGGATATGGCTGTGCACCGTCTTGATCTCGTCGCGCCTGACGCCCGGCAACACCATCAGCTGGAAATGGATGGGCAGGAAATATTCGCCGATGATGTGCAGCTTCGATTCCGGCAAGAGATGATGGATATCGGCGACGCGCCCGGCAATGGTGTTCTCGATCGGGATCATGGCGAGGTCGGCCTTGTTGGTCTCGACCGCGTTGAAGGCATCCTCGAATGTCGGGCAGGGCAACGGCTCCATCGAAGGGAACATGTTGCGGCTGGCGGTGTCGGAATTGGCGCCCGGCTCGCCCTGGAAGGATATTCTGTTGGTCTTTTCAGGCATGCCGATATCTCAGGTTGAAAGGATCTGTCTGGCGCGTTCGAGGTCTTCCGGCGTGTCGACGCCGAGCGGCAGCGACTGGACGATCTCGGCGTCGATGCGCATGCCGGCTTCCAGCGCCCGCAACTGTTCCAGCCGCTCGCGCCGTTCGAGCGGCGACGGCTTCAGCGCGACGAAACGCTCAAGTGCTTCGCGGCGATAGGCGTAGAGGCCGACGTGATGGTAGAGCGGCCCCTCGCCCCAAGGCGCCGTTGCGCGGGTGAAATAGAGCGCCCTCAGCCTGCTGCCGGAAAGCGGCGAGCCGACGATCTTGACGACATTGGGATTGGTCTTTTCCTCGTCGCGGACGATCTCGACGCCGAGCGTGGCGATGTCCACCGCACTGTCCTCGAAAGGCCTGAGCGACGCGGCGATGATCTGGGGATCGATCGTCGGCAGGTCGCCTTGTACATTGACGATGGTTTCGACCTTGCGCCCGGGGTCGAGCGCGATCAGCGCCTCGTGGATGCGGTCGGAGCCGGATTCGTGATCCATGCGCGTCATCACGGCCTCGAAACCGTGCGCGCGCACCGCTTGCGCCACGCTTTGCGTATCGGTCGCCACCACCACCCGGCCAAGGCCGGCTTCGGCGGCACGGCGCGCGACATGGACGATCATCGGGGCACCTGCGATGTCGGCCAGCGGCTTGCCCGGCAGGCGGGTCGAAGCCATGCGGGCCGGGATCAGGATCAGCGTGGACATTTCGGGTGCAAGGCGTCTCGAAAGAGGACAGGGAAAGTGGCAAAAGGTCTCACTGGAAGCGCCCTTATAGGTGTTGCAACGCCGCAGCAAAAGACCTAGTTTCCGCCCGATTTGACCGCCCTGGCAGGACGGGTCACGATACCGACGGACGGAGTGGACGGTTCTGTCCGCCGGAAAAGGGAGCAAGGGGCGTATGGATTCCAACGAAGTCAACAAACTGCTCGCCGGATTGCTCGGAACCGTTTTCGTCGTCTTCTCGGTCGGCATTGTGTCGGACGCGCTGTTTGCCTCGCCGGCGCCGGAAAAGCCCGGTTTCGCCATCGAGGCCGCCGAGCCCGCCGAAGGCGGTCCGGCCGCGCCTGCCGCCGCTGCCAAGCCGATCGCCGAACTGCTGGCGACCGCCAATGTCGAGCAAGGTGCTGCCGTCTTCAAGAAGTGCCAAGCCTGCCATTCCGGCGAAAAGGGCGGCCCCAACAAGGTCGGCCCCGACCTGTGGGACCTCATCGACCGCCCCGTTGCCGAGCATGAAGGCTTTGCCTATTCGGCCGGCATGAAGGAATTCTCCAAGGGCGGCGCCGAGAAGTGGACGTACGACAACCTCAACCACTTCATCACCTCGCCGAAGAAACTCGTGAAGGGCACCGCGATGGGCTTCGCCGGTCTGCCCAAGGACGAGGATCGCGCCAACGTCATCGCCTATCTGCGCACGCTGTCCGACAATCCCAAGCCGCTGCCGGCGCCGGGTGCCGCCGCCGATGCAGGCGCGCCCGCCGATGCAGCCGCTCCGGCAAAGCCGGCTGAGGGTGCCGCGCCAGCCGCACCTGCCGCCCCGGCTCCGGCCGCACCGGCACCGGCACCGGCGCCTGCCCAATAGCCAGATATCATCTCGACGACCTTGAAAAAGCCGGGTTCAGCCCGGCTTTTTTGTTGGGAAAACCGCATAGGCGGCGACAAAGCCGCGCATGGCGGTTTTCACGAGCGCCAAATCATCTAGATTGCCATGAACGGGCATTGCGAAGAGGATAGTGCATGACGGTTGGCCGAACGCTTCTCAAGTCGTTGCTGGCGGCAGCCCTTCTGGCGGCGGGCTTGCAGGCTGCCCGCGCCGACGAATGGCGCACCACCTCATCGTTGATCGGCGAGTCCAAATACGGCGCCAATTTCCAGCACTACGACTACGTCAACCCGAACGCGCCCAAGGGCGGCCCGCTGAATTCGGTGGTGCCAGGTACATTCGACAGCTTCAATCCCTACGTCGTCCAGGGATCACCGGCCGCCGGCCTCGTCGGGTTTGGCGGCGGCCTGCTCTACGACACGCTGATGGAGCAGGCGACCGATGAAGGCAGCACCAGCCATCCACTGATCGCCGATGCCTACAAATATCCTGATGATTATTCCTCCGCGACCTACCGGCTCGATCCGCGCGCCAAATGGCATGACGGCCAGCCGATCACCGTCGATGACGTGATCTGGTCGTTTCATGTGCTGAAGGCCAACAGCCCGCAGTACAGCCGCTATTTTGAGAATGTCACCGATGCGGTGGCGATTTCGGATCGCGAGGTGGAGTTCCATTTCAACCAGAAGGGCAATCGCGAACTGCCCAAGATCATCGGCGACCTTGCCGTGCTGCCGAAACATTGGTGGGAAGGCACCGATGCCAACGGCAAGAAGCGGGACGTAACCAAGCCGACGCTGGAAATTCCGCTCGGTTCGGCCGCCTACAAGATCACCAGCTTCAAGCCGGGTTCGGAAATCATCTGGCAGCGTGTGCCGGACTATTGGGCGGCCAAGCTGCCGGTGAAGATCGGCCGTGAGAATTTCGACACCCGACGCTACACCTATATTCTGGACGACAACGCTGCCTGGCTCGCCTTCACCAAGGGTGGGCTGGAAGACATCAACCGCGAATACAGTTCGCGCAAATGGGCGACGGCTTACAATTTCCCGGCATTCCAAGCCGGCGATGTCATCAAGAAGGATTTCCAGACCCAGGCGCCGGAACCGATGCAGGGCTTCGTCCTCAACCAGCGACGGCCGCTGTTCCAGGACCGGCTGGTGCGTGAAGCGCTGACCATTCCGTTCGATTTCGAGAGCATGAACCGCACACTGTTCTTCGGCTTCAACACCCGCACGTCGAGCTATTTCCAGGGCACCGAACTGGCCTCGAACGGGTTGCCGCAGGGCAAGGAACTGGAAATCCTGGAAAAATACCGAGACAAGCTGCCGCCCGAACTTTTCACGCAGGAATTCAAGCTGCCGGTTTATGATTCACCGCAGGCGGAACGGAAGTACCTGAAACAGGCGGTCGATCTCTTCGCCAAGGCGGGCTGGGTGATCAAGGGCGGCAAGATGGTCAATGCCAAGACCGGCGCGCCGTTCAAGTTCGAAATCCTTGGCTGGAACGACACCGACCAGGTGATCGCCAGCCCCTACATCGCCAATCTGCGCAAGATCGGCGTCGACGCCACTTTGCGCATCATCGATCAGACGCAGTACATCAACCGCGTCAACAATTTCGATTTCGATGTCGTCACCGGGATGCTGCAGCAGTCGGATTCGCCGGGCAACGAGCAGCGCGACTTCTGGAGCTCTAAAGCTGCCGACTCGCCCGGTTCGCGCAATCTGATGGGCATCAAGGACCCGACCGTCGACGCGCTGGTCGATCGCATTATCTTCGCGACCGATCGCGACGATCTCGTCGCCGCCACCCATGCGCTCGACCGCATCCTGCTGTGGAACTTCTACGTGGTTCCCCAATATTACCGGTCGGCGGTGTGGCTGGCCTATTGGGACAAGTTCAAATTCCCCGACAAGCAGCCTGCCTATGCCGGAGCCGACATCGATTCCTGGTGGATCGACCCGGACAAGGAGAAGGCGCTGGCGGCCAAATACAAGGGTGGCAATTGATGGCGGCCCTTGACCGCCGCGACTTCCTGGCCTTGGGCAGTGCCGCGGCAGCCGCCGCCTTGTTGCCCGGCCGGGCCTTCGCCGAAATTGCGACCGGCACCAAGCTGCATGGCCTGTCGGCCTTCGGCGACCTCAAATACAAGCCCGATTTCACACATTTCGACTACGTCAATCCGGACGCCCCAAAGGGCGGCCAGATGAATTTCGCGCCGCCGAACTCGACCCTCAATCAGAGCTTCCTGACCTTCAACACCCTGAATTTCCTGGTGTTGAAGGGAGAGGCTCCGCCGCGCGCCGAACTCTGTTTCGATTCCCTGATGACAAGCGCGCTCGATGAGCCGGATGCGGCCTACGGCCTGCTCGCCGAAACCGTTACCCTGTCGCAGGACCGCAACGGTTTCCGCTTCTCCCTGCGACCCCAAGCGCGTTTCCACGACGGCTCGCCGCTGACCGCGGACGACGTTGTCTTCGCGCTGAAGCTTTATAAGGACAAGGGCCATCCGAACCTTTCCCAGGCGTTGCGGTACATGACCGACGCGGTTGCGGTCGATCCCGCCACCGTCAACCTCACTTTCAACGGCGAACAGTCAGCGCAAAACATCCTGGCGATCGTGGGGATGCCGATCGTCTCCAAGGCCTTTTATACGGCCAATGATTTCGATGCCTCGACCATGACACCGCCGCTTGGCTCGGGTCCCTACAAGATTGGACGCGTGGCGGCCGGACAGACTGTCGAATATGACCGCGTGGCCGACTATTGGGGCCGCGATCTGCCAGTGAACCGCGGCCTCTACAATTTCGACCGCATCCGCATCGACTTCTATCTTGACCGGCAGGCGGCGTTCGAAGCCTTCAAGAAAGGCGACACGCATTTTCGCGAGGAATTCACCTCGCGGGTATGGGCGACCGGATACGACTTTCCGGCGCTGAAGGACGGCAAGGTCGTCAAACGGGAATTTCCCGGTGAGAAGACGCCGGACATGCAGAGCGTCGCACTGAACCAGCGTCGTCCGCAATTCCGCGATGAGCGGGTGCGGCGGGCAATCGCCAGGTGCTTCGATTTCGAATGGATGAAGCGGGCGCTGTTTTACGGCTCCTACGAGCGTTCTCAATCGAACTTCGAACGGTCGGATTACAAGGCCGAAGGCCTGCCCTCGCCTGAGGAATTGGCCCTGCTGGAGCCGTTCCGGGCCGAATTGCCGCCAGAGGTTTTTGGTGAAGCGGTGACGCAGCCCCTTTCCGACGGTTCGGGCCATGACCGCAAGCTGCTGGGCGAGGCTTCGAGATTGCTTGCGCAGGCCGGCTGGAAGCGCGATGGCAGTTTCGTCGTCAACGACAAGGGTGAGCGGCTGCGGGTCGAAATGCTGGCGGAGGACGACGGCATCGTTCGCATCTACACCCCTTGGTCCGAGAATATGAAGGCGATCGGGATCGACGCATCGATCCGGCAAATCGATTCGGCGCAGTATGAGCAGCGGCACAGCAATTACGACTTCGATCTTGCCTTGCTGCATTGGTCGATCGGGGCGACGCCGACCGACGACAGCCTGCAGATGCTCTATGATTCCCGGATGGTGAAAATCCCGGGGCAGCGCAACTATCCGGGCACGGAAAGCAAGGCCATCGACGCCCTGATCGCGGCAGCCGGCAAGGCGAAAGACCGTATAGAACTCGTCTCGGCGCTCAGAGCGCTCGACCGGGTCTTGCGCGCGCGGCTGGACTGGATTCCAACATACTATCTGGCGAATCACCGCGTCGCCTATTGGGACATGTTCGGCTTTGTCGAACAGAAGCCCGATTTCGGCTTTCCGGTCGAGACGCTGTGGTGGTTCGATAAGGGCAAGGCGGCAAAAATTGGCAAAGGCTGAGATGTTCGCTCAAGCGGGGCAGAAGGCCTGATGGGCGCCTATATCCTGCGCCGCATCCTGTTGATGATCCCGACCCTGTTCGGCATCATGGCGATATCCTTCGCCGTCATCCAGTTCGCCCCCGGCGGTCCGGTCGAACAGGTCATCGCCCGGCTGACCAATCAGGGCGGCAGCGACCGCCTCGGCGGCGGTGGCGGCGACGCGGGTGCTGGGGGCAACCTGGATGTCGCCGGTGACGTCAGTTCGAAATATCGCGGGGCGCAGGGGCTCGATCCGGAATTCATCAAGAAGCTGGAAAAGCAGTTCGGCTTCGACAAGCCGCCGCTCGAGCGCTTCGGCATGATGCTGTGGAACTATGCCCGCTTCGATTTCGGCGACAGCTATTTCCGCGACATTTCGGTGCTCGACCTGATCCTGGAAAAAATGCCGGTGTCGATCTCGATCGGACTGTGGATCACGCTTTTATCCTACCTGATCTCGATCCCGCTCGGCATCCGCAAGGCGGTCAAGGACGGCACTCCCTTCGACGTCTGGACCAGCGGCGTCGTCATTGTCGGCTATGCCATTCCGGGCTTCCTGTTCGGCATCATGCTGATGGTGCTGTTTGCCGGCGGGTCTTTCTGGGACTGGTTTCCGCTGCGCGGCCTCACCTCGGACAATTGGGATCAATTGTCCTGGTGGGGAAAGATCGTCGACTATTTCTGGCACATGACCTTGCCGCTGACCGCGCTGGTGCTGTCGGCCTTCGCCACGACGACGCTATTGACCAAGAACTCGTTCCTCGAAGAAATCCGCAAGCAGTATGTGGTGACGGCGCGGGCCAAGGGCCTGTCGGAACGGCAGGTGCTCTACGGCCATGTCTTCCGCAACGCCATGCTGATCGTCATTGCCGGCTTCCCTGGCGCCTTCATCTCGGCCTTCTTCACCGGCTCGCTGCTGATCGAGAACATCTTCTCCCTCGATGGCCTCGGCCTGCTCGGCTTCCGGTCGGTGGTCGAGCGCGACTATCCCGTGGTGTTCGCCAATCTTTACATCTTCTCGCTGCTGGGGCTGTTCGTCGGTCTCTTGTCCGACCTGCTCTACACCTGGGTCGATCCGCGCATCGATTTCGAGCGGAGAGACGTCTGATGTCGGAGGCTACAGTCCCCGTGGACGCGGCACCCGCGCGGATAAAGCGACCGTTTCTGTCGCCGCTCAACAAGCGGCGCCTGCAGAACTTCAAAGCCAACCGGCGCGGCTACTGGTCGCTGTGGATCTTCCTCGTCCTGTTCGTGCTGTCGCTGTTTTCCGAGTTCATCGCCAATGACAAGCCGATCATCGCCTCCTACAAGGGCGAGATCCTGTTTCCGGTGCTGGTCGCCTACCCCGAGGAAAAATTCGGCGGTTTCTATGCCGTCACCGATTATCGCGACCCGGTCATCCAGGACGAGATCAACGCCAATGGCTGGATGATCTGGCCACCGGTGCGCTACTCCTATCAGACCGTCAACAACGCCATTCCGGAAGCAGCGCCGGCCAGGCCGTCTTGGCAGTATGACGCCACGAAGCGCTGCAACCAGTATCCGAAGGGTGCCGCCGACCCCGCCTGCATCGTCGGCAACTGGAATTGGCTCGGTACCGACGACCAGGCGCGCGACGTGCTGGCGCGCGTCATCTACGGCTTCCGCATTTCGGTGCTGTTCGGCCTGATCCTGACCGCCGGCTCGGCCTTGATCGGCGTCGCGGCCGGCGCCGTGCAAGGCTATTTCGGCGGCTGGACGGATCTCTTGTTCCAGCGTTTCATCGAAATCTGGTCGGCGATCCCGGTGCTCTATCTCCTGCTCATCGTCGCTGCCATCCTGCCGCCGGGCTTCTTCATCCTGCTCGGCCTGATGCTGCTGTTCTCCTGGGTGGCGCTGGTCGGTGTGGTGCGGGCCGAGTTCCTGCGCGCCCGCAATTTCGAATATGTCAACGCGGCCCGGGCGCTCGGCGTGCCCAACCGCACCATCATGTTCCGGCACCTGCTGCCCAACGCCATGGTGGCGACATTGACCTTCATGCCCTTCCTGCTCTCAGGCTCGATCTCGACGCTGACCTCGCTCGATTACCTCGGCTTTGGCCTGCCGCCCGGCTCCGCCTCGCTCGGCGAACTGCTCAAGCAGGCGCAGCGGAACCTCAATGCGCCGTGGCTCGGCATCTCCGGCTTCGTCGTCATCTCGCTAATGCTGTCGCTGCTGGTCTTCGTCGGCGAGGCGACGCGCGACGCCTTCGATCCGCGCAAGACGTTCAGATGAGCGAAGCCCCCTTGCTCAGCGTACAGGACCTCAGCGTCGCCTTCAGCCAGGGCGGCGGCCAGTCGTTGGCCGTCGACCACATCTCGTTCGACATCGCCAAGGGCGAGACGGTGGCGCTGGTCGGCGAATCCGGTTCCGGCAAATCGGTCTCGGCGCTTTCGGTGCTGAAGCTGTTGCCTTATCCAAGCGCCAGCCATCCCTCGGGAAAGATCCTGTTCCAGGGCGCCGACCTGCTGGCGATGAACGAGAAGCAGTTGCGGCAGGTGCGCGGCAACAAGATCACCATGATCTTCCAGGAGCCGATGACTTCGCTCAATCCGCTGCACACGATCGAGCAGCAGATCGTCGAGATCCTGAAGCTGCACCAGGGCATGGCCGACCGCCCGGCCAAGGAGCGCACGCTGGCCTTGCTCAACGAGGTCGGCATCCGCGATCCGCACAAGCGCCTCGATGCCTATCCACACCAGCTGTCCGGCGGCCAGCGTCAGCGCGTGATGATCGCCATGGCGCTGGCCAATGAACCCGAACTGCTGATTGCCGACGAGCCGACGACCGCGCTCGACGTCACCGTGCAGGCGCAGATCCTCGAACTGCTGGCCGGCTTGAAGAGCCGCAAGGGCATGTCGATGCTGTTCATCACCCACGATCTCGGCATCGTGCGCAAGATCGCCGACCGCGTCTGCGTCATGACCAAGGGCAAGATCGTCGAGACCGGGCCGACCAAGGAGATCTTCGCCAATCCCCAGCACGCCTACACAAGGCATCTGCTGACGGCCGAGCCGAAGGGCAAACCGCCGGCGGCCAATGCTGCGGCCAAGCCTGTGATGACCGGCAAGGACATAAAGGTCTGGTTCCCGATCAAGCAGGGTTTTTTCCGCCGCACCGTCGACAATGTGAAGGCGGTCGACGGCATCGATGTCACCGTGCGGGCAGGCCAGACGCTGGGCGTGGTCGGCGAATCCGGCTCCGGCAAGACGACGCTCGGCCTGGCGCTGGCGCGCATGATCTCCTCGACCGGAACCATCCAGTTCAACGGGCACGATATCAATCAGCTGTCCTTCAACGCCATGCGGCCGTTGCGGCGCGAATTGCAGATCGTCTTCCAGGATCCGTTCGGCTCGCTCAGCCCGCGCATGTCGATCGCCGAGATCATCGAGGAAGGCCTGAAGATCCACGAGCCGAAGCTGACGCCCGATGAGCGCGACGACAAGGTGGCCGCGGTGCTGAAGGAGGTCGGGCTCGACCCGGCGACGCGCAACCGCTACCCGCACGAGTTCTCCGGCGGCCAGCGCCAGCGTGTCGCCATCGCACGCGCCATGGTGCTCAACCCGCGCTTCGTCATGCTGGACGAGCCGACATCGGCGCTCGACATGAGCGTGCAGGCGCAGGTCGTCGACCTCCTGCGCAGCCTGCAGGCCAAGCACGACCTCGCCTATCTCTTCATCAGCCATGATTTGAAAGTCATCCGCGCGCTGGCCAACGACGTCATCGTCATGCGCAATGGCAGGATCGTCGAAGCCGGCCCCTCCCAGCAGATTTTTGAAAATCCGCAAACCGACTATACTCGGGCGCTGATCTCGGCCGCCTTCAAGATTGAGACGGCGCCGGTCGGTATTGTCAGCGAGTGATTTGCATAAAAAGGGACTAGAGAAGACCGCAATGGAAAAAGGCCGCATCCTGCTTGCCGTCACCGGCTTTCATCCGCAGCGCTGGCGCGAACTCCTGTCGGCCGAACGCGAGGTGGTGCTGGAGCCCGACGGCGCCAGCGACCCGTCGATCACCTATGCCGTGGTGTGGAAGCAGAAGCCGAACCTGTTGTCGTCGCTGCCCAATCTGCGCGCCATCTTTTCGATCGGCGCCGGCGTCGATCATATCTTCGCCGATCCCGGCCTGCCCGATGTGCCTGTTGTCAAGGTCGTCGCCGACAACCTCACCCAGTACATGACCGAATATGTCGTCTGGCGGGTTCTCGATCATCACCGCCAGGGCCTGCTCTACCGGTCGCAGCAGCCGAAGAAGATCTGGCACGAGCCGCAGCAGAGGCCTGCCGGTGATATTTCGGTCGGCATCATGGGCCTCGGCAGTCTCGGCCGCGCCGCGGCCTCGGTGCTTTTGTCGCTCGGCTTTGCCGTCAATGGCTGGTCGCGCACCGACAAGGTCATGGAAGACGTCGCGACTTATTCCGGCGAGGCTGGACTGATCCCCTTCCTCAAGGCCACCGACATCCTGGTGGTGCTTTTGCCGCTGACGCCGGAGACCAAGGGCATTATCAACTACGGCGTGCTGAAGGAGCTGCGGAAACGGAACGGCCTCGGCGGTTCGGTGCTGATCAATGCCGGGCGCGGCCGTCTGCAGAAGGATGCCGACATTTTGCGGGCGCTGGATGACGGCACATTGAAGGAGGCGAGCCTCGACGTGTTCGAGGTCGAACCGCTGCCGAAGACCAGTCCGCTGTGGGGGCATCCAAAAGTGTTCGTGACGCCGCACGCGGCAGCGACCTCCGACCCGGTGCATCTGGCGCCGATCATGCTGCGCCAGATGGACGCCTTCGAACGCGGTGAAAAGCTCGACAATCAGGTGGACCGCAAGGCGGGGTACTAGCCAGGCAGAGCGAGCTTCTTCTGCTTGTCCGGCTGGCCGCAGTCGCGTCGATCGATCGACCGGTTCATGGCATTGATCTCACCGCTCGCCTTGTCGGTATCGCGCTTGGCCTTGGAGCGCATGTCAGGCGTGAACGGGCCGAAGCCCATCGCCGGGTTGGAGAATGTCGGCTTGGCCTTCGCCGGAAGGTTGTATTGCTGCGCCAAGCCGTTGCGCTGCGCCAGCAACTGATCGCACGGCACGGTGTCGTATTGCAGGGAGGACTGGACGTTCGCATCCTGCTGTTCCGACATCGAGGTGCCGCCGACACAGCCGGCGGTCAGCAGGCAAGAGGCCAAGATCATCATGTTCCAGCGCATCGACTATGCTCCTCCTGAATCCCGCCCTGACTCGACCAGATCGCAAATATCAGTCGCGCATGCAAATCGGACTTTTTCACAGCAAGATTGTTTGCGATGCGGCGAGGCCGCCCCTCCGCCGGCGCGTGGCTGACGGAGCATCAAACGAAAAACCCGCCTGTGCGGCGGGTCACTGGCGCAAATCAGCACCATGGGCGAAAATGTACCATAGCTGAGGGCAGGGTGTCAAGAAAAAATTCCTATCACGCTGCCCGGCAAAAAGCTGCCGACGCCGCCGAACTGGCTGTCGTCAGCTCTTTTGCTGAGCTGAGTTCGGAGCCTTGGCCACAACGACCAACCCGTTGACATGTTCCCCGCGATCCTGCCGGATCACGGTTGGTTCCAGTGACAGGACCGAAAGCCCGTTGGCGGCCAGGACGTCGCGCACATAGTGTTGCGCATGCGCATAGCGGCGCGACGGCAGCAGCACGAAATCGCCATCGCCAGCCAGCGTCTCGACGGAAAACGCGAACAGGCCATCCGTGGCCAGCAAGCCGGCAATCGTCTTCACCACGCCGTCCAGCGCGCCGACATAGATGAAAACATCGGCCACCGTCACCAGATAGGCTTTCGGACCGGCATAGGGAAAATCCCGCAGATCGGCCTTGTCGAGGAAATCGTAGACGCCCTTGGTCCGCGCCTTTCTCAGCATTTTGGCCGAAATGTCATACCCCTCCAGCCGGTCGGCGATCGGCCGCAGCCTCTGCCCCATCAGGCCGGTGCCGCAGCCGAGATCCAGAGCGAGCGGGAAGCGTCCCGGCCTTGCCGCTCGAATGGCCTGGTCGAGCATTTCAGGCAGGCGGTAACTCAGCCTGCCGACCAGGGACTCGTCGAAGCTCTCTGCATAATGGTCGAACAGTGTCTCGACGAAGGCGCTGGGGAGCGCGTCGAGCGCCGGCACCTTGCCGATCAATTGCAGGTTCAGTGCAGCGCCCTGACGATCCGATGGGTCGAGTTGCAGCGACATCGTCCAGGCCTGCACGGCCAGATCCGCCGCGCCCGCCGCCTGCTGCATCTCGCCGAGGCGAAACCAGCCCATCGCCCATTGCGGTGTCATTTCCAGAGCGCCGAGCAGCAATTCCGCCGCCGCCGCATGATCGCCATTCGCGTGCAGCATCTCGGCATAATCGGCACGGCGATCGGCGTTCAAGTCGCCGGACGAGGCCTGAAGCGGTTTCATGGCGATGGGTCCTGCCGGCGGATCGAGCCGGCGGTGCTCTATGCGGGAGTCAGCAGTGACTTACAACAGGCTTCCCGCCGCGGAATTATATCCTATCTTGGGGATCATGCGCGCCAGCGACCTGCTTCATCCCCGGCCCGAGGGCCTCTATTGCCCGCCGGGCGATTTCTTCATCGACCCGGTCCGGCCGGTCGACCGGGCATTGATCACGCATGGCCATTCCGACCATGCGCGTTCCGGCCACCGCTCGGTGCTGGCGACGCGGCAAACGCTCGACATTATGGGCCTGCGCTACGGTGAGAATTTCGCTGGCACGACGCAAGCGGCACAGCTCGGCGAGACGATTGCACTCAATGGCATCAGCGTCAGCTTCCATCCAGCCGGCCATGTGCTGGGCTCGGCGCAGATATCCGTCGCGCATCAGGGCACGCGCATCGTCGCTTCCGGCGACTACAAGCGGCAGAGGGACGCAACCTGCGCGCCATTCGAGCCGATCCCGTGCGATGTGTTCATCACCGAAGCGACCTTCGGCCTGCCGGTGTTTCGCCATCCGCCCGACACAGAAGAAATCGCCCGCCTGCTGAAATCGGCAGCGCAGTTCCCCGAGCGCTCGCATCTGGTCGGCGCCTATGCGCTGGGCAAGGCGCAAAGGGTGATGCGGCTGTTGCGCGACGCCGGCTACGACAGGCCGCTCTACATCCATGGCGCGTTGGCCAAACTCAGCGAATATTACCAGAGCCAAGGCATCGATCTCGGTACCCTCGAACCGGCAACCGTCGAAAGCGGCGGCAAGGATGATTTTACCGGCGCCATCGTCGTCGGCCCGCCATCGGCCTTCGCCGACCGCTGGGCGCGGCGTTTTCCCGATCCGATCTCGTGCTTCGCGTCGGGCTGGATGCGCATTCGCCAGCGCGCCAAGCAAGGCGGCGTCGAGCTGCCGCTGATCATCTCCGATCATGCCGACTGGGATGAGTTGACCGCCACGATCAAGGAGACCGGAGCCGAGGAGATCTGGGTGACGCATGGCCGCGAGGAAGCGCTGGTGCGCTGGTGCGAGCTCGAAGGCATCGCCGCCCGGCCGCTGCATCTGGTCGGCTACGAAGACGAGGGCGATTGAAGCCATGAACCGCTTCTCCGAGCTTCTCGACCGCCTGGTGCTGACGCCGTCGCGCAACGGCAAGCTGACCTTGCTGACCGACTATTTCCGCGCTGTGGAGGATCCCGATCGCGGGTTGGCGCTGGCTGCCATCACCGGCGACCTCAACATCGCCGCGGTCAAGCCGGCGATGCTGCGCATGCTGGTCACCGAACGCATGGATCCGGTGCTGTTCGGCTATTCCTACGATTATGTCGGCGATCTCGCCGAAACGGTGTCGCTGGTCTGGCCGCAAACGCCTGGGAACATCGCGAACCGCGAGCCGACGCTTGGCGAAGTCGTGGCCAAACTGCAGGCGGCAAGCCGCTCCGACGGACCGAAGGTGCTGGCCGGGCTGCTCGACAGCGCGGGCATCTCGGCGCGCTTCGCCATCATCAAGCTGGTCACCGGCGGCTTGCGCATCGGCATGTCGGCGCGGCTGGCCAAACAGGCGCTGGCCGATTTCGGCAAGGTCGACGTGGCCGAGATCGAGGAACTCTGGCACGGGTTGACGCCGCCTTACACAGTGCTGTTCGCGTGGCTGGAAGGCAGGGCCGAAAAGCCCAGGAACACGGCGTTGGCCTTGTTTCGCCCGGTGATGCTGTCGAACCCGGTCGGTGACGGCGATCTCGAAAAGCTCGATCCGGCGGATTATGCCGCAGAATGGAAATGGGACGGCATCCGTGTCCAGGCGGTGGCCGAGGGCGGCATCCGCCGGCTCTATTCGCGCACGGGCGATGACGTTTCGGGTGCCTTTCCGGACCTCGCCGATGCCATGGATTTTTCCGCAACGCTGGACGGCGAACTGCTTGTCGGTGATCCCCGCGAGGCGACGGGAACCTTCTCGGATCTGCAGCAACGGCTGAATCGCAAGACGGTGACACCGAAGATGCAGCAGCAATACCCGGCCTTCATGCGCTGCTACGATCTGCTCCAGCTCGGCGGCGAGGATCTGCGCCCGCTGTCGTTTCGCGAGCGGCGCGGCCGGCTGGAAGCGTTTGTCGGAACGCTCGACCCCAGCCGCTTCGATCTTTCGCCATTCGTCGACTTCATGGATTGGCAAACGCTGGAGGAACTGCGGCGGGTGCCGCCGCATCCGATCATCGAAGGCGTCATGCTGAAGCGCTGGGACTCAGCCTATGTCGCCGGCCGGCCGAAAGGTCCATGGTTCAAATGGAAACGCGATCCGCACACAGTGGACGCGGTGCTGATGTATGCCCAGCGCGGCCACGGCAAACGCTCGAGCTTCTATTCCGACTATACGTTCGGTGTCTGGACAGGTGCCGAAGGCGAAGAGGAACTGGTGCCGGTCGGCAAGGCCTATTTCGGCTTTACCGACGAGGAGTTGAAGCAGATCGACAAATATGTCCGCGACAACACGATCGAGCGTTTCGGGCCGGTGCGCTCGGTGCGGGCTGACCGCGACAACGGCCTGGTGCTGGAAGTCGCCTTCGAAGGGCTGAACCGCTCGACCCGGCACAAATCCGGCGTTGCCATGCGCTTTCCCCGCATTTCGCGGCTGCGCTGGGACAAGCCGGCCAACGAGGCCGACCGCATCGAGACGCTGCAGGCGCTGCTCGACCGCTAGACCGTTCAGCGCTCTTACGGCTCGATTGAAACGCGGATTTCGTAGATGTCCGCGGCCTTACCCTGCTTGTCGAAGTCGGAATTGATGGCAATGGTGCCGGCCGAGCCCGGACGCTTGTCGGGAAACTGCACATCGAACAGATATTCGTTCTGCTGCTGGCCGACCGCATAGCGCTTGCGGCCGCAGTCGCCGAGTTCGCCGAAATTGCAGTCGACCGAAATCTGCGTCTCCTTGCCTTCTTCGGAGCGGGCAATGATGTCGAACACGGCATGTTTGCCGGCCAGCTTCTCCAGCACGCCTTGTCCGACATCGAAGCTGATCGCCGAACCGGACGCGCCGGAACGGATGCGCAGGAACGAACCGGTATCGTCCTTCATCACCTCGGCCCTGGCGTCAGACGGCGCGCTGACATGGGATGCATCGGCCGGCGAAAACACATTGATCCAGTCGCGCGCCTGGTCCGCGGCGCCGGGTTTTTCCGGACCGCCGTCGGCCGGTGTGAAATCGTCGTCCTCGACGGTCGGCGGCGCTTGCGGCGGGGCGGTGTCGAGTTGCGCGGATGTCTTGAACACGCCGGTCTGCACGGCGAAGAACAGGCCGATGCCAACCGCGGCGAGCAGTGTCACGGTCAGGAAGATGGCGGTCAGCGGCAGGCGACGCCCCCTTATGCGCCGTTCATCGCGGTCGGGCGCCACTTCCGTCGTCGCGCCGGCCGAGGCCGGAACCGACATGTCGATGGCCGGAGCATCGGGAAGCGTGGCCTCCGGCATGATGTCGGGAACGACGGGCAGAACGCGGGAGCGCGGCGCATCGGCAGCGGATTGCACGGGTCCGTCGACGACGACATCGGGGGACGATGCCTGTCGGCCGGTTTCGACCGCGGGCGCCGGGTCCGCTCCGAGTTCGACCGCCGGTGCATCGCCCTGCGGACCGACATCCGGCACCGCCGGCAGGAACTCGGATTCGATTTCGGTGATTTTCGCCTGGATTGCCTTGCGGCGCTTGATGGCGACCTCAACGGTCACACCCGGATTGGCCTGGAGCGCGCGATCGAGCGCGGCAAAAGCCGAGCGATAGACCCTCTCGCGGAACGCGCGGTCCTCGGCATTGCCTTTCTCCAAGGCGTTCCGGATCGCTTTTTCGATCGCGTCCAAGCGGGTCCCTCTGTCTTTGCCAACCTTGCCGTGATCGTTAGCCGCAGGCGACCAATCAATCAACGGGCGAGCGGCGTATTCTGCCTCGCAGAGGTGTGCAAAGTCCATTCCGGCGCTGTTCCGGCAACAAAATCAGCATGTTTCGCCGATTTTCGCGCACAGGGAGCACACGCACCGTGCGCCGCATTCCCTTGGCGACTGACTGGCGGACAAGGCGGCGGCCGGCTTTCGAGGGTGCCACGACGCCGACGCAGGAATTGCCAAGTCGCATCTTGAATTCGCGCCCGGTTGCGTCTATCACCGCCGCATCCTGGAGGCCTTGGCTTCCTGGGCCGCTTTAGCTCAGTTGGTAGAGCACCGCATTCGTAATGCGGGGGTCGCGTGTTCGAGTCACGCAAGCGGCACCATTCCTCCTCCATTTTTGTCGTCTGTCTGCCCCTTCGCAGCTGGTGCAAAGGATTGCGGCGCCGGCCTGGCAGATCTGCCATTGTCGAGACCCCGGTTTGGTGTGAAAATCATGGCCTCAGCATGGGAGGTCAAAAATGCCCAACAATTTCAAGACCGGAGACGTCGTCAGGCTGAAATCCGGAGGCCCCAGGATGACGATCAGCGATGGCGCAGCCTCGGGCATGTATCTGTGCCACTGGTTCAATCGCGAGGGCGAGGTGTGGACCCCGCAACATGCCGGGTTCAAGCCCGAACAACTGATTGCGGCCGACCAGTCGGACTAGAGTTCCTTTCAACCCGATCGAGCCGGGATGGGCACCCTCTTTTGTCCGGGCGTGAACGGATCAGCAGGCGCGACCGACGGATTTTCCGGGTCGCGGCGTTTAACGGTTGAAGCGCGATGGCGGCACAAGCCGTCTGCGTCGCGCCAACCTGGAGACGCACAGCATGATCCGCCGTTCGATATCAGTCGTTGCCTTGAGTTTGCAGACCGTTGCGGCTTTCGCCCAGGCAACGACGCCGCCTGCACCGCCGACCGCCGCGCCACTTGCCGCGCCAGGCGCTTCGGGGACCAGGTCCGACATCACGCTGGCCAAATTCCAGAAGCGGCGCGAAAAGGCGATCATGGCGGCCGACACGGATGGCGACGGCAAGATCAGCCTGCTGGAATGGGAGGCCTTTCAGACGAAGCGCAACGTCAAGGGCGACGCCGCCAAATCTTTCGCGCGGATCGATTCCAACCATGACGGCTTCATCGATCACGCCGAACTCGATGCATTCTTCGCCAGGCGCTTCGCCCGGCTGGACAAGAATGCCGACGGCATTTTGACGGCCGACGAACTGCCGGGCCACAAAACCGCTCCCAAGCCGAAGCAATGACCAAGAGGTCAAGCAGGGAGCAATGACCAAGAGGCAATGACGCGCGATGAATATCGGGAGTGCGCCGACTGATGGCTGCGGATCCGGACGAGGAGCTGGTTCGCCGTGTTGGCGCCGGCGAGCCGGCAGCCGTGCAAACGCTCGTCGCGCGCAAGCTGCCGCGTATCCTGGCGCTTGCCGTGCGCATGCTCGGCGATGCGGCGGAGGCCGAGGATGTCGCGCAGGAAACCTTCGTGCGGATCTGGCGCCATGCCGCGAGCTGGCGGCGCGGCAATGCGCGCTTCGACAGCTGGATCCACCGGGTGACGCTCAACCTTTGCTACGACCGGCTGCGTCGCAGGCGCGAGTGGGTGACCGGCGACCTGCCGGAAATGGTCGACCCCGCAGCACTTCCCGACGCCCCTCGCCAGGAGGACGCGCTTCGGGTCGAACGGGCGCTGCAAGCCATAGCGCCGCGCCAGCGCGAAGCCATCGTTCTGGTCTACTATCAGGAGATGTCCAATATCGAGGCGGCAGCGACCTTGCAGATCAGCGTCGATGCCCTGGAGAGCCTGCTTGCGCGCGGCCGGCGGTCGCTGCAGGCGATCCTGGCGGGGGATGGCGCCGATGAGTAAGCACCGGGCAAGCACCAACGCACCACGGCCATTGCGCCTTGCTGGTGCCGCCTGGCGCCCGGCGCCGACGGGCAAGGGGGCGACACATGGCTGAAGGATCCAGGAACGAACCCGCAATGGATGCCAGGCGCTTTGCCGTCTTGGCCCAGGCCTATGGCGGCGACTTGCGGCGATGGCCCGAGGCTGAGCGAATGGCCGGCACGGTCTTTGCCGCGAGCGGCGCGGGCAAGGCCATCTTGAGGCAGGCCGGGACACTTGACGCGCTGCTCGACAGCTACCGCGTCGACGCCCCGGACAAGGCACTGCACGGCAGCATTCTGCAGGCTGCCGGCCGGCACCTCGTCCAGCGCAGGCGCCAGTGGTTCTGGTGGCTGGGACTCGGACTTGCCGGCATTGGTGTGGCCGGTGCCGTAGCAGGGCTGGCCCTGGTGACCATCGTCACGCCGGAGGTCCAGCCGGACCATTATGTGCTGGATGCCAATGCGACGGCGTTTGGCGATGCCGGCCCCGCTGCCGAGAACGGTGAGGAAAGCCTATGAGCACGCGCTGGGTCCGTGGTCTGGTTATTGCTTCCGTGGTGCTGAACGTCTTTCTTGCCGGCGCATTCGTCGGCGGTGCGGTCTGGCTGAGAAATGCCAAAACAGGTGTCTCGCTGGAATCGGCCGGCCGACAGCTTCCCGACCAGGATCGCAAGGCGTTCCGCGAGGCGCTGCGCCAGGTTCGCGTGCAGTCCCGTCAGATCATTCTCGATGGCCAGCAGGCGAGGCAGCAGGCAGCGGACCTGTTGCAACAGCCTGTCATGGACGAGGCCGCCGTGTCGGCTGCCCTGGAGCGGGCACGCAACGCCGACGCGACGGTTCGCACCCGGCTCGAGCAGGCCATTGTCGACTTCGCGGCGAACACATCACTCGAAAACCGGAGCGTGCTGGCACAGGCATTGCTGCGCCATATGGAACGCCGCGCTGCCGTTGCGCCGAAAAAATCGCCATGACGACCGACGGAAAAGGCGGGAGACGCCGTTTAACGAAGAGAAGGGACAAGCCTGCCCGATCGCATTGTGCCGGGCGGCCATCTTCAAACTCGAATGCACTCGGAGTCCAATTATGAGTCGCCTGAAAAACTATGCAGCAACCGCTATCCTGGCCATCGGTGGAACTGTCGTGACAGCCTCCGCGTCCAGCGCGATGCCCGTCATGTCTGTAACCCATCCGGCCGCCCCGGCATTGGTCGAGCATGTCCGCTGGGGGTGCGGCATCGGCTGGCACCCGAACCGATGGGGCCGTTGCGTGCCGAACGGCGTCGTCGTCGTGCGCCCGCACTACCATTACTGGCACGCTCCGGTCTATGGCTGGCACCCGCACCATCACTGGCGCCGCTGGCACCATAACTGATCGAAGCACGGCGGGGCCAGGCACCTGGCCCCGCGTCAGCGCCGGCGAACGGGCAATCCTGTCAGCCAGCCCGGAGTTAAGGTTAGCGCCGGTCCAATCCGTGGACGCCCGCTAGATATCTCAGCCGATTGGGTCCGGCCCCAGCGTCGCCACCGTCTTCAGCGCGCCGTCGAGCATGTCGCCCTTCTCGTCCTTCAGCGCCATCTCGCGCAGGCGGCGGATCCAGTCGGCGGCATCGGCTCGGCCCTTGACCAGGTCGAGCGCCGACAGCACGCGGTCGAATTTCGACTGTGCCCGGACATGGGTGTCGCTGTAGCCCTTGATCAGCCGGCGGCAATTGAGGATCTCGACGGCCAGTGCGTAGTCCTGGGGCACATGGTCGAGAGCCAGCGCGTACCAGCGATCGAGATGCGCGACCTCGACCTTGTGGCGCAGCAGACTGCGGCGCCAGCGGCGCAGGCCGCCGATGAACCACAAAGCGGCAAAGCCGGCAAAACTGTCGGTGCGGATGCGGCGGCCATGATTGATGCGGCGATCGAGAAAGGCGGCGAGCTTCGGGCGGTCCTCGATGTAGCTGCCCAGACCCGCCGGCAGCGTGCCGCAGAACTCCTCGATGCGCGGGTGGAAATATTCGGTCACCTGCAGGATCGAGCTGTCCTTGACGCCGACCTCGCGGCGCACGCGTTTGCCGCGCGTCGAACGTGTCTTGAGATCGGCGACACGGATCATGTCGTCGTAGCATAGCGCGTTGGCCAGATGCTTGGCAGCAGCGATCGACAGGCCATAGCCCTGAAGCGGCCCGTCCAGCGCGACGGCCTTGTCCAACCGGTCGAGATACTCGCGCCCATAGGCGATGTCCTGATAGTCGACGACCTTTCTCAAGCCCCGAAGTGCCATGTCGCGTACGGCTACCGGCAACAGGTCGATGCGGGCAGCCAAGGCCTGCCAGCCCTGCAGCAGGTTTTGCGGGCCACTCACCTGTCCTGTGCCCAGGGCAGATTCGACAATCGCGGGCTCAGCCGGCTTCTGCGCCGGTGCTGCCGTGCCGCGCGCGCGGTCAAACGCAGCGCCGAAGGCAGCAAGGCTGGCCTTGACGCCCCGGCCGCCGGCACCGATCGCCTGTTCGTAGCTCTCGCGGGTGAAGGGCAGCGCATCGGACCCCGCTAGCGCGCCAAGCAGGCTGGCCGAGATCATCGAGCCATTGTCGGCTGCGATCTTTTCCATGTCGAAAGCGATGAAGCGCTTCGATGCGGCTTCCGCCGTCGCATGCACCTTGGAGGACGAAGCCCGGCCATCGCCCGGTTCGATCTTTTCCGACACGGCGGCGATGCGGTGCGACGAGGCAATCAGCGTGGTGCGGTCGGGCGTGACGAAGCCGCGAATGATGGCACGGCCGGCTTCCATCAATTCGGCGGCGATCAGGATGTCGACGTCGCCCTGCGACGGCGACAGCGCGAAGACCGGCAGCCGGCCGGTGTCGCGGGCCATCTCGACATAATAGATGGTGGCGCCGGTACGCTGGGCGACACCGGCGACCGAGGTCGATTGCGCAACATAGCCGTTGCGCTCGGCGACATCGGTGATCCAGTCGGCGAGCACGCCACCGCCCTGGCCGCCGACCGCCAGCACGGCGAGCTTGGTGACACGCTCGCTATCCTGAGCGCCGGCGCGGGCGCGAAGTGGGGGGACGGCGTCAAGCATCGGCGAAGGTCAGGCGCCGGCTTTCGCGGCGGCGCTGCAACAGGCTGATGGTGGCCCGGCGCGCGGCTTCCAGGAAGCGATCCCAGCGGCTCGGATTGTGCACGACGTCGGCGCGGTAGAAGGATGGGCAGAGCACCGCCGCATCGGCGACCTCGCCACAATTGCCGCAGCCGACGCAGCTCTGGTCGATATGAGCGACCGGATCGTCGCGCAGCGGATCGTCTGTTGACTTGACCGACAGCGAGGGACAGCCGGACAGCCGCATGCAGGCATGGTCGCCCGTGCAGATGTCCTCATCGACACCGAATTTCGGTTTCACCACACGGGTCCTGCCCTTGATCGCCTTGTCGACCAGCGGCTTTTCGCGGCGCTGCCGGTTGAGCATGCATTCGGACGAGGCGACGATGACCTTCGGCCCTTTCTCGTCCGTCGTCAGCGCCTCACGCAGCGTGTCCTGCATCTTGGTCACGTCATAGGTGCGGTCGACATGGCGCAGCCATTTGACGCCCATGCCTTTCACCGCCTCGGTGATCGGATGCTTCGTCGACTTGGTCTTGTTGCCGGCGCGCGATGACAGGATGTCCTGCCCACCCGTGGCCGCCGAGTAAAAATTGTCGACGATGACGATGACGCCGTCGTTCTTGTTGAACACCGCATTGCCGATCGAGGAGGTCAGGCCATTGTGCCAGAAGCCGCCATCGCCGACGAAGGAGATCGAACGGCGCTTGGCATCGGGCGAATTGAAGGCCGAGGCAGAGGCCGGACCCAGGCCATAGCCCATGGTGGTGGCACCGAGCTCGAAGGGCGGCATGATCGAGAACAGATGGCAGCCTATGTCGGAAGCTATGTGGTGCTTGCCGAGCTCCTGCTCGACCAGCTTGGTCGCGGCAAAGATCGGCCGTTCCGGGCAGCCGATGCAGAAGCCCGGCGGACGGCCCGGCACGACATTGATCAGATCGGCTGCGTCGACGCCGTCACCGACCTTGTTGGGCGCGCGCACTTCGCCGGGCAAAAGATGCGGCGCCTCGCCGCGCAGAAAGGCGCCGATGCCGTCAAGCAGGACCTGGCCGGTATATTCGCCGGCCATCGGCAGGTACTCCTTGCCGACCAGCCTGGTGCCGCGACCGGCCTTGTGCAGCATCGAAGCAAAGGCCTGTTCGATGTAGTTGGGCTGGCCTTCCTCGACGACCAGCACCGCCTGCTTGCCCTCGCAGAACGACAGGAACTCGTCGTCGATCAGCGGATAGACGGCGTTGAGCACATAGAGCGGCACGTCGGTGTCGCCATAAATGTCGGCAAGGCCGAGCCGCTGCAGCGCGCGGATGACCGAATTGTACATGCCGCCCTGCAGGACGATGCCGACCGAACCATGATCCGAGCCGAAGAACTCGTTGATCTTGTTCTTGGCGATGAAGTCCACCGCCGCCGGCCAGCGCTTCTGCACCTTTTCCTTCTCGTGCAGGAAGGACGCTGGCGGCAGCACGATGCGGCCGGTGTCGCGGCGCGGTGCGTCAAGCGCATCGGCGACGGTCATCGGCGGCCGTTTGTTGTCCTTGGCGATGAAATGGCCGTGTACGTGGCAGCAGCGGATGCGCACCTGCAGCATGACCGGCGTGTTGGAAATCTCGGACAGTTCGAAACCATCCTCCACCGCCTTGACGATCGATGGCAGATTGGGGCGCGGATCGAGCAGCCAGACCTGGCTTTTCATGGCGAAGGCATGGCTGCGCTCCTGCATGATCGAGGAGCCTTCGCCATAATCCTCGCCGACAATGATCAGCGCGCCGCCGGTGACGCCGCCGGAGGCGAGGTTGGCCAGCGCATCGGAGGCTACATTGGTGCCGACCGTCGACTTGAAGGTTGCGGCACCGCGGATCGGGTAGTGCACCGAGGCGGCCAGCATGGCGGTGGCGGTGGCTTCCGAAGCGCTGGCTTCGAAATGCACGCCGAGTTCGCCCAGAATGTCCTGCGCATCGGCCAGCACGTCCATCAGATGGCTGATCGGCGCGCCTTGATAGCCGCCGACATAGCCGACGCCGCATTGCAGCAGCGCCTTGGTGATGGCGAGGATGCCTTCGCCGGCAAATTCCTCGCCGGCGCCGAGCCGGAGCTTCTCGACTTCCCTGGCAAAAGACCGTTCGGCCATTTTTTCAATCCTTCCGTTACCGCCCTGCGCTGGCGGCGCGTAGGTCTATCTGCTTGACCTCTTCCGAAAACCGGGATCCACTTTTCGGGGTCATGCTAGATGTCGTGCTTGCGAATGTTCTTCAGCATCTTCAAAAGCGTGGCGATGAGTGCGGAATATTCGGCGTCGTCGATGTCGTCGAACATCGCCTCGAAGGCATCGTGCATGGCCGGCCAGGCGCGGGTGAACTCGGCGCGGCCCTCATCGGTCAGGAACACATGGCGGATGCGGCTGTCGGTGACGCCCTGCTCGCGCCGTACCAGACCCTGGCCCTCCAGTGAGTCGAGCGTCCGGCTCAAGGTCGACTGCTCGATCACCGTATAGACCGAGAGGTCGTTGACGGTGATGCCGTCGGTGACCGACAGCACGGCCAGCGTGCGCACCTGCGGAATGGTCAGGCCCTGCTTGCGGAAATCGTCGCGCAAGGTGGCGTTGTAGCGGCCCATGATGCGGTTCATCAGATAGGGCGCGAATTGCTGCAGGCCGATCTGCCCCAGGGTCGAAATGCGCTGGCGCTTCTCAGTGACCTTCTCTTCCATCACAGCCTCCCCGCCAGAAGAAAGCCGGAACCGCCGCCAAGGCCGGCCCCCGGGTGGGTCGAGGCGCCGATATGGTAGAGGCCCTTGATGCCGGTCTGATGGTTGCGGCTGCTCTTGAACGGCCGCCACAGGAAGGACTGGTCGATGGTCGAGGAACCGCCATAGGGATCGCCACCGACCAGGTTGATGTTCATCGCCTCGAGATCGGCCGGCGAATAGGCGCGGCGCGCGATGACGCTGTCCTTGAAGCCCTCGATATGGCTGGCGAGGATCGCTTCAGCGCGATCGGCATAGGCTTCGCGCAGCACATCGGTCCATTGCCCGTCCGCTGGTGCCTGCAGCTTGCCGGCCGCGTCGCCCTTGATGTGGCGAGGCGCCTCGGGCAATTGCAGCCAGAGAACCGCCTTGCCTTCCGGGCAGCGCGATGGGTCTAGCGCATGCGGCTGGCCAACACAGATGGTCGGCACCTCCGGCAGCATGCCGCGCGCCGCCTCGTTGCAGGCCTTTGACACGCCATCCAGTCCCGGCGTCAGATGCAGCAGTGCCACCTTGTCCAGGCCTTCGCCCCGCCATGCTGGCGGTTTGTCCAAGGCGTAGTGGATCTGGAAATTGCCTATGCCGTAGCGGTATTTCCGCGTCGCCTCGACATCGGCTTTGGGAGCATCCGCGCCAAGCAGCCTGCCATAGAGCTGCGTTGGCGTGACCGAGCAGATGACGCCCTTGTTGGCCGTGATTGTCTCACCCGAGGCCAGCCGCACGCCGGTTGCCCGGCCATTGCTTTGAACGATCGAAGTGACGTCGGCGCCGGTGCGGATGTCGCCGCCGCGTTCCCGGATCAAAGCCTCGAAGGCCGCCAGCAGGTTTTTTGCCCCGCCCTTGACGATCGGCGCGCCCGCCGCCTCAAGCGCGAAGGCGATAACCCTGGCGATCTGGCCGGAAAAGGCGTCTTCGGGGCCGAGCCCGGCATGCAGCACCCAGGGCGCCCACAGCGCACGAATGGTTTCGGACTGGTAGGTGCTTTCCAGCCAGCCGCGCGCCGGCACGAGTGCCTCGCCGAGAAAGGCGGCAAGGCCACGCGGGCCACGCCGCCAGCCATCACCGGCCAGCAGCTTCGCTGTCGGATAGGACCACAGGCTGCCGCCGAGCAGGCCGAACAGCAGGCCGGCATTGCGCTCGATGCCGCCGACATCATCCGCGTGCCGGTCACCGTCGCCTGCCGCGATCGCATTAAGGGCGACGACGTTGGCGGCACGGTCGGTGCTGAGCACGGCATGGCTGCCGTCCGGCCGCAGCACGCCGGTCGGCGTGCCCGTGTGACAGAACTCCAGCCCGTGGCGCGCGAGGTCGGCGCCCAGTGCCGCAAAGGCCGGCGAGGTGATGAACAGCACGAAGGTCGTCGCCATCACATCATGGATGAAGCCGGGCGCGGTGATCTCCTCGGTGCGCAGGCAGCCGCCAATGCGGTCGTTGCGCTCCAGGACGAGCACACGCGCCCCTTTGCCGCCAAGCATCGCCGCGCAGACCAGTGCGTTGATGCCGCTGCCGACGATGATGTGATCCGGCTGGGTCACGGCAAACGCTTTCGCTTAGCCCTTCGAAACCAGCGCCAGCGCGCGGATCGGGCTGCCGGTGCCATGTTCGATCTTGAGCGGCGCCGCGATCAGGATGGCGCCCTTCGGCGGCAGCTGGTCGAGGTTGCAGAGGCTGGCAAGACCGTAGCGGTTGGCCTTGTGCATCAGCGTGTGCGCCGGGAATGGCGGCTCCATGCCGCCGGCTTTGCCGGCATCCGTGCCGATCGTCTCCGAGCCCCAGCCCTTGATGTCCTTGCTGATCAGGAACTGGATGGCTTCGGCCGTCGGCCCCGGCGTGTGCGGGCCGGTCTCGTTGGCATTGAGGAACTCGGCTTCCGAGCCGTTGCGCTTGTACCAGTCGGTGCGCATCACCACCCATTCGCCGGCATTGATCGCGCCATGCTCGGCTTCCCAGGCCTTGATGTGGTCGACGGTGAGCAGGAAATCGTGGTCGGCGGCGGCTTCCTTCGAACAGTCGATGACATTGACCGGGCCGACGAAATTCTGCGCCGGAATGGTGTCGGTGGCGCCGTCCGGATAGTCCTTGCCGGAGATCCAATGCTGCGGCGCGTCGAAATGCGTGCCGGAATGCTCGCCGAGCTTCAGCCAGTTCCAGGCCCACCACGGACCGTTCTTGTCGTAACGGGAAATATTGTGGATCTCGACCTTCGGCGTGTCGACGGCGAGTTCCGGCGGCAGCTTGATCAACGGCGTGTCCGGCCCGAGCGGCGCCGACAGGTCGACCACCTTGATGGCGCCTGAAAGAAGCTGGCTGGCGACTTCGCCGAGGAGTTTTTGCGTATCCATGGTCTGAAGTTCCCTCTTTCGTGTGATGATCAAGGCTCGTCTCGGCCCTTAATATCCTACTAGACGAAAACATATGCATCTGCAATTATCTTTAAGCATAAAGGAAATGGGGACGAGGCGTGAGCCAGTTCGACGCCATCTTTGTCGGGGCCGGCCACAACAGTCTGGCATGCGCCGCGCATTTGGCGCTCAAAGGCTGGAAAACCGGGATTTTCGAGCGCAGTGCAACAATCGGCGGCGCCGTCCAGACGCGCGAATTCACCCTCCCCGGCTTCCGCCACGATTTCGGCGCGATGAATCTCACCCTCTTCGCCGGCTCGGCCTTCCACCGGAAATATGCAAATGAATTGAAAGCACAGGGGCTGGAGTTCGCCCCGGTCGCCGACTGTTTCGCCAGCGCATTCCCCGACGGACGCTGGTTCGGCGTCAGCAACGATCTGGAAAAGACCGCCGCGCGCATCGCCGCCTTCTCCGCCACTGACGCCGCCACATGGCGCAGGCTGGTTGCCGCCTTCCCGGCGGAGGCCGAGCATCTGTTCCGGCTGCTGGGTTCGCCGATGAGTGCCCGCGCGCTTGCCGGCACGGCGTGGAACCTGTGGCGCAAGAAGGGCATTGCCGGCGCGCTCGATACGGGCCGGCTGCTGCTGTCCTCACCCCGCGCCTGGCTGGAGGAAACTTTCGAGTCGCCGCATATCAGGGCAACGCTCGCCACCTGGGGCATGCATCTCGACTTCGCGCCGGACATCGCCGGCGGCGCCGTCTTCCCCTATCTGGAATCGATGGCCAACCAGAGCTTCGGCATGGTGCTGGGCAAGGGCGGCGCCGACACCATCATCAAGGCGCTGTCGGGCATGGTGACCTCCGCCGGCGGCAGGATCGTCACCGGGGCCGAGGTAGCGGAAATCACGGTTTCAGCCGGCAAGGCTACCGGCGTGCGGCTCGCCTCGGGTGAAACGCATAGCGCCACCAAGGCGGTCATCGCCGGCGTCGCGCCCAAGGCGCTGACCGGCAAGCTGCTGGCGAACGGTTCGGGCGATGCCGGCTTCGATACGGCGATGCAAACATTCCGCCACGCGCCGGGCACCATGATGATCCACCTGGCGCTCGACGATCTGCCGGACTGGCGCGCCGGAGCGGAGCTTCGGCAGTTCGCCTATGTGCATCTGTCTCCGTCGCTCGACGCCATGTCGCGCACCTATCAGCAGGCGATGGCGGGCATGCTGCCGGACGAGCCGGTGCTGGTTGTCGGCCAGCCGACGGCGATCGACCCGTCGCGGGCGCCTCAGGGAAAGCATGTGCTGTGGGTGCAGGTGCGCATGCTGCCCGCCGAAATCCTGGGCGATGCCGCCGGCAAGATCGCGCCGGACCATTGGGACAAGGTGAAGGAAGCCTACGCCGAGCGTGTCCTCGACATCATCGAGACCTATGCTCCCGGCCTGCGCAACAAGATCCTCGGCCGTGCCGTCTTCTCGCCCATCGATCTGGAGCGCGAGAACCCCAACCTCGTCGGCGGCGACCAGGTCTGCGGCAGCCATCATCTGGCGCAGAACTTCCTGTTCCGCCCGGCGCGCGGCTATGCCGGCTGGAACACGCCGGTGGCGCATCTGCACCTCACTGGAGCCGCGACATGGCCGGGCGCCGGCACCGGTGCGGCGTCGGGCTTCATGCTCGCACAACAGCTTGGCGGGAGGTAGGAGCCGAGGATTTCCTTGAGGCTACAAGGGGCAAGGCGCTGCTGCCCAAGAAGCCTGAACCAATGACCTGAAGACGCCGCGCGCAGAAACAAAACCAACAAGGGGAACGACCATGACAATCAACAGACGTGAATTGCTGGGATACAGCGCCGCGGCACTCGGGGTGGCCGCCGTCGGCCTGCCGTCGATCGCTAGGGCGGCTGCCGGCGAACTGACCATCGCCTACAACGTCAACCTGCCATCCTGGGATCCAACCACCGGCCCCTCGGCCGTCAACCCGACCATCCAGGGGCTGTACCAGTCGGTGTTCGACCAGTTCATCCCACAGAAGCCCGATTTGTCCTTCGCGCCGGGCCTGCTCACCGAATGGGGCTGGAACGACGACCGCACCAAGATCATGATGACGGTGCGCGAGGGCGTGACCTGGCATGACGGCTCGCCGTTCACGGCCGAGGACGTCGTCTGGTCGCTGCAGCGGGCAGGCGACGAAAAGACCGGCAACCCGATCCAGTTCGTCTGGAAGAACGTCAACAACTTCAAGATCGACGGCAACAAGATCACCGGCGATGTCGTGCAGTTCGACCCGGTCTATTTCAAATGGATGTCGTTCCTGACCGGCTACATCATGCCGAAGGCCTACTACGAGAAGGTCGGCGCCGAAGGTTTCGAGAAGGCGCCGATCGGCACCGGCCCCTATATGGTCGAGAAGTTCGAGCGCAACGCCTTCCTGCGGCTCAAGGCAAACCCGAACTACTGGGGCGGCAAGCCGGCCTTCGAGAATGTGACGATCAAGTTCGTCGCCGACGCGGCAAGCCGCGTCGCCGAGATCGAATCCGGCTCCTCGCAGGTGACGCTCGAAATCCCCTACGAGGAGTACGACCGGCTGATCGCCAAGGAAGGGCTTGCCGGCTCGTGCAAGAACGTCTCCGACATCGGCATGATCTTCTTCAACGACATCGAGGCGATGCTGGACAAGAACGTCCGCCAGGCCGCCGTGATGGCCGTCGACAAGAAGCTGCTGGTCGATCGCCTGCTGCGCGGCTACGGCCAGCCGATCGATACGCTGGAAACGCCGGAATACGCATCCTACGACGCGTCGATCAAGGTCGAGCACAATCCGGAAAAGGCCAAGGAATTGCTAGCCGCTTCCGGCTATTCGCCGGAAAAGCCGGTCAAGTTCACCATCCAGACGACCAAGGGCTTCAAGCCCAAGGACTATGAGATGATCCAGGCGATCGTCGGCATGTGGCGCAAGGTCGGCATCGAGGCGACGATCGAAGTCTACGAGATCGCCAAGCACTACGAACTGCGCGCCGCCGACAAGCTGGCGCCGGCCGCCTTCTACAATTGGGGCAATGCCATCGGCGATCCGACCACCTCGACCGGCTTTGCCATGTACGGCCCGAGCCCGCATTCGGTGTGGGACAGCCAGGATTTGATCGACATGATCAACCCGCTGTGGGGCGAAAAGGACGAGGCCAAGCGCATCGCCGGCTGGAAGGCTGTCGACAAATACATCGCCGAGCAGGCCTATGTGCTGCCGCTGATCCAGTATGCGCAGCCGATCGTGCATGCCAAGGGCGTCAATGTGGTGCAGCATGTGTCCGGCGCGCTGCTGCCGGCCCTGATGACCCCGGCCTGACATCGGCCTGGAATTGCCGCGCGCCGTCCATAGCGACGGCGCGCATTTCTATCCGGCATACGAGCCAACGAGCTCCTGCAAAGATTTACATGCTCCTGCAACGATTCCTGATCCGCCTTCTGACGATGCTGATCACGCTGTTCGGCGTGGCCGTCGTCGTCTTTGTCGTGATCCGCGTCGCACCCGGCGATCCGATCGCCATGATGCTGCCGCCCGGCGCGACGGATGCCGACATTGCCCGGCTGCGCGCGCTCTACGGCCTCGACAAGACCATCGTCCAGCAATTCTTCATCTGGCTGTCGGGCGTGGCCCGGGGCGATTTCGGCACTTCGATTTCGCTGCGGCAGGATGTGCTGGGTCTCGTCTTCAACCGGCTGCCGGCGACGCTGGAACTCGCCATCGTCGCGCTTGTGATGGCGGTGGCGATCGGCGGCACGACGGCGATCATCGGCGCGCGCGAACGCGGCACGGCGGTCGAGGCCGGCATCGACATCGCCAGCGGCGCGGCGCTTTCGATTCCCGATTTCCTGTGGGGCCTGGTGCTGATCCTGTTGTTCGGCGTGCTGGTGCCGATCTTCGACATTTCCGGGCGGGTGTCGCCGCAACTGGACCTGCCCTTCGTCACCCAGTTCTATCTGTTCGAGAGCCTGTTGCGCCTGCGCCTCGACCTCACCTGGGATCTGCTGAAGCACATGCTGATGCCGGCCGTGGCGCTGGCGCTGCCGCTGGCAGCAATCATCTCGCAGCTGCTGAAACAGTCGCTGAAGGAAGTGCTCGACCTCGACTACGTCGTGCTGGCACGGGTGAAGGGTTTTTCGGAAACGCAGGTCATCCTGCGCGAGGCCTTGAAGAATGCCGCTTTGCCGACGCTGACACTGGTCGGCGTGCAGTTCACCTTCCTGATCGGCGGCACCGTCATCGTCGAACGGCTGTTCTCCTATGAGGGCCTCGGCAATATGGCGATCGACGCCGTCATCAACCGCGACCTGCCGCTGATCCAGGGCATCGTGCTGGTCTTCGCGCTGCTGTTCGTGCTGATCAATCTCAGCGTCGACATGATGTATGCGCTGCTCAATCCGAGGCTGCGCCATGGATGAGGGCCGTGCTCGAAGGCGAGGTGTGTCGCCACGCCTGTGGCTGGCCGGCGGCTGGCTGCTGCTGGCGCTTCTGGCGGCAATCTTCGCGCCGCTGGTCGCGCCGCAGGATCCGCTGGCGCAGGATCTGATGCTGGAGCGGTTGCCGCCATTCTGGATGAATGGAGCCGAACCCGGCTATTGGCTCGGCACCGACAGCCTCGGCCGCGATCTGTTGTCGAGGCTGATCTTTGGCGGCCGCATCGCCTTCATCGTCGCCTTTTCCGCAGCCGTCGCTGCGTGCCTGGTCGGCTCGACGCTAGGCCTGATCGCAGGCTATTTCGGCGGTTGGGCCGACCGCATCATCTCGCGCGTCGTCGATGTCTGGATGGCCTTTCCGCCGGTGCTGTTCGCCATATTGCTGGTGGCGGTGCTCGGCACGGGCTTGAGTTCCGTCATCCTGGCCATCGCCATCATCGACTGGACGCGTTTCTGCCGGGTGATCCGTGCCGAGACAATGGGTCAGTCGCGCATGGACTATGTCGAGAATGCCCGCATTGCCGGCTACGGCCGCATCGGCATCATGCTGCGCGAAGTGCTGCCCAATGTGGTGCCGTCGATCGTCGCATTGCTGTCGCTGGAAATGGGCATCGCCGTTATCGTCGAGGCGATCCTGTCCTTCGTCAATCTGTCGATCTCGACCGACGATCCGACCTGGGGAGGCATCATCGCCGAGGGCCGGCTGTCGATCCATCAGGCCTGGTGGGTGCTGGTGTTCCCGCTGATCACGCTGATCCTGACCGTGCTGTCGTTCAGCCAGTTCGGCGAGGCGCTGAAGACGCGTTTCGATCCGGTGCTGCGATGAGCGCCTGCCTCGACATCAGGGATTTGAGCGCGGTGCTGCCCAACGGCCAGCGCGTATTGCGCTCGGTGTCGCTCTCCGTCCAGCCCGGCGAGGTCCGCGCGCTGGTCGGCGAAAGCGGCGCCGGCAAGACGATGATCGGCAAGGCGGTGCTCGGTGTGCTGCCGTCGAGCGTGCGCATTGTCGAAGGCGACATGCTGCTCGAGGGTGAAGACCTCGGCAAATTGCAGCCCAAGGCACGACGCACGCTGATTGGGGCGCGCACGGCGCTGATCCCGCAGGACCCGCTGACCGCGCTCAACCCGTCGCGGCGCATCGGCTCGCAGATGACCGACCGGCTGGTGCGCATCCTCGGCTGGAGTGGCGAGAAGGCCGATACCCGCATCCGGCAATTGCTGGACGAGGTGCAAATCCGCGATCCCGACCGCGTGCTGAAAAGCTATCCGCACGAACTGTCCGGCGGCATGCGCCAGCGCGTGCTGATCGCTGCGGCCTTCGCCGCGGAGCCAAGGCTGATCGTCGCCGACGAGCCGACCACGGCGCTTGATGTGACCGTGCAAAAACAGATCCTGCGGCTGATCGTGCAGTTGCAGCGCGAGCATGGCACGGCGATCCTGTTCGTCACCCATGATCTCGGCGTCGTCGCCAAGATCAGCCAGAGAGTCTCGGTGCTTTATGCCGGCAAGGTGGTGGAGGAGGCCGACACGGCTGCCCTCTTCGCAGCACCGCAGCATCCCTACACGCGAGCGCTGATGGCGGCGACGCCACGCTACACCGATCCTTTCGCCTCGCTGAAGCCGGTGGACGACGAAGTCCTCGCAGGGCTTGCTTCAGAGATCGCTGCCGCAGACCAGGCCTGGAGGCGGTCGCATGGTTGAACCGTTGTTCTCCGTGCGCGGGCTGAAGGTCGCGCTGCCCGACATGACGCGCAAGCCGCTGATCGGCCGCGCGCCCTTGGTCGAAATCCTGAAGGGCCTGGATTTCGACCTGCCCAGGGGCTCGGTGACCGGCATCGTCGGCGAATCCGGATCCGGCAAATCGACGCTCGGCCGTGCTCTGGTGCGGTTGCTGGAACCGAGCGCCGGCAGCATAACTTTCGACGGCCGCGACATCACGCATCTGCCGGAAGCGGAACTGCGGCCACTGCGGCGCAATCTGCAGATGATTTTCCAAGATCCGATGTCGTCGCTCAACCCGCGCCGCACCATTGCAAGCATTATCGCCGCGCCACTCAAGCAAAATGGCCTCGGCGACAATCTCAAGGCGCGCGTCGCTGAGGCGCTGCAGCGTGTCGGCCTGCCGCAGAGTTTCGCCAGCCGCTATCGCCACGAATTGTCGGGCGGCCAGCGCCAGCGCGTCGGCATTGCGCGGGCGCTGGCGCTGTCGCCGAAATTCGTGCTGGCCGACGAGATCGTCTCAGGGCTCGACGTGTCGACGCAAGCGCAGATCCTGACGCTGCTGGAAAAGCTGGCGGCGGAAATGGGGCTGACCGTCGCTTTCATCAGCCACGATCTGTCTGTCATCCGGCGGCTGTGCCGGCAAGTGATCGTCATGCGCGAAGGCGTGATCGTCGAGGCGAGCGCCACCGATGCCTTGTTCGACAAGCCGCGACAAAGCTACACGCGCGATCTCATCGCGGCCATTCCGCTGCCCGAGATCGATGCGAGCTGGCTGGACATTCCTTCCGCCGCCAAAGCGCCGACATGAATGCATACGCACGCCGAAGAGCGGGCCTCGGGCGTGCGACCACAAAGACCCAAGTCCCGCCAAATGGAGAGGACTGACATGAAGACCACTATCGCAATTGCAACGCTGGCCGCCGCGATGCTCGGCAGCGCCGGCATGGCCTCGGCGGATTCGATCCCGGGCATGCGCGGCCACGACCACACCGGCATCACCGTTCCCGACATGAAGCAGGCGGTCGACTTCTTCACCGAAGTGGTCGGCTGCAAGAAGGCGATGTCGTTCGGTCCGTTCGCCGACGACAAGGGCACCTTCATGCAGGATCTCCTTGGCGTCGACCCGAAGGCGGTGATCGAAGAGGTCACCATGGTGCGCTGCGGCTATGGTTCGAACATCGAGCTGTTCAAATACACAGCACCGGACCAGAAGGACCTGACGCCGAAGAACAGCGACATTGGCGGCTTCCACATCGCGTTCTATGTCGACGACGTGACTGCTGCCAAAACCTATCTCGAAGCCAAGGGCGTCAAGACAAGGATGGGACCATTGCCGGTCAAGGAAGGGCCCGCCGCCGGCCAGACCATCCTCTACTTCCAGGCGCCGTGGGGTCTGCAACTGGAGGCGATCAGCTATCCCCATGGCATGGCCTATGAGAAGGGCGCCGAGACGGTGCTGTGGAGCCCGAAGAACCCGGAAAAGTGATCCAGCAGCGCGCTTGCGCGATGACACGCAGGCGCGCTTTCACCATGTCAGGACAATCGTTTTGATATAAAACTTTAAGCTTGAAATATCGTGTCGCCGGCGCGATACTGAACTCCAGCAAGCGAAGAGGAGATCGCAGACATGAAGGTTGCGGTTCTCGGCGGCGGACCAGCCGGCCTCTACTTTGCCATTTCGATGAAGATCCGTGACGCCGCGCACGATGTGACGGTGTTCGAGCGCAACCGCGCCGACGACACGTTCGGCTGGGGCGTCGTGCTGTCGGCCGAGACGCTCGATAATCTGTCGAAAAACGACCCGGTCAGCGCCGTCTGGATCAAGAAGCACTTTGCCTATTGGGACGACATCGCCGTCATCCATGACGGCGTGCGCACGGTCTCGTCAGGTCACGGTTTCTGCGGCATCGGCCGCAAGCGGCTGCTGGTCCTGCTGCAGCGCCGGGCGCGCGAACTCGGCGTCAAGCTGATGTTCGAGACCGACATCGCCGATCCAAAACCTTACATGGAGACGCATGATCTGGTTGTCGCGGCCGACGGCCTGAACTCCAGGGCGCGCAACGCTTTCGTCGACATCTTCAAGCCCGACATCGACACCCGCAAATGCAAGTTCGTCTGGCTCGGCACCAACCAGAAATTCGACGACGCCTTCACCTTCATCTTCGAGAAGACCGAGCATGGCTGGGTTTGGGCGCACGCCTACCAGTTCGACAGCGACACCGCGACGTTCATCGTCGAATGCAGCGAACAGACCTGGGCTGCTTTCGGCTTCGGCGCGATGTCGCAGCAGGAATCGATCGCTGTCTGTGAGCGCATCTTCGAAAAACATCTCGGCGGCCACGCCTTGATGACGAATGCCAACCATATCCGAGGTTCGGCCTGGATCAATTTCCCGCGCGTGCTGTGCGAGCGCTGGTCCTACAAGAATCTGGCGCTGATGGGCGATGCGGCGGCCTCGGCGCATTTCTCGATCGGCTCCGGCACCAAGCTGGCACTGGAAAGCGCTGTGGCGTTGGCCGAATATGTCGAAACCGAGCCGGACCTGGATGCCGCCTTCCGTAGATATGAGGATGCCCGCCGCACCGAGGTGCTGAAGCTGCAATCGGCGGCGCGCAATTCGCTGGAATGGTTCGAGGAGGTCGAGCGCTATCTCGGCCTCGATCCGGTGCAGTTCAACTATTCGCTTTTGACCCGCTCGCAGCGTATCAGTCACGAGAATCTGCGACTGCGCGATGCCGAATGGCTTGAAAGCGCGGAGGAATGGTTCCAGCGCCAGGCGGGCGCCGGCGGCAACAGCCTGCGCCGCGCGCCGATGTTCGCGCCGTTCAAGCTGCGCGACATGAGGCTGCAGAACCGCGTCGTCGTTTCGCCGATGGCGCAGTACAAGGCCGTCGACGGCTGCCCGACCGACTGGCATTTCACCCACTACGCCGAGCGGGCCAAAGGGGGCGCCGGGCTCCTCTATATCGAGATGACCTGCGTCAGCCCGGAAGGTCGCATCACGCCCGGTTGTCCGGGATTCTATGCGCCCGAACATGAGGTGGCGTGGAAGCGGCTGGTCGATTTCGTCCACACCGAGACCGAGGCGAAGATCTGCGCCCAGATCGGCCATTCCGGCGCCAAGGGCTCGACCCGGCTCGGCTGGGAAGGCACCGACATGCCGTTGACCTCGGGCAACTGGCCTGTGATGGCGGCCTCGGCTGTCGCGTGGTCGCCGCAGAATCAGGTGCCGAAGGCGATGGATCGCGCCGACATGGACCGCGTGCGCGACGAATTCGTGGCTTCGGCCGAGATGGCCGATCGTTGCGGCTTCGACATGCTCGAGATCCACGCTGCGCATGGCTATCTCTTGTCGTCCTTCATCACGCCGGTCACCAACCGGCGCACGGATGAATATGGCGGTTCGCTTGACAATCGGATGCGCTATCCCCTCGAAATCTTCCGCGCGGTGCGCGCTGCCTGGCGGGCGGAGAAGCCGATCTCGATGCGCATTTCGGCCAATGACTGGGTGGGCATCGAGGGCGTCACACCGGCCGACGCGGTGGAGATCGCACGGCTGCTGCTCGAGGCCGGCGTCGACATCTGCGACGTCTCGGCAGGCCAGACCTCGGCACTGGCCAAGCCTGTCTATGGCCGCATGTTCCAGACGCCGTTTTCCGACCGCATCCGCAACGAAGTCGGCATGGCGACGATGGCGGTCGGCAACATCTACGAGCCGGACCATGTCAATTCGATCCTGATGGCCGGCCGCGCCGATCTGGTGGCGCTGGCACGGCCGCATCTCGCCGATCCCTACTGGACACTGCACGCCGCCGTCACGCTCGGCGACCGTGGTGTCAAATGGCCGGATCCCTATCTGCCCGGGCGCGACCAGCTCTACCGTCTGGCCGAGCGCGAAGCGGCCGCGGGGCTGAAAGTATGAGTACCGTCTCGACGATCCCCGGCAAGCATGCGCTGGTCACAGGCGGCGGCTCCGGCGTCGGCCGGGCCATCGCGCTGGCGCTGGCGGGTGCGGGCATCGACGTCACCATCTGCGGCCGCCGGGAAGCAGAGCTCACTGAGGTGGCCGGCGAGAACGACCGCATCTTCGGCATCGCCGCCGATGTCACCGACGAGGCGGCAATGGCGGCGCTCTACCAGAGGGCGCAAGCCGCGCGGGGCCCCTTCGACATCGTCGTCGCCAATGCCGGCATGGCCGGCAGCGCCCCGGCGCACAAAACCGCGCTCAGCGACTGGCAGCGGACGCTCGACGTCAATCTGACCGGCGCCTTCCTGACGGTGAAGCCGGCGCTGGCCGGCATGGCCGCGCGGAAGACGGGACGAATTGTTTTCATCGCCTCGACCGCCGGCCTGAAAGGCTACGCCTACGTCGCGTCTTACGTCGCCGCCAAGCATGGCGTCGTTGGCCTGATGCGGGCGCTTGCCGCCGAAACGGCGAAATCGGGCGTCACCGTCAACGCGGTGTGCCCAGGCTTTGTGGAAACCGAAATGCTGGAAGAGTCCATCCAGCGCATCATCGAGAAGACCGGCCGCTCGGTCGAGCAAGCGCGGTCAAGCCTCGCCTCGACCAACCCGCAAGGCCGCTTCATCCAGCCGGATGAGGTCGCCGCCGCCGTGCTGTGGCTGTGCGGCGACGCCGCCCAATCGATAACCGGACAGGCGATTTCCATCTCAGGAGGCGAAACATGGTAGCCGGCCCCCTGCCCGCGCCGTCGGGACCCGGCAAGGACCGCTTGCGGCTGTGGATCAGGCTGCTGCGAGCCTCGCGCACGATCGAGGCCGAGCTGCGCGAGCGGCTGAAGAAGGAGTTCAACACGACGCTGCCGCGCTTCGACGTGATGGCAGCACTCTATAGGATGCCGGAAGGCATGCTGATGAGCGACCTGTCGCGCTTCCTGCTGGTCTCCAACGGCAATGTCACGGGCATCGTCGACCGGCTGGTTTCGGAAGGACTTGTCGCCCGCGCGAGGCGCAATGGCGACCGCCGCACGTCGATGGTGCGGCTGACCGAGGAAGGCACGCAAGCCTTCGCCACAATCGCCGCGGCGCATGAAGGCTGGATCGGTGAATTGCTGGGCAAGGTCAGCGAGGACGACGCGCGCCGGCTGACCGGCATGCTGACCTCGTTTCGCAGCAACTGGGAGGGACGCGAATGACCGCAATGGCCGGGCGCAAGCCGAAGCATTTCCTGTGGGAGGTCGAGGGCAGGATCGCCAAGGTCCGGCTCGACCGGCCGGAGCGCAAGAACCCGCTGACCTTCGACAGCTATGCCGAGCTGCGCGACATGTTCCGCGACCTCGTCTATGCCGACGATGTCGACGCCGTGGTGTTCCTCTCCAATGGCGGCAATTTCTGCTCCGGCGGCGATGTCCACGACATCATCGGCCCGCTGGTCAATATGGACATGAAGCAGCTTCTCGCCTTCACCCGCATGACCGGCGATTTCGTCAAGGCGATGCTGAATTGCGGCAAGCCGATCATTGCGGCGGTCGACGGCGTCGCGGTCGGCGCCGGCGCCATCATTGCGATGAGCTCCGATATCCGCATCGCCACGCCGGAAGCCAAGACCGCGTTCCTGTTCACCCGCGTCGGCCTCGCCGGCTGCGACATGGGCGCCTGCGCGATCCTGCCGCGCATCATCGGCCAGGGCCGCGCCGCAGAACTGCTCTACACCGGCCGCACCATGATGGCTGATGAAGGCGAGCGCTGGGGTTTCTACAACCGGCTGGTCGATGCCGCATCGATCGAGGCCGACGCGCTCGATATGGCGGCGCGCATCGTCTCCGGCCCGACCTTTGCGCACGGCATCACCAAGACGCAGCTCAACCAGGAATGGTCGATGGGCCTCGACCAGGCGATCGAGGCGGAAGCGCAGGCGCAAGCAATCTGCATGCAGACCCGCGACTTCGAGCGCGCCTACAAGGCGTTCGTGGCCAAGGAAAAGCCGGTGTTCGAGGGGGATTGAGGATGATGCATTTCGTGGAGACGTCGGCGGGACAGCGCTCCCCTCTGTCCTACCGGCGCCGTAGAGCGCAGGGCCTGGAGAATAGTGGTGGAAGCACCCATGCCTGATCGTTCCTTCCTCCATTGGCCGTTCTTCGAAAACCGCCATCGTCAGCTCGCCGAGCGCCTCGATGCATGGTGCGCGAAAAACCTGCCCGTCTCCCACCATGATGTCGACGCCGCCTGCCGCGAGCTGGTCAGCAAGCTCGGGCGAGACGGCTGGCTGAAGCCGACGGCGCTCGACCCCGACAATCCGGGGCCACTCGACGTCCGCACTTTGTGCATCACGCGCGAGACACTCGCCCGCCATGACGGGTTGGCCGATTTCGCCTTCGCCATGCAAGGGCTGGGTACCGGCGCGCTCAGCCTGTTCGGCACGCCGGAGCAACAGGAATGGCTTGCGAAGACACGTGCCGGCAAGGCGATATCAGCCTTCGCCCTGTCGGAACCGCGCTCCGGGTCGGATGTCGCCAACACGGAAATGACGGCGACCCGCGACGGCGACAGTTACGTTCTGTCGGGTGAAAAGACCTGGATCTCCAATGGCGGCATCGCCGACCTCTATGTCGTCTTTGCCCGCACCGGCGAGGCGCCGGGCGCCAAGGGGCTTTCCGCCTTCCTCGTGCCTGGCGACGCCAGGGGCCTTGGCATCGCCGAACGGCTGGAAGTGATCGCGCCGCACCCGCTGGCGCGCCTGTCTTTCGATCAGGTCCGCCTGCCCGTCGCCGCGCGGATCGGCAAGCCCGGCGACGGCTTCCGCATCGCCATGTCGGTGCTCGACGTGTTCCGCTCGACCGTTGGTGCGGCGGCACTCGGCTTTGCCCGGCGCGCGCTGGATGAAAGCATCAAACGGGTGTCCGAACGCAAACTGTTCGGCGCGCCAATGACCGAACTGCAGATGGTGCAGGGTCATATCGCCGAGATGGCGCTGGACGTCGATGCCGCGGCGCTGCTGGTCTACCGCGCCGCCTGGACCAAGGACATGGGCGCGCCCCGCGTCACCCGCGAGGCGGCGATGGCCAAGCTGTTTGCCACCGACAAGGCGCAAGAGGTGATCGACAAGGCCGTGCAGCTGCATGGCGGCGACGGCGTTCGCAAAGGCCACATCGTCGAAAGCCTGTATCGCGAGATCCGCGCGCTGCGCATCTATGAGGGTGCCTCCGACGTACAGAAAGTGGTGATCGCGCGACAGGTGATGGGCGCGGCCTGACGGCAGGAAATTGACGAGCGATTTTGATATTTGGTTTTTGGAATACCGGGAGGTTTTGAATGCATACGATTCTGCAGCCGGAAGGCTGGGCAAAACCTGTCGGCTACGCCAATGGCGTCGCGGCGCGCGGACAGCTCGTCTTCGTCGGCGGACAGGTCGGCTGGAACGGGCAATGCCAATTCGAAACCGACGATTTTGTTGGCCAGGTGCGACAGACGCTCGAGAACATCGTCGCGGTGCTGGCGGAAGCCGGTGCCGGGCCGCAGCACATCACCTCGATGACCTGGTATTTCACCGACAAGGCCGAGTATTTGGCCAACCTCAGGGGCATCGGCGAGGCCTATCGCGAGGTGATCGGCCGGCATTTTCCGGCGATGGCCGCCATGCAGGTGATGGCGCTGGTCGAGGATCGCGCCAAGGTGGAGATCCAGGCAACTGCCGTCATCCCGGAATAGGGAGTTCGTTCGTCCGGAGTAAACGCCCCTCGCTTCGTCATCCACGGGCTGAGCAAGGAGCGAAGCGACGCGGCGCAGACCCGAGGATTCATGCCGGGACCTCAAAGCGTTGCAGCAATGCATGGTTCTGCTCCGTCGCACTTGCTGGCCGATGTCGCGGCATGGATCCTCGGGTCTCCGCGACGGAGCTTCGCTCCTGCTCCGCCCGTGGATGACGAAGTTGGGGAGGCTTCGGCAAATTCCGAATGCTCTACCTAAACTGATGATGAAATCCCTGACCGCCAACAGGCAGCCGCTTCCCGGAGCAAAGCTACTATGCGCGAAGGCCCGCCTGTCTCAAAATCGGCAGCACGTGATCGCAGAAATAGGGCAACTCCCTGGTGTAGTTGACGAAGGACAGCGCGATGCCCTGGTAGCCATGCCCGGCAATGGCGGCCATGTCGGCGGCGATCGTTTCCGGCGTTCCGATCAGCGGGTAGGTGCCGGCGCCGCCGGCGAAGCGTTGCCGGTAGCGGTCATAGGCGTGCGGGTCGTGCGACTGCGAGAATTCCTTCTTGCCGGCCATGTGAGCATCGACCGCATCGTGGTCGGCCATATCGACCGCATAGCTGTTATAATAGGCCTGCGCCTCTTCCATCGTCGGGCGGCAGACGACATGCGCAACCGTGTAGACGCCTACGTCGCGGCCTGCCTTGTCGGCCCGTTCGCGGATATCGGCGACATGCTTGCCGGCATCGCCCATTTCGGAAAAGGTCGTGAACAGATAGTCGCATCGGGCGGCGGCGAAATCGCGGCCCGGCCCACCGAAGGCGGCGTTCATGGTCACCGGGCGCGGAACCTGCAGACTGGCCGGCCGGCTGACGGCTTCCTTGAGGCGGTAATAGGTGCCCTCATAGTCGAGCGGCTCGGCCGAGGCATAAAGCTTTTCCAGGATTTCGATCCATTCGGCCGCCTGATCGTAGCCCTTCTCGACCAAAGGCGTGCCAAACATGCCGAATTCCTTCGGGTTCCAGCCGCAGACGATGTTCAAGCCCGCGCGGCCCTGGCTGATATGGTCGACCGTCGCCAGCGCCTTGGCGGCATAGAGCGGATGCACCAGCGGCACATGCACGGTCATGAACAGCCCGATCTGTTCGGTGGCCATGGCAAGAGCCGCCGCCCAGGTGAAGGTCTCGAACGACCATTCCCGCACCTTGTTGCGGCCGCCAAAGCCGCGCCAGCGCGCAATCGGCAGCATGAACTCCAGCCCGGCGCGGTCGGCGATCTGGGCCGCGGTCACATTGTCCTGCCAGTTCGCCGTCCAGCGTTCCGGAACGTCTGTGATAGCAAGGCCGCCATCGGCATTGGTCGAAAAGACGCCAAGCTTCAATCTGTTCGGGCCGTGCAAAGGGTGTGGTTTGTTCATGTCGCGACCTCCCGGCGAGAGAGCACACGCTAGGCCCGCGCCGAGATATTTCAAGCCTGAAATAGCTTCGGGTCGCCATCGCTCGCGGGTATCGGTTCCAGCGGGCCGCACGGTGTCCGCCACGCAACCGACACCGCAGCTTTTTAAGCTTAAAACTTTCGCCTTGAAAAGCGCCGCACTTTGGATAAGCATTCCACAGTCGATGGCGATTGCCTTGCCGGACGGGCTTGCCGGCCAGTCCATCGTGCAGACCAGTCCATCGTGCCGGCCAGTCCATCGTGGGTGCTCCGGGTGGGAGTCTCAGTTCTTGTCGTTCATACTGTCCCAGTCATCATCCAATGCGCGCCATGCCTTCGATGAAGTGCGCGCGCAGATCCGCGATCTGCAACAAAAAACGTCGCCAACCATGGCCGCATTGGTCGCTGCCATGAATTGACGCCCTGCGGTGCGGGGCGGCAAAAACCGTGCGGGAGCAACCCGCCCGATCAACAACAGAGGGAACACAAATGAGCTTCACACGTCGCAAATTGCTTCTTCTCGCCGCCGCCATCGGCATCGCCGCCGGCCCCGCCACCGCTTATGCCGCCGATGTGCTCAATGTCGGCGCCTACCCGACCAATCCACCCTTCGAGTACAAGAACGAGAGCGGCACTTTCGAAGGCTTTGAAGTCGACATCGTCAACGAAGCCGCCAAGCGCATCGGCATGACCACCGACATCGCCGATCTCGGCTTCCAGGCGCTGTTTGCCGCCACCACTTCGAAGCGCATCGACGTCGCGATCTCGTCGATCACCATCACGGCGGAGCGGTTGAAGTCACAGTCGTTCACGCAGCCCTATTATGATTCAGACATGGGCATCGCCACCAAGGCCGACAGCCCGATCAAGGCCGAGGCCGACCTCAAGGGCAAGATCGTCGGCGTGCTGTCCGGCTCGACCGGCGAAACCTGGGTCAAGGCGCATCAGGAAGCCGGCGGCTTCAGCGACGTGAAGGGCTACGACACGCAGCAGAACCTGCTGCTCGACCTCAGCGCCGGCCGCGTCGATGCGGCCGTCAGCGACATTCCGGGCATGGAGTATTCCTTCACCAAGATGAAGGACCTGGTCGTCAAGGAGCGCATCAAGACCGGTGAGCAATACGGCCTGATGATGACCAAGGACCACCCGCTGCTCGGCAAGCTGAACGATGCGCTGAGCGCGATGAAGAAGGACGGCACGCTGGCCGCGATCCACAAGAAGTGGTTCGGCAGCGACGCGCCCGCCGACTCTTCGACCATGAAGGAAATGCCGCTGCCGAAGGCCTGAGCTGAAAGCTGCGCTGACATCGTGCCGGCTTTCCAGGCCGGCACGATTCATTTCATGCTCCAGCGCCGGCTTCCGCGCCGACCGCCTCGCCATCTGCGAGGCATATTGGTTTTAACCTGAGCATGATTGCTCTCGGGTTCGGGAACGCTCCCATGTCGCTGCTGGATACCTTCTTTAACCCCGACGTCATCATGTCCAGCCTGCCGGCGCTGCTGCGCGGCTTCCTGAACACGCTGCTGCTCGGCATTTTGAGCATCGGCATCGGGATCCCCATCGGCCTGGGGATCAGCCTGGTGCGGCTCTATGCGCCGAAGCCGCTGCGCTGGCTCGCGGTCGGCTACACCGACATCTTCCGCGCCCTGCCGGTGCTGGTCGTGCTGATCCTGATCTACTACGCGCTGCCCTTCCTCGGCATACGCCTGTCGTCCTGGGCCTCGGCGGTGACGGCCTTCGCCTTCATCATGTCGGCTTACTCGGCAGAAGTGTTCCGCTCCGGCATCGAAAGCATTCCGCGTGGCCAATTCGAGGCGTCGCAGGCGCTTGGCCTGCCGTTCCTCCTGACTTTGCGCAAAGTGGTGCTGCCCCAAGCGATCCGCGTCGTCATCCCGCCGATGACCAGCAACTGCGTTTCGATGTTCAAGGACACCTCGCTCGCCTCGACCGTGGCGCTGCCGGAACTCTTGAAGGAAGCGACCAACGCGCAGTCGCTTTACGCCAACCCCTCGCCGCTGATCGGCGCAGCCCTTGTCTATCTCATCTTTCTCTGGCCGATGGTCCGCCTCGTCAGCCTGCTTGAAGAGCGCTTCAAGACCGAGAAGAAGCGCTGACCTCGTCAACCGATCCCACCCCGCCCAAGTCCTCCGCAGGAGCCTACCCCGTGAACAAGCATCAAACCGACAATGCGAATGCCACCGCGTTCCCCGTCGACGCCATCCGCGCCATGTTTCCAGCCCTGCAGCAGGCCGGCGACTTCATCTTTTTGGACAATGCCGCCGGCGCGCAAATTCCGCAGAGCGTGCTCGACGCGGTGACCAACCATCTGGTTTCGCACAATGTGCAGCGTGGCGGCCGTTATGGCCGCAGCGTCACTGTCGACCAGTCGGTCGCCGATGCGCGGACAAGCGTCGCGCTGCTCATCAACGCCTATAGCCCGGCGGAAATCTGCTTCGGCATGAACGCCACCTCGTTCATCCGCCTGGTCAGCCTCGGCATCGGCCAGATGCTGCAGGAGCGCGACGAGATCGTCATCACCGACATGGACCATGATGCCAACATCGCGACCTGGCTGGCTCTGGAGTCCGCCGGTGCAAAGTTCAAATGGTGGCGCATGCGCGAGGACGGCAATCTGCATGTCGACGATCTGCGCCCGCTGGTTTCCGACCGCACCCGCCTCGTCGCCTGCACGGTCACCGCGCATTCGATCGGCTCGATCGTCGATGTCGCCGCGGTGGCCGAGATCGCACATGCGGCCGGCGCCGAAGTGTTCCTCGACTGCGTGCATTACGGACCGCACGGGCTGATCGACGTGCAGGCCTGGGATTGCGACTATCTCGTCTGCTCCGGTTACAAGAATTTCTCGCCGCATATGGGCTTCCTGTGGGGCCGCTTCGACACGCTGAAGCGGCTGCCGACCTTCCGCGAGGATTTCATCCCCAACGAGCCGCCGTACAAGGTCGAGGCCGGCACCTTCATCTACGAGAACGTCTCGGGGATGGATGCCGCCGTGCAGTATCTCGAACTGATCGGCCGCAATCTGGCGCCGTCCAACAACCGCTCGCGGCGCGACAACATCGTCGCCGGCATGGGCGCCATCCGCGACTATGAGCTGGTGCTGGCGCGTGAGATGCTGGCCGTGCTGAAAGGTTGCGGCGCGACCATCTACGGCGTTGCCGACGAGGCCCGCATCACTGAGCGTGTGCCGACCTTCTGCTTCAACATCGGCACACTGTCGCCGCAGCGGGTCGTCGAGGAAATGGCCGAGATGCAGATCGGCATCCGCGACGGCCATATGTATGCGCCGCGACTGATGAAGCGTCTCAACCTCTCAATGGACAGCGGCGCCATCCGGGCCTCGCTGGTCCACTACAACACGGTCGAGGAGATCCACCGTTTCGGCGAGGCACTGCGCGCGATTATCGCGAAGCTGTCGTGAGAGGCGGCCTCTCCAGCGTCGTCATCCACGGGCGGAACAAGGAGCGTAGCGACGCAGTGCAGACCCGAGGATCCATGCCGTGATGTTCGAGTGTTGCCACGGTGCAGAATTCTGCTCCGCTGCACCCTTCGGCTGAGGTAACGGCATGGATCCTAGGGTCTGCGCGACGCTTCGCGCCGCTCCGCCCTAGGATGACGAAGAGACGTTAAGCCGCCTTCTTCTTCGCCAGTCTTGCCTTGATCGAGGCGACGTCGGCACGCGGGGTCGCGGCGAACAGCGTCCTGGTGTAGCTGTGCTTGGGGTCGGCGAAGACCTCGTCGCGCGAGCCGTATTCGACCGCCTCGCCGAAATACATCACCATCACATCGTCGGCGATGTAGCGCACCACGGACAGATCGTGGCTGATGAAGACATAGGTCAGCTGGAACTCGTCCTGCAGGTCGGCGAGAAGGTTCAGCACCTGTGCCTGCACGGAAAGATCTAGCGCCGAGACCGGCTCGTCCAGCACCAGCAGGCTCGGGTTGAGCATCAGCGCGCGGGCAATGGCAATGCGCTGGCGCTGGCCGCCCGAGAACATATGGGGATAGCGGTTGTAGTGCTCGTGGCCGAGGCCGACCTTCTTCAGCATCTTCATCGCAAGGTCGCGCCGCTCGGCCGCCGGCTTGTCGGTGTTGATCAGCAGAGGCTCGCCCAGCACGTCGCCGATCTTCTGGCGCGGATTGAGCGATCCATAGGGGTTCTGGAAGACGATCTGGACCTTGCGGCGCATCTCTTTGGTCAATCCGCCCTTGGCGATGTCGACCTTGTTGCCGTCGATGAACAGGTCGCCTGACGTCGCCGGATCGATCAGCGTGATGATGCGGGCGAGCGTCGACTTGCCGCAGCCGCTTTCGCCGACGATGGCCAGCGTCTTGCCCTTGTCTACCTTGAAGGAGACGCCCTTGACCGCGTGCACGGTGCGCGGCCCGGTGAACAGGCCGCCGCCGATGTGGTAGTCGCGCACGATGTTCTTGCCTTCGAGGACCGTGGTGCTCATGAGGCGGCTCCCGCAGCAGAGGGGGCCGGTTCGAACATCATGTCGGAAACGGTCGGCAGCCGGTCGCCGACGGCGTTCTCCGGCAGCGCCGACAACAGCGCACGCGTGTAATTGCTTTTCGGCGATTCGAACAACGACAGCACGTCGGCCTCTTCCATCTTGCGGCCCTTGTACTGGACGATGACGCGATCGGCGGTCTCGGCTACCACGCCCATATTGTGGGTGATCATGATCAGGCCCATGCCGTATTTGGCCTGCAGCGAAACCAGCAGATCGAGGATCTGCTTCTGGATGGTGACGTCGAGCGCCGTCGTCGGCTCGTCGGCGATCAGCAGCTTCGGATTGCAGGCGATGGCTATGGCGATCATGACGCGCTGGCATTGGCCTCCCGACATCTGGTGCGGAAACGAGCTCAGCCGTTCTTCCGGATCGGCGATGCCGACCAGCTTCATCAATTCGATGGCGCGGGCCCGCCGCTGAGCGCGATCCATACCCATATGGAAGCGCAGCACCTCCTCGATCTGGAAGCCGACGGTGAAGCACGGATTGAGGCTGGCGATCGGCTCCTGGAAGATCATCGAGATGTCCTTGCCGACGATCTTGCGGCGTTCGGACGGGCTGAGCTTCAGGAGATCGACGCCGTCGAAGGCCATGCGGTCTGCCTTGACGGTTGCCGTGTTGGGCAACAGGCCCATCACCGCGAGCATCGCCACGGACTTGCCGGAACCGGACTCGCCAACGATCGCCAGCACTTCGCGCGGCTCGATCGAGAGGTCGATGCCTTGCACGGCCATGAACGGTCCGGCCGCGGTGTCGAAGGAAACGGTAAGGTTCTTGATCTCGAGCAGAGGCATGCTCACGACCTCTTCAGCTTGGGGTCGAGCGCGTCGCGCAGGCCGTCGCCGATCAGGTTGATGGCGAAGACGGTGATCAGGATGGCGAGACCCGGGAAGGTCACCACCCACCAGGCGCGCAGGATGAACTCGCGCGCTTCGGCCAGCATGGTCCCCCATTCCGGCGTCGGCGGCTGCGCGCCCATGCCGAGGAAGCCAAGGGCCGCCGCCTCGAGGATGGCGTTGGAGAAGGACAGCGTCGCCTGCACGATCAGCGGCGCGATGCAGTTGGGCAGGATGGTGACCAGCATCAGCCTGAGATGGCTGGCCCCGGCGACCTTGGCCGAGACGACATATTCGCGGGTCTTCTCGGCCATCACGGCGGCGCGGGTGAGCCGGGCGAAATGCGGCTGCAGCACAAAGGCGATGGCGATCATGGCGTTGACGAGGCCAGGGCCGAGAACCGCGACAAGCACCAGGGCCAGCAGCAGCGACGGGAAGGCCAGGATGATGTCCATGATGCGCATGATCAGCGTGTCGACCCAGCCGCGGCAGTAGCCGGCGAGCAGGCCGAGGATGACGCCGGAGATCAGTGCTGACGTGACGACGACGAAGCCGATGGCGAGCGAGAACCGCGAGCCGTAGATCAGCCGCGACAGCATATCGCGGCCGACAGCGTCGGTGCCGAGCAGGAACTGCGCGTTGCCGCCTTCCTGCCAGGCCGGCGGCGTCAGGAAGAAGTCGCGGAACTGATCGTCCGGCGAATGCGGCGCCAGCAGCGGTGCGAAGATGGCGATCAGGATCAGCAGCGCGAAGACGAAGAGCCCGATCACCGCGCCCTTGTTGACGGAGAAGTAGTGCCAGAACTCGCCGAACATCTGCAGCCTGGCGTCCTGCGGCTTGACGACGGTCGCGGCTTCGATGGTGGCTGGGCCTTCGTTGCTCATGTCAGTTGGCCCGGATGCGTGGGTTGATGACGGCGTAGAGCACGTCGACGATGAGGTTCACCGACATGACGATCAGCGCGATCAAAAGCAACCCGCCCTGCACGGTGAAATAGTCGCGCTTGGAAATGGCGTCGATCATCCATTTGCCGATGCCGGGCCAGGAGAAGATGCTCTCGGTCAGGATGGCGCCGGTCAAAAGCGTGCCGACCTGCAGGCCGATGGTGGTGACGACCGGGATCAGCGCGTTGCGGAAGGCATGCAGGCCGATGACGCGGCGCGGCGCCAGGCCCTTGGCACGCGCGGTGCGGACATAGTCCTCACCCAGCACTTCGAGCATCGCCGAGCGCGTCTGCCTGGCGATGACTGCGAGCGGGATAGTGCCGAGCACGATCGTGGGCAGGACGAGGTGCGACAGTGCCGAGCGGAATGCGCCCTTCTGGCCCGAGATCAGCGAATCGATGGTCATGAAACCGGTCACCGGCTTGAAGAAATAGAGAAGGTCGATGCGGCCGGAAACCGGCGTCCAGTGCAGCGTGCCAGAGAACACGATGATCAGCAGCAGGCCCCACCAGAAGATCGGCATGGAATAGCCAGCCAGCGCCGTGCCCATGGTCAGCTGGTCGAACCAGGAACCACGGCGGATGGCGGCGAAGATGCCGGCGGCGACACCCAGGACAACGGCAAAGATCATGGCGAAGATGGCGAGCTCGACCGTTGCCGGGAAGCGAACCAGGAAATCCTTGAGCACCGGGGTCTTGGTTGAAAACGAGGTACCGAAATCACCGCTCAGCACATTCATCAGATAAGTCAGATATTGTTGCCAGATCGGCAGATCGAAACCGAACTGGTGCATCAGCGCCGAGTGACGTTCGGGCGACAGGCCGCGTTCGCCCGCAAGCACCAGCACCGGATCACCGGGCAGGATGCGCACGAAGCCAAAGGCGAGGATGGTTATCCCGATGAAGGTCGGGATGATGAGGGCGAGCTTGCCGAGGATATAACGCAGCATGGCGGGCGAGTGGGGGCGTCACCACATGGTGGCGCCCCCGTTTCGCAACCTTATTCGGCGATATCGACGCCGTCGAAGCGGTGGATACCGAGCGGATCCATCGCAAAGCCGGTGACGGTCTTCTGCATCGGCATGAACACCTTGGAGTGAGCGAGCGTCGCCCAGGGTGCCTGTTCCTTGAAGATGACCTGTGCCTGTTCATAGAGCTTGGTGCGCTCGGCCTGATCCGAAACGGTCTTGGCCTTGTTGATGAGCGCATCGAAGTCCTTGTTGCACCATTCCGCGCGGTTGTTCGAACCGACGGAAGCGCAGCTCAGGAGCACGCCGAGGAAGTTGTCCGGATCGCCATTGTCGCCGGTCCAGCCGACGATGACGGCGCCGTCGTGATCGACCGCGGAAGCGCGCTTGAGGTATTCACCCCAATCGTAGCTGACGATCTCGACGGTGACGCCGACCTTGGCGAAGTCCGACTGGATCAGTTCGGCGGTGCGGCGCGCGTTCGGCATATACGGGCGCGACACCGGCATGGCCCAGACGTTCATCTTGAGGTCCTTGACGCCGGCCTCTTCAAGCAGCTTCTTGGCCGCATCCGGATCGTAAGGATCGTCCTTCACTTCCTTGTTGTAGGACCACATGGTCGGCGGGATCGGATTGATCGCCACCTGCCCGGCGCCCTGGAAGACGGCGTCGATGATGGCCTTCTTGTTGATGGCCATGTTGAGCGCCTTGCGGACGCGCACGTCGTCGAACGGCTTCTGCTGGGTGTTGTACATCAGCGCGCCGACATTGAGGCCTTCCTGCTCCTCGACCTTCAGGTTCGGATCGGCCTGCAGGCCGGCGATGTCGGCCGGTGCCGGGTACGACATGATGTTGCATTCGCCGGCCTTGAGCTTCTGCGCGCGCACCGCCGGATCGGTGGTGATGGCGAAGACCAGATCGTCGATCTTCTGCTTGCCGTCCCAATAGTCCGGGTTGGCCTTGTAACGGATGGCGGCGTCGGTCTGGTAGTCGACGAAGATGAACGGACCGGTGCCGATCGGCTTCTGGTTGAACAGCTCAGGCGTCTTGTCGGCCTGCAGCTTGTCGGCATATTCCTTGGAGACGACCGAAGCGAAATCCATGCCCAGCGTTGGAATGAAAGTGATCGCCGGCTCCTTGAGGGTGAACTTCACCGTCAGGTCGTCGACCTTCTCGACCTTGGCGATGTTTTCGCCGAACTGGTCATTGTAATACTGGTATGCAATGCCCGGAATGTACTGAAACCAAGGGCCGTTCTTGTCGACCTGGCGTTCGAACGAGAACACCACGTCGTCAGCGTTGAAGTCGCGCGTCGGGGTGAAATAGTCGGTCGCGGCGAACTTGACGCCCTTGCGCAGCTTGAAGACATATTCCTTGCCATCGTCGGAGATCGTCCAGCTCTCGGCCAGGCCCGGCGAGGTCGTCGTCTTGCCGTGATCGAATTCGACAAGGCGGTTGAAGACGGTGCGCGATGACGCGTCGAACGTCTGGCCTGCGGTATACGGCGCCGGATCGAAACCCTCCGGCGAAGCTTCCGCGCAGTAGACCAGAGTTTTCGCATTGGCCACGCCGCCCAGGACGCTTGCAGCCAGCAACGCGGCTGCAAAAGTCAGCTTCTTATTCATTGAGCACTCCCTGATGTTCTTCCAAGCCCCTCTATCAGGCTCGCGAAGCGCGCATATAAGCACCGTTTTTCCGGCTTTGGAACACCCCGTTTGCTTACCCCGCGGGAAGCAGGAAAAAAATCCGCTATTTTGCCAGATTGCAGAAAAAATTAGCAGTTTCTTCCATTCACGAGATTATTAACAACCGCATTTTTTTATTGATCGCCAAGCTGACGATATAAATGTTCCCCGCGCTTCCGAGCGGCCGAGGGATGCGCCAGGACACCATTTGGCAGCGCCGGCGGCGGCAAGGACTTTCGACGGCAAATCTTTCGCCGTGTTGCCGCAAGGGCAAGACTTGCACGGTCACCAAGGGAGGCAATACATAGGGTATAACGGCCGCAGCGGAGGGCGCCCTTGTCAATTCAGAGGCGAGGTCAATTCAGGGGCGAGCGCGGCGCGAATGAACAAACTTGTCCAGGGAGGAACGGGTGGCAAAAGCATCAAGGACGACGACGGTGAAAGCGGGAGCCAAGGCGCCGTCGAAAGCAGCCGGTACTTCCAAGCCGAAAGCACCCGTTGCCAAAGCCGCCACGCCGAAGGCGGCCGCGACGCCCGTAAGGGCAAGCACAAAGCCGGCGGTGAAAGCCCCGGCCAAGGCTGCGGCCGGAAAGACGGCACCGGGGAGTAAAGCGGGTGCGGCAAAGCCTGCTGTCAGGCCGGCGTCGAAGGCTGCGGCGGCGGTGAAGGCCCCACCGGCGGCAAGGCCGACCGCCGCCACCGCCAACCGATTGCCGAAAGCATTGACGGCGCTGGCCGCCGGCTTGCCGGAAAAGCCTTGGCTCAAGAGCTATCCGAAAAACGTGCCGGCGGAGATCGGCGCCCTGCCCTACAGCTCGATCGGCGATTTCCTCGTCGCCGCCTGCAAGCAGTTTTCCGCGCAGCCGGCCTTCACCTGCATGGACAAGTCCATCAGCTACACCGATGTCGAGCGGCTGTCGGCGGCCTTCGGCGCCTACCTGCAATCGAAGGGCCTGCAGAAAGGCGCGCGCGTCGCGCTGATGATGCCGAACGTGCTGCAATATCCGGTGGCGATGATGGCCGTCTTGCGCGCCGGCTATGTCGTGGTGAACATCAATCCGCTCTACACGCCGCGCGAGCTCGAACATCAGCTGAAGGATTCCGGTGCGCAAGCCATCGTCATCCTGGAGAACTTCGCCAACACCTTGCAGGCGGTAATCGCCAGGACCGCGGTCAAGCATGTGGTGGTCGCCGCGATGGGCGACATGCTCGGCGGCCTGAAGGGCACCATCGTCAATTTCGTCGTGCGCCGCGTGAAGAAGATGGTGCCGGCATGGTCCTTGCCCGGCCATGTCAAGTTCAATGCGGCCATGAAAGCCGGCGCCGGCATGGGCTTCAAGCCGGCCAATGTGGCAGCCGGCGATGTCGCCTTCCTGCAATATACGGGCGGCACCACGGGCGTGTCGAAGGGTGCCACGCTGCTGCACAGCAACGTGCTCGCCAATGTCGCGCAGAACGCGCAGTGGATGGAGGACGCCTACACGATCAAGCCGAAACCGGCGCACCCCAACTTCATCTGCGCGCTGCCGCTCTATCACATCTTCGCGCTGACGGTGAACGCGCTGATGGGCATGCAGCAAGGCGCCCGCAATGTGCTCATTCCCAACCCGCGCGACATTCCCGGCTTCGTCAAGGAACTGCAGAAATATCCGGTGCACATCTTTCCCGGCCTCAACACGCTGTTCAACGCGCTGCTCAACAACGAGGATTTCCGCAAGCTCGACTTCAAACCGCTGGTGCTGACGCTGGGCGGCGGCATGGCGGTGCAGAAGGGCGTCGCCGAACGCTGGAAGACGCTGACCGGTTGTTCGGTCACCGAAGGCTACGGCCTCTCGGAAACCTCGCCGGTGGCCACCGCCAACAAGTTCACCGCCGGCGACTTCACCGGCACGATCGGCTTGCCGCTGCCCTCGACCGAGATCGCCATACGCGACGACGACGGCAACAATTTGCCGCTCGGCGAGGTCGGCGAGGTCTGCATCCGGGGGCCGCAAGTGATGGCGGGCTACTGGAACCGGCCCGATGAGACCGCCAAGGTGATGACCAAGGACGGTTACTTCAAATCCGGCGACATGGGCTTTATGGACGAACGCGGCTACACCAAGATCGTCGACCGCAAGAAGGACATGATCCTGGTCTCGGGCTTCAACGTCTATCCCAACGAGCTCGAGGAAGTCGTGGCCATGCATCCGGGCGTGCTCGAAGTGGCGGCGATCGGCGTGCCGGACGAGCATTCGGGCGAGGTGCCGAAACTGTTCGTGGTCAAGAAGGATCCGGCGCTGACCGCCGAGGCACTGACCGCCTTTTGCCGCGAGAACCTGACCGGCTACAAGCGGCCCAGATACATCGAATTCCGAACCGAACTGCCGAAGACACCGGTCGGCAAGATCCTGCGGCGAGCGCTGCGCGAATAGTGGACGACGATCTTGCCGACAACGATGCGCCGGATCGGTGCTCGCGCTTCGACCCGGCGACGTTCATCAAGGCGAACATGCGCCTTGTCCCCGTGCCTGCGCTTCCAGAAATCCGGTTTTACACGGCTCACCCCGGCAGCGGATTGAGGCGGCTCGTCGAGCCCGAAGACGATGCGGAAGACGCGCCGGAGCCACAACCGCCCTACTGGGCCTATGCATGGGCCGGCGGCACCGTGCTCGCACGCTATGTCCTTGACCATCCAACAACCGTGGCGGGACGCCGGGTGCTCGACCTTGGTGCCGGCTCCGGCCTTGTCGGCATCGCCGCCGCGAAGGCCGGTGCGCGCGACGTCATCGCCGCCGAGATCGACCGCAACGGCGTTGCCGCTCTTGAGCTCAACGCGGCCGCCAACGGCGTTGCCATCACTATAATAGGCGAAGACATCACCGCCGGCCCGCCGCCGGCAGTTGACCTCGTGCTCGCAGGCGATGTTTTCTACGGGCGCGACGTTGCTTTACGCGTCATCCCGTTCCTCGACCGCTGCCTGGCAGCCGGCATCGACGTGCTGGTCGGCGATCCCCGTCGCAACGACCTGCCGCTGTCCCGGCTGCGATTGCTCGCCGAATATCAGGTGCCGGATTTCGGCGACGCGAAGGGTGCCGCGAGCAAGCCGAGCGGTGTGTTTTCCTTCGAGGCGGATGACCGCTGGCGCTGAGATCAAAACCCAGTCACTCGGAATGACCGGGTTCGACCTCCATCTTTGCCGCAACGACGTTGCTGGCCGTTACCTGAAGCAGACATTCGACTGCGGCATCGCGTTGGCCGTTTTGCGCCTGATCCCGATTATTCTGTTGGCCCCTGCCGTCCTCCAGAAGCGGACATCGGTGGTGATCAGGAGGACGCTTCAGCTTTTCCAGAACCGCTGAGCCGACAGCAACCGGTATCGCTCCCACTCCATCCGGGTTACGATGCGTGGCTGAGAACGGGCGCGGGCGCCTCGTCGAACCACCTACGTCAGGAGGGCAGCGTGAAATCGCCGACAGTGAGAGTTATGGCCGCAGCCGATGAAGATTCAGCGGTCGAGATAATCGTGCTGGCGTTTGCAGCGGACCCTATGGCGCGGTGGACCTGGCCGCATGCACACCCGTACCTTGCAGCCATGCCGCGAATGGCCCGCGCGTTCGGGCGCAGGGCATTCTCTAACGGAAGCGCCTTTTGCACCGACGGCTACGCCGGGACGGCGCTGTGGCTGCCGCCCGGCGTGCATTCCGACGAGGAAGAGCTTGGCGCCGTGCTCGAGAGCACGGTTGAATCCTCTCTCGCCCCTGAAACCGCGGCCATATTCGAGCAGATGGCCACGTACCACCCGACCGAACCGCATTGGTACTTGCCCCTGATCGGCGTCGACCCGGCGCATCAAGGCGAAGGTCACGGCGATGCCTTGATGGCGTACGCACTCGCGCAGTGCGACCGCGATCACGCGCCGGCCTATTTGGAATCCTCGAACCCGCGCAACATATCATTCTACCAGCGGCACGGCTTCGAACCGCTCGGCGCGATCCAGGTCGGTTCGTCGCCGACGCTCATCCCGATGCTGCGGCGACCTCGTTGAGCGTCAGTTTGATCAGATAGTTTGACGCTATGGGACGCTTGATCCGGCATGCATTTAGGTCCCGGCGAGTTGGGGCTCGACTGCGGATCGTCCGCTTGCTGAAAACTTCAACCCGAAAGCTGCCGGTCGGGTCACGGCCCATGACAGACGAAGCGAGCGAACTGCACGTCTGCTTCCTGAGCTGCTTCCCCGAAATCTGCCCGCTTTCCACCAATCTCAGCCGTTGGCGGGAAAGCCCAAGTTGATTTTGCCCCGGCGCCGGATCAGATCGTCTCCTTGACCCGCGCCGAAAGAAAGTCCGGCAGGTCGGCGACCGAATCCAGAACAACGTCGGCAATGCCGGCCAGCGATTCGCGGGTGCCGGTGCCGGAGAGCACGCCGATCGCCAGCCCGCAGCCGCCGGCACGCGCCATTTCGAGGTCGTGCCTGTTGTCGCCGACCATGGCGATTTCCGCCGGCTTGAGGCCGGTGAGATCGCTGAAGGCCAGGATCGTGTCGGGCGCCGGCTTGGGATTGGCCACCGCGTCATAGCCATAGGCCGCGTCGAACAATTGGGCGACGCCGAGCGTGACCAGCGTCTTTTCCGCACCGCTGGTCGAATCGTTGGTGGCGACGCCAAGCCGGTAGGACTTCCTGTGCAGTGCCGTCAGCGTGTCGACGATGCCGGGCAATGCCACAGCCATTGTCGAGCCCTGTATTGAGGTGATTTCGTTGAAGCGGGCAACCGCAAGCATCTGGTCCTCGTTGGACAGGCGCGGGAACCACAATTCGACGACGTCGAGATTGGTGCCGGACGCAAAGATCGAGTCCGGTTTGAAGCGCTTGTTGGCGAAATCGAAGCCGGCGGCGGCCAGCAGCCTGTCGGCTTTCCAGCGATCGCCCTCGGACGCATCCATGGCCATGAAATCGGCAATGCCGAGCCAGGTGGCGTTGAAGTCGACAAGCGTTCCGTCCTTGTCGAACAATATTCCCTTGATGTCTGCCAAACTTTTCACTCCGAGCCACGCAAATGGTGGATGAATCCCACAAGGCCAGCGGTCGATGCGTCCCGCTTGGCGGCACTTTCCTTGCCCTCCACGACAGGCAACAGGCCGGTGGCCAGTTCCTTGCCGAGTTCGACGCCCCACTGCTCGAAGGAGTTGATGTTGAAAAGCGTGCCCTCGACGAAGACGCGGTGCTCGTAGAGCGCGATCAGCCGGCCGAAGGTGCGCGGGTCGAGTTTACGGTAGACTATGGTCACCGAGGGCCGGTTCCCGGAGAAGACGCGGTGCGGCGCTATCTTGTCGACATCGGCCGGCTTCATGCCCTTGGCCAGCATCTGGGCGCGGGCCTCGTCCAGCGTGCGGCCCTTCATCAGCGCTTCCGACTGCGCCAGGCAGTTGGCGAGCAGCAGATCATGCTGGTGCTTGAGATCGGGCTCATGCCCCACGGCCGCGGCAAGGAATTCAACCGGGATGAAATCGGTGCCCTGGTGCAGCAGCTGGAAGAAGGCATGCTGGCCATTGGTGCCGGGCTCGCCCCAAACCAGCGGTCCGGTCGGCGTCGTCGCCGCCGTGCCTTCGAGGGTGACGCTCTTGCCGTTCGATTCCATGTCGAGCTGCTGCAGATAGGCCGGCAATCTGGACAGGCGCTGGTCGTAAGGAATGACGGCGCGCGCCGGGTAGCCGCAGATGACGCGATGCCACCAGCCGACCAGCCCCAGCAGCGCCGGCAGGTTCTCCTGCACGGGTGCGGTACGGAAATGCTCGTCCATCTCATGCGCGCCATCGAGGAAGGCGCGAAAATTCCGCGGGCCGACAGCGATCATCACCGGCAGGCCGATGGCGCCCCAGAGCGAATAGCGGCCGCCGACCCAGTCCCAGAAGCCGAAGACGCGATCGGGCGCGATGCCGAACTTGGCCACCAGGTCGAGCGCGGTGGAGACGGCGGCGAAATGCTTGCCGACCGCTTCCTTACCCAGGGCTTCCTGCACCCATTTCCGAGCGGTTTCGGCGTTGGTCATCGTTTCGACGGTGGTGAAGGTCTTGGAAGCGATGATGAAAAGCGTGGTCTCGGCGGACAGCCCCTTCAGCGTGTCGTGGATATGAGCGCCGTCGATGTTGGAAACGTAATGCGCGCGCGGCCCGTCATGATAGGGCGCCAGCGCCAGCGTCGCCATGGCCGGGCCGAGATCGGAACCGCCGATGCCGATGTTGACGATGTCGGTGATCTTCTTGCCGGTGGCGCCGGCCGCCTTGCCGGAGCGCACGGCATCGGCAAAGGCGCCCATGGCGTCGAGCACGGCGATGACGTCAGCCTTGACATCCTGGCCATCGACAGTGACGCCCTTGCCGGTCAGGTTGCGCAGCGCCGTGTGCAGCACGGCACGGTCCTCGGTGACGTTGATCTTCTTGCCGGCGAACATAGCGGCGCGGCGGCCTTCGAGATCGGCGGCCTGGGCGAGCTTTTCCAGCAGATCCATGGTGGTCGCGTCGACCGCGCATTTCGACCAGTCGAGCAGCAGATCGCCGTCGGTGGCGGAGAATTCCACGAACCGCTTGGGATCGGCGGCGAAGGCCTGGCGCATGCTGGCGGGCGCGGCGGCGCGATGATCGCGCAACGCTGCGAGCTGCTTTTGAAAGGACGATTGATCCACTGCCAAACTCCGAGACCTCGAGCCATCATTACGGACCGGATGTTTCCGGCGCGTGTCGTCGCGACAATCTATCGGGCCGAACTCCGCCCGTTTCAATGCGCAGCGATGACGCACGGAGTCACGCAGTCAGCGGACAGCGCAGCATCAAAATGGCGTGAAGGATCACTGGCATAAATCCCAACGATCAGAAAAATTGATTGGCGCAACCCCTTGTGCCACGGTTACGTTCGGCTGGTCCAGCCAAGCGAAAAAGGCTGGCCATCGAGGAAATCTCCCATGCCACAGCGAAACGACACGGCGATATGGTCCGGCCTGTTCCGGATTTCGGCTGAATCCGGCCAAACCCTGCAGGCGCAGATCCGCCAGGCCATCGTAGCCGCCATTCTCGACCGCCAGATCGCCGCTTCGATGCCGCTCCCTTCGTGCCGAATCCTGGCCGAAAAACTCGGCGTGGCGCGCGGAACCGTGGTGCTGGCGTTCCAGCAGCTCGTCGACCAGGGTTTCCTGGTGGCGCGCGAGCGGCGTGGCCATTTCGTCAATCCCGATGTGCTGGCGACACCGGCCAAGCCGCACCAGAAGGCGCCCGACCAGGCCAACGAGATCGATTGGAAAGCACGCCGCAAGATCGCCGCAAGCGACATGCCGCCGCCGGCCAAGCACGAGAACTGGATCAAGTCGTCCTACCCTTTCGTCTACGGGCAGTTCGACCCGGCGCTGTTCCCGACCGCCGAGTGGCGCGAGTGCAACCGCATGGCGCTTGCCGTGCTGGAAATCCGCAACTGGGCGTCCGACATGGTCGACCGCGACGATCCGCTGCTGATCGAGCAGATCCAGGCGCGGCTCCTGCCCCGGCGCGGCATCTTCGCCAACCCGGACGAGATCATCGTCACGCTGGGCGCCCAGAACGCGCTCTACATGCTTGCGACGCTGCTGATGTCCAAAGGCTCCAAGGTGGCGATGGAGGACCCCGGCTACCCCGACGCCCGCTCGATCTTCCGCCTTGCGGGCGCGGAGATACAGCCGGTGCCGGTCGACCAGTCCGGCATCGTAACTGCTTCTATTGCCAACGATTCCGGGTTCGTCTTCGTCACGCCAAGCCATCATTGCCCGACCATGGTGCCGTTGTCGGCCGAGCGGCGGCAGGATCTTCTGGCGCGCGCCAACCGCTACAACCAGATCATCATCGAGGACGGCTATGACAGCCAGCTTCTCGACGAGGCACCGCAGCAAGCACTGAAGAGCCTCGATCGCTCCGGCCGCGTCGTCTATGTCGGCTCGATGTCCAAGACGCTGGCTCCCGGCCTGCGGCTCGGCTACATCGTGGCGTCCGCTGGACTAATCTCCGAGCTGCGGGCCCTGCGGCGCTTCATGCTGCGTCACCCGCCGGCCAACAATCAGCGCGCCGTCGCGCTGTTCCTGTCGCTCGGCCACCACGAGGCGCTGGTGCGGCGGCTGTCTTCAGCCTTCGATGAGCGGCGCAAGCGGCTGGTCCATGCGATTTCCGCCTTCCTGCCGGAATGGCGCTCGACCGATTCGGCCGGCGGCACGTCGCTGTGGCTCGAAGGGCCGCGCGGCACCGATTCGCGCGGGCTGGCCGAGGCAGCCGCCTCGCGCAGCGTCATCATCGAGCCAGGCGACCGTTTCTTCGATCGCACTGAAAAGCCTTCGCGTTTCATGCGGCTGGGCATCTCGTCGATCGCACTGCAGCACATCGAGCCAGGCATTCGCGAACTGGCCACGGCCGCCGGACGCAGACCCGCGGCTGCCTGATCCATCGCCGATCTCTCGTGACCGGAGCCGCTCGCAGCGGCTCCGGTATTTTAGTTCTGGCACATGGAACTGGGCCAGCTGGCCCATAGGATGGGCCAGTGCCGGCGGCATAGTCGGCTTCAGGGGAAGAAGCAGGCCGATGGTGGGCCAACCGCCACGAGTTCCTGCCGACGAAGGTGGAGTGCTTCCATGCCAGTGGCTGTCGAACAGCAGGACACGCCGGCGAACCGTCGTCCGCAGCGCTCCGGTCTTCGCGAAACAGGACATGCCATGCGATCATCTCCCCTGGTGGAGGATACCAGACCACAGCACAAGGGCATCGAGGGCGGCGGCTACGGGCCGCTGCGCGGGAATGACCGCGAGCGTATCCACGAGGGCGTGCTGACGCTCCTGGAGACAGTGGGCTTCGCCAACGCCATTCCTTCCTGCATAAAGGTGCTGACCAAGGTGGGGGCGGTCCATGGCGACGATGGCCGGGTCCGCTTTCCGCGCGCGCTCGTGCTCGACACCATCAAGCGGGCGGCACGACATTTCACGCTTCATGGCCAGGATCCCAGGCACGATATGGTGGTCCAGGGCAAGCGCGTGCACTACGGCACGGCAGGCATCGCCGTGCACCTGGTGGATCTGGAGAAGCGCGAGTACCGCGAGTCCAAGCTGCAGGATATTTATGATGCCGCCCGCATCGTCGATGGGCTGGACAACATCCATTTCTTCCAGCGGCCGATGGTGGCGCGCGACATCGCCGATCCGCTCGAGATGGATTTCAACACGCTTTATGCCTGTGTGATGGGAACATCGAAGCACGTCGGAACATCCTTCACCGTGCGTGAGAACGTGAAGCCTGCGCTTGAAATGCTGTACGCCATCGCCGGCGGCGAGGAGAATTTCCGCGCCCGGCCATTCGTTTCCAACTCCAACTCATTCGTCGTGCCGCCGATGAAATTCGCCGAGGATGCCTGCGGCGTGCTTGAGGCCTGCGTTGAAGGCGGCATCCCGATCCTGCTGCTGTCGACCGGCCAGTCCGGCACCACGGCACCCGCGGCGATGGCCGGCGCCGTCGTGCAGGCGGTGGCCGAAGTGCTGGCCGGCCTGGTCTATGTCAACGCGCTCAAGCCCGGCCATCCGGCGATCTTCGGGGCCTGGCCGTTCATGTCGGACCTGCGCACCGGCGCCATGGCGGGCGGGTCGGCCGAGCAGTCGGTGGCAACGGCGGCCTGTGCCCAGATGGCGCAATTCTACGACCTGCCCGGCGGCTCCGCCGCCGGCATGACTGATTCGAAATTGCCCGATATTCAGTCCGGCTACGAAAAAGGCATCACCAATGTGATGGCCGGCCTCTCCGGCCTCAACCTCGTCTACGAGGCGGCCGGCATGCATGCCTCGCTGCTCGGCTTCTGCCTGGAGAGCCTGGTCATCGACAACGACATGCTCGGTCATTGCCTGGGCTGCGCGCGTGGCATCGACGTGACTGACGAGGCCCTGTCGATCGACAGCATCGCCGAGGTCTGCCTCAAGGGTCCGGGCCACTATCTCGACAACGAACAAACGCTCAAGCTGATGCAGACCGAGCACTTCTATCCTGCCCTCGGCGATCGGTCCTCGCCGAAGGAATGGAACGAAAAAGGCCGGCCTGATATATTGCTGCGTGCGATCACCGAGAAGAAGCGCATTCTTGCCGAACGATTTCCGCGCCACGTGCCAAAACAGGTCGACGACAGATTGCGTGCCCGCTTCGGCAACCTGATCCACCTGCCGCGCACGCATATGGGCGGCTGACCGGAGACGAATTCGTGCAGCCATACAGCCATACACGACCAACCATCGGGCAGAATGACAAATGAGTGTGCATCCTATCCAGCAAGCCCCCGCCGATGGCGACGCGATCGATCGGCTGGTGGCATCTCATCGCCCAGGCCACGGCCTGGTGCGTGCCTTCTATCATGACCCGGCGATCTTCGAGCGCGACATGGAACGTGTCTTTCGCCGCCACTGGCATTGCCTGGCCCATGCCAGCGTTATCCCTAACCCCGGCGATTTCGAGCTGTTCAAACTGGGCGACGAGGCAGTCATCCTGACACGCGGCATGGATGGCACCGTGCATGCCATGCTCAATGTCTGCCGCCACCGCGGTGCCGAGGTCTGCACCAAGGAGAAGGGCAACGCGAAGATGTTCGTGTGCCCCTACCACGCATGGGCCTATTCCAATGACGGATCGCTGCGCGCTGCCCGCCTGATGCCAAAGGATTTCGACCGCTCGGCGCACGGGCTGAAGAAGCTTCATGTCCGCGTCGCCTCCGGGCTGGTCTTCATTTCCTTTGCCGAGACGCCGCTCGATTTCGATCCGATCGAACAGTCGCTGCGCACGAGCTGCGGCCAATATGGCTGGGGCGACGCCAAGGTGGCGTATCGTCAGTCCTATCCGCTCGACGCCAACTGGAAGCTCGCCGTCGAGAACTATGTCGAATGCTACCATTGCGGGCCGGCGCATCCGGAATATTCGCAAACACATGCGCTGGAAAAGCCGGCCGAGATGATCGAGCAGCTCAATGCCGCGATGGAGCAGCGCACCTGCGCACTCGGCATCGAGATCGGCAGCGCCAACCGCTGGCAGAACTCGGCGGCCGGACAGGAAGCAATCCACACCTTCCGCTACGCGCTCTATGACGGCGTTTCGAGCGGCAGCCAGGACGGCTCGCCGGTTGCGCCGCTGATGGGCCGCTTCACCGACTATGACGGTGGCGTCACCTCCATCCATCTCGGCGGCACGACCTTCCTCGTCTGCTATCCCGATCACGGCATGATCTACCGATTCATCCCGAAAACGGCTGGTACATGCGAGATGGAACTGATCTGGCTGGTGCGCGGCGACGCGGTCGAGGGGCAGGACTACGATCTGGAGAAGCTGACCTGGCTGTGGAAGGTCACCACCGAAGAGGACAAGAAGATCATCGAGCACACCGCGCGCGGCGTGCGCTCGCACTATTTCGTGCCCGGACCTATCGCGCCGATGGAATACAACGAACTGCGCTACATCGGCTGGTATCTCGAGGAGATCAGCCGGGCCTGAGCCGGGCCTGAACGGCTCGGCTGCCGCGGGAGAATCAGGCAGATCTTGCCTTTCGCGTCATTCCGCGCTGAGCCCGTATCGGTCGACGACTTCAGCGTTGATGAGCTTGGCATGCAGCGTCATCAGCACGATCTGCGCGTCGAGGCTGTCGCCGGTTTCAAGCGCCGCCTCGATGCGGCGCTCGGCTTCCAGCGTCCGCTCACGGCCATTGGCTTGCTCGAAGGTTTCGGGACCCGCGATGCAATAGCTGCATAATTGTGCCACCGACGCATAGGTGGCCGGTGGCGGCTCGTCGGGCCAGCGATCCTTCATGAGATTGACGAGGGTAAGCTTCACGCCCTCCGGCACAAGGGCTGGATGCAGATCGGCGCCGCGCAATGCATCGTCGAGCTGCCTCAAGTCGCCCGAACGGCCGAACATTCCGAGGAAGCCGAGGGAAGAGCGCCGTCCGGCCATGATGTTTCCTTCCGTTTCCAGCCCACTTAGGTGGTGGGCAAGCGGATTACAAAGGCGGTGCTGTCTAACCAGCCGCCGCCAGCAAGACCCCTGCAAGGGCGGATAGCGCGAGCGTCGGCAGCATGCCGACTTTCAGCTTCAGGATGGCGACCATGGCGGCCACGGAAAGCAAGGCCGCACGCCAGTCGATGGACGAAAGCACCGGCACGTTCATGCCAAGGCCCGTCGCGTGTACCTCACGGAAGATGACGTGCAAGCCAAACCACAAAGCGAGATTCATGATCACCCCGACAATTGCGGCGGTGATCGCGCCCAGTGCGGCCGACAGTGCCTTGTTGCCGCGCAGGGTCTCGATGTAGGGCGCGCCGAGGAATATCCAGAAAAAGCAGGGTGTGAACGTCACCCACAAGGTGAGCAGCGCCCCCAGCGATCCGGCAAGCAACGGGTCGAGCGAGCCGGAATGGCGGAACGCGGCGATGAAGCCAACAAACTGCAGCACCAGGATGAGCGGTCCTGGCGTCGTTTCGGCAAGTCCAAGACCATCGACCATTTCACCCGGCGCCAGCCAGCCGAAGGACTGGACGGCTGCTTGCGCGACATAGGCGAGGACCGCATAGGCGCCGCCGAAGGTGACGACAGCCATGAGACTGAAGAACCGGCCTATCTCGGTCCAGACGCTTGCTGAGCCGGTGAACCAGCAGATCAAAAGAACAGGCCCGAGCCAGAGCGGCAGCCATATGGCGAGGGTGCGCGGTGCATGCCATTTGGTCGGTTTGACATGGGCCAGTTCGCCACGCTCGAACATCAGGTCGACCGCTCCCTTGAAGTCGGCAACATCGTCCTTGCCATGGGTCGAGCCGGAAAACAGGCCGGGAGCAACGCGGTCTCCCAGCCATCCCGTCAGGCCGGCGAACAGGACGATGAGCGGAAAGGGCACATTCAACGCATAGATGGCGATGAACGCCGCGACCGCGATCGACACCATGACCCGGTTTTTCAGGGCGCGCCTCCCGATCCGGATCACCGCCTCGATGACAATGGCGAGCACCGCCGCCTTCACCCCGAAAAACAGCGCCGCGACCAGCGGCATGTCGCCATAGAGGACGTAGAGGCTGCTCAAGGCGAGCATGACGAGCGCGCCCGGTATGACGAACAGGATGCCTGCGACAAGGCCGCCGACCGTCCTGTGCAAGAGCCAGCCGATATAGATGGCGAGCTGCTGGGCTTCCGGGCCAGGCAGCAGCATGCAGTAGTTCAGCGCATGCAGGAAGCGCTGTTCACCGATCCAGCGCCGGTCCTCGACCAGCTCCTTGTGCATCAGCGCGATCTGCCCGGCCGGACCGCCAAAGCTGAGCAATCCGATCCTCGCCCAGACCTTCACGGCCTCGGTGAAGGCCGGTGCAGCCGGAACCTGGATGTTTTCCGCTGTATCCGCCGGGACGAGAGCGCTCATGTCGGTTTCCCCGCAGCCGGCCAGTTGTGCGTTTCTTCGGTGGCGTCGCGACACCAGCGGAAGAACGCGTCGTAGAGCAGCATGCCTGCTTCCAGTTGTTCCAGATCGTCGCGGAACATGCGCGATAGACCGAGCGACGCAGCCAGAAAACCGGCCGCCTGGGGTACCAGGTCGAGGCTTGCGGTGTCGGCCGCGCGCACGATTGCGGCGAGGCGATCGAGCGCCCCGGATTCCAACCCGAACTCCTCGATCATGGTGTCGAAGGTGCAGCGTTCGCCGCGATGGCTCCAGAACACATTGTCGATGTCGAACGGCACGGCCTGAAAGCGGTCGGCAACAGCCAGTACTTCAGCGGGTTCGACAAACAGGAACACCGCGTCGGGGTCGAGGAAACGTCGGATCAGCCATGGGCAAGCGATGCGGTCGACCTTCGGGCGGGATCGCGTCACCCAGACGGTGGCGCCCTTTTCATTGCGTGGCGGCATTTTGGCGGTGCGGACCAGAAGCCCGCCGGCATCGCGCCAGGCCTCAAAGCCGCCTTCGAGGGATTCGGCTGATATCCCCTCATGGCGCAGCCATGCGGCGACGCCTTGCGAGAGCTTTTGCCCCTTCTGACAGACGACGACCACCGGCTTGCCGGCGAACCCGGCGGCCCAGGTTGAAACGGTTTTGAAATCGCGCCGGCACGAGGCCGGCAGCAGGCGCGGATCGGCCTCGAAATCGTCGTCGATGCGAACATCGATAATGACAGGCGCGCCCGGCAGACCGATGAGCCGGGACAATTGCGGTACCGTGATAGCGGTTGTTGACGGCATGGCGTCCACCTCCTTGGAAGAGAAGTTTGGACGCGAACGTTGGGCTGACGCCTCACGGGGTCGTCGCGATGCACCCCTTGTCAGGATGGTGGATTTGTTGGGCGCGCTTGTCAAGGACGGTGACCGTTCCAGACCTACCCGGCCGGGATGCAACACGCTGACCGAAAAATCGACGGCGGCCTGATTTGCTCAAGCCGCCATCCGTCGATCCAGAATCAATGATTGTCCCCGGAGCAATCAGTAATTGTCCCCGGAGCAATCAGTGATTGTCCCTGGGGACGCCGCTGGTGTGCGCGACATCCTGGTATTTCACCGCCGGTTTCAGCACCATCCCCTCCGAGAACTGCGCGACCATGCCGCGCTGGATCTCCTGCCAGGGCGTCTGGTGCTTGGGATAGTGGAAGCCGCCATTGTTCTGCAACTCGGCGCGGCGCCGGGTGATCTCGTCGTCGGTGACGAGGATGTCGGCCGTGCCTTTGCGCAGGTCGATGCGGACCCGGTCGCCCGTCTTGAGCAGCGCCAGTCCGCCGCCGATCGCGGCTTCCGGCGAGGCGTTGAGGATCGACGGCGAACCCGACGTGCCCGACTGGCGGCCGTCACCGATGCAAGCGAGCGCGTGGATGCCCTTCTTGATGAGATAGGCCGGCGGCTGCATGTTGACGACCTCGGCACCGCCGGGATAACCGACCGGGCCGGCGCCGCGCATGAACAGGATGGTGTGCTCGTCGATACCTTGCGCCGGGTCGTCGATGCGGGCGTGGTAATCCTCCGGCCCGTCGAAAACCATGGCGTTGCCTTCGAAAGCCTCGGGATCCTTGGGGTTGGAGAGATAGCGTTCGCGGAATTCCGGCGAGATACCGCTGGTCTTCATGATCGCCGAATCGAACAGATTGCCCCGAAGATTGATGAAGCCGGCATTGGCCTTCAGCGGCTTGGCGACAGAGCGGATGACGTCGGGATTTTCGTTGGCAACGCCCTCGCTGTTCTCACCGATCGACTTGCCGTTGACGGTGCGCGCGCCGGGATGCGGCAACAGCCCGCCCTTCATCAGTTCGGCAATGACCGCCGGCACGCCGCCGGCATGATGGTAGTCCTCGCCGAGGTATTCGCCCGTCGGCTGCAAATTGACCAGCAGCGGCACATTGAGGCCGACCGTCTGCCAGTCGTCATTGTCGAGCTTGACTCCAAGGTGGCGGGCGATGGCGTTGAGATGGATAGGCGCGTTGGTCGAGCCGCCAATGGCCGAATTGACGACGATGGCGTTCTCGAAAGCCTCTCTCGTCATGATATCGGACGGCTTCAGATCCTCATGCACCATCTCGACGATGCGTTTTCCGGTCTCATAGGAAATCTGGCCACGCTCGCGGTAGGGCGCGGGAATGGCGGCCGAGCCCGGCAACTGCATGCCAAGCGCCTCGGCCAGCGAGTTCATCGTGGTGGCGGTGCCCATGGTGTTGCAATAGCCGGTGGACGGCGCCGACGAGGCGACGATATCCATGAACTCGTCATAATCGATCTCGCCGGCCGACAGGCGCTGGCGTGATTCCCAGACGATGGTGCCGGAGCCGGTGCGCTTGCCCTTGTGCCAGCCATTGAGCATCGGGCCGACCGACAGGGCGATCGCCGGGATGTTGACGGTGGCCGCCGCCATCAGCAGGGCCGGTGTCGTCTTGTCGCAACCGATGGTCAGCACGACGCCATCGAGCGGATAGCCGTAGAGCACTTCGACCAGGCTGAGATAGGCAAGGTTGCGGTCAAGTGCCGCGGTCGGGCGCTTGCCGGTCTCCTGGATCGGATGGCAGGGGAATTCGAACGGAATGCCGCCCATCGAGACGATGCCTTCGCGCACGCGCTTGGCGAGTTCGATATGGTGGCGGTTGCAAGGCGACAGATCCGAGCCGGTCTGGGCAATGCCGATCAGCGGCTTGCCGGACATCAGTTCGGCGCGCGTCAGGCCGTAATTGAGGTAGCGCTCGAGATAGAGCGCCGTCATGCCCGGATTGTCGGGATTGTCGAACCACTCCTGCGAGCGAAATTTTTTCTTATGGGTAGGGGCGCCTGCCATCATGGTCTCCGTATTTGTAAGACAAATCGATATGGCAACGCGCGGGAGCAGGCAAGAGGGCGTGCGGTCGCAACCGGACTTTGGTGCGATAGACACGCACCAAGCCGTGCGTTACGGGTTCGGACAGTCTTGTCCGGGAGGTTTTCATGGCTTTGGTGATCGAAGGCGAGGAGCGCATTGCCGCACCGCTGCAAAAAGTGTGGGAAGCGCTGAACGATCCCGAAGTCTTGAAGGCGACCATTCCCGGCTGCCAGAGCCTGGAGATGAAGTCGCCGACCGAGATGGCGGCAACCGTGGTGGTGAAGATCGGACCGATCAAGGCGACGTTCAACGGCGAAGTGACGCTGAAGAACCTGAAGCCGCCGCACTCCTACACCATCCAGGGCGAAGGCAAGGGCGGCATTGCAGGCTTCGCCAAGGGTGGCGCCGACGTGACGTTGACGGCAGACGGACCCGACGCCACGATATTGAACTACGCGGCCAAGGCCGATGTCGGCGGCAAGATCGCCCAGCTCGGCAGCCGGCTGATCGAATCGACTTCGAAGAAACTGGCCGGACAGTTTTTTTCGTCGTTCGGCGAAAAGGTCGGCGGCTGAGCCCTCAAGCGGGCATCACTCGAACACAATACTCGGCACGGCGGCTGCCGCAGCACCACGCTCTTCGTTGACCCGGTCCCAGACCTTCGAAGCGATGTCGCGGTAGATTTTCGCCTCGGCGCCGTCAGGCTTGGAGACGACAACCGGCGTGCCGGCATCCGAGCTTTCGCGAATGCCCATCTCGAGCGGCACCTCACCAAGGAAGGTGACGCCGAGGCGCTCGGCCTCGCGGCGTGCGCCGCCATGGCCGAAAATGTCGTAGCGCTTGCCGGTGTCGGGGGCGATGAAATAGCTCATGTTCTCGACGATGCCGAGCAACGGCACGTCGACCTTCTTGAACATGTTGAGGCCTTTTCGCGCGTCGATCAGAGCCAGATCCTGTGGCGTCGAGACGATGACGGCGCCGGCCAGCGGCACCTGCTGGGCCATGGTCAATTGCGCGTCGCCGGTGCCGGGCGGCATATCGACGACGAGCACGTCGAGCCGACCCCACTCGACCTCACGCAGCATCTGCGTCAGCGCCGACATCACCATCGGGCCACGCCAGATCATCGGCGTTTCCTCATCGACGAGGAAGCCCATCGACATCACCTTCAGGCCGTAATTCTCCATCGGTTTCAGGATCTTGCCATCGACGGTCTGTGGCCGGCCGTGGATGTTGAGCAGCCTGGGCATGGACGGGCCGTAGATGTCGGCATCGAGCACGCCGACGCGCAGGCCGTTGGCAGCAAGGCCAAGCGCGATGTTGACGGCGGTGGTCGATTTGCCGACGCCGCCCTTGCCGGAGGCGACCGCGATGATCGCCTCGATGCCGGGCACGCCGCGTTTGCCCGAACTGTGCGAGGCGGGCGCGTGCGGAGCCGCACGCGGCGCGGCGGCAGCGGGCGCAGCCGGCGGAACGGGCCTGGGTGCGGGGCGCGACGGAACCGGCGCCTCCATGCCGCCGCCCCTCTTCTCGGCCGTCAGCGCGACGACCGCGCCGGCGACCCCGGGGATTGTCTTGACGACGCGCTCGGCGGCGGCGCGCAGCGGCTCCATTTCCTGGGCACGAGCGGCGGGAACGGTAATCGAGAAGAAGACCTTCCCGTCGGCGATGAAAATCTCCGAAACCATGCCGAGGTCGACGATGTTGCCGGTGAAATCCGGCCCGTTGACCGTCTTCAGACGCTCGGTGACGATTTCCTTGGTGACGGACATGGCAGTTTTTCCTTACGCAGCTTGCGCCTGAGATGCAGCTTGCACCTGAGATAATGCAGTTTCCGGACAGAACCAAGCCGTGGAGCAATGGCTGCCTTGGCGTGCCTGGAAAAGCGGCGGGGCCTGTCGGATTTCATCCGCGCCAAACGTCTTCCAGATAATCGAGCGCCGATGCGGCCAACAATCAGGTCGAGCGACAGTCGTCAAACGATCGCGGCGACCTATTTCGGTGACCAGCACGGGGTCGACAACCAGGAAAGGAGACCATCATGCTCGCAAACAGCAATGCAACGGCCAATCTCGCGGTGAAGGATCTCGCGAAAGCCAAGGCTTTCTATGAGGGAACGCTTGGCCTGAAACAGGTGCACGATGAGGGCGGCGAACTGATCGTCTACAAAAGCGGCGATACCACCCTCAACGTCTATCATTCTCAATTTGCCGGAACCAACAAGGCGACAGCGGTAACCTGGATGGTTGGCGACGAGATCGGCAACATCGTCAAGGAACTGAAGACGAAGGGCGTCGCCTTCGAGCACTATCAGATGCCGGGCTTGACGCTGGAGGGCGATCTCCACGTCGGTTACGGAATGAAGGTCGCCTGGTTCAAGGACCCGGACGGCAACATCCTGAACCTTGTGGACAGGTAGATTTCTTTACGTCACCTCGCCAGGCCAACCGCCAGGTAGGTGAGCGCCGAAATCAAAGCGGTGGCCGGCAAGGTGACGATCCAGGCAATGACGATGTTGCCGGCAATGCCCCAGCGCACGGCCGAGACGCGGCGGGCGGCGCCGACGCCGATGATGGCGCCAGTGATGGTGTGCGTGGTCGACACGGGAATGCCGAGCCAGGTCGCGGCAAACAGGGTGATCGCCCCGCCGGTCTCGGCGCAAAAACCCTGCATCGGGTTCAGCCGCGTGATCTTCGAGCCCATGGTGTGGACGATGCGCCAGCCGCCGAACAGGGTGCCGAGCGCCAGTGCCGCCTGACAGGTGAGGACAACCCAGAGCGGTACATGGAAAGTCGCGCCGAGCATGCCTTGCGAATAGAGCAGCACGGCAATGATGCCCATGGTCTTCTGCGCGTCATTGCCACCGTGCCCGAGCGAATAGAGCGAGGCGGAAAAGAACTGCATGACGCGGAAGGTACTGTCGACCGCAAAGGGCGTCTGGCGCACGAAGAGCCACGAGACGACGAAAATCAGGATGAGCGCCAGGATAAAGCCGGTCGCTGGCGACAGGACGATTGCCGCAACCGTCTTGCCAAGCCCTGTCCAGACGATGGCGCCCACGCCTGCCTTTGCCACACCGGCACCTACCAGGCCGCCGATCAACGCATGCGAGCTGCTCGACGGGATGCCGGCGATCCAGGTGACGATGTTCCAGACTATGGCGCCGACGAGCGCCGAGAAGATGACCGCCGGGGTGACGATGCTGACATCGACGATACCCTTGCCCACTGTCTCGGCGACGTGGAGGCCGAAGAACATGAAGGCGATGAAGTTGAAGAAAGCCGCCCACAATACCGCGTATTGCGGCCTTAGCACGCGGGTGGAGACGATGGTGGCAATGGAGTTGGCGGCATCGTGCAAGCCGTTGAGAAAGTCGAAGAACAGCGCGACGCCGACGAGGCCGACCAGCACGGGAAAGGCAATGGTGGCTTCCATCACCTAGACATTCTCAATGACGATGCCGCTGATCTCGTTGGCGACGTCCTCGAAGCGGTCGACCACTTTTTCCAGTTGGCCATAAATCTCGCTGCCGATCATGTACGCCATCGGATCGCTGCTGCCGTGCTTCCTGAAGAGATCCTTCAGCCCTTGCTCGTGCAGGTCGTCGGCCCGGCTTTCGACGCGCATCACCTCTTCGGCGATGGCGTTGAGGCGCACCGTGTGCGTCGCGACCTTGTTGAGCAGCGGGATCGCCTCGGCCACCAGCTTGGCGGCGGCGACGATGACGCCACCCATTTCCTGCATCAGCGGATCGAATTCCTTGCGCTCGAACAGCTTCACCGTCTTGACCGTCTTGTGCATCATGTCGATGGCATCATCCATCGACTGGATCAGGTCCTTGATGTCGCCGCGATCGAAAGGCGTGATGAAGGAGCGCCGCACCGCCAGCAGGACTTCCGCGGTGATGTGGTCGGCCTCATCTTCGAGATCGACGATTTTCTGGCACCAGAGGTCGATATCCCTGCCCTGGAGAAGCTGCTCCAGCGCCTCGGCGCCGCCGACCACGGTGCGCGAATGTCGTTCGAACAGGTCGAAGAAGCGATCTTCGCGCGGCAAAAGCTTGCGGAACCAGCCCAGCATGGTCGATCTCCCAGTTTCATCCACATAGCGCCGCATCGCGCCGCGGGAAACAGGTAGCCGGCTTAAAGGTGTGGATGCAGGGCAATTGTGCATCGCGCTTGCGGTGAGGCGCGATTTCCCCGACCTTGCAGCGAACCACCGGAAAGATCGCATGATCGACAAGCTGGAATTCTTCATCGCGCTCGCCAGGGAGGAGCATTTCGGCCGGGCGGCGGAGGTATGCGGCGTCACCCAGCCGACGCTCTCGGCCGGCATCAAGCAGTTGGAGGGCCAGCTTGGCGTCATGCTGGTCCTGCGCGGCTCACGCTTCCAGGGGCTGACGCCGGAGGGAAAACAGGTGCTGGTGTGGGCACGCCGCATCGTCGGCGACACCAGGACCATGCGCGAGGAAATGCGCGCGGCGCGCCACGGACTTTCGGGCCGTATCCGCATCGCCGCCATTCCGACGGCGCTCGCCATGCTGCCGCGGCTGACAACGCCGTTTCGCGAAAAGCATCCAGGCGTCACCTTTTCGGTGCTGTCGCGGACCTCGATCGAGGTGCTGTCGCTGCTCGGCAATTTCGACATCGATGCCGGCATCACCTATCTCGACAACGAGCCGCTGGGGCGGGTGACCAGCGTGCCGCTCTATGACGAGCGCTACCAACTGATCACCGCGATGGGAAATCCCTATTCCGACCGCGACAAAGTGACATGGGCAGAGCTCTCAAGCCTGCCGCTGTGCCTGTTGACGCCAGACATGCAGAACCGCCGCATCATCGATCAGCATCTGGCCGAAGCCGGCGTGCAGGTGCGACCGACGCTGGAATCCAATTCGATGATCGTGCTGTTTTCGCACATCCGCACCGGCAAATGGTCGTCGATCATGCCGCTCAACCTTGCGGAAACATTCGGCTTTTCCGAGCCGATCCGGGCCATTCCGATTGTCGAGCCGGATGCCAGCCACACGGTCGGCCTGGTGGCGACACCGCGCGAACCGCACACACCTTTGGTCTCGGCGCTGCTGGACGAGGCAATGGCGCTGGCGGACGATTTCCACGCAAACCGTTCCGCTAGACAGAGTTAGTCAAACGGAACGATAGAAAATTTCTATCGTACAACGAAACCGCTTTATTGATTTCAGAGGTTTTCTCTGGTTTCTTAAGCACTTAGCGATAAAGCGGCACGAGCATGTCGTTGTTCCAAAACAGCTTGATGCTTCTGGCCGATATGTATGGGTCGCTACGATAGGGAGGGCGCTGCATGACAATGCAGCCTGCAAGTACCGAGATCACGTCGCGCACGGTCGCGATCGTCCAGGAGATGAAGGGCCTCGAAGGCCCGTTGCTGCCGATCCTCCACGGCATCCAGGAAGAGTTCGGCCATGTGCCCAAGGATGCGCTGCCGGTCATCGCCGAGGCGCTGAACATTTCCAGGGCCGAGGTGCACGGCGTCGTCAGCTTCTATCACGATTACCGAAGCCACCCGGCAGGCCGGCATGTGCTGAAGCTCTGCCAGGCGGAATCCTGCCAGTCGATGGGTTCGGACGCCATCGCCGCCAAGCTGAAGCAATTGCTGGGCATCGGCTTCCATGAGACGACCCGCGACGGTTCGGTGACGCTGGAGCCGGTCTATTGTCTCGGCCTTTGCGCCTGTTCGCCCGCCGCAATGCTGGATGGCGAGGTGATCGGGCGGCTCAATGACGAGAAGCTCGACGAGATCGTTGCAGAGGTGCGCTCATGATCCCGCGCATCTACATTCCCGGCGATTCCGGTGCGCTGGCGCTTGGCGCCGAAAAGGTCGCCAAGGCGATCGCCGGCGAACTCGCCGAGCGCGGCATCGACGCCAAGATCGTGCGCAACGGGTCGCGCGGCGCCTATTTCCTCGAACCAATGGTCGAAGTTGCGACAGCGAACGGCCGCGTCGCCTATGGGCCGGTAAAGCCGTCCGACGTCAAAAGCCTGTTCGACGGCGGCTTTCTCACCGGCGGCCATCACAAGCGCTGGCTGGGCTCACCGGACAAGATCCCCTTCTTCGCCAAGCAGACGCGGCTGACCTTCGCGCGCTGCGGCGTCACGGATCCGCTTTCGCTCGAATCCTACAAGAAGCATGGCGGGTTGAACGGACTGACGAACGCGCTGGCGCTGACGCCTGCCGACATCGTCGCCCAGGTTACCGAATCGGGCCTGCGCGGGCGCGGCGGCGCCGGCTTCCCGACCGGCATCAAGTGGAAAACGGTGCTCGATACCGCAGGCGACCGCAAATACATCGTCTGCAACGCCGACGAAGGCGATTCAGGCACCTTCGCCGACCGCATGATCATGGAGGGCGATCCGTTCGTGCTGATCGAAGGCATGACGATCGCCGGTATAGCCACGGGCGCGACCAAGGGCTTTGTCTATGTCCGCTCGGAATATCCGCATGCGGTGGCGGTGATGAACAAGGCCGTCGAGGTCGCCCGCAAGGCCGGCGTTCTTGGCGCCAGCGTGCTGGGTTCGCCCTACGCTTTCGACATGGAGATCCGGGTCGGCGCCGGAGCTTATGTCTGCGGCGAGGAGACGGCGCTGCTCGATTCACTTGAAGGCAAGCGCGGCATGGTGCGCGCAAAGCCGCCGCTGCCGGCGCATAAGGGGCTGTTCGGCAAGCCGACGGTGATCAACAATGTCATCTCGCTGGCCTCGGTGCCTGTCATCATGGACAAGGGTGCGGCCTACTACAAGGATTTCGGCATGGGCCGCTCGCGCGGCACGATCCCGATCCAGATCGCCGGCAACGTCAAATATGCCGGCCTGTTCGAAGCCGCTTTCGGCATGACGCTGGGCGAGATCGTCGACGAGATCGGCGGCGGCACGGCCACGGGGCGACCGGTCAAGGCGGTGCAGGTCGGCGGGCCGCTCGGCGCCTACTTCCCGCGCGCGCTGTTCGACACGCCGTTCGATTATGAAGCCTTCGCGGCAAAGGACGGGCTGATCGGCCATGCCGGCATCGTGGTGTTCGACGACACCGCCGATATGCTGAAACAGGCGCGCTTTGCCATGGAGTTCTGCGCCATCGAAAGCTGCGGCAAGTGCACGCCCTGCCGCATCGGCTCGACGCGCGGTGTCGAGACCATCGACAGAATAGTCGCGGGCATCGAGCCGGAGAAGAACCTCGCTCTGGTCACCGACCTCTGCAACACGATGAAGTTCGGTTCGCTCTGCGCGCTGGGCGGCTTCACGCCCTATCCCGTGATGAGCTCGATTACCCATTTCCCCGACGACTTCAAGCCAGCGCCCGTGCGCGTGGCTGCCGAATAGGAGCTGGCAGATGAACATCAAGGCCGACTTCCCCTCCCTCGTCGAAGAGATCGACTACGGAACCCCGCAATCGAAGGCGCAGAAGCAGGTCACGCTGAACGTCGACGGTCGCAGCATCACCGTGCCGGAAGGCACCTCGATCATGCGTGCCGCGATGGAAGGCGGGGTCGAGATCCCGAAGCTTTGCGCCACCGACATGCTGGACTCCTTCGGTTCGTGCCGTGTCTGCCTTGTCGAGATCGAAGGACGCGGCGGCACGCCGGCATCGTGCACGACGCCCGTCGGCGAAGGCATGATCGTGCGCACGCAGACCGAGCGGCTCGATGCCATTCGCCGCGGCGTCATGGAGCTCTACGTCTCCGATCATCCGACCGGCTGGAACGAACAGGCCGGAACCGGCGCGAGCGAGTTCGATGCGGTGGCGAAGTCGATCGGCCTGACCGAGAACCGCTACGGCATCGAAGGCCGCAACCACGTCAAGCCGGAAGGTGGCGTGGCGCCCGGCCATGGCTCGCTGGCGGTCGACTACATCGCCCGCGATGAATCCAACCCCTATTTCACCTATGATGCCTCGCAATGCATCGTCTGCTCGCGCTGCGTGCGGGCCTGCGAAGAGGTGCAGGGCACCTTCGCGCTGACCATCGAGGGACGAGGCTTCGAATCCCGGGTTTCGGCGGGGATGCACGAGGCGTTCATCGATTCGGAATGCGTGTCCTGCGGCGCCTGCGTGCAGGCCTGTCCGACCGATGCGCTGCGCGAGAAGACGGTGCTTGCCAAGGGCCTGCCGGAGCGCTCGGCTGTTACCACCTGCGCCTATTGCGGCGTCGGCTGCTCGTTCAAGGCCGAGGTGAAGGGTGACGAAGTCGTTCGCATGATGCCCTATAAGGAGGGGAAGGCGAACCACGGCCATTCCTGCGTCAAGGGCCGTTTCGCCTATGGCTACGCCACCCACAAGGACCGCATCCTGTCGCCGATGATCCGCGAAAAGGTCACCGACCCGTGGCGCGAAGTGAGCTGGGAAGAGGCGATCGCCCATACAGCGAAAGAATTCCGCCGCATCCAGTACCAGTACGGACGCACCGCGATCGGTGGCATCACCTCGTCGCGCTGCACCAACGAGGAAACCTATCTCGTCCAGAAGATGGTGCGGCAGGGTTTCCGCAACAACAATGTCGACACCTGCGCACGCGTCTGCCATTCGCCGACGGGCTACGGGCTCGGCCAGACCTATGGCACCTCGGCCGGCACGCAGGATTTCGATTCCGTCGACTTCACCGACGTCGCCGTCATCATCGGCGCCAATCCGGCTTCCGCTCACCCGGTGTTCGCCTCGCGGCTGAAGAAGCGGCTGCGCCAGGGCGCCAAGCTGATCGTGCTCGATCCGCGCCGCACCGAGATGGTCAAGTCGGCCCATATCGAAGCGGATTATCACCTGCCGCTGAAGCCCGGCACCAATGTGGCCGTGCTGACGGCGCTGGCGCATGTGATCGTCACCGAGGGCCTGTTCGACGAAGCCTTCATCCGCGAACGCTGCGACTGGACGGAGTTCCAGGATTGGGCATCGTTCGTAGCCTTGCCGGAAAACAGCCCCGAAACCGTCGGCAAATTGTCCGGCGTCGATCCAGAGCTGATCCGGGGCGCTGCGCGGCTCTACGCCACCGGCGGCAACGGCGCGATCTATTACGGCCTCGGCGTGACGGAACACAGCCAGGGCTCGACCACTGTGATGGCAATCGCCAATCTCGCCATGGCCACCGGCAATATCGGCCGGCCCGGCGTCGGCGTGAACCCACTGCGCGGCCAGAACAACGTGCAGGGCTCCTGCGACATGGGCTCCTTCCCGCACGAACTGCCGGGCTATCGCCACATCTCCGGCGAAGCCGTGCGCGATATCTATGAGACCTTGTGGGGCGTGAAGCTGGACGACGAACCCGGCCTGCGCATCCCCAACATGCTCGACGCCGCCGTCGACGGCAGCTTCAAGGGCATCTACATCCAGGGCGAGGACATTCTGCAGTCCGATCCCGACACCAAGCATGTCGCCGCCGGCCTTGCCGCGATGGAATGCGTCGTCGTGCATGACCTGTTCCTCAACGAGACGGCGAACTACGCGCATGTCTTCCTGCCGGGCTCGACCTTCCTCGAGAAGGACGGCACCTTCACCAACGCCGAGCGCCGCATCAACATGGTGCGCAAGGTTCTTGAGCCGAAGGCGCGCTACGCCGATTGGGAGGCGACGCAGGAGCTTGCCCGCGCGATCGGGCTGGACTGGAACTATCAGCATCCCTCCGAGATCATGGACGAGATCGCGATGACCACGCCGAGCTTCGCCGGCGTCTCCTTCGAGTTGCTCGACCGTGTCGGATCCGTGCAATGGCCCTGCAACGAGAAGGCGCCGCTCGGCACCCCGATCATGCATATTGACGGGTTCGTGCGCGGCAAGGGCAAGTTCATCCGGACCGAATATGTGGCGACGGACGAAAGGACGGGACCGCGCTTCCCGCTGCTGCTCACCACCGGCCGCATCCTGTCACAGTACAATGTCGGCGCGCAGACCAGGCGCACCGACAACAGCATGTGGCACTCGGAGGACCGGCTGGAGATCCATCCGCACGATGCCGAGAACCGCGGTTTGCGCGACGGCGACTGGGTCCGGCTGACCAGCCGATCGGGCGAGACGACGCTGCGCGCGCTGATCACCGACCGGGTGTCGCCCGGCGTGGTCTACACGACGTTCCATCATCCGGACACGCAGGCCAACGTCATCACCACCGACTTCTCCGACTGGGCGACCAATTGTCCGGAATACAAGGTGACGGCGGTGCAGGTCGGCGCCTCCAACGGACCGTCGGAATGGCAGCGCGACTATGACGAGCAAGCCAAGCAGAGCCGGCGCATCGCGTCTTTGCAGGCGGCGGAGTAGTCTTGAGCGCGCGCCGCAAAGCCACGACGCAGGTATCGCGGCTGGCGCACCGCGCGGTTGGGACGACGGCTGCCAACCGGATGGTGCCGGAAGAGACGCCGGTGGCGTTCTCCTTTGCCGGCACCACGCATGCGGTGATGATGGCAAGCCCGGCGGATTTCGAGGATTTCGCGCTCGGCTTCTCGCTGACCGAAGGCATCATCGCCTTGCCCGAAGAGATCGAAGCCATCGAGGTCGAGGACCATGGCGCCGGCATCGACATTCAGATCCGGCTGAAGGACCGAGCCAACACACGTTTCGAAGCGCGGCGGCGAAGGCTCGCCGGCCCGGTCGGCTGCGGGCTTTGCGGCATCGAATCGATCGAGGAAGCGATGCGCTCGGTCGATGCGGTTGGTACCTCAAGCCTTACGCTTGATGCCGACGACATCGCCCGTTCGGTCAAGCTTTTGTCCAAAGTGCAGCCGCTGCACACCGAGACCGGAGCGGTACACGCCGCCGGTTTCTATATGCCTGGCAAGGGCATCGTCATGGCGCGCGAAGATGTCGGCCGTCACAATGCGCTCGACAAGCTGGCCGGTGCGCTGGCCAAGGCCGACATCGATGGCGCATCCGGTGCCGTTGTGGTGACATCCAGGGTGTCGGTCGAAATGGTGCAGAAGACGGCTTCTATCGGCTCGGCCTTCATCATCGCCGTCTCGGCGCCGACCGCCCTTGCCATCCGCACGGCGCAAGAGGCTGGCATGACGCTGGTGGCGCTGGTTCGCGGCGACGATTTTGATATTTTCACCCACCCCGACCGGGTGGTTTGCGGAGTTGCCAAGCATGTCGCATGACGAAGAACACATTATGAGCACCGCCGAGAAGCTGGTGCGCATGGCAAACCAGATCGCCGATTTCTTCCATTCCAAGCCGCGCGAGGAAGGCATTGCCGGCGTCGCCGAGCACATCAACAAGTTCTGGGAGCCGAGGATGCGGCGGCAGTTCTTCGAAATGCTGGACGACGGCACCGGGAACTTCAACGAGTTGGTGGTGGCCGCCTCCGCCAGGATCAGGCGGCCGATCACGCCGGCTGCGGCCGACCTCAAACTCGGACTCGAGCCCTCCCCTGCCGACGTCGCCGCCTCGCAGGAATAATCGCCAAGCCGCGCCGGCTTACATTCGTCATCGCTAAAGTTTAAGCTGCCGCATCCGCGCTGTTCTGCTATGGTTTGACGACCAGAAATCGTCAGGCCGGGGTGGAAATCTCGTGAGGCCGATCGAGACGCGATACGCCCGTAGCGGCGATATGAGGATCGCCTATCAGGTGGTCGGGCAGGGATCGCTCGATCTGGTCTTCGTGCCGGGCTTCATTTCCAACCTCGACCTGCACTGGGAAGACGAGGGCTATGCCAGGCTCTTGAAGCGGCTTTCGGCATTCTCGCGGCTGATCCTGTTCGACAAGCGCGGCACGGGTCTGTCCGACCGCGTCGACGCGCATAACCTGCCCAGTCTCGAAACGCGGATGGACGATGTGCGCGCGGTTATGGACGCCGCCGGCAGCGGCCGTGCAGCCCTGCTCGGCTCCTCCGAAGGCGCGCCTATGGCGATGCTGTTCGCCGCCACCTATCCGGAGCGGACGCGGGCGCTGGCGCTCTATGGCGGCTATGCGCATTTCCACAAATGGGTGATGTCGCCCGAACGCCTCGACGCTTTCATCGAGATGGCGGAGACAGCCTGGGGCACCGGCGCCACTCTGCCCCATTTCGCGCCGAGCCGGGTCGACGACGCGCATTTCACCCAGTGGTGGGCACGTTTCGAACGATTGTCGGCGAGCCCGACGGCGGCGGCGGCGCTGGCGCGCATGAACGCCGACGTCGACATCCGCCACATCCTGAGCGTGATCAGCGCGCCGACGCTTGTGATCCATCGCCGCAACGATGCGCGGGTCGACCCCGATGCCAGCCGCTTCCTTGCACAGAAGATCCCCGGCGCCCGGCTGGTCGAGATTCCCGGACGCGACCATCCGATCTGGACCGGCGATGTCGACGGGGTGGCCGACCTGATCGAGGAATTCCTGACCGGCGAGCGCGCCGTGGGCGAAGTGGACCGCGTGCTGGCGGCACTTTTGGTGACACGCATCTACGACACGGCGCGGCTCGGCGACCGCATGTGGAGCGAACGCAGCCTGCGCCTCCAGGAAACCTGGCGGCTGCTGGTCGGGCGCCACGGCGGGCGTTCTGCGGGCCTGCATGGCGAGTTGATGATTTCGCGCTTCGACGGCCCGGCACGCGCCATACGCTGCGCGGCAGCGCTGCGCGAGGCGGCGCAGGAAATCGGCGTGGCAAGCGCGCAAGGGGCGCATGTCGGCGAGATCGAAGTGCGCGGTCCGCCCGTTGGGATGACGGCGCGGGTGGCGATGCAGTTGGCCGCCCATGCCGGCCGCGGCGACATTATCGCGTCGCGTCTGATCGCCGATCTGGCGGCTGGGTCGGGCCTGCATTTCACCGACGCCGGGCGCATCAGCGTCGACGAGTTGGAGGAGCCGCTGGCGCTGGTCCATGCGACGTCCGAACAGCATCTGGAACCCGCCTGCCGGCCCAAACCCAGGGTTGCCGAGCCGGCCGCATTGACGGCGCGCGAAAGCGAGGTGGTGAGCCTCGTCGCCGACGGCAAGAGCAATGCCGCGATCGCCGCCGAATTGAGGCTGAGCGAACACACGGTCAAGCGCCATGTCGCCAACATACTGCTCAAGCTGGACCTGCCGTCGCGGGCGGCGGCGGCGGCGTTTTCGGCCAGGCACCCTGGCCCGCACGGGCCATGAGAGCCATGGCGCTTTCGGGCGAAGCGGCCATGGGCGGGTCAGCGCTATCAATTCTCTCCATGGCGGATGTCGTCGGGAAAGGTGCTGCGAACGGAGGAGGAAATGCTGACGTCGAACCAAACACTCAAATCGCTTGCGATAGCGGCAGGGCGCCAGCGATGAGGAGATCAAGGAGGCGGTGGCGATGTCCGCGATCGTGCGCCACTGGCCGACGATGCTCAACGGCAGCCAGGTCGATCTGACGACCTTCAAGGAGCAGGCCGACGACGTGTTCGCGGCCGTCAAGGCGAAGTCGCAGTAACAACCACTGCCTGGCGACAAGCGCCCGGCAGCACTTCGACCATCAACCGCCCGGAAGACGGGCCAATGGAGGATGACATGCTGACCAAGACCCAAACAGTGGATGGTGCGGCGATCAAGAAGGCCATCGAAACCCGTGACGGCAAGATGCTGTCGAGCTTCTATGCCGACGACGCGCTGGTGCGGGTGATCGACCGCAACAACCCGCCGAGCAAGCCGCGCGAGATCCGCGGACGCGCCGCGATCACCACATTCTGGGACGACATCTGCAGCCGCGCGATGACCCACAAGGTCGATACCACCATCGCCGACGGCGACAGCCTCGCCTTCACCCAGGCCTGCGCCTATCCGGACGGCACGAAGGTGTTCTGCGCGGCGATGCTGGAGCTGAAGGACGGGCGGATCGCAAGTCAGACCGTCGTGCAGGCCTGGGACGAGTAGACCAACAGCCGGTGGATCAACCGCGGCCTGGGCCGCAAACCTGGAGGAGAAGACGATGTTCAGCGCCAGATGGCAGATCGACGCCAAGTTCGGACACAAGCAGACCGTGCTCGACCTGTTGAAGAAATGGGAACGCGAAATCGGCTCGCAGGTCGGCATCGACGAGCTGGAATTCCAGATCATGACCGGTTCGATCGGCGCGCGGGAGGCGACGGTAGAGTCCCATCATCAGGTCGAAAGCCTGGCCCAGCTGGAGGCGTTCTTCGCCAAGATCGGCAAGATCGACGCCCATGCCAAATGGGGCAAGGAGATCGAGCCCTATGTCGTGTCGGGCACCAGCCTGTGGAATATTTATCGCATTGTGGAGTAGTGATTCTTCTCCTCGTTTCACGGGGAGAAGATGCCGGCAGGCAGATGAGGGGCGGAGCCGGCTTTGCCAGGGACGTGCTGCCCCTCATCCGGCCCTTCGGGCCACTTTCTCCCCGTAAAACGGGGAGAAGGGAAGGCGCTAGCTGTGAGCCACCATCACATGGCGCACGGCGGTGTAGTCTTCCAGCGCGTAGAGCGACATGTCCTTGCCGTAACCGGACTGTTTCAGCCCGCCATGCGGCATCTCGTTGGTCAGCATGAAGTGGGTGTTGATCCAGGTGCAGCCATATTGCAGGCGGGCGGCCGTCGCCATGGCGCGCGAGACATCCTTGGTCCATACCGATGACGCCAGGCCGTAGTCGCTGTCATTGGCCCAGTTCACCGCCTCGTCGACCTCCGAAAAACGAGTAACCGAGACGACCGGGCCGAACACTTCGCGGCGCACGATCTCGTCTTCCTGCAGCGCGCCGGCAACCACGGTCGGCTGGTAGTAGAAGCCGGAACCCTCGCCCGGCTTGCCGCCGGTGGTGATCTCGATGTGCTTCAGTTCCGAGGCGCGCTCGACGAAACTCGACACGCGGTCGCGCTGGCGGCGGGAGATGAGCGGGCCGATCTCGTTTTCAGTGTCGTCGGGACGGTTGTACTTGATGGTCGAGACGGCCGAGGAGAGATCGGCGACGAGTTTGTCGTAGATCTTCTTGCCGGCGTAGATGCGGCAGGCGGCGGTGCAGTCCTGGCCGGCATTGTAATAGCCGAAGGCACGCAGGCCGCTGACCACGGCGCCAAGATCGGCGTCGTCAAAGACGATGACCGGCGCCTTGCCGCCGAGCTCGAGATGCGTGCGCTTGACCGACTTGGCGGCCGCCTGCAGCACTTTCTTGCCGGTGGCGACGTCGCCGGTGATCGAGATCATGTTGACCTTGGGATGATTGATCAGCGTGTTGCCGACGCTGTCGCCGCGGCCGAGCACGACGTTGACCACGCCCACCGGCAGAATATCGGCGAGGATTTTCGCCAGCTTCAGCGCCGTCAGCGGTGTCTGCTCGGATGGTTTGAAGACGACGGTATTGCCGCCGGCGATCGCCGGCGCCAGCTTCCAGGCCATCATCATCAGCGGGTAGTTCCACGGCGCGATGGAGGCGACGATGCCGATGGCATCGCGGCGGACCATCGAAGTATGGCCGGGAATGTATTCGCCGGCCACGACGCCCGGCATCGAACGGACGGCGCCGGCGAAGAAGCGGTAGCAGTCGACGATCGCCGGGATTTCGTCATTGAGCACAGCGTTGATCGGCTTGCCGCAGTTGAGCGCCTCGAGCGTGGCGAACTCCTTCGCGTCGGCTTCGATGCGGTCGGCGATCTTCAGCAAATAGCCGGAGCGCTGCGCCGGCGTGGTGCGCGACCACAAGACGAACGCCTGTTCGGCGGCGGTGACCGCCGCCTCGATCTGCACCTGGCTGGCCTCGGGCAGGTTGAGGATGGTCGCCCCGGTCTTTGGATTGAGGATCGGCTCCTCGGTCTCGGTGCCCTTCTCGAATTTCGAGCCGATCAGCATCTGGGTGTCCATTGGATTCTCCCTTAACAGGAGCGAGTAGCGAGTAGCTGAAAGCGAGCAGGGTTGACCGTCGATGATCCCTACTCGCTGTTCGCTACTCCCTATTCGCTGTTTTTCATTTCCCACTTCCGGCGATCTGGTCGCCGTCACGGGTGAGGTAATAGGCGGCAAGGATCGGCAGCAGCGTCACCAGCATGACGACCATGGCGACGACATTGGTGACCGGGCGCTGGCGCGGGCGGATCAGCTCTTCCAGCATCCAGATCGGCAGCGTCTGCTGCTGTCCGGCGGTGAAGGTGGTGACGATGACCTCGTCGAAGGACAGCGCGAAGGCCAGCATGCCGCCGGCAAGCAGTGCCGTGGCGATGTTGGGCAGCACGACATGGCGAAAAGTCTGAAAACCGTCGGCGCCGAGATCCATCGACGCCTCGATCATCGATCCGGAGGTGCGGCGAAAGCGGGCGACGGCATTGTTGTAGACGACGACGACGCAGAAGGTGGCGTGGCCGAGCACGATCGTCCAGAACGAGAACGGGATATCGGCGAGCGAAAAGGCCGAGCGCAGCGCGATGCCGGTGATGATGCCGGGCAGGGCGATCGGCAGGATGACCAGCAGCGAGATGGTTTCGCGGCCGAAGAATTTTGTCCGCGACACCGCCGCCGAACAGAGCGTTCCGAGGACCAAAGCAATCGCAGTCGAGATCGAGGCAACCCTGACCGATAGCGACAGCGCCTGCCAGACATCCGGCCGGTTCCAGGTCACGGCGAACCATTGCGTCGTCAGCCCTGGCGGAGGCCAGACGAAGCTCTTCTCCTCGGTGGTGAAGGCGTAGACGAAGATCAGCAGGATCGGCAGATGCAGGAACAGCAGGCCGCAGGCGGCGGCTATCTTCAGGCCGAGCGGAGCCGATTGGGAACCATCAGAGCGCATCGAAGGCCCCCATGCGCTTGGCGCCCCAGAGGTAGCAGCCCATGATGACGATCGGCACCACGGTGAAGGCGGCGGCGAGCGGGATGTTGCCGGCGGTGCCTTGCTGCGAATAGACGGCTTGGCCGATGAACAGCCGCGAGGTGCCGATAATCTGCGGGATGATATAGTCGCCGAGCGTCAGCGAGAAGGTGAAGATCGACCCGGCGACGATGCCCGGCAGGGCCAGCGGGAACAGCACGTTGCGGAAAGTCTGCCCCGGAGAGGCGCCGAGGTCGGACGAGGCCTCGACCAGATTGCCCGGCACGCGCTCGAGCGCCGCCTGTACCGGCAGGATCATGAACGGCAGCCAGACATAGACGAAGACGATGAAGGTGCCGGTGAACGATACCGACAGCGAATTGCCGCCGACGATCGGCAGCGACAGCCAGGCGTCGAGAACCCACAACAAATGCAGCTTGGCGAGGAGCCAGGTGAGGATGCCCTCCTTGGCCAGGATCAGCTTCCAGGCGTAGATCTTGACCAGATAGCTCGACCACAGCGGCAGCATGATGCCGAGATAGAACAAGGCCTTCCAGCGGCCGCGCGCATAACGTGCCGCGTAATAGGCGATGGGGAAAGCGATGACGGCCGAGGCCAGCGTGACCAAGGCCGCCATCGTCACCGTGCGCAGGATGATGTCGAGATTGGCGGCCTGGAACAGGTCGCCATAGGTCTTGAGCGTGAACTCACGGTTGATAAGGCCGGAAAACTCGTCGATGGAGAAAAAGCTCTGCGCCAGGAGCGCAAACAGCGAGCCAATATAGACGATACCCAGCCACAGAACCGGAGGCAGCAGCATGAGCAGCAGCAGGACCTTCGGCTTGCGCCAGAAAAGGTCCGATAGCGCGCCGCGCAAGCCGCCGCTGCCGGGCAGGATGGCGGGCGCTGTTGCACGCATCATGGCGGCGTCGAGGCTCATGCCGGCTCGTCCATCAGATGCAGGTGCTCGCGGTTGAAGGTGAGCACCACCGCCTCGCCTTCCCCAGGCAAGGCCGTGCCGGCGGGCACGATGGCGTGCAGCCGCAGCCCGTCGGCGTCGAGCGCCAGCTTCGTCGTGGCGCCGAGATAGTTGGTCGAGACGAGGCGGGCGGATACGCCTTCGCCACTTGTGCCCGCGCTGGCCGCGCGGCCGACACGAATGGATTCAGGGCGCAGGCTGCCCCAGCGATGCTGGCCGGAATAGCGCTGGACGAAATCCGGCGGCAGCACGTTGGAGGAGCCGACGAAATCGGCGACGAAGCGCGTCTTCGGTCGCTGGTAGATATCTTCCGGCGTGCCGACCTGCATGATTTTGCCATCGTTGAAGACGGCGACGCGGTCGGCCATCGACAGCGCTTCGCCCTGGTCGTGGGTGACGAAGACAAAGGTGATGCCGAGCGCCTTCTGCAGCGACTTCAACTCCTCCTGCATGTTCTCGCGCAATTTGAGGTCGAGCGCGCCGAGCGGCTCGTCGAGCAACAGCACCTTTGGCTGGTTGACCAGCGCACGGGCGAGTGCCACGCGCTGGCGCTGGCCGCCGGAAAGTTGGCCGGGGCGGCGGGCGCCGTAGCCGGGCAGCCGCACCATCGACAGCGCTTCTTCCGCCGCCTTGTGCCGCTGAGCCTTGCCGACACACTTGACCATCAGCCCGTAGGCGACGTTGTCGAGCACGTTCAGATGCGGGAACAGCGCATAGTCCTGGAACACGGTGTTGACGTTGCGGCGATAGGGCGGAACGCCCTCGGCGCGTTCGCCGAAGATCGAGATCGAGCCCGATGTCGGCTGCTCGAAGCCGGCGATGAGGCGCAGGCAGGTGGTCTTGCCGGAACCTGACGGGCCGAGCATGGCGAAGAATTCGCCCGGCACGATGTCGAGATCGACCGCGTCGACGGCGCGCACGCTGCCGAAATGGCGCGAGGCTTTCTGGAAGGAGACGGCGGAGGTCATGGGCTGTCCTGATCTGTCAGGCAAATCAATTCGGGCTGCGGTGCAGCGTTCTTCTAGCGGGCGTTTGCGCTGCCCCTCATCCGCCTGCCGGCACCTTCTCCCCGTACAGTGACGGGGAGAAGGGAAGCACTCCAAGGCCGGTGACCCCCCTCTCCCCGCTTCTTCACGGGGAGAGGGTAAGGTGAGGGGCGGCGCTGCACTCTCAGGCGAAGCGCGGAATCACCTTCCGCCGATGACGCCGATATAGTCCGACACCCAGCGGTAGTACGGCACGCATTGGTCGTTCTGGGTGGCGCATTTCGACACCGGGGTCTTCCAGAACTTGATCTTGTCGAAGTTCTCGTAGCCGTTGGTCTTGCAGCCCTCGTCGGTCAAAAGCTCATTGCCCTTGCAGGCGGCGGGCACCACGGGCAGCGAACCGAACCAGGCCGAGACGTCGCCCTGCACCTTCGGCGACAGCGAATGTTCCATCCACATATAGGCGCAGTTGGGGTTGGCCGAATCGGCTTCCATCATCGTGGTGTCGGCCCAACCGGTCGCGCCCTCCTCCGGAATGGTGGACGCTATCGGCTTCTTGGCGGCGACCAGCGTGTTGACCTGGAAAGGCCACGAGCCGGAAGCGACGACGCCCTCGTTCTGGAAATCGTCGACCTGGATGGCGGCGTCATGCCAGTAGCGGCCGACCAGCGTGCGCTGAACGCGCAGCAGGTCGAGTGCCGCCTTGTACTGGTCCTCGTTCAATTCGTAGGGATCCTTGATGCCGAGTTCCGACTTGTGGAACATCAGATAGTTGGCGGCGTCCGCGACGTGGATCGGCCCGTCATAGGCCTGGACGCGGCCCTTGTTGGACTTGCCGTCCGGCAGCTTCATTTCCTCGAAGACGACATTCCAGCTCTTGGGAGCTTCCTTGAACACGTCGGTGTTGTACATCAGGACGTTCGGACCCCACTGGTAGGGAACGCCGTAATGGGCGCCGCCAACGGTGAACCACGGCGCGTCCTTGAGGCGCTCGTCGACCGTTTTCCAGCTCGGGATGAGATCGGTGTTGATCGGCTGCACGCGCTTGCCGGCAACGAGGCGCAGCGAAGCATCGCCCGAAGCCGTGACGAGATCGAAACCGCCCTCATTCATCAGCGAGACCATCTCGTCGGAGGTGTTGGCGGTCTTGACGTTGACCTTGCAGCCGGTCTCCTTCTCGAAGGAGGTCACCCAGTCATAGCCCTTGTCGGTTTCGCCGCGCTCGATGTAGCCCGGCCAGGCAACGATATTGACCTGGCCCTCGCCCTTGCCAAGTTCCTTGACCTGGGCGACGGCTTGACCGGAGAAGGTCAGCGCGACCGTCAGAGCAGTGCATGACTTCAGGAATGAATTCATTGTCGATCTCCCATTTAGGCGCCTGACCCTGAAAGCCGGTTTCGGTCTTCGCTAGGGGTCACGCGCGGACTGAAAACTGTCAGTTCGTCCGTTGGGCTTGATGCCGCTCTGATGGCGGCTTTGGTCCCTGGACCGAAAGTGCTTTGAAAACTCCGGTTTCGCAAATTCATTTATCAGAAGGGCGATATCGGTTTTTCCGATAGGTGGGCAGTCGATCTCTCAGGGACGCTGGCGGACCGTCCGTTGCGACTGGGCAAGGCCGATGAAATCGCGCGCCGCCTGCGGCAGACCGGAGCCGCGCCGCCAGACCATGCCGACCTGGACCACCGGCAAGGAGCCGGAAATGTCGCGCGATTCGATGCGGTCGCCTTCCAGCGACCAGGGCCGGTAGACGAGGTCGGGCAGCAGCGCCACACCGGCGCCGGTGGCGACCAGACTGCGCACGGCCTCCACGGAACGGGTGCGGAAGGCGACATGCGGCTTGGCGCCGATCGCCGTCAGCAGCTTGCCGGTATTCTCCTCGATCTCGTCGACGGTCAGCATGATCAGCGTTTCGGAGGCAATGTCGCCAATGCCGATGATGTCGGCGCCGACGAGCGGATGACCGAGCGGCAGCCACAGCCGATAGGCCGAGACTTCGAGGATTTCCGACTGCAACGCGGTGCGGTCGCGCAGATTGGAGGTGACCATGACGGCAATGTCGAGCTTGCCGCCGATCAGGAGGTGTTCGAGATAATCGCCATTGTCCTCGATGGCAGAGACCTCGACGCCGGGATAGGCACGGCGGTAGCGGGCGAGCAGATCCGACAGCACATAGCCGGCGACCAGCGAGGTGACGCCGAGCTGCAGCCGGCCGGCCGCCACCGCCTGCTCGCCGGAGAAAGAGCGGCGCGCGTCGGAAACGTCCGCGAGGATTTTCGTCGCGTGGCGCAGGAATTGGTGGCCCTTGTGGGTGATGTTGAGGCCACGCGGATGGCGTTCGAACAATTCGACACCGAGATCGCTTTCGAGTTCCTTGATCGCTTCGGTCACCGACGATTGCGAGATGGAGAGGTTCTGCGCGGCGCCCGAGACCGTGCCTTGCTCGGCGACTGCGATGAAGAACTGCAACTGGCGGATGGTGAAAGCCATGGCCGGACTAAACACGGCGGACGCGATGCTGGGAAGTGGCAACCGGCGAACACTTGACGCCTTCGCCAATCGTAACTAACTAAGTTACATGAAGCGCAACAGCCGACTGTCCTCGACCTTGCACATTCTCGTCCACATGGCCGAGAAGCCCGAACAGGCGCTGACCTCCGAGCAGCTTGCCACCTTCATCCACACCAATCCGGTTGTGGTCCGTCGCACCATCGCAGGCTTGCGCGATGCCGGCATCGTCATCTCGTCGCGCGGGCACGGTGGCGGCTGGCTGCTCGGGCGGGCGCCCGAGAAAATATCCTTGGCCGAGATCAGCGTCGCCCTTGGCGAGACGCTGCTGCCGTTCAGCACCGAGCCGGAAAGCCCCGGCTGCCTCGTCGAGCAGGCGGTGATCGCCGTGCTCGACGATTTTCGCATCGCCGCCGAAAAGCTGCTGGCGGAGAAACTGAGCCGCATCACGCTGGCCGACCTGACCGCCGATTTCCGCCGCCGTTTTGACCTCATTGGAGTCTCCAGCCATGCAGTATGATCTTGCCGTCGTCGGCGGCAGCTTTGCCGGCCTGTCCGCCGCCATCCAGGTGGCGCGCGCAGGACGCAAGGTGCTGGTGATCGACGCCGGCCAGCCGCGCAACCGCTTTGCCGAGCATTCGCACGGCTTCCTCGGACATGACGGGCGCGCGCCCGGCGCAATCCTGGATGACGCAAGGCGGCAGCTGCTGGCCTATCCGACAGCCAGGGTTGTCGACAGGCGTGCGGACAAGGCCGTTGCTGCTGACAGCAGCGATTTCGAAATCGCCACCGACGGCGGCGAGACATTCGGCGCCACACGGCTGGTGCTGGCCACCGGGGTGCGCGATATCCTGCCGGAGGTTGCCGGTCTTGCCGAGCTCTGGGGCAGAAAAGTGCTGCACTGCCCCTATTGCCACGGCTACGAGGTTTCCGGCGGGCCGCTCGGCGTGCTCGCAACCGGCCCGATGTCCCTGCATCAGGCGCAATTGATCGCCGATTGGGGCGATGTCACGCTGTTCGGCAACGGCCTGTTCGAGCCTGACACAGAGCAGATGCGCGCGCTGGAGAGCCGAAAGGTGCGGTTTGAGCCCACCAGCGTTGCCGAGCTGCGGGAAGACGGCTCCGGCGGGTTGATCGTCCACCTCGACGATAGCCGAAAGGCCGGCGTCAGGGCGATGTTCACCGCGCCGCGCAACACCATGGCCAGCCCGCTGGCCGAACAGCTCGGCTGCGGCTTCACCGAAGGTCTTCTCGGTCCGACAATCACCGTCGATGACAGGCAGCAGACGACCGTGCCCGGCGTCTACGCCGCCGGCGACGCGGCACGCTCGATGCACAACATCGCCTTTGCGGTATCGGCTGGCACCTTTGCTGGCGTCTGCGCCCACCAGTCGCTGGTGTTTGGCTAAAACCCGGCTTCCTCGTCGGCGATGCTAAGCCGCGCGCCGGCCTGCGCAAGGGCGGCGGCCAGGTCGTGCGGCGGCGAGCGGTCGGTGGCGAGTTCGGAAAAGCTGTCGAAGCCGCAGACCTGGACCAGACCAAGACGGCCGAATTTCGAGTGATCGGTGATGACCAGGGACCGCTGGCCGCGCGACAGCACCATGCGGGCGAACTCGGCCTCATCCAGATCAAAATCCATGACGCCCATCACCGCGTCGACGCCGCCGGTGGAAATGATGGCGTGGCTGACCGAAAAACGACTGACAAAATCGATTGCCGAGGCGCCGAAAGCAGCGCCGGAATCGCTGCGCAGCTCGCCGCCCGCCATATAGACCTTGTTGCCGTTGATGGTGGCCAGGGTGCGGGCAATATCCGAGGAATTGGTGACGACCGTCAGGCGCCGGTGGCCAAGCAGTTCACGCGCAAGGAACGAGGTCGTCGTGCCGGTGTCGAGCATGATCGATTCGCCGTCGCGTATGGTGGCGGCGACCATGCGGGCAATGACGCGCTTGGCGTCGGCGTTCTCACGCATACGCCGCTCGAACGGCGCTTCGCCGATCATCGACGGCAGGCCGATGGCGCCATGCATCTTGAGGACAGAGCCATCACCAGTCAGTGGCTTGACGTCGCGGCGCACTGTCTCGAGCGACACGCCCAGCCGGTCGGCCAGACTGGCGATGGTGACGGTGCCCTCTTCCTGCAGGAGACGCAGGATCTCGCCGTGTCGTTTGGACTGGGCCATCTGGTTTCCCGAACTGATGCTCCTGACCGATTCTAAGGTAATTCAAGTGCTTTTAAAGGAACTACCTTATGCTTCGGGCAAAATACCCAAAAAAAGTCACACCTTTTTATTGACAAGGGGGCAACCCGGGCGTGAAATCAAAGACATCGACAGGCTTCAGATCTGCGACTGGGGGCAGAGACGCAACTCAGTGGTCAGGCCGTTTGGAACGTGCCTGTACAAGGAATTTTCAGATCCGCGGGGGCGGATGCCGGGCTCAAAAACCTGGCCAAGGGGCTCGTCGGTGCGGTGCGGGATACCGATCCTGGCGTCCCGCACCGACGAGAGTATTTACGTTTCTCCCCGCCGTCGTTGCGCTGTTCACGGCGCCTTGTCGAAGCCCAGCAAACCAGGGATGATTCCGTGACCGCCGAAGATCGCATCCGCGCCCTGCCCTGCTGGACCGGTGGCATCGAGATCGCACCGCTGCCCGGCGGTCTGAGCAACGCGAATTATGTGGTTACGGACGCGGCCGGACGACATGTCGTGCGCTTCGGCAAGGACTATCCGTTCCACCATGTCTTTCGCGAGCGCGAGGTGATGACGGCGCGGGCGGCGCATGCCGCCGGTTTCGCGCCAGCCGTCCGCCACGCCGAGCCGGGCATCCTGGTCACAGAGTTTCTCGGCGCCAAGACCTATCTCGCCGAGGACGTGCGCGCCAATCTCGGCCGCGTCGCGGCTCTGATGCGCGCCTTCCACCGGGAGATGCCCAATCACGTTTCCGGCGCCGGCTTCATGTTCTGGGTGTTCCATGTCATCCGCGACTATGCGCGCACGCTTGAAGAGGGCGGGAGCCGCAAGCGCAGCGACTTGCCGCGCCTTTTGACACTGGCCGATGAACTGGAGCGCGCGCAGAAGCTGCTGCCGATCGTCTTTGGCCACAATGATCTGCTGCCGGCCAACATTCTCGATGACGGCAACAGGCTGTGGCTGATCGACTTCGAATATGCCGGTTTCAACACGGCGATGTTCGACCTCGCAGGCGCCGCCTCCAACGCCGGCATGAGCGACGAGGAATCCTTCGCCTTCCTGACAGCCTACTTCATGAAGGAGCCGGACGATGCGATCCGCCGTTCGCACGCGGCCATGCAATGCGCCTCGCTGCTGCGCGAGGCGATGTGGAGCATGGTCTCCGAGCTCTATCTCGACGCGCCAGGCATCGACTACGTCGCCTACACCGAGGAAAACCTCGTCCGGCTCGACGCGGCACTTGAAAACTACCGGACAAAATACGGGATACAGAAATCATGACATTGCCGAGCCAGGCCGCCATCGTCGTCATCGGCGGCGGCATCATCGGCTGTTCGACGGCCTATCATCTGGCGCGCGACCATAAGGCTGACGTGGTGCTGCTGGAGCAGGGCAAGCTGACCTCGGGTTCGACCTGGCATGCGGCCGGCCTTGTCGGGCAATTGCGCTCGTCGGCGTCTATCACCCGCGTGCTGAAATACTCCGTCGACCTCTACAAGGGACTGGAGGCCGAGACCGGTCTCGCCACCGGCTGGAAGATGACCGGCTGCCTCAGGCTCGCCACCAATGCCGACCGCTGGACGGAGTACAAAAGGCTGGCGACAACAGCAAAAAGCTTCGGCATGGACATGCAATTGCTGTCGCCGGACGAGGTGAAAAGAATGTGGCCGCTGCTGGAGACCGGCGATCTCGTCGGCGCCTCCTGGCTGCCGACCGATGGCCAGGCGAGCCCCTCCGACATCACGCAGTCGCTGGCCAAGGGCGCGCGCATGCATGGCGCCAAACTGTTCGAGGATGTCCGTGTCACCGGCTTCGAAATGAAGGACGGCCGCATCACGGCGGTGAAGACCAGCAAGGGCGACATCGCCTGCGACAAGGTGGTCAACTGTGCGGGCCAATGGGCGCGGCAAGTGGGGGCCATGGCCGGCATCAACGTGCCGCTTCAGCCGGTGAAGCACCAGTACATCATCACCGAGAAGATCGACGGTCTGGCGACCGACGCGCCGACCATCCGCGACCCTGACCGACGCACCTATTTCAAGGAGGAAGTCGGCGGGCTGGTGATGGGCGGCTATGAGCCGAACCCGCAGGCCTGGGCGACTGGTCTCCCCGGCGGCGACGTACCCAATGATTGGGAGTTCAGGCTGTTCGACGACGACTACGACCATTTCGAGCAGCACATGAGCCAAGCGATCGCGCGCGTGCCGGCGCTGGAAACCGTCGGCGTCAAGCAGATGATCAACGGGCCGGAGAGTTTTACGCCGGACGGCAATTTCATTCTCGGCACAGCGCCCGAATGTGCCAACATGTTCGTCGGCGCCGGCTTCAACGCCTTCGGCATTGCCTCGGGCGGCGGCGCCGGCTGGGTGCTGGCCCAATGGGTGGTCGACGGCGAAGCGCCGCTCGACCTTTGGGTGGTCGACATCAGGCGCTTTTCCAACCTGCACCGCGACCGTCAGTGGGTCCGCGACCGCACGCTGGAGGCCTATGGCAAGCACTATACAATCGGCTTCCCGCATGAGGAGTATGCCAGCGGGAGGCCCCGTATCCTCTCGCCGCTCTACGACAGGCTGAAACAGCAAAATGCTGTGTTCGGCTCGAAGCTCGGCTGGGAGCGACCGAACTGGTTCGCGCCCGAAGGCGTCGAGCCGCAGGACATCTATTCGATGGGCCGGCAGAACTGGTTCGCGGCGGTCGGCGACGAACACCGTCATGTGCGCGAAAAGGTTGGCATATTCGATCAATCCTCCTTCGCCAAATACGAGTTGAGCGGGCCCGATGCGCTGAAGGCGCTGGACTGGATCTGCGCCAACGACGTCAGCAAACCGGTCGGCCGGCTGACCTACACGCAGCTTCTCAACACGCGCGGCGGTATCGAGGCTGATCTCACTGTGGCGAGGCTGGCCGAGGAGAAATTCTACATCGTCACCGGCACAGGTTTCCGCACGCATGATTTCTCATGGATCAGCGATCATATCGGCGAAGGGCTCGACGCCAGGCTTGTCGACGTCACCGAGGATTTCGGCACGCTGTCGCTGATGGGTCCTCGGGCGCGCGACGTGCTCTCGGCGGCGACCGGAGCCGACGTGTCGAATGCCGGCTTCCCGTTCGGCCATGTGCATGAGATTGCCATCGCCGGCCACACGGTTCGGGCGCTGCGCGTCACCTATGTCGGCGAACTCGGCTGGGAACTGCATGTGCCGATCGCGGCCACCGGCGAAGTCTTCGACGCGCTGCTGGCGGCAGGCGAGAAGCATGACATCCGCCCGGTCGGCTATCGGGCGCTGGAATCGCTAAGGCTGGAAAAAGGCTATCGCGCCTGGGGCTCCGACATCACCCCCAACGACACGCCGCAGGAAGCCGGGCTCGGTTGGGCGGTCAAGCTGCGCAAGAACACCGATTTCGTTGGACGGCGCGCGCTGGAGAAGACCAGCGGCGCGGCACTGAAGAAACGCTTTGCCGGCTTCACGGTCGACGACCCCGAGATCGTGCTGCTCGGTCGCGAAACCATACTGCGCAATGGCGATCCGGTCGGTTATCTCAGCAGCGGTGGTTATGGCTACACGCTGGGCAAGACCATCGGCTACGGCTATGTGCGCAACGCCGACGGGGTGAGCGACGATTTTCTGGTCTCGGGCGACTATGAACTGGTGGTTGCGATGGAGAGGACACCGGCCAAGATCCATCTCGAGCCGATGTACGACCCGGCAGGCGCCAGGGTCAAAGCGTAGGTCAGGTCACGCGCAGTGCGAGACCGCGGCTGGGCACGGTGTCGGCTTCGCCCGGCATGGAGACGTAAGGGCGCGTTTCCTCGACGCGGGTGACGAGGCCTTGCGCCTCGATCTCGCCGACACGCGTGGCAAAGCCGGCATCCCACAGCGTGTTCTTGACCGTCAGCACGATCAGGCCGCCCGGGCGGCAGATGCGGATTAGCTCGTCCAGCCCCTCGACGCCGACATGGCCCGAGGTGAAGACGCCGGCCGAGATGATCCCGGCATAGGCATCATCGGCAAAGGGCAGATGACCGCCGAGCGCCAGGCAATGGAGCGCGGAATAGACGCCCTTGCGGGCCGCCTGATCCAGCATGCCTTGTGAAATATCGAGTGCCTCGACTTGCGGGTAACCAGCAATATCAAGCCATTCGCCGATGAGCCCGGTGCCGGCCCCGGCATCGAGCAGCGGTGCTGAACCGCGCGGCAGATGGCGGGCCAGCAAGGCAAGGCAGATCGTCGGATGGCGATAGCCGGCGGCCGACATGTCGGCGTCATAGGTTTCCGACCAGCGATCATAGAGTGCGGCCACCTCTTCGGGCCGCTTTGCCGCGTAGGCCGCGCCGAGCGCGCCCTGATGTTTGCTGTCCGCCACTTTTATCCAGTCCGCCAATTTTTGATCTCGCAGTGATGATAGCCAAAGCGCGAAAATTGTGGAACCGTCGCTGCGACAAATAACGGCGTGGGGGCGCAGGCATGGTGACTGACGAGGCGCGTGCGGCACTGGACGCCATTCCCATGCTGGCCGGCTACAGCGGGCCGCTGGAACGGCTGGGCGGCCTCACCAACCTCGTCTTCAAGGCCGGCGACTTCTGCCTGCGCATTCCCGGCAAGGGCACCGAGGAATACATCAACCGGGCCAACGAAGCAGTGGCTGCACGCGAAGCGGCAAAGGCAGGGGTCAGTCCCGAGGTGCTGCATGGCGACCCCGGCACCGGGGTGATGGTGACACGCTACATCGCCGGCGCCGAAACGATGTCGCCGGAGAAATTCCGGACACGTCCGGGCAGTCCGGCCCGCGCCGGCGAGGCCTTTCGCAAGCTGCACGATTCAGGCGCGGTGTTTCCCTTCCGCTTCGAATTGTTCGCGATGATCGACGATTACCTCAAGGTGCTGTCCACCAAGGAGGTCGCCCTGCCCGCCGGTTATCATGACGTGGTGCGCGACGCCGAGAGCGTGCGCTCGGCGCTGGCCGCCTATCCGCTGCCGCTCGTTGCCTGCCACTGCGATCCGCTGTGCGAGAACTTTCTCGATACCGGCGAGCGGATGTGGATCGTCGACTGGGAGTATTCGGGCATGAATGACCCACTCTGGGACCTTGGCGACCTCAGCGTGGAAGGCAAATTCGACACGGGGCAGGATGAGGAGATGATGCGCGCCTATTTCGGCGGCGAGGCCAAGCCGGCGGAGCGCGGCCGCATCGTCATCTACAAGGCGATGTGCGACCTGTTGTGGACGCTGTGGGGGCTGATCCAGCTCGCCAACAACAATCCGGTCGATGATTTCCGTGCCTATGCCGACGGGCGGTTCGCGCGCTGCAAGGCACTGATGGAGACGTCCGAGTTTTCACGGCATCTGGCGGCGATCCGCCGGGGGTGAGCCTGGACTAATTCACGCCCTTCGGAACGTTTTCGGGCGGCACCGTCGTCTCGACCACTTTCTGGCGATGGAAGATGAACAGGCCGGCGAGAACGACGATGCCCGAGCCGATCAGGATGCGCGGACCGGGAACGTCGCCGAAGAATACCAGCCCGAACACCACCGCCCACAGCAGCAGCGTGTAGTGCAGCGGCGCCAGCGTCGAGGCCGGCGCCAGCTTGAGCGCCCTGGTGATCATCAGATGCGCGCCGCAGGAGACGATGCCGAGCAGCAGCATGGCGCCGAGATCGAGCGCCGACGGCGTCTGCCAGGCGCCGATGCTCAGCACGCCGCCGACCAGCAGCGTGCCGATGGTCTGCCATGTCACCAGATTGGTGTCGCTGGTGCCGCGCAGGCGGCGGTTGAGGATGATGGCGAAGGCGAAGGAGATACTGCCTACCAGCGCAAAGCCCGATGACAGAGAGAACGCCGCCGAGGACGGTTTCAGCATGATCAGCACACCGCAGAAGCCGAGCAGGATCGCCATCCAGCGGCGCCAGCCGACCTTTTCGCCAAGCAGGAGGTGCGAGAGTGCCGCGACATAGATCGGCCCGGCCATGTAGAAGCTCATCACATCGGCAAGCGGCAGATGGATCACCGCGGCGTAGAAGAGCGCGGTGTCGAGTGTCGTCATCACCACCCGCAGCAGCTGCAGCTCCAGGCGTTCCATGCGAAACAGCTTGGCCGGGCCCTGGTTGGCGATCATCGGGCCGAGCACGAAGAAGGCGCCAATGGAGCGGATCAGCACCACCTGGCCGACGGAGAAGCTGGCGACCAGCCACTTGCCCATGGCGTCGTTCAGCGCAAACAGGAAGTCGCCGGCCAGCATCAGCAGAATACCGGCCAAAAGCACATTCCTGATCGTTGAATTCTGCGCCACGGGCTGCGTCATGCCGATCCCGATTCCTCCCTGGTAAGCCGGGTCGTAGACGGAAGCGGCTGCCTTGACGAGGAGAATTCGGGCGATGGGTAAGACCAGCGCCGGGAATCGGCTGTATCTAGCTGGATATGTGCCGCCGGTTCACCATTCCCGGCCTTCCGTCGACGGACAGCCTGGTTTCCTGCTTCGTCCGCTCCGCCACCACCTTGCCCCTGGCGATGACGCACAGGCGCTCGGCGCGCAGCCGCAGGGCTTCGACCGGATTGCCGGCATCGAGGACGACCAGGCTGGCGCGCTTGCCGACCGCCAGGCCGAGATGATCGAGGCCCATGATCGCGGCATTGACGTTGGTGACCATGTCGAAGCAGCGCGCCATCTCGGCCGGGCTCGACATCTGAGCAACGTGCAGACCCATGAAGGCGACATCGAGCATGTCGGCGGTACCAAGCGAATACCAGGGATCGAGCACGCAATCCTGACCCCAGCCGACGCGAATGCCGAGCGCCAGCATTTCCTTGACCCGAGTCAGGCCGCGGCGCTTCGGAAAGGTGTCGTGGCGGCCCTGCAGCATGATGTTGATCAGCGGATTGGGAATGACCGAGACGCCGGCCTCGGCGATCAGCGGCAGCAGCTTCGAGACGTAGTAATTGTCCATCGAATGCATCGATGTGAGATGCGAGCCGGCCACCTTGTTTTGCAGACCAAGGCGCTGCGTCTCATAGGCAAGCTGTTCGATGTGACGCGACAGCGGGTCGTCGGTCTCGTCGCAATGCAGGTCGACCATCAGGCCGCGTTTGGCCGCGATCTCGCACAGCTCCGTTACCGAACGCGTGCCGTCGGCCATGGTGCGCTCGAAATGCGGGATGCCGCCGACAATGTCGACGCCCATGTCGAGCGCGCGAATGGTGTTTTCACGCGCCGATGGAGCGCGATAAAACCCGTCCTGCGGGAAGGAGACCAGTTGCAGGTCGATATAGGGGGCGACCGTCTTCTTGACCTCGAGCAGCGCCTCGACCGCCAGCAGCCTGTCATCGCAGACATCGACATGGGTGCGGATGGCGAGCAGGCCCATCGACACCGCCCAGTCGCAATAGGCCAATGCGCGATCACGCACCGCCTCATGCGTCAAAAGCGGCTTCAACTCGCCCCATAGCGAAATGCCTTCGAGCAGCGTACCCGACGCGTTGATGCGCGGAATGCCGTATGAGAGCGTCGCGTCCATGTGGAAATGCGGATCGACGAAGGGCGGCGAGACCAGATTGCCACGGGCGTCGACCTCGGTTCGCGCGGAACCCTGCATAACGGGCTCGATCGCCGCGATCGTCTCACCGCTGATGCCTATGTCGGCAACCCTGCCATCAGGCAGCGTGCCGCCGCGAACGATAAGGTCGAAATCCATCTGTCGTCATCCCGTCAAAAGAATCATCTGATATAGCCGAGGCTGAAAATCGCATCCCGTCGATGCCGCTTGCAACAGCGGTTTGTCCGCGGCGGCCGCGGATGGTTCCATCCGGCCGCAACTCCCTCTATAAGCCGCCTTCGTTGTCCCGGTTTCAAGGATCCGCCGTTTGTTTCGTTTCTTCCGCTCGACGGAAAACCAGCGCCTCGTTGCGAGGCTGATCCGGGAATCCTTTTATCAGCACAGGTTTGGCTACGGCGCCGCGATCTTGTCGATGCTTGTGGTGGCCGCCACGACCGGCGCCAGCGCCTGGATTCTCAAAGAGATCACCGACGAATTCGTGGTCTTCAAGCGGATTGACCGCGTCAATCTGATTGCGGCGGGGGTCGCCACGATCTTCATTCTCAAGGGTCTCGCCAACTTCATCCAGGCTTATTTCATGAGCCGGGTCGGCAACGCCATCATCGCCGATCGCCAGCGCAAGATCTACGACCGAATCCTGGCGCAAGGCATCGAATTCTACCATTCGACCTCGTCGTCCGACCTGATCACACGCATGACCAACAATGCGCAGGCAGCGCGCAACGTGCTCGACCTCGTTGTCACGTCCTATGTGCGCGACCTGTTGTCGCTGGCTGTCCTGGTAGGAGTCATGGTCTGGCAGCAGCCAGCCTTGTCCATAATCTGCTTCGTCGTCGGCCCTTTGGCTATCTACGGGGTCAACCGCATCCTCAAACGTGTTCGCAAGTTCGCCGCGATGGAGTTTCGCTCGGTCGGCCAGATCGTGCAGGTGATGCAGGAAACGGCAATCGGTGTGCGCGTCGTCAAATCCTTCAACCTCGAAGGCGCAATGCGCAACCGCATGTACAAGGCTGTGTCGGACGTCGAGAACCGGGCCAACAACATCGCGACGCTGGAGGCTGCGACAAGCCCGGTGATGGAGACGCTAGCCGGGCTAGCAATTGCCGGGGCCATCTTCGTCAGCGGCTTCCTGGTCTTGCAGGGCGGCCAGATGCCGGGAAACATCATGGCCTTCATCGGGGCGCTCCTGTTTGCCTATGAGCCGGCAAAGCGCCTTGCGCGCGTGCGCATATCGCTGGAAAGCGGTATTGTCGGCGTGCGCATGATGTTCGAGCTCGCCGACCAGCCGCTGACTCTGGTGGAGAAGCCCGACGCGAAGCCGCTTCTGGCCGGACCGGGCGAGATCCGGTTCGACGCCGTCGACTTCGCTTATCAGAACGGGCCGCCGGTGCTGGACAGGTTCGATCTGACGCTTGCGCCCGGCAAGATGACGGCGCTGGTCGGGCCTTCCGGCGGCGGCAAGTCGACGATTCTAAACCTGATCATGCGCATGTACGACCCGAAGAGCGGCAAGGTGCTGTTCGATGGTCAGGATATTTCCCATGCGACGCTCGCATCGCTGCGGGAAAAGATCGCCTATGTCAGCCAGGACACGTTCCTGTTTGCCGGCACCATCATGCACAACATCCGGCTTGGGCGCGAGGGTGCGACCGACGAAGAGGTGATCGCCGCCGCCAAGGCGGCCAACGCCCATGACTTCATCAGCGCGCAGGCGAAAGGCTACGAGACGGATGTCGGCGAGAATGGCGGCCTGCTATCGGGCGGCCAACGCCAACGGATCTCGATCGCACGCGCCATGCTGCGCAATGCCGAGATCCTTCTGCTGGACGAAGCGACCAGCGCGCTCGACGCCGAATCGGAAGCACTGTTCCGCGACGCGCTGCAGCAATTGACGGAAGGCCGCACGACGATCGTTATCGCGCACCGTCTGTCGACCGTGCACCAGGCTGACACGATCGTGGTGCTCGAAGCCGGCAAGGTGGTGGAAAGCGGCCCGCACAAGACCTTGCTCAAGCAAGGCGGGCTCTACCAGAAGCTGTATGAGTATCAGTTGATGCCGTGATGGTGTTCCGGATGTTGGAGCCAGGCCCCCTCATCCGGCCCTTCGGGCCACCTTCTCCCCGAGGGGAGAAGAGATCGTCAGCGCCGGCGCCAGCCTCTTCTCCCCAGCGGGGAGAAGGTGGCCGCGTAGCGGCCGGATGAGGGGGCCTGGGCGCGAACCTTATTCCGGCACAAACCTGACCGCGCCCTTGGCCGCGCTGGTCGCCATGGCGGCATAGGCGCGCAAGGCGGTCGTCACCTTGCGCTTGCGCTTTTCCTCTGGCTTCCAGGCCAGGGCGCCCCTGGCCTCCATCGCCGCCCGGCGCGCAGCGAGCTCCGCGTCATCGACAGCAAGGCGGATGCTGCGGTTCGGGATGTCGATCTCGATCGTATCGCCCTCCTGCACCAGCCCGATTAGCCCGCCTTCGGCGGCTTCCGGCGACGCATGGCCGATCGACAGGCCCGAGGTGCCGCCGGAGAAGCGGCCGTCGGTGACCAGAGCGCAGGCCTTGCCGAGCCCTTTCGACTTCAGATAGCTGGTTGGATAAAGCATTTCCTGCATGCCTGGGCCGCCGCGCGGCCCTTCATAGCGGATGACGACCACATCGCCGGCCTTGATCTCGTTCGACAGGATCGCCTTGACGCTGGAATCCTGGCTTTCGAACACGCGGGCCGGGCCGGTGAACTTCAGGATCGATTCATCGACGCCGGCCGTCTTCACGATGCAGCCGTCGAGCGCCAGATTGCCTTTCAGCACGGCGAGGCCGCCATCCTTGGAAAAGGGATGTTCGGTCGAGCGGATGACGCCTTTCTCGCGGTCGAGATCGAGTTCGTCCCAGCGGCGGTCCTGGCTGAAAGCGTCCTGTGTCGGCACGCCACCAGGGGCGGCGAGGAAGAAATCGCGCACACTCTGGCTGGTCGTGCGAGAAATATCCCAATGGTCGAGCGCTTCGCCCAGCGTTCGCGTGTGCACCGTCGGCAGGTCGCGGTTGAGCAGGCCGGCATTGTCGAGCTGGCCGAGGATGGCCATGATGCCGCCGGCGCGGTGCACGTCTTCCATGTGCACGTCGGACTTGGCCGGAGCAACCTTGCACAGCACCGGCACCTTGCGCGACAGCGCGTCGATGTCGTCCTGATCGAAATCGATTTCGCCCTCATGCGCGGCGGCGAGAATGTGCAGCACGGTGTTGGTCGAGCCACCCATGGCGATGTCGAGCGTCATGGCGTTCTCGAACGCACCTTTGGAGGCGATGTTGCGCGGCAGCGCGGTTTCGTCGTCCTGCTCGTAATAGCGCTGGGCGAGATCGACGATCAGGTGGCCGGCCTCGACGAACAGCCGCTTGCGGTCGGCATGCGTGGCCAGCGTCGAGCCGTTGCCGGGCAATGAAAGGCCCAGCGCCTCGGTCAGGCAATTCATCGAATTGGCGGTGAACATGCCCGAGCAGGAGCCGCAGGTCGGGCAGGCCGAGCGCTCGATGACCTTGACGTCCTCGTCGGAAATTCTGTCGTCGGCCGCCGCCACCATGGCATCGACCAGGTCGAGAGCCTGCGTCTTGCCGGCGAGCACCACCTTGCCGGCTTCCATCGGACCGCCGGAAACGAAGACGGTAGGGATGTTGAGGCGCAACGATGCCATCAGCATGCCGGGCGTGATCTTGTCGCAATTGGAGATGCAGACCATGGCGTCGGCACAGTGAGCGTTGACCATGTATTCGACGGAATCGGCGATCAGCTCGCGCGACGGTAGCGAATAGAGCATGCCGTCATGGCCCATGGCGATGCCGTCGTCGACGGCGATGGTGTTGAATTCCTTGGCGACGCCGCCGGCCTTCTCGATCTCGCGCGCGACCAACTGGCCGAGATCCTTCAGATGGACATGGCCCGGCACGAACTGGGTGAAGGAGTTGACCACCGCGATGATCGGCTTGCCGAAATCGCTGTCCTTCATGCCGGTGGCGCGCCAGAGGCCGCGAGCGCCGGCCATGTTGCGGCCATGGGTGGTGGTGCGGGAGCGATAGGCAGGCATGTTTTTTCCTTGGTGGCTGGCCGCAGCCAGGCATGGCGCGGCGGAGCTGAATTCGGACCGCAGGCGTTATAGACGCGCAAGCCCGGTCTGGCCACAATTTTGCGATGCGCCAGATTCTCTCAAAAAAATGCGTGGCACTGTCGGATGGCGCACTGCATGCCCGTCCTTGGGCAGACGACATGGAAATGGCACCGCGTTCGGAGTCAGCCGTTTCGCCGTAACGCAACCAAAACAACCCGAGGAGCACGACATGCAAAAGATCACCACCTGCCTGTGGTTCGACGGCCAGGCCGAAGAGGCCATGAATTTCTACGTCTCCATCTTCAAGAATTCGAAGGTGCTGAGCGTAATGCGCTGGCCCGAAGGCCACGCCAATGAAGGCAAGGTGCTGGTGACCACGTTCGAACTCGACGGGGTGCAATTCCAGGCGCTCAATGGTGGACCGCAGTTCAAGCACACCGAGGCGATGTCGCAGTCGATCGACTGCAAGACGCAGGAAGAGGTGGATTACTTCTGGGACAAGCTCATCGAAGGTGGCGGCCAACCGTCGCAATGCAGCTGGCTGAAGGATAAATTCGGCGTCTCCTGGCAGGTTGTGCCGGAGCAGCTGCCGCGCCTGCTGCTGGATCCGGACCGGGCCAAGGCCGGCCGCGTGATGTCGGCGATGATGCAGATGAGCAAGATCGACATCGCCAGGATCGAGGAAGCGGCGAGAGGATAGTCGAGGGTCGGCGCTGCCCCTCATCCGCCCTTCGGGCACCTTCTCCCCGTGAACGGGGAGAAGGGAAAACTGGCGCCTACGCCGCCTTGTCGCGGACCTGATAGTCCTTGATCGTGGCAAACTTGATCGCCTTCCAGCGTTCCGCTTCGTAGTTCAGCGAGAAAGCGTGCTGGGCGAGGAACACCGGATCATTGTCGAGGTCGCGGGCGATGTCACCGCGATGCGCCTCGATGAAGCGAAGCGTCTCGGCTTTGTCGTCGGCCGATATCCAGCGGCACACTGAAAACCGCGACATCTCGAATTCGACCGGCAGCGTGTATTCGAAGTTCAGCCGTTCCTTCAGCACGTCGAGCTGCAGCGCGCCGACGACGCCGACGATGGCCGGCGAGCCATCCTCCGGCGAAAACAGCTGCACGACGCCCTCCTCTGCCATCTGGTGCAGCGCTTCCTTGAGTTTTTTCGCCTTCATCGCGTCGCCGAGGCGCACACGACGCAGGATTTCCGGGGCGAAATTCGGAACGCCGCGGAACAGTATCTCCTCGCCTTCGGTCAGCGTGTCGCCGATGCGCAGCGTGCCATGGTTGGGGATGCCGACGACATCACCGGCAAAAGCCTCGTCAGCGGTGACGCGGGTCCGGGCAAAGAAGAACTGCGGCGCCGACAACGACATCGGTTTTCCCGTGCGCACCAGCTTGGCCTTCATGCCGCGCTCGAGCTTGCCCGAACAGACACGGACGAAGGCGATGCGGTCGCGGTGATTGGGATCCATGTTGGCCTGGATCTTGAAGACGAAGGACGTCATCCTCTCTTCGGTCGCCTCGACCTTGCGGGTGTCCGCCTCCTGCGCGCGCGGCGGCGGTCCAAAAGCGCCGAGTGCCTCGATCAGGTCGCGCACGCCATAATTGCGCAGCGCCGAACCGAAATAGACCGGCGTCAGATGGCCCTCGCGGAAGGCTTCTATATCAAGGGGTCTGCACGCTTCTCGCGCGAGCTCCAGTTCCTCGATGAAGGCTTCGCGCTCGTTTTCCGGCAGCAGGCCGGCGACGCGGTTGGAAGCGGGACCGTTGACCGGCGTGCGTTCTTTCTCCGCGTCGCCCCTGCGCACGGCATTCAGCGCCAGATGATAGGTGCCGGCAAAATTCTTGCCGCGGCCGATCGGCCAGGTGACGGGGGCAGTATCCAGCGCCAGCTTCTGTTCGATCTCGTCCAAAATCTCGAACGGATCGCGGCTTTCGCGGTCCATCTTGTTGATGAAGGTGATGATCGGAATGTCGCGCAGCCGGCAGACTTCGAACAGTTTCAGTGTGCGCGGCTCGATGCCCTTGGCGGCATCGATGACCATGACCGCCGAGTCGACCGCCGACAGCGTGCGGTAGGTGTCGTCGGCGAAATCCTCGTGGCCGGGCGTGTCGAGCAGGTTGAAGACATTGTCCTCATACTCGAAGGTCATCACCGAGGTGACGACCGAGATGCCGCGCTCGCGCTCGATCTTCATCCAGTCGGACCGCGTCTGGATCTTGTCCTTCTTGGCCTTGACCTCGCCGGCGAGCTGGATGGCGCCGCCGAACAGCAGCAGCTTTTCGGTGAGCGTCGTCTTGCCGGCGTCCGGGTGCGCGATGATCGCGAAGGTGCGGCGGCGCGCCACTTCTTCTTCTATTGCTTCGGGCATTCTCTGGGATTTCCGTGTGACAGGCCGGGCTTCTAGCAGCGCAGTGCCGGCCTGTCGACCGGTCCGGCGGCTCGGGCGCTGCTGATCGCCGCCTCACCGTCAGAGCATACAGCTCAGTCGTGCTGTGGCTCCGGCCAGTGCATTGCCGCATATTTTACGCTGCGCGATGTTGGCAAGCGGCTGCCGGGATGGCACTGGATGAACATCCCTCCGGATGACGAGGCAGAGGAGCAAGCATGACTGCGGCGAAACAAGTAATCGTCATCGGCGCCGGCATCATCGGTGCCTCCACCGCCTGGCATCTGAGCAGAGCGGGTGCGCAAGTGACGGTGATTGCCGACAGTGCTGCCGGTGGGGTGGCGACGCCAAATTCGTTCGCCTGGATCAACGCCAGCTGGGGCAATCCGGAGCCCTATTTCCGGCTGCGCACCCGCGCGATGGCCGAATGGTCGCGGCTGGCGCAGGACCTGCCCGACCTGCCGCTGAGCTGGTGCGGCGGCCTGTGCTGGGACTTACCGGCGGCCGACATGGAAACCTACGCCACGGAACATTCCGCCTGGGGCTATGGCATCAGCCAAGTCGACCGCGCCGGTGCAGCGCGCATCGAGCCCAATCTCACCGAGCTTCCGGATTTTGCCCTGCATGTTGCCGAAGAAGGTGTCGCAGAGCCCGTGGCCGCCGTCCGTGCCCTATTGGCAGACGCGAAGCGACATGGCGCGAAGACCATCTCCAGCACGGTGACGGCCCTGGTCCAGACCGGCGGCAGGATCACCGGTGTCGACACATCGCATGGCCTGATTGCATCGGACGAGGTGGTGGTCGCGGCCGGCGTTGGCTCGCCGGAGATCGCCGCGACCGCCGGGATCAACCTGCCGATCGAAACGCCGCCCGGCCTGATCGTCCATTCGCGACCGCACGAAAAGCTGCTCAACGGGCTGGTGCTGGCCGAGCGGCTGCACATGCGCCAGACGGCGGAAGGCCGCATCATCGCCGGCTCGGATTTCGGCGGCGCCGATCCGGGCATGGATGCCGAAGCCACCGCCCACGCCCTGTTTGCGGCCATGAAGGCCATGCTGCGCGACAGCGATGGGTTGGAACTCGATTTCCACACGGTCGGCTACCGGCCGACGCCGATCGACGGCTTTCCGATCATTGGCCGCGCCGAGGGCTTGGACGGTGTCTATGTCGCCGTCATGCATTCCGGCATCACGTTGGCGCCGGCCATCGGCCTGTTCGCCGCTCGGGAAATCCTCGACGGCGAGCGCGACCCCTTACTTGCCCCTTATGGATTGTCGCGTTTCGCTCAATAGGCGGGCGGACGCCGAAAGCCGCCGGTCAGTGGTTCGATTGCCCTGGCGATGCCGAGCAGCTGTGACTCCGACCAGCGTTTGCCGACCAGTTGCAAGCCGATCGGCAAGCCCTCGCTGCCCTGTCCGCATGGGATGGAAAGCGCCGGATGGCCGCTGTAGTTGAAGACGGCGCCATAGGCCGGCAGCATCCAGTAGCTCTGCTCCTTGCCGTCGACCGTGATCGGCGTGCCCGGCTCGCAATGCGGGAAGGCGGAAGTCATGGCGACCGGGCAGAGCAGCGCGTCATGGTTTTCGAAAAACCGGTCCCAGGCGAGAATGGACCTGTCGCGGCGGGCGAGTGCCTCGAACCAGCGCGAGACCGGTGTCGGCTCCTCCGGCGACTCCGGCTGGGCGGCCTCCAGCATCATGCCGATCAGCGCGCCGCCCTGCTCCAGATCGTGGTGCAGATCGAGTTTCGGCAGTTTTGCCTCCTCAACGAGGGCACCGGCCGATTGCAGCTGCCTTGCGAGGTTTTCGACCGCGGCGCTGATGTCGCCGGCCACCGGAAAGCCGGGAAAGGACGGCGCGAAGGCGATGCGCAATGTCCTAGGGTCGAGCTTCGGCATATCCTGGACCGGCACCGGAGCAAGATCGGTGTCGCTTCCATCCGGGCCGGCGATGATTTGATAAATCAGCGCCAAATCTTGCACGCTGCGCGCCAACGGCCCGAGGCAGGACATCAGCCGCACGCTGCGCGCGGCACCGCCGGGATCGGGGAAGGCACCGGCCAGCGAGACACGATGCTCCGTCGGCTTCAAGCCATAAACACCGCAAAAGGCGGCCGGCAGCCGGATCGAATCCTGCATGTCTGTGCCCACGTCGAACGGCGTCATCCCCAAGCAAATTGCCGCTGCCGCGCCTCCGCTGGAGCCTCCCGCCGTGCGCTGGAGATTCCATGGATTGTTGGTGCGGCCGAACAGCGGGTTGTTCGATTGCCAGTCCGAAAGCATGGCCGCGACATTGGTCTTGGCCATCAGCACGCCGCCGGCCGCTTTCAGTCTGATGACGACCGGGCTGTCCTGCTTGGCGACATAGTCGGCAAAGGGCGGGAAGCCGACCGTGGTCCTTATGCCTGACGTTTCGTGCATGTCTTTCAGCGTGAACGGCACGCCATGCAGAGATCCGAGTGCGGCGCCGCGCGCCTGGGCAGCGTCCGCCTTCTTGGCACGCTCGCGGGCGCCTTCCCTGTCGAGCGAGATGACGGCGTTCACCGCATGGTTGTGCGCATCGATTTGCGCCAGATAGGCGTCGAGTGCTTCCACGGCGGAGATTTTGCGCTTGGCGATGGCTGCAGCGAGATCGACGGTTGAGGAGAAGACGATGTCCATGAGGAATGCTCCGGCTTGGCCGCGCGTGCCTGACCAATTGGCGGAACGCGGCGCGATTTCAAGCGGAGTTGAGCATTCGGTATTCGCTAGTGCTTGATCGAAGTTGTACTGCCGATGTCGGCACTCTACGGCGCCCCCCTCTGGCCTGCCGGCCATCTCCCCCCTCAAGTGGGGAGATTGGATAGCGTCACGGCTTCGACAATCTTCAATGTTGCAAGAACGCGCGGTCGGCGAAACTGCCAATCTCCCCACTTGGGGGATGAGTCCGGCAGGACAGAGGGGGGCGCTGGCCCGCGACTTTGCAGCATTTGCGATCCGGCGAAGAAACTTACCCGACCAGCGCCAGCTTTGCCGCCGCTGGAGCAAACGGGCGAATGCTGATGCCGTCCCGCGTCATCGTGACAAAACTCGATGGCGGGATCGCTTGCCAGTCGCCGCCCTCGCGGTCGAACGGCTCGGACACGATGCAGCGGCCGCCGCCCTTGCGCAAGACGGAGGTGTAGAGCGTCGGCGCGTGGGCGTCGGTGGCATAGCGCACCGCATGCAGCGCCTGTCCATCCGAGAAGGCGGCGGTGAGCTTCAGCGCTGGTTCGAGGCCGGCGCGGCGCGAGGCTTCGAGCACGCGGCTAGTGGCGCGGGACACCGCGCCTTGCGGATCGCCGGCCAACCCTTCGTCGATCATCAGCAGGAAAAAGAGTTCGGAATCGGTGGTGCCTTCGCGCTGGTCGAAGACGGCGTCTGACAGCGAATTCTCCAGCGCGCGGCGGATCTTCTCGAAGCCGCCGATCTGGCCGTTGTGCATGAACGACCAGGCGCCGGAGATGAACGGATGGCAATTCATGCGGCTGGTGGCGCCGCCGGTGGACGCCCGTACATGGGCGAGGAACAGGCCGGATTTGATCTGCCGGCACAGGCTTTTCAGATTGGGATCGGACCAGGCCGGCAGGATATCGCGATAGAGACCCGGCTCCGGGCGGTCGCCATACCAGGCAAGGCCGAAGCCGTCGCCATTGGTCGGCGATTTCGCTTCCTGGGCGCAATGGCTCTGGGCGATCAGCGAGTGACAGGGCGCCGTGAGGATGTCTTCGAGAAAGACCGCTTCACCGAGATAGGCCGCCCACCGGCACATCGCTTCTGTCGTCCTCTAGGCGCGATCCATAAGAGCCGCAGGCTCCTTGATCGCGTGTGTGCCTCTGTTGTGCGTCCGCTCATAAAGCTCGCGAACGATTCGGCTGGCGGTAGTTTCAAACAGAAACGGCAAGAAAGCGTGAACGAGCGCGGCGCCCGCCGCCATCAACAGGCGCGACGAAAACCAGGCGGCAAAACCCATGTGGCTGAAATAGGTTTCGCCGACCTTGGCCGGATGAGAGGTGAAAATCTTGGCGACCGACATGCTGGTTCCCCTTCAGCGCTTCAAGTTCCTGATATGAGTATCCTGACACGCTTCGCCGGTTCATCGGTCTCAAAATGTCCTTGTATTTCGGTGATCCTTGGGACAAAAATCCCACATGACGCTGGAAATTGACGAAATCGACCGGAAATTGCTCACTGAGCTGCAACGCGACGGCACGCTGTCGGTCGACCAGCTGTCGGAACGGGTGGCGCTGTCGCGCAATGCCTGCTGGCGCCGAGTGAGGCGGCTGGAAGAGGCTGGTGTCATCACCGGCAGGGTGGCGCTGGTCGATGCCGAAAAGCTCGGGCTTGGCCTTTCCGTCTTCATCCTGATCCGCACGTCCAACCACGATCCGGAGTGGCTGCAGAAGTTCCGGGCGGCGGTGACCGGCTTTCCCGAAATCACCGGCGTCTACCGCATGTCCGGCGACCTCGATTATGTCTTGCGCGCCCGCGTCGCCGACGTGAAGGCCTATGACCGGCTCTACCAGCGGCTGATCGCCAAGGTGGCGCTGTCGGATGTGTCCGCTTCCTTCGTGATGGAGGAAATCAAGGAAACGACCGTCGTTCCGATGGAACTGCGGTAGTAGCGCTACGTTCGCGTTTGGCCGAAGCCTCCCCAACTTCGTCATACCAGGGCGGAGCAGCCGCGAAGCGGCGTCGCGGAGACCCTGGTATCCATGCCGTGACCTACCCAAGAGTGCAACGGCGCAGAACTCTGCACCGTCGTGACCCGTTGGAGTCGCGGCATGGATCCTCGGGTCTGCGCCGCGTCGCTACGCTCCTTGCTCGCCCGTGGATGACGAAGCATGGACGTTTTCGCCAATCACCAAGCATGCAATCCTTCAGCGCAACAAATCCATCAAAACTCCTGTGCCCGAAACCAGGTCACAGTGCCGCCCAAAAGAAAGCCGTTGATAGAATTACAGTCGAGTTGACCGAATCGCCGTTCGCGCCGATAGGATCGATTTTATGCGCGCAGCCCTTCAAACTCCCTCCGTCATCGGTCCGACCGTCGGCTTCGTCAGGTTGCCGCATGCTGAAGGACTTCCCCTTCCTGCTTATGAAAGCACCGGTGCCGCCGGCATGGATCTGCGCGCCGCGGTGCCCGAGGACCGGCCGCTGCTGATCCTGCCCGGAAAACGCGCTTTGGTGCCGACCGGGCTGATCCTGGAAATTCCGGAAGGCATGGAGGGTCAGGTTCGGCCGCGCTCGGGCCTTGCCTTCAAACATGGCCTAACCGTTCTGAACACGCCCGGCACCATCGACAGCGACTATCGCGGCGAGGTGAAGGTGCTGCTGATCAATCTCGGCGACGAGGACTTTGCCGTGACGCGCGGCATGCGCATCGCCCAGATCATCTTCGCTGCGGTGGCCCAGGCGACCGTGGAAGAGCGCAGTCTGGCCGGTGGTACGGCGCGTGGCGCGGGCGGGTTCGGATCGACCGGCACCGCCTGATGTCTGAACTGCCTAAGCTTGTCATCTTCGACTGCGACGGGATCCTGGTCGATACAGAGAATCTGGCCAATCGGCGTCTCGCCGAATGGCTGACCACTGCCGGCTATCCGACGAGCTTCGAATATTGCCGCAAGAATTTCTCCGGCCGCAGCATGGCGTCGGTGCAGAAAGAGATCGAAGAAGAGACCAGCGTCAGGCTCGGCGTCGATTTTGTCGATCGCTGGAATGCCGGCCTGCCGGACCTGTTCGCCCACGGCGTCGAAGCGATCCCCTACGTCCGCGAGTTCGTCGAAGCCGTGCGTTCAGCCGGTATCGCCTATTGCGTCGCCACCTCGGCCCGGGTGTCGAAGATGCACATCACACTTGGCCAGACCGGGCTGCTGCCGCTGTTCGAACACGCGATGTTTTCCTCGACCATGGTAAGCCGTGGCAAGCCGTTCCCGGACCTGTTCCTGCATGCGGCCAAGACCATGGGCTTCGCGCCTGCCGACTGCATCGTCATCGAGGACAGCGTCGCCGGCACGCAGGCCGGGATCGCCGCCGGCATGCGGGTGTTTTCCTACCATGCCGATCCCTATTCCGACCGCGCCGGCCTGATCCAGGCCGGCGGCATCCTGTTCGACGACATGCGCGAGCTGGCCGGGCTGGTGCCGATCCACTGACCTGATCTTCAGCCTGCAGCTGTACGCCTCGATTGTCCGTGCTAGCTTGGCACCGCCAACTCGAGGCCACGCATGAACCCCAGCCTGCTCCGCCTCATCCTCGCCTTGATGCTGGCGCCGTTTCTATGGACCGCGGCCGGCGCGCAAGCCATCAGCTTTCCGGAGCTCGGCAGCGCTCTGCCCGGCCGCACGGATGTCACCTATCTCGACCTCGCGAGGATGGTCATTCCGGATCTCGCTGCGGACAAGGACGGCTTCTATAGGGGTGGGTTGCCGATCGAGATGCGTCATATCGAGGGACCGGACGGCGGCGGTTCGCCGCCCGAGACTTCGGGCTTTTCCAATGCCGCGGTGCTCGCCATCAAGGCCGGCGGCAAGGATCGGCTGACCATGCTGTTCGACCTTGGCGATTCTCCCGACAGCGCCGAAGGCTATGCTGTGCTGGCGCTCTACGACATCACGGCCAAGCCGAAGCTGCTCGACGCCGTCAATGTCGCGCTCGACCGCGGCACCTATTTCCGCGAACCGGGCAAGCTTTCCGTCGGCGCCAACGATGACGTCCTCATCACCATGAGCGCGCATTTCAATTCGAGCCAGAACTATGTGATCACGCCGCTGATCATGATCCGCGACGACAAGTTCGAACCGATCGACATGATCTATACGTTCGATGAAAACCTGTGCGCCTACAGCCGCAAGCAAGATGTAGCTTTTCAGGGCATTGCCGATGGTCAGCCTTATGCCGCCATCAAGGTGACCGTGACCGACTCTACTGTGCTGAACGGCGAAAGCTGCGACGACACTCCGCCCAGACCAGAGTCCCACGAGATCTCCGTCACCTATCACTGGGACAAGAAGACATCGCGCTACACCAAGGATTCCGACGCGCTGGACAAATTGGCAGGAGAGAACGCCAATCGCTTCTGAACCAACCGCATTCGTTTGCCCGGTCAAATCGGGCAGGATAAAATCCGCTTAGCCACACCGCACATGATGGGGGAACTACCATGGACAAGGGCAAGATCTTTCGCGACCTGCATGCCTCGACCTTCGTCATGCCCAATCCCTGGGATATTGGCACGACGAAGCTGCTGGCCTCGTTCGGTTTCACGGCGCTGGCGACGACCAGCGCCGGCTTTGCTTTTTCACGCGGCCTGCCGGATGGCGCCGTGACCTTCGACCAGATGATCCACCATTGCCGCGAGGTGACGGCGGCGACCAGCCTGCCTGTCTCCGCCGACCTCGAGAAAGGCAAGGGCGACAGCGCCGAGCAGGCCGCCGAAACCATCTTCGCGGCGGAAGCGGCCGGTCTTGCCGGCTGCTCGATCGAGGACCACACCGGCGATCCGGACAAGCCGATCTATGATTTCGCGCACGCCGTCGAGCGCGTTGCGGCGGCGGCGGAGGCGGCGCGGGCGCTGAAGCGCGATTTCGTCTTCACGGCGCGGGCTGAGAATTTCCTGTGGGGCAAGTCCGACCTCGACGACACCATCAAGCGGCTGCAGGCCTTCGAGAAGGCCGGCGCCGACGTGCTCTATGCGCCCGGTATCGGCGACGTCGAGATGATCCGCACGCTCTGCTCGGCGGTCAACAAGCCGGTCAATGTCATGGCAAAGCCTGGCTTCACCATCGCCGACCTCGCCATGGCCGGCGTCAAGCGCATCTCGCTCGGGCCGTGGCTGACCAATTTCGCCTATGGCATGCTGGAAACGGCGGCGCGCGAGATCCAGCAGGACGGCACCTTCGGCTTCACCCGCGCCGCCATGCCGTTCGGCAAATTGCAAGCCCTCTTCGGCAAGTCTTCAGCTTGAACGGGGCCCATCGCATGACGCTTACCGTCGTCGATATGCATACCGGCGGCGAGCCGCTCAGGATCGTCACCGGCGGCTATCCCAGTGTCCCCAAGGGCACGATCCTGGAAAAGCGCGCCTATGTGCGCGACCATCTCGATCATCTCAGGAAGATCCTGATGTTCGAGCCGCGCGGCCATTACGACATGTATGGCGCCCTGCTGGTCGAACCCGACCTGCCCGGCGCCGACCTCGCCGTGCTGTTCATGCACAATGAGGGCTATTCGACGATGTGCGGCCACGCCATCGTCGCGCTCGGCCGCTACGCCGTAGATGAAGGATTGGTGGCGAAACAGGAACCAATCACGACAGTCAATATCGAGGCGCCGTGCGGGCTGGTCGTCGCCTCGGTCGAGGTCAGGGACGGCAAGGCCGGTGCGGTGGCGTTCGAAAGCGTGCCGGCGTTTCTGTTCGCCGGCGGGCAGACGATAGAGCTGGCGGGCCACGGCACGATCGGCTTCGACGTCGCCTATGGCGGCGCTTTCTACGCGCTGGCCGATTGTCACCAATTCGGGCTCGAATTCGGCAGAAGCCGGGTGCGCGATTTCGTCGATGCGGCAACCGCGCTGACGGACAGGCTCAAGGCTGAATTTCCGCTGTCGCATCCAGACCACGGCGACCTTGCCTTCCTCTACGGCACCATCCTGACCGATGGCCGCGACACGTTTTCCGCCGAGGTGACCAAAAACATCTGCGTCTTCGCCGAGGCCGAGGTCGACCGCTCGCCGACCGGCTCCGGCGTCACCGCAAGGCTGGCGGCCATGCATGCCAAGGGTGAGATCGCGATCGGGCAGACGCGCATGTTCGAGAGCATTGCCGGCTCGCGTTTTTCCGGAGCCGTGGTGCGGACGGCGAAGGCCGGCCCACACGAGGCCATCATCGCCCGCGTCGGCGGCCGCGCCTATTATAGTGGCAGGACGGAGTTTATCGTCGAAGCGGACGACGAGCTCGGACGCGGATTCCTGTTGCGCTGAAGAATGCTCAGCGGCGCGAGGAGCGAGCCACTTCCCGCACCGAGATCGCCTTGTGCAGATGCACCATCATGGCGGCGGCGAAGAGCGGCGTCAGCAGGTTGAGCAACGGCACGGCGAGGAAAGCCGCGATGAGCAACCCGGCGAGAAACACCGTGCCGGCATAGTGCCTGCGCAAGGCCCTGGCTTCATCTTCCCCGCGAAAGCGCATGGCGGCAAATTCGAAGAACTCGCGCCCGAGCAGATAGCCGTTGACGATGAAGAAAGCGGCTATGTTGACGCCCGGCACCAGGAGAAGCAGCAGCGCGACGATGTTGCCGAGAATGACGACGCCGAGGAATCGCGCCGACAGCACCAGCGAGCGCAGCGCAGGCATGGCGCGACCGGTCGGATCTCCGGGATAGTCGGTGCGCTCGACCACTTCGGCGATATCGTCCAGGAACAGGCCGGCGACAACAGCCGTCACCGGCGCGATGAGCAACGCCATGCCGAAGGCAAGCGCTATTGCGGCGATGATGCCGCCGAGCCAGCCGGCCCAGGACGGCATGCCAGGCAACAGCGTCTGCAGCCACGGCAACGCCAGCCACTCGACGAGGCTGGTCAAGCCGAACCACAGAGCCACCAGCGCCAGCAGTGTCAGACCCAATGTCTTGAGGAACACGGCCCGAAAGGGAGGCGAAAGCAGCTCGAGAGCGGCAGTGCGGGCAGCGTCGAAAATCACCTTGTCACCCCCCCGGTTAGCGGACGCCGCCTAGAAGGCGGATGCTTCCGAGATAGGCAGCGCAGCCCATGAGCACAAGCCGGCGGGTGTTTACCGTGCAAACGCCGGCTTGCGAACCGGTATGGTCATGGCAGCGACCCCGGCCACGACAAAACCCATGCCCAGCCATGCCGTCGAACCAAGGCTTTCGCCGAGGAAGAGAGCGCCGATGCCGACGCCGATCGGTACGCGCAGATAGGCCTGCGAGGTGGTGCCGACCGAACCCAACGTGTGGATGAGGCGGAAATAGATGACGAAGGCCAGTGCGGTGGAAAAGACCGACAGGCTGAGCAGGGCCAGGATCGACGCCGTTGATGGCGCCAGCGTCCATGGCTGGTCGAACACCAGACTGAGGGGCACGAGGATGACGGCGCCGCACAGCATCGAACCGGCGGCAGGCAGCATCGGATCGAGACCCTTGAAGCCGCGGCCGAAAATGGCGGCCCCGGCATAGCAGATTGTTGCCGCTACGATGGCCAACTGCGCCCACAATTCATGACCGAGACCACCCAGTGCCTGCGTGCCTATGATGAGACAGATGCCGGCAATGCCGGCGCCGACGCCAATCAGCTTGCGCACCGTGACCGGCTCGTGGCGGGTGATGAGCGCTGTCAAGAGGAAGGTGAAGATCGGCGAGGTCGCATTCAGGATGGTGGCGAGGCCGGCATCGACCGAACGTTCCGCCGCGGCGATCAGGGTGAACGGGATGACGCTGTTGAGGCAGGCCTGGAAGGCGAAGCGGCGCCAGCTTGCCGCATCGCCCGGCATGGCGAGCCCGCGCCAGCGGAGGATGGCAAACAAGATACCACCGGCAATCAGGGTGCGGGCGGCGATGAAGGTGACCGGCGGGATGGTTTCGACTCCGATCTTGATGAAGGTGTAGGAGGCGCCCCAGAGCACCGCCAGCACGACGAGCAGCGCAAGGTCGGTGGTCATGTCGTTCTTTGCAGGCTCGTTCTTTGTCGGCATGGCTCGCCTTCAAACGGGATCGGGTGAGCCATGCTTGTAGGCGGTCCGGCGATGAAATGCTTCGGCCACGGTCGAATTGTCATAGCGCCTCGCGGCTGATGCGCCTTTTGCCTGTTCCGCCAAAGTTGCGTGTCACGCCCTAGGCAAACCGGTTTCAAATCGCTAGACCCGCGCCGGGCCGGCGTGGCAAGAAGCCGGCTCGGGTTTTTGGCGGAGATTTTGATGCCGGATTATGACGTGCTTTGCATCGGCAATGCCATTGTCGACATCATCGCCCAGTGCGACGAGGAATTCCTCGAGACCAACGGCATCATCAAGGGCGCGATGAACCTCATCGACACACAACGCGCCGAACTGCTCTACAGCCGCATGGGTCCGGCGATCGAGGCGTCCGGCGGCAGCGCCGGCAACACGGCGGCCGGTGTCGCCAGCTTTGGGGGCCGCGCCGCCTTCTTCGGCAAGGTCTCCAACGATGCGCTGGGCGAAATCTACGCGCACGACATCCACGCGCAGGGCGTCGCCTTCGACACCACGCCGCTCAAGGGCGAGCCGCCGACGGCGCGCTCGATGATCTTCGTCACGCCCGACGGCGAGCGCTCGATGAACACCTATCTCGGCGCCTGCGTCGAGCTTGGCCCTGAGGATGTCGAAGCGGACAAGGCGTCTGGCGCCAAGGTGACCTATTTCGAAGGCTATCTGTGGGACCCGCCGCGCGCCAAGGAGGCAATCCGCCAGACGGCGAAGCTGGCGCACGCGGCAGGCCGAGAAGTGTCGATGACACTGTCGGATTCGTTCTGCGTCGACCGCTACCGCGACGAATTCCTTGAGCTGATGCGTTCGGGCACGGTCGACATCGTCTTTGCCAACAGCCACGAGATCAAGTCGCTCTACCAGACATCGTCGTTCGACGAGGCGCTGGCCCAGATCCGCAAGGATTGCCGGATCGCCGCCGTGACCCGCTCGGAAAAAGGCTCGGTGATCGTGCGCGGCGACGAGACCGTGGTCATCAAGGCGACCGCCATCAAGGAACTGGTCGACACGACGGGCGCCGGCGATCTCTATGCCGCCGGCTTCCTGCATGGCTACACGCAAGGCCGCGACCTGCAGACTTGCGGCGACCTTGGCTCACTGGCGGCCGGATTGGTGATCCAGCAGATCGGCCCCAGGCCACGGCAGAATCTGCGCCGCGAGGCTGAGCAGGCGGGGTTGCTGTAGAGAAAGCTCTTCCCTTCTCCCCCTGTGGGAGAAGGTGTCGCCGAAGGCGACGGATGAGGGGTGCTCCAGCTTGGCACTGACGGTACTCCGTCCAACACCCCTCAACCGTCTTGGCGCTGCGCGCCAATCCACCTTCTCCCACAGGGGGAGAAGGGAAGGCCGCCTCCGCTTCTCACCGTCGCGCGGCTGTCACACATCGCACCTACACGCAATCTGGCGCCCCGCGACTGACCTTTCGGGGCGCCAACAGCCAGTTGGGATGTCAAGAAATGCAAGACAGCGAGCTGTCGGGCCGCAGCATCTGTTGCCGCCGCGATTTCCGCTTTCCGCTCTAGAAGTCCAACAAACCGGCCGCATCCGTGGGAGGAGAGCGCGGCCCAGAAGACAGATGTATGAACAGATTTCAGATCCAGGGCCTCAAGCAGGACGACTTCGCCGAGATGGTCGCCGAAGACGTCGAACGCGCGCTTGCCCACTATGACGAGGCCATCAACAAGCCCACCATGGTCTCGGTCGGCAAAATCGCCGGCAGCATAGCGTCCGCCGTCACCTTGCTGTCACCGAAGCACCAGCGCGCTATCGACGCCATCCATGCCGACCTGCCCGGCCTGGCCTCGAAATTCGTGCGCGCGCTGGCGGCGGAAGCCGCGCGCCGCAGCGAAGCCGGTATAGCCGGCGTGATCAATCCGCCGGCGACCCCGTTGGTCGATGTCGAGCCTCCTTCGCTGCCAAAATCCGACGATCTCGAATCGATGCTGATCGAGGACTGGGCGGGCCGCGTCGCCGGCTCGACCTATCTGGAGGAAAATTTGCGTATCGCCCGCTCGACCCTGCACCGCTGGCAGCGGCGGGGCGAGGTCATCGCCTTGCGCAAGGGCGGCCGCAAACATGTCTTCCCGCTGGCGCAGTTCGTCGATGGACGGCCGGTTGCAGGCATTCGCGACGTGCTGTCGCTGATCACCAATCCAAGGCTCGCATGGCTGTGGCTGACGCGGCCCTCGGCGCAGCTCGACGGCCGCGTCCCAATCGACTTGCTGCGACAGGATCAGGTCGACGAGGTGATCGAAGCCGCGCGCGTATTCGCGCCGGGCTGAGTGCCTTCGTCCCAGGCGCTCGGATTTGAGGCCTTGTGTACGCCGCGCCTAGGCAGTCTTGCGGATCGGGTGGCGGGGCCTGGACGACGGCTGTTGCGGCGCCATTTCCTTGGCGGTGACCAGCCGGTTGCGGCCGCTCTTTTTTCCGATGTACATCAGCCGGTCGGCGAGCGCGATCAGCGCTTCGGAATCGGCGGCCTCCGCCGGATACATGGCCACGCCAACGGTGCAGCCGACCTGGATGGCGCCATTCGGGGTGGGAACCTTTATCCGCAACCGTTCCAGGATGCGTTCGGCGACGCGCACGGCTTTCTGCTGTGCCAGATCGGCGTCGCCCGAGAACAGGAAGGCGAACTCGTCACCGCCAAGCCGGGCGACGAAATCGGCACTGCGCAGGATCGAGCGAAGCTGGCTTGACACCCGCTGCAGCAGTGCATCGCCGGCCTCGTGGCCGAGCGTGTCGTTGACTTCCTTGAACCGGTCGAGATCGATGAACAGAAGACCCGCCGCCTCGCCGGTGACGCCGCAGCGGGCCACCACCGATTTGAGTTCGTCGTGGAAGGCGCGCCGGTTGGGCAAGTCGGTCAATGCGTCGTGGTTGGCCGAATGGTCGCTCTGCAGCTTCGCCAGTTCGATCTCGCGTTTTTGCGCCGAGAGCTCCTCGTTGGCGGTTTTCAGATCCAGCAGCAGCTGGGAATTGAGGTCTTCGACAACCTTGCGGTCGCTGATGTCGACGACGAAGCCTTCGAGGAATTCGAGTTCGCCGGCATCGTCCCAGACACCGCCGCCGATCTCGCGGACCCAGAGCGGTTCGCCGACCCGCGGCACGATGCGGTAGTCGACGTTCCAGTTGCAGCGCGCTTCGAGCGCGGCGTCGACGGCGGCATAGACCGAAGGCAGGTCATCCGGGTGGATGGCCGAGACATAGTCGCGCACGGCGTTGTGAATGAAATCGCTTGGCCGATAACCGCTGACGGTGAGAATGCCGTCGCTGATGTAGAGCATGGTGTAGGACGCATCGTTGCGGCAACGGTAGAGGTAGCCGTCCATGCGCCCGGTGATGCTGAGAAGCGCATCCAGGCGCTCGTCGTGATAGGCTCCCTGACCGACCATTGATGCCGGACTCGTATCGTGCTTCACGGCTGCAAATCCATGATTGTCACCACCCCAGTCTGTCCGAAATGCCGCTCTGGCACATCGACGACAGCTCCCTGGTATAACAACCGGATATTATCAATCTCTTATGGATCGCGGTGATCTACCCGCAAATTCGGCTTGAATCGCAGGATTCCTGCGATTGCAGACATCCAGGCAGGGGTGCGGCTAGCTAATCTCGCCAGGCATAGGCTGCTGCTAGAGAACACCACCGCCTGATGGGAGGAACGGTTCGAGAACGAAGGCCTAAAGGTCGACGCGAAATCCAGCCTAATCTTCCACCATCCGGGGCGGGCAGTCCGCGAAGCGGTCAATGACGGCGGCATGGCGTCGGTCGACAACCTCATGGCGCAGGACCTGCTGCCACTAGTTCGAGGTAACATCGGCGCGATTATTTGCGGGCCGAACAGAATCGTTGAGCGAAAAAGCGCAGGCGCGCGCCTGCGCTGGACCCACAGGAGTAGGCATTCAGGCGATAGGCAACGAACCCTGTGCTAGTTTGCGCCAATGATGGTGTAACGTGCTGGCGGGCGAATCTCGGGGGCAGATGCCGTGATTGACGACTTTGTTTATCCGACAGCCGAATCCCGGATGATTACGTTCCAGATCGGGGCAATCTGCGTGAACTGGTCTCAGATCGACGCGCATCTCGGCATGATCTTAGGAAAATACATAAAAGCGCCGTCGGCTCATTTAGATGTTGCAACTAGTATCCTCGATCTGTCCAGAAAGTGCGAACTGATAAAGGCACTGGCTTTTATCGTCGAAGATCGAAAATCATACGCCAAATTAGAAAAGGCATTGCATTTTCTTGACAACGATCTGAGACCGACTCGAAACCGCTACGTGCATGATTCCTATAGCTTCTTTACAGGGAAGAACACCAGAAAGATATTTAGGACTAAAGTGGTCGGCATTCAGAGCTTTAAGAAGGAGCTCTTTACGCGATCGGAGCAGCCGATCACGCAAGAAGAATTGACTACATTCAATTCAGACCTGGACATATTCAGCCAATACATTGTTGGTCACCTTATGGCCATGATACTTGAGCGCAGTAAACTCAAAGAGGATGCGATAAAGGCTTTTGATGAAGTCTCAAAGGAGGCCTACGGCAACTTAGCTGCCGTCATCAAGCGGTACAGGTCTCCGTCAACGCCTAAGCCAGACTAACATAATAAAGACCAGATAATAATTGACGAAGCAATTAGATCTAGTATTAATAGACAACGTGGCGGGTGCGCTCCGCAGGTGGTGAATCTGAGAAGCGCAACCGACCACTAACTACCTATAATGCGACCTTTTCGCATTGAACACCTCTCGATCTACCTGGCAAAGGTCCTTGAGAGTTAGCAGGCACCACCTGCCGTTACGCCCCGATTCGCAGTCGGGGCGTTCGCTTTTGGAGCGACCCCATAAAGATTCCAGATTGCCAGCCTTGAGTCAAGAAAAATTCATACCGTTACTTCATTCGTGCGCACGTTCTGTAGCTTATCTAATTATCTATTTGAACAACTGATGATAATCTAAATGATAATAGCGATATAATCATCGCTATCAATTCCACAATTAATTCCAGGCTTAATACCATTGTCATCTCCGGGGCAATTCCACGATAGAATACGCGATTAATTCCACGATTAATTCCGCAACTAATTCCGATCTATTTTTCGGCGATTTTGCGATCAAATTTTCCGAGGAAATCGGCCGTCACAGTGCGCCGCAAACACCTGCAAAAGGATTGGCGCAGTGCGGCGCAGAAAACTCGACAAAGACGTTTGCGGCTCATCGAACTCAGCGAAATGGCGCGCAATGCGCTCATCGACGGAGAAGCGCGCGAACACGATACGAGAAAAGTTGACGGTAAGGTTGCGCGCTCGACATCGTGGCGAATGGCGGCTGTTCACATCATACGCGGGCGTATAGTCGATTTCAGGGCTTTGCGCGACATGCGGCGCCCTCGCAACGCGCTTGTTGGGAGCGCGGAACGACCGGGCTGTAGGTGCTCTGGTCAATTATTGCAGGATCCGATAACTGTCTCCGCCAGCATGGGGAGAGTCAAAGTTGTCCTATTCAATTCGGCACCAAATATTTGTCAGTTCGACGTTTACTGACCTGATCGAGGAGCGTGCGGAAGTTATTCAGGCTCTATGGGAGCTGGACTGTATCCCAACTGGGATGGAGGCGTTCGTTGCATCCAATGAAAGCCAATGGAGTGTCATAAAGCGAGTCATCGACGAATGCGATTACTACGTTTTGATTATAGGTGGTCGTTATGGGTCCGTTGCTGACGAGGGCATCAGTTACACTGAGAAAGAGTATAGATACGCAAAGAAAATAGGGCTGCCGGTACTCGCTTTTGTTCATGGAAATCCGGACCAGATACCAGCCGGCAAGAGCGAAAAGGATGAGCAATTGCGCAGGAAGCTAGAAGTGTTCCGAGCCGAGGTAAAGAAGGATCATCCGGTTGGAATATGGGCAAGCGCCTCTGAACTCGGCGGTCTCGTTTCGCGGTCGCTCGTCCGCGAAATTAAGGTCAATCCGCGACCTGGATGGATCAGAAACGATGGCTCTTCTCCAGTTGCGCTACTGGAAACGATCAGCAAGCTGACCGAAGAAAATGCAAAGCTTCGAGAAGAGGTCCTTGCAAATAAACCCGGAGATGACGTTGACGACTCGCTAGCCTCTGGGAGCAACATGATTGTAGTTTATGGCATGAGGACGTTATTTGACAATTCTAGCTACTCAAGATCAGAAGATAGATGGCGAGCAAAAACCACATGGGACGAGCTATTTAAGGATATCGGCCCTGCCCTAATTAACGAAACGACAGAAGTCGATCTTCAAGAGATATTATCTCGGTTCAATGGATTGGTCTCTGTTCCGTCAGGTTACAGCGTAGTTGGCAATCCGAGCATAAATCTAGAGTCATGGAACGAAGTACTGATTCAATTCCGGGCTCTGGGTTTGATTGATCAGGGTATAAAAAAGCGCGGGGTAAATGACAAGGGAAGCTATTGGCGCATTACGGCCAAAGGCGACAAAGCGCTGGTTGGCCTTTTGGCTCAAAGAAAGCCGACCGATCCAAACAACCTCGCTGATATATTGGCATAAAGTCCGCCCATTGCCTCGCAATAGCGCCCTCCGTTGTCATACCCTACGCCTAAGGCAAGCTCCCTAGCTCCCATTCGTTCGTCGGATACAGAGCCAACCGTCGCCCTCTGCACACCATTCTATCCGATAGGGTACACTTTTTTGCCTTTCTTAGGTACCCGCCGTATACGCCGCTATCGCCGCCATGTTGACGATATCGCTGTCCTTGGCGTTCAGCGAAACAATCTGCACCGGCTTGTTCAGCCCGACCAGCAGCGGGCCGATCACGGTCGAGCCGCCGAGTTCCTGGAGCATCTTGGTCGAGATCGAGGCCGAGTGGAACGCCGGCATGATCAGCACATTGGCCGGGCCGGTCAGCCGGATAAACGGGTATTGCGCCATGGCGCGCGCGTTGAGCGCGACGTCGGCGGCCATTTCGCCGTCATATTCGAAATCGACGCGGCGCTTGTCGAGGATGCGCACCGCCTCCTGGACGCGTTCGGAGCGCTCGCCCTGTGGATGGCCGAAGGTGGAATAGGCGAGCATGGCAAGCCTCGGCTCATAGCCCATGCGGCGGGCGAAGCCCGCGGCCTCCTCGGCGATGTCGGCGATCTGCTCGGCGTTCGGCATGTCGTGCACGGCGGTGTCGGCGACCAGCACGGTCCTGCCTCGCGCCAGCACGATCGAGACGCCGATGACGCGGTGGCCGGGCTTGGCGTCGATGACGCGGCGGATGTCGTCGAGCGCGGTCGAATAGTTGCGGGTGACACCGGTGACGATGCCATCGGCATCACCCAGCGCCACCATGCAGGCGGCAAAATGGTTGCGGTCGTTGTTGATCAGGCGCTGGCAGTCGCGGAACAGGAAGCCTTTGCGCTGCATGCGCTCGTAGAGATAGTCGGTGTAGATGCCGTTGCGGCGCGACAGCCTTGCATTGATGATCTCGATGCCTTGCTTGTTGAGGTCGATGCCGGCGTGCTTGGCGTTCTCCTTGATGACGTCGTCGCGTCCGAGCAGGATGGCGGTGCCGAGCCGCTGGTTCACATAGGAGACGGCGGCACGCATGACCTGTTCCTCCTCGCCCTCGGCGAAGACGATGCGCTTGGGCTGGCGGCGCACGCGGTCGTAGATGCGCTGCAGGGTCGAAGCGATCGGGTCGCGGCGGGCCGACAGCTCCTGCGCGTAACGGTCGAGATCGAGGATCGGCTTGCGGGCGACGCCTGAATCCATCGCCGCCTTGGCGACCGCGATCGGAATGGCCGAGATCAGGCGCGGGTCGAACGGCACCGGGATGATGTAGTTGGGGCCGAATTTCGGCCGGTTGCCCTGGTAGGCAGCGGCTACATCGTCGGGCACATCCTGGCGCGCCAATGCCGCCAGCGCCTGCGCGGCGGCGATCTTCATGTCGTCATTGATGGTGGTTGCCCTGACATCCAGCGCGCCGCGGAAGATGTAGGGAAAGCCGAGCACGTTGTTGACCTGGTTGGAATAATCAGAACGCCCGGTGGCCATGATGGCGTCGGTGCGGATTTCGGCGACCTCCTCCGGCGTGATTTCCGGGTCGGGATTGGCCATGGCGAAGATGATCGGGTTCTTGGCCATCGACTGCACCATGGCGGTGGTCAGCGCGCCCTTGGCGGAGAGGCCGAGGAAGACGTCGGCGCCGTCGAGCGCCTCGGCGAGGCTGCGCGCCTCGGTCTTGACCGCATGCGCCGATTTCCACTGGTTCATGCCTTCGGTGCGGCCCTGGAAAACGACGCCCTTGGTGTCGCACAGGATGATGTTTTCCGGCGCAAAGCCCATCGCCTTCATCAACTCGATGCAGGCGATGCCGGCGGCGCCAGCGCCGTTGCAGACCATTTTTGTGGTCTTCATGTCGCGACCGGTGATCTCCAGCGCGTTGATCAGGCCGGCGGCCGAGATGATCGCGGTGCCGTGCTGGTCGTCGTGAAAGACGGGAATGTCCATCAATTCGCGCAGGCGCTGCTCGATGATGAAGCACTCCGGCGCCTTGATGTCCTCGAGGTTGATGCCGCCGAAAGAGGGCCCGAGGAACCGCACGCAGTTGATGAATTCGTCGGCGTCCTCGGTGTCGACCTCGAGGTCGATGGAATCGACATCGGCGAAGCGCTTGAACAGCACCGCCTTGCCCTCCATCACCGGCTTGGAGGCCAGCGCGCCGAGATTGCCGAGACCGAGGATGGCCGTGCCGTTGGAGATGACGGCGACCATGTTGCCGCGCGTCGTGTAGTCGAAGGCGCGCGAGGGGTCTTCGGCGATGGCTAGAACCGGAACCGCGACACCAGGCGAATAGGCGAGGCTGAGGTCGCGTTGCGTCGCCATCGGCTTGGTGGCGACGACCTCCAGCTTGCCCGGCCGCCCCATGGCGTGGAATTCGAGCGCTTCCTGCGCACTGACGGACGGACCGCTGTTCTCGGTTTTCCTGGCCATGATGTTCTTGATTTCCTCGCCGGTGCAGCACCTCCTTGAAGCGGGTGCTTTGTTTCGGTCCGAATTAAGACCACGCGCCGCCGCGTGTAAACCGCCAGTGCGCCGGAATCGCCGTCCGCATCGGCAATTGCGGACAAGCTGCCGTCCCGTCGTCCCCTGTTTTTCGAGGCGCTGGCATTAAACCGCATCATCACATCTGCTAGCGTGCCGCGCATGAACATGCACAGCCCGAACGAGCCAGACGCCCCCGAGGCGATGACGCCGGCGCCGACCGTCCATGCCGGTGCCACGCCGATGATCGAGCAATTTATCGAGATCAAGGCGGCGAACCCCGATTCGCTGCTGTTCTATCGCATGGGTGATTTCTACGAGCTGTTCTTCGACGATGCCGAGAAGGCGAGCCGGGCGCTCGGCATCGTGCTGACCAAGCGCGGCAAGTATCAAGGGCTCGACATCCCGATGTGCGGGGTGCCGGTGCATGCCGCCGACGACTATCTGCAGAAGCTGATCGGCCAGGGTTTCCGCGTCGCCGTCTGTGAACAGATCGAGGATCCGGCCGAGGCCAAGAAACGCGGCGGCAAATCGGTGGTGCGCCGCGACGTCGTGCGGCTGGTGACACCGGGCACCATCACCGAGGACAAATTGCTGGCCCCCTCGGAATCGAGCTTCCTGATGGCACTGGGGCGGGTGAAAGGCGGAGCGGACCACTCCTTCGCGCTGGCCTGGATCGACATCTCGACCGGCGCCTTCCGCGTCACCGACACCACCGCCGACCGGCTGCTGGCCGACATCTTCCGAGTCGATCCGCGCGAGCTGATCGTCGCCGAGCCGGTGTTCCACGATCCGGAGTTGAAGCCGGTGTTCGAGGTGCTCGGCCGCGTCGCCAGCCCGCAGCCGCCGTCGCTGTTTGATTCGGCATCGGCCACGGGACGCATCGCCCGCTTCTTCGATGTGGCGACGCCGGATAGCTTTGGCGCCTTTTCGCGCGCCGAACTGTCGGCGATCTCCGGCGCCATCGCCTATGTCGAGAAGACGCAGAAGGCCGAGCGCCCGCCGCTGTCGCGGCCCGAGCGCGAAGAGCAGGGCTCGACCCTGTTCATCGATCCGGCGACACGGGGCAATCTGGAACTGCTGCGCACGCTGTCGGGCAGCCGCGAAGGGTCGCTGTTCAAGGCGATCGACCGCACGGTGACCGGCGGCGGCGCAAGGCTGCTCGCCGACCGGCTGATGGCGCCGCTGACCGATCCGGCTGCGATCGGCGCCAGGCTGGATTCGGTGTCGTTCTTCCGCTCCGAGACGCGGCTCTGCCAGGCGGTGCGGTCGAGTCTGAAGAGCGTCGCCGACATGCCGCGCGCGCTGTCCAGGCTGGCGCTCAACCGGGGTGGGCCGCGCGACCTTGGCGCGCTGCGCGCCGGCTTCGAGGCGGCAGGCGCGATCGCCGAAATCTTTGCCGCGACCGCCCTGCCCCCGGAAATCGCGGCGGCATTGGCCGCCATCCATGCGCTGCCCCAGGCGCTGGCCCAGCATCTGACGCAGGCGCTTGGCGATGACCTGCCGCTGCTCAAGCGCGATGGCGGCTTCTTGCGCGGCGGCTACCATGCCGATCTCGACGAGATGCGGGCGCTGCGCGACGAATCGCGAAAGGTGATCGCCGGGCTGGAGCGCTCGCTGATCGACGAGACCGGCATCCGCTCGCTGAAAATCCGGCACAACAATGTGCTTGGCTACTATATCGAGGTGACCGCCAACCATCATGCGGTGATGACCGGCAGCGATGGCGCCAAGGCGCGCTTCATCCACCGCCAGACCATGGCCAACGCCATGCGCTTCACCACAACCGAGCTCGCCGAACTCGAGACCAAGATCGCCAATGCCGCAGACCGGGCGCTCAGCATCGAGCTTGCCGCCTTCGACGCGCTGACGATGGAAGCGGTCGGTGAAGCGGAGAATATCCGCGCCGGCGCGGATGCGCTGGCCGTGCTCGACGTCTCGGCGGCGCTCGCGCTGCTTTCGGAGAGCGAAGCCTGGTGCCGGCCGGTGGTGGATTCCAGCCTTGCCTTCGAGATTGCGGGCGGGCGGCATCCGGTGGTCGAACAGGCCTTGCGCCGTTCGGGCGAAGGCCCGTTCGTTGCCAATGATTGCGACCTGTCGCCGGAGGGCAGCGCCAAGAACGGCGCGATCTGGCTCCTGACCGGCCCGAACATGGGCGGCAAATCGACGTTCCTGCGGCAGAACGCACTGATCGCCATCCTGGCCCAGACCGGCTCCTTCGTGCCGGCGACATCGGCCCATATCGGCGTCGTCGACCGGCTGTTCTCGCGGGTCGGCGCCTCGGACGATCTGGCGCGCGGCCGCTCGACCTTTATGGTCGAGATGGTCGAGACGGCGGCGATCCTCAACCAGGCTGGTGAACGCGCGCTGGTGATCCTCGACGAGATCGGCCGCGGCACCGCCACTTTCGATGGCCTGTCGATCGCGTGGGCGGCCGTGGAATATCTGCATGAGAAGAACCGCTGCCGGGCGATCTTCGCTACTCACTTTCACGAAATGACCTCGCTGGCCGGCAAGCTGGCGCGGCTCTCCAACGTGACCATGCGGGTCAAGGAATGGGAAAACGACGTCGTCTTCCTGCACGAGGTCGGCAAGGGGGCCGCCGACCGCTCCTACGGCGTGCAGGTGGCACGGCTGGCCGGCCTGCCGGAAGCGGTGGTCCACCGGGCCAAGGAAGTGCTGCACCAGCTTGAGGAAGGTGAGGTTTCGGGCAAGACGAACCGGCTGGTGGACGATTTGCCGCTGTTTTCGGTGGCGGTGAAGCGGGAAGCACTGAGGCCGCCCAAAAGCGATGCGCTGGGGGCGGCGCTCGGCGAGATCAATCCCGACGAGATGACGCCGCGCGAGGCACTGGAAGCGCTCTACCGGCTGAAGGGGCTGGCGGGGACATAGTCAGATCATCTCCAACCCGCGCTTGCGCGCTGGTGGCGGGAAGGCGCGGTCGAGATCGGCGATGTCCTGCGGCGTCAGCTTGATGTCGAGCGCCGCGATGTTCTGGCGGACATGCTCCCGGCTGCTGGCCTTCGGGATGGCGATGATGCCCTCCTGATGCACCACCCAGGCCAGGGCGATCTGCGCGGAGGTCGCATCGTGGCGAGCGGCGACCGCGTCGAGCCTGGCATTGCGCGCCAACGCGCCCTGCTCAACCGGCGAATAGGCCATCAGCGGAATGTTGCGCTGCCGGCTCCAGGGCGCCAGGTCGAATTCGAGGCCGCGCCGGACCAGATTGTAAAGCACCTGGTTGGTCTGGACATTGCCGCCATCGGGCACGCCAATCAGCTCTTCCATCTCGTTGGTGTCGAAATTGCTGACGCCCCAGTGGCGGATCTTGCCGGCCTTTTTCAAGGTCTCGAAAGCCGCGACCGTTTCGGTCAGAGGCACGCTGCCGGGCCAATGCAAGAGATAGAGGTCGATGCGGTCGGTGCGCAGGCGTTTCAGGCTGTTTTCGCAGGCGCGCTGCACGCCCGCGCGTGAAGCGTTCGACGGTAGAACTTTCGAGACCAGGAAGGTCTCGTCGCGGCGCCCGGCAATGGCTTCGGCCACCACCTCCTCGGCGCCGCCGCTGGCATACATTTCGGCGGTGTCGATCAACGTGATGCCGAGGTCGAGGCCGAGCTTCAGAGCATTCACCTCATCGGCGCGGCGACTGATATCCTCGCCCATCTTCCATGTGCCCTGGCCAAGCACCTGAACGGCTTCGCCTGAGGGCAGTTTGGTGGTTCTGATGGTCGACGGCATTGCGGGCTCCATTTGGGCCGATCGCATCACAGGCTGGACGAGAAATCCAGAGGCGCTCTCGCCGCGCTGGCGATGGCTGAAGACTTACTTCACCGGATGGGCGGCGAGCCAGGCCTGCATCTGCTTGATCTCGGCTTCCTGCGCGGCGATGACGCCTTCGGCGAGCTTGCGGATTTCCGGGTCCTTGCCATTGGCAAGTTCGACCTTGGCCATGTCGATCGCACCCTGATGGTGCGGGATCATGCCTCTGACGAAATCGACGTCGGCATTGCCGGTATAGTCGGACGCCATCATGTCGGCATGCATCTTGTCCATCGCCGCCTTGTAGCCTTCGGTCGAAGGGCTGGTCGCATCCGCCGCCATAGCGCCCATGTCGTGTTTCATCTCTTCGCTTTGCGCCGGAACGCTTTCGAGGAAGACGGCAACCAGCATTCCGGCCGCCATCAGCAGCAGCACGAGTTTTTTGGCGAAGGTCATTCATGGTCTCCTGTTGGATGGGTTTCGTATTTGGGGGCTTGGATCAGAGTTTCAATGTTCTCAGCCGCAACGCGTTTGCGATCACCGACACCGAAGACAGACTCATCGCCGCGGCCGCCAGCATCGGCGACAGAAGCGTGCCGGTGAGCGGATAGAGCACGCCGGCGGCGACCGGCACGCCAAGCACATTGTAGAGGAAGGCGAAGAACAGGTTCTGGCGGATGTTGCGGATCGTCGCCTGGGCCAGCGTGCGGGCGCGCACGATACCGTTGAGGTCGCCCTTGACCAGAGTGATACCGGCGCTTTCGACGGCGACATCGGCGCCGGTGCCCATGGCGATGCCGACATCGGCGGCGGCAAGGGCCGGTGCGTCATTGACGCCGTCGCCGGCCATGGCAACGCCGGCGCCCTTTGCGCGCAGTTCCTCGACAAGGGCTGCCTTCTGTTCCGGCAGCAGGCCGGCGCGGACCTCGTCGATGCCGAGGCTTCTGGCGATCGCGTTGGCCGTGCGTTCATTGTCGCCGGTTGCCATGATGATCCGCAAGCCGCTTTCATGCAGCGCCTTGATCGCCTCGGCCGTCGTTGCCTTGATAGGGTCGGCGACGGCGACGATGCCGGCCAGTTTTTTGTCGACAGCGACGAACATCGCCGTCTTGCCTTCGAGTTGCAACGCCTCGGCCTTGGCCGAGATGGATGCGATGTCGACGCCAAGGTCCGCCATCATCGCGGCATTGCCGAGCGCGACCGTCTTTCCCGAGACCGAACCGGACACGCCCTTGCCGGTGACCGCCTCGAAGGCGCTGGCCTCGGCAACGGTCACGCCGCGCGTAGCGGCGCCGTCGACGATGGCTTCAGCCAGAGGATGCTCCGACCCCTTCTCCAGACCGGCGGCAAGCGCCAGCAATTCCTCCTCAGAAAAACCGTTTGCCGCAACGACATCGGTCAGCTTCGGCCGGCCTTCGGTCAGCGTCCCCGTCTTGTCGACGATCAGCGTGTCGACGGAAGCGAAGCGTTCGAGTGCTGCGGCCTCCTTAATCAGCACACCGGCATGCGCTCCGCGCCCGGTGGCGGTCATGATCGACATCGGCGTGGCAAGGCCGAGCGCACAGGGGCAAGCGATAATCAGCACCGACACCGCCGAGACGATGGCAAAGATCAGGCTGGGCTCGGGTCCAAACACGGCCCAGGCGGTGAAAGCGACAATCGCGACAAGGACGACGGCCGGGACAAAGTAGAAAGAAACGCGATCGGCCAACCCTTGAATCGGGGCGCGCGAGCGCTGCGCCTTGGCGACGAGCTCGACGATGCGCGCCAGCGTCGTCTCGGCGCCAACCTTCTCAGCGCGCATGATCAGCGCACCATTCTTGTTGAGCGTGCCGCCGGTCAGCGCATCGCCCTCGACCTTCTCGACCGGCAACGGCTCGCCCGTGATCATCGATTCGTCGATCGAGGATCGCCCTTCCAGCACCGTGCCATCGACCGGCACGGCGTCACCGGGGCGTATGCGCAGGCGATCGCCGGCTTTGACGGCATCGAGCGGCACATCGCTTTCGGAACCGTCGGCGGCGATCAGCCGCGCGGTCTTCGGCGCGAGATCAAGCAAGGCGCGGATTGCCGAGCCGGTCTTTTCACGGGCGCGGAGCTCCAGCACCTGACCAAGGAAGACCAGCGCAACGATGACGGCGGCAGCCTCGAAATAGACGGGCACCGCACCGCCATGGCCGCGGAACTGATGCGGGAAAATGTCCGGAAACAGCGTGGCGACGACGCTGTAGAGATAGGCAGCGCCAACGCCGAGCGAGATCAGGGTCCACATGTTGGGGCTGCGGTTGACCAGCGAGTCCCAGCCGCGGTGGAAGAAGGGAAAGGCGGCCCAAAGCACCACCGGACTTGCCAGGACCAGTTCGATCCAGACCTTTGTCCGGTCCTCGACCAGGCCTTCAAACATCAAGCCGATCATGGGCGCCATTGCGATGATCAGAAGGGGGACCGAAAGGACAGCGCTCACCCAAAACCGCCTGGTGAAATCGACCAGCTCGGGATTTGGCCCTTCATCGCCCGTCGGCACGCCCATCGGCTCCAGCGCCATGCCACAGATCGGGCAGGATCCTGGCTTGTCGCGGATGATTTCGGGATGCATCGGGCAGGTGTATTGCGTGCCTTTGGGCATCGGCTGCGGTGCCGGCCTGTCGCCGAGATATTTTTGCGGCTCCGCCTCGAATTTCGCTTGGCAGGCGGCCGAGCAGAAGTAAAAGCCCTGGCCTTCGTGGCGGGCAAAGTGCCTGGCTGTCGCGCGATCGACGCTCATACCGCAGACCGGATCGGTGGCCGTCAGGAATTTTTCCGGCTCGGCGACGAATTTCGTGCGGCAGCCCTGGCTGCAGAAATGATAGGGATGGCCATCATGCTCGGTCGTCGGCTTGCCGGCGACCGGATCGACAGTCATGCCGCAGACCGGATCGCGGACGACGCTCTTCGTGGTGGGCACGGCGCCTTTTGTCGAGCAGCAGCTACTATGCGCGTGATGATCGTGATCGGAATGCGTCATTCGAAAATGCCTTGATTTATCGGCGTGTGACGTGGAGATAGGGCTTCCAGTAACTGGAAGGTCAAGGGCTGTTTCGACTTTTCTTCTCCGGTCCACGGCGCGTCCATCCTCCCCCAGAAAAAGTCTCACGCGGCAACACCACGCCTGCTAGAGAGCGAGCGTCCCGGGGGTGAGATTTTCTTTGGCAATGAAGCGTCTGGTCATCAATCTCGATCGGTCTCCCGATCGCCTTGCCCGTGTGACGGCGGAGTTTGCCCGCATCGGCGTCCCGTTCGAACGCGTTCAGGCCATCGACGCACGGGATCGGCCGGACCTGGACCAGCTGCCGCAAAATGTCGGATATCGGAACAGGCTGCCATTGACTGACGGCGAGATCGCCTGCCTGCTCAGTCACCGGGCCTGCTGGGCCGCCATAGCGCAAGGCGACGCTCGCTACGGGGCAATCTTCGAGGACGACATCGTCTTTGCCGCGAAAGCCGGCGCATTGCTTCGCGACAGCAACTGGATTCCAGCCGATGCCGAAGTCGTCAAGCTCGAAAGCTATTTTTGCAAGACCGTGATCCGACGCAAGCGCATTGACATCGGTCACGGCTTTTCCACATCCAAACTCGACGCTGGACATATAGGAACCGCCGGCTACATCATCTCCAGGCAAACCGCGCTCGACCTGATCAAGGCCACCGAGGAGATCGGCATCGCTGTCGACGACCTTGTCTTCAACCCCGAGTTTTCGGTTTTGCGAGGCGAGACAATCTATCAGCTTGTTCCTGCGCTCTGCGCGCAAGATCAGTTCCTTGGCGACAGGGCGCTCCAATTGCCAAGCCTGCTCAGGGAAAAGCGGGATATCCAGTGCGCCGCCGGGACCGGGAAACGCAGAAAGACAGCCATAGCGAAGGTCAAAGCCGAGGCTCGGCGGATAGGCAAGCGCATTGTCGATTTCTGTCGACTGAAGCGGAGAATGGTTATTCCATTTACTTATCCGAGCCAAAGCTCAACCGGGCCTTGAACCGGCTTTCAACGCCCCATACCCAGCGCCACGAAAACGCGCTATAGACGCCGCCGAACGGCAAGGCCGACTGGATATATGGCAAGAATCTCCCTGAAGCTCGACGAATTGATCGACGGCGAAGCCTTGCGCCGCGAGATGACCGCGCTGACCGCGGCCACGGCGGATGATGGCTCAGGGCAGGCCGCGCGCAATGGCGTGCTCCAACTGCTCAAGGGACGACTGGCGGAAGGGCGCGCCATTGCCGAACGAATGCTGATGGACGATGGCGGCGGCAGCGCCTGCGCGGCGCGGCTGTCGCATCTCATGGACGAGATCATCCGGGCGCTTTACGATTTCGCCGTCACCCATGTCTACCGGGTCAAGAACCCGTCCTCGGCGGAGCGCATGGCCGTCGTCGCTGTCGGCGGCTACGGCCGTGGAACGCTGGCGCCCGGATCCGACATCGACCTTCTGTTCCTGCTGCCCTACAAGCAGACGCCGTGGGGCGAACAGACAGTCGAATACATGCTCTACATGCTGTGGGACCTGGGGCTGAAGGTCGGCCACGCCACCCGTAACATCGACGAATGCCTGCGCCTGTCGCGCACCGATGTCACCATTCGCACCTCGATCCTCGAAGCACGTTTCCTGTGGGGCGAGGAAAAGCTCTATGATGAACTGATGCTGCGGTTCGATCATGAGGTGGTGCGCACGACCGGCCCCGAATATGTCCAGGCCAAGCTTGCCGAACGCGATGACCGCCATGCCAAGGCCGGCGAAAGCCGCTATCTGGTCGAGCCCAACGTCAAGGACGGCAAGGGCGGCCTGCGCGACCTGCAGACGCTGTTCTGGATCGGCAAATATTTCTATCGGGTGCGTACCGGCGAGGAACTGGTCGACAAGGGCGTCTTCACCGAGGGCGAATACCGCGAGTTCCAGAAGGCGGAGGATTTCCTGTGGGCGGTACGCTGCCACATGCATTTCCTCACCGGCAAGGCCGAAGAGCGGTTGCATTTCGACATCCAGCGCGAGATCGCCGAACGGCTCGGCTACACCACACACCCCGGCCTGTCGGCGGTCGAGCGCTTCATGAAGCACTACTTCCTCGTTGCCAAGGACGTCGGCGACCTGACCCGCATCTTCTGCGCGGCGCTCGAGGAGGAGCAGGCCAAGCACGTTCCTGGCTTCAACCGCATCTTCCTGACTTTCTCCAGGCGCAAACGCAAGCTGGCCGGCACCTCCGATTTCATTGTCGACAACCACCGCATCAACATCGCCGACAACCAGGTGTTCGAGCGCGATCCGGTCAATCTGCTCAGGCTGTTCTGGTTCGCCGACAAGCACGGTCTGGAATTCCACCCTGACGCGCTCAAGCTGCTGACCCGTTCGCTCGGCCTGGTCAACAAGTCGCTGCGGCGCGACGAGGAGGCCAACCGGCTGTTCCTCGACATATTGACCTCGGATCGCAATGCCGAACTCAATCTGCGTCGCATGAACGAAGCCGGACTGCTCGGCAAGCTGATCCCGGATTTCGGCAAGATCGTCGCCATGATGCAGTTCTCGATGTACCACCACTACACGGTGGACGAGCATCTGATCCGCTGCATCGGCGTGCTGGCCGAGATCGAGCGCGGCGACGGCGAAAAGGTCCACCCCCTCTCGCACACGCTGATGCCGAGCCTGAAGAAGAGCCGCGAAGCGCTCTATGTCGCCGTACTGCTGCACGACATCGCCAAGGGCAGGCCGGAGGACCATTCCGAGGCGGGGGCCAGGATCGCCCGTCGGATCTGCCCGCATATGGGGCTGTCGCCTGCCGATACCGAAACCGTGGCCTGGCTGGTCGAGAACCACCTCGTGATGTCGATGACGGCGCAGACCCGCGACCTCAACGACCGCAAGACCATCGAGGATTTTGCCGCGATCGTGCAGTCGGTCGAGCGGCTGAAGCTGCTTTTGATCCTCACCGTCTGCGACATCAGGGGCGTCGGACCCGGTGTCTGGAACGGCTGGAAGGGCCAGCTGCTGCGCACGCTCTACTACGAGACCGAATTGCTGCTGACCGGCGGGTTTTCGGAAGTGTCGCGCGCGCAGCGCACGGCGGCGGCGCGCGAGCGCCTGGCCGAGGCGCTTGCCGACTGGCCGGACAAAGCCCGCAAGCGCTATGTCGGCCAACACTACGAGAATTACCTTTTGACCGTCGATCTCGCAGACCAGTTGCGCCATGCCGAGTTCATCCGCGAAGCCGACGTGTCAGGCAACAAGCTTGCCACCATGGTCAAGACCCACCAGTTCGAGGCGGTGACCGAAATCACCGTGCTGGCGCAGGACCACCCCCGTCTGCTCTCGGTCATCGCCGGGGCTTGCGCCGGAGCCGGCGGCAACATTGTCGACGCGCAGATCTTCACGACGTCGGATGGCCGCGCCCTCGACACGATCCTGATCAGCAGAGAATTCGATCGCGACGAGGACGAGCGCCGGCGTGCCGAGCGTGTTGGCCGGCTGATCGAGGACGTGCTGTCGGGCAAGAGTTGGCTGCCGGAAATGATCGAGAAGCGCACGAAGCCGCGGCGCGGCTCCAAGGTGTTCAAGATCCCACCGCGCGCCGAAATCCGCAACACGCTGTCGAACCGTTTTTCGGTCATCGAGGTCGAGGGCCTCGACCGGCCGGGACTGCTGTCGGAGATCACCGGAACGCTTTCCGACCTGTCGCTCGACATCGCATCGGCCCACATCACCACCTTCGGCGAAAAGGTCATCGACACTTTCTATGTCACCGATCTCACTGGCCAGAAGATAGATAGCCCGGCCCGCATCGCCACCATCCGCAATCGGCTGATGGCAACGCTCGAAGGCATCGTGCCCGAACGCGGCGGCAAGCCCAGGGCGGCGGCCGAGTGACAACGACCATCACTTTGTCCCAATTGCGCAGGCAGTTCCCAAAAGCATGAGCCTCGTCAAGAAATTCGCAACGGTCGCTTCCGGCACGCTGATGAGCCGCGCGCTCGGTTTCGGCCGCGAGATGCTGATGGCTGCTGCACTCGGTACCGGACCGGTTGCCGATGCCTTCAACGCCGCTTTCCAGTTTCCCAACACCTTTCGCCGGCTGTTTGCCGAGGGGGCCTTCAACGCCGCCTTCGTGCCGCTGTTCGCCAAGGAGATCGAGACCCACGGTACCGAAGGCGCCAAGCGCTTTTCCGAGGAAGTGTTCGGCGTGCTGTTCACGGCGCTGCTGGCGCTGACGATCATCATGGAACTGTCGATGCCGCTGATCGTGCGCTATCTGGTGGCGCCGGGTTTTGCCGGCACGCCGGGGAAGTTCGACACCACGGTGACGCTGGCAACGATCATGTTTCCCTATCTGATCTGCATGTCGCTGGGCGCGATGATGGCGGGCATGCTGAATTCGCTGCGCCGCTATTTCGCCGCCGCGGTGGCCCCGGTGTTCCTCAACATCATCCTGATCGGCGTGCTCGCCTATGCCTGGTACAAGGGCTCGGATGCCCTCACCGTCGGCTACGGGCTGTCCTGGGGCGTGCTTGCCGCCGGACTGGTGCAACTGGCGATCGTCTGGGTGGCGGTGCGCCACGCCGGCATCTCGATCGGCTTCCGCCGGCCGAAAATGACGCCCGCGGTCAAGCGGCTGCTGATCCTGGCGCTGCCGGCGGCCATCACCGGCGGCATCACCCAGATCAACCAGCTGATCGGCACGGCGATCGCCTCGGCGCAGAACAGCGCGGTATCCTCGCTCGCCTATGCCGACCGCATCTACCAATTGCCGCTCGGCGTGGTCGGTGTTGCGGTGGCGATCGTGCTGTTGCCCGAATTGTCGCGGGCGCTGAAGTCGGGCAATCTGATCGAGGCGGCCAATCTGCAGAACCGCTCGGTCGAGTTCACGCTGTTCCTGACCCTGCCGGCAGCCGCGGCACTCTGGGTGATGTCGGAGCCGATCGTGCGGCTGGTCTATGAGCGCGGCGCGTTCGCCGCCAACGGCTCGACGCCGACGGTGGCGGCGATCCTGGCGATCTTCGGCCTCGGCCTGCCGGCCTTCGTGCTGATCAAGGCGTTCACCCCAGGCTATTTCGCCCGCGAGGACACACGCACGCCGATGATCTTTGCCGCCATCTCGGTGGCGGTGAACGTCACCACGGCGCTGACGCTGTTTCCACGGATGGGCGCGCCCGGCATCGCGGTGGCCTCGGCAGTCGCCGGCTGGGTCAACGCGGTGATGCTGCTCGGCGTCTTGATCCGGCGCGGCCATTGGGGGCGCGACGTGCCGCTGATGAAGCGCATTCCACGGCTGGTGCTGTCGGCGGCCGTAATGGGGGCGGCACTCTATTTTGCCGAGCACTGGTTCGCCGTCAGGCTCGGGCCGGGCTCGCCGCTGGTGGTCAAGGCGACGACGCTGCTGTCGCTGGTTGCCGGCGGAGCGCTGCTTTATTTCATCACCGCCTTCGCCACAGGCGGTGCCGATTTCGGCATGATCCGACGCAACGTCAAGCGGGGATCGGGCAAGTCGGCGCCACCGGTCGCAAAGACCGACCTGGACGAGTAGAGCGCCCGACACGCCCGCAGCGCCGTCTTGATCGCAGCGCCGTCTTCGTCCATAAGCGCGCCGTCGCAAGACTTTCGCCGCGCGCGGTTTCCAGCCGCGCGATTGGCTCCGAAAAGTCTGCAGCTTTTCGGAATCACGCTTATACGGCCCTCCACAAGCCATGAGGACAATCATGACCGCCTTCAAGCCACTCGTCTTTTCCGGTGTCCAGCCGACCGGCAATCTGCATCTCGGCAACTATCTCGGCGCCATCAAGAAATTCGTTGCCCTGCAGGACACCTCCGATTGCATCTATTGCGTCGTCGACCTGCATTCGCTGACAGCCCAACTCGTTTATGAAGACCTAGCCGATCAGACGCGGTCGATCACCGCTGCGTTCCTTGCCTCGGGCATCGACCCGAAGAAGCACATCGTCTTCAACCAGTCGCGGGTCATGCAGCACGCCGAGCTTGCCTGGATCTTCAATTGCGTGGCGCGCATCGGCTGGATGAACCGCATGACGCAGTTCAAGGACAAGGCCGGCAAGGATCGCGAGAACGCTTCGCTCGGCCTGCTTGCCTATCCTTCGCTGATGGCTGCCGACATCCTGCTCTACCGTGCCACCCACGTGCCGGTGGGCGAGGACCAGAAGCAGCATCTGGAACTCACCCGCGACATCGCACAGAAATTCAACAACGACTTCTCCGACCGCATCGCGGCCCTTGGCGTCGGCGTCGAGATGCAGGTCGGCGAAGAGACCGTGAACGGCTATTTCCCGCTGACCGAACCGGTCATCGGCGGGCCGGCGGCGCGCATCATGTCGCTGCGCGACGGCTCCAAGAAAATGTCCAAATCGGACCCGTCGGATCTGTCGCGCATCAACCTGACCGACGATGCCGACGACATCTCGAAGAAGATCCGCAAGGCCAAGACCGACCCGGAAGCGTTGCCGAGCGAGCTGGACGGCCTGGCCGGCCGACCCGAGGCGGAGAACCTGGTCGGCATCTATGCGGGTCTCGCCGAGATGTCGAAGGCGGATGTACTCAAGGAATTCGCCGGCCAGCAGTTTTCCGTGTTCAAGCCGGCCTTGGCCGATCTTGCAGTGGAAAAACTGGCGCCGATCGCCAGCGAGATGCGCCGCATTTCGGATGACCGCGCCTATGTCGACGCGGTGCTCAAGGATGGCGGCGAGCGCGCCGGCGTGCTGGCCGAAGCGACGATGAAGACGGTGCGCGACATTATCGGCCTGCTGCAGGGCTGATCGCGACATCGGGTGCACTGGCACAAGGCCGGCGGCTTGCCGCCGGTCCCCCGCAGTGGCAGATTGCGGCCGCAAGACACCGAGTAGATAGACATGGTCTCCAAACGCCTCAGCCGCGAAGCCGGCCATCGCAGGAAATTCCTGACGATCATCGACGACACGCCGGAATGTGAGCGCGCCGTCGCCTATGCCTCGAAACGGGCGCAGAGCACCAGCGGCACGCTGGTGCTGCTCTATGTCATCGTGCCGGACGATTTCCAGCATTGGCTGGGTGTCGAGAAGATCATGCGCGAGGAAGCCAACGCCACCGCGCGCGCCGCGCTCGACAGCTATGCCAACAAGGTGCGCCAGAAGCTCGGCATCGAGCCCGAGATGGTGGTGCGCGAAGGCAAGCCGACGGAAGAGATCCACAAATTGATCGAGGAAGACCAGGACATCGCCATCCTGGTGCTGGCCGCCGGTGCGGGCAAGGAAGGCCCGGGGCCACTGGTCGGCGCCGTGGCCGGCAAGGGTGCCGCCTTCCCGATCCCGGTGACTGTCGTGCCGCAGAACCTGTCGGACGAGGAAATCGACAGCCTGGCCTGAGATTCTGCTCTTCAGGTGATGCTGGTCCGATGATGGCGCGAAAAAACATTCCGCCGGCCAGCTGTTCCGGCGATGCGTTTCGCTTGAATGTCCAGCCAATTGAGCCTATTTAGAATTGTTCCAAACTAGATGCCCAAACGGGCACGGAGACGGCCATGTTCATCCAGACCGAATCGACGCCAAACCCGGCGACGCTGAAATTCCTGCCCGGCAAGGAAGTGCTTCTGGAAGGCACCGCCGATTTCCGCGATGCGGACAGCGCCGCCGTCGCCTCGCCGCTGGCCGGCCGGCTGTTCGAAATTCCTGGCGTCACCGGCGTTTTCTTCGGCTATGACTTCATCACCGTGACCAAGGATGGCCCCGACTGGCAGCATTTGAAGCCGGCGATCCTCGGCGCCATCATGGAGCATTTCATGTCCGGCGCGCCCGTCATGGCCAAGGCTGGCCCGGCCGCAGAGACCAGCCAGACCGGTGAGTTCTACGACAAGGCCGACGAGGAGCTGGTCATCACCATCAAGGAACTGCTCGATACACGGGTGCGCCCGGCGGTCGCCCAGGATGGAGGCGACATCACCTTCCGCGGCTTCGAGAACGGCACGGTGTTCCTGCACATGAAGGGCGCCTGCGCCGGCTGCCCGTCCTCGACGGCGACGCTGAAGCACGGCATCCAGAACCTTCTGCGCCATTTCGTGCCGGAAGTGCAGCAGGTCGAGCAGGTCTCGTAGAGACCTCCTTCTCGAGGCATTAGAGGCAAACAACAAAAAACCGGGCCGAATTGCCCGGTTTTCTGCTTGGGACGTCCGTTGTTGCCTAGACGGTCCGCGTACGAAAACTGCCTCTAGAGAACGATGACCTTGGCGCCGACCGAGGCGCGGTCATAGAGGTCGATAATGTCCTGATTCATTAGGCGGATGCAGCCAGACGACATAGCCTTGCCGATCGAATTCCATTCCGGGCTGCCATGCAGGCGATAGCCCGAATCGCCGCCCTTGTTGAACAGGTACATGGCGCGCGCGCCGAGCGGGTTCTTCAGGCCCGGCTCCATGCCGCCGGCAAACTTTTCCAATTCCGGCTGGCGCTGGATCATCTGCCTCGGCGGTGTCCAGGTCGGCCATTCGCGCTTGAGCGCAATGTGGGCGGTGCCATGCCACTCGAAGCCCTCGCGGCCGACGCCGATGCCGTAGCGAATGGCCCTGCCGTCGCCCTCGATGAAGTAGAGGAACTTGTTCTGCGTATCGACTATGATCGTGCCCGGCTTTTCCGGGCTGTCGTAGTTCACTTCCTGCCGATGGTACTTCATCGGCACTTTCTCGATCGGGATCCGCGGCAGCTGATAACCGGCGTCGGTGACCGCGCCGTAGTCGTTGGAGAAGATCTGCGAGCCGATGGTGCTGCAACCGGCGATAGCAGTGGAGAGCGCCAGTGCGGCGATGATTGCAAACGACTTCATGCGCATCAGGTGATCCGGTGCCCCGCCCAACTTCGGCGGCACGAGTCGGCCGCTCTCTCATCGTCATTCATGCTGGCATTTGCTTTGCTTGCCAAGCGCGCGATGCCTATATGCCTGCCTTGACGTACCGGTAAGCGTATCACTATGGCATTTTGGCAACAGGACTCACAGGATTGTGAAGCAAATTCAAGGGGCCTGCTCCATGGGCTCCTGGAAATCGAGGAGAACCGTCATGAATGTCGGTGACGCCGCCCACCGCTCCGGCCTGCCGGCCAAGACTATCCGCTACTATGAAGAGATCGGCCTGATCGCCCCGGCGCGGGCCGCCAACGGCTACCGCGATTATTCCGGAGACGACATCCATCGGCTGGCCTTCCTGCGCCGCGCGCGCAATCTGGGCTTTTCCATCGACGATTGCCGCCAGTTGATGGCGCTTTACCAGGATCGCAGCCGCGCCAGCCAGAACGTGCGCGAAATCGCCGCCGCCCATGTCACGGCGATCGAGGAGAAAGTGCGCGAGTTGCAGTCGATGCGCTCGACGCTGCAGAAACTGATCCATGCCTGCCACGGCGACGAGAGGCCGGATTGTCCGATCCTTGATGACATGGCGGGGGCGGCGTTGCCCAACGACAAGGGCGCCTCTGCGCCTGCACAATGACCGTACGTCGACGAGGCCCGACGCTTGGTCGACTCCTGCCGGAAGGACATCCGCAATGGTCTCGATGACCGTCGAACTGCGCAATGTGGAGGACACGCAAGCCGCCATGGGCTGGGCCGGCGGCCACACGATCATCGTCGACCGGCCCGAAGGCAAGGCTGGCGGCATGGGCCTGGGCTTCAATGGCGGCCAACTGCTCGCCCTGGCGATCGGCGGCTGCTTCTGCAACGACCTTCGCTACGTCGCCGAGGAAATGGGTGTAACGCTCAACAAGATCGCGGTGACCGTCACGCTGAACCTCGAAGGCAAGCCTTTGCTCGCGACCTCGTCAATCATGAAGGTTTCATGCACGACGCTGGACGGCTCCGACCCGGCGGAGATCATCACAAGGGCCGCGGCGATTTCCACGGTCAGCAACTCCCTGCGCCAGGGCGTGCCGGTGAGCATCGAAACGGACGCAACGGCGACCGGCTTGTCGGAGGAATGATCCCTGGGAACAGGCGCATTTGGCCGCGTGGATTGTCGGAGACCGCTAAAAAGATCCGCCGCCGGCACGGCAGGGGGATTGACCCAATTTTCTTCGGCATCTGGGCGCGTCAATCTGCCGCTCTATGTCTTCCCTTGTCGCAATGATCAACGATGGAGGTTGGCATGGATCGGCGATTGTTTCTGACTGGAATGCTTGGGCTTGCAGGGGCTGCGACCGTCGTCGCAATCGCGCGTCCTGCCACCGCCCTGGCCGGCATCCCTGATACGGGGCCCGGCATTCTCGATGAACTCGACAAATCATCCGACGACATTCTCGGCCCGGATGGTCCCGATGTTCAGGACGGCGTCGAGTTCGTGCGGCACCGCAGATGGCACCGCCGCCGTCGCCGACGCGGGTGGAGGCGGGTTTGCCGTCGCTATTGGCGCAATGGTTCTTGGCGCCGCAGATGTTTCCGCAGATCCTTCTGGATCCACTTCTGACGGGATCACCAAACGCGAAGGCTCCGGCATCCGCCGGAGCCTTCGCTATCGCTGCGGGCTTGAATCCAATCGGCAAAAAAGGCCCGCCGCCCCTCGGCAGCGGGCAGGTCCTGGAGTGCCGGGGGATCAACCCGGCATGGGATCAACGAGCGGATCACCGGTTGGTTGCAGGGATCGGCCCGGTAGTCTTCCTTTGGGTGGACCGCCACCGGGCCTGACCGGAGCGGGGTGTATTGGGGGAGCCCCGGCTGCTTCCAAAATATCACCTTTCACTTAAATTAGCTTTAGCTAATTTACAGAAAGCCATGCGCCACCCGCAGATGGGTTGCGCCTTCACGGAAATGTCGAAGTGACGTCTCCCTGCTTATGCAATTCGACATTCGCGGAACTAAAGCGGTTGCATCTGACTTTGGTTGGTAACGCGCAAAGACTTTTTTCCTGCTATCTTAAAGCTGCCAATTGGAAGTTGCCCGGCGCGGCACATCAGGTCGATTCGCGCTGACGATCTCTCTGTTTTTCGAGGAACTGCTTGGCGTGTTCCGCCCAATCAGCCGCCGTGACCTTGTGCTCCTGAACGGACTTTCTGAAAGCCTTGCGCAGAGCGTCAAGGTCAAAGGCCCACATTTGTTCACCATCAGTGCTGTTCAATTTTGCGCCGCCCGTCCCCATGAGAACGATGGTGTGCACCACAAGCTCAATCTTTCAAGGATTAATGCCTGACCTCTTTTGGGTATATCCGGGTATATCGAATATATAGTCGCTTGCATAAAGGCGGTTATGTACTTTGCGAACATACGCTGCCATGTGCTAGGTTTTTGACCTCACCACAGGGCGGGGATTTCGTTTTGGCAGTGCATCATCCGATTGCCTTTTGCCCGGTTCATGGTGTTTTCCAAGCGACCGCAATTGCCATCACTGGCAATTCCTCAGGGACTTTTCTTCACTCCCGAACCAATTGCCCGCAATGTGGTGCGATGTCGGAAATTCTTCCGGGCCGATACGAGACGACAGGCGACCGGATGAACATCTTACTTGACGACAGCATTTCCCCGGCTGCGCTTGGTGCGTTGCGCGAGATCGTAAGGCGGCTTCAGCGTAACGAGATCACCCCAGCCCAAGCTACAGTGCAGGCGGAAAGCATCACCCCAAAGGCCGGCAAGCTCTTTGATGTCGCTGACTGGTCGGACGGTGCGAAAGCCACGCTCTACGCATCCATCATTGGAGCTATCGCTTTGGTCGCGGCCGCCAAGATGTCCTCATCAGGCGGGGGCGATCAGCCTCCAATTGTCATTGAGAACATTATTGAGACCCGGACAAACTCGCTACGAGATTCAACGTCGCTGCCACATATCCCCATTCCAACGCCGCGACCAAAATAACACCACTTAGGACGCCTGTCGGCACGCTAACAAAAACAGGTTCAAACCGTGAACAAAATCTGGCATGGTGCCTGGCATGCCGATCATCTCCCCCATCCTCATCAATCCTCTCATCGACGGCCGCCAGTCCGAACGCGCCATGCTGGTGCGGCGCGGCGTACAGCGGCTGCTCATGGATATGGGCGCACATGTGTTGCCCGAACTGTCGCTGGCCACGGGCCGCCGCGCCGACCTCGTCGCGCTGACCCGGCAGGGCGATATCTGGATCATCGAGATCAAATCCTCGATCGAGGATTTCAGGGTCGACCGCAAATGGCCCGACTACCGGCTGCATTCCGACCGCTTCTTCTTCGCCACCCATCCCGGCGTGCCCTCGGAGATATTTCCCCAGGAGTGCGGCTTCATCCTCTCCGACGGCTACGGCGCCGAGATCCTGCGCGATGCGCCCGAGCACCGCATGGCAGCGGCAACGCGCAAAGCGCTGATGCTGCGGATCGCGCGGGCCGGCGCTTCGCGGCTGCTGGCGGCAGAGCTTGCCGGCGTGTCGGTGCCGGCGCTGGAGGGTGAGAGCGAGTAGCGATTGTCCCCCAAGTCCTAAGACTGCCTCTACTCTTCACCGTCCTCCACGCCACCCCTGGCGGGCGCCATGAGCAGCACGGCAGCGCCCAGGATAGCGGCGATGAAGGAACCGGCGAGGATGCCGACCTTGACCGCGTCCTGCAACGCCACATCGCCGGCGAAGGCGAGCAGGCCGATGAACAGGCTCATGGTGAAACCGATGCCGCACAGCAGCGATATGCCGATCATGTGCGTCCAGCCGGCATTGGCGGGCAGGTCGGCAAGACCGAGCCTAATGGCAAGTGCCGAGGAGCCGAACACGCCGACCAGCTTGCCGACCACCAGGCCGGCGGCGACACCCAGCGTCAACGGCTCAATCAGCGCACTGACGCTGAGACCGGCGAGCGAAACGCCGGCATTGGCAAAGCCGAAGATCGGGATGACGACGAAGGCCACAATCTTGTGCAGGCCGTGCTCGAGCCGGTGCAGGGGCGAACGGTCGAGATCGTGGCCGATCCCGGCGGAACGCTCAAGCGGGATGGTCAGCGCCAGCGCCACGCCAGCGAGCGTGGCATGGACGCCGGATTTCAGAACCAGCACCCACAGGATGACGCCGAGCACGAGATAGGGAACCAGCGTCATCACCCGCATGCGGTTGAGCACGACAAGCGCGGCAATGACGGCGAAGGCAGCACCCAGATAAGCCAGCGAAAGGCCGCTGGTGTAGAAGATGGCGATGATGATGACGGCACCGAGGTCGTCGATGATGGCGAGTGCTGTGAGGAACACCTTCAGCGAAGCCGGCACGCGGCTGCCGAGCAGCGACAGCACGCCGAGTGCGAAAGCGATGTCGGTGGCGGTCGGGATCGCCCAGCCGGATAGGGCTGCCGCATTGTTGCGGTTGACGGCGACATAGACGAGTGCCGGAACCAGCATGCCGCCGGCGGCGGCGATGCCGGGCAGCACGCGCCGGGGCCAGGTGGAGAGCTGGCCGTCCAGCATCTCGCGCTTGATCTCCAGTCCGACGAGCAGGAAGAACACCGCCATCAGCCCGTCATTGACCCAGTGCGAGACACTGAGCGGGCCGAGATAGGCGTGGAGCGCGGAGAAGTAGGTTTCGGCGAGCGGCGAATTGGCGACGATCAGGGCCAGTGCCGCCGCCACCATCAGGATGATGCCGCCGGCCGCTTCGCTATCGAGAAATTCGCGGAAGACGGAAACCGGCCGCTGCTTCAGATCCTGCATGTCGCCTCCGTTAAGCCGCCTGTTTGGCGGGCTTCATTGTCCAAGCGCTAGCGCCGCCCCTCACCTGCCTGCCGGCATCCTCTCCCCGTATAGTGACGGGGAGAGGATGCCGTCATTTATGATTTCGCCAATCACCAACGTTACAGAAATTACGCCTAGGTTGCGGCTAGCCCCTTCTCCCCGTCACTATACGGGGAGAAGTGCCCGGCAGGGCGATGAGGGGCGGCGCTGACTTCGGCGATTGGGCCCTCTCCGCCGCTGGTTACAAACTTGGCCCCAAGCGACACCCTGCGATCCTAACGTGGCGCGCGCTTGGCCAGTATGCGCTGCAAGGTGCGGCGGTGCATGTTGAGCCGGCGCGCTGTCTCGGAGACGTTGCGCTCGCACATCTCATAGACGCGCTGGATATGCTCCCAACGGACGCGGTCGGCCGACATCGGGTTTTCAGGCGGCGCCGCGCGCTCGCCGGCGGTGCGGGTGAGTGCAGCGAAGATATCATCGGCGTCGGCGGGCTTGGAGAGATAATCGACCGCACCGAGCTTCACCGCGGTCACCGCGGTGGCGATGTTGCCATAGCCGGTCAGGATGATGGTGCGGGAATCCTCACGCTTTTCGCGGATGGCCGCGACCACGTCGAGGCCGTTGCCGTCGCCGAGCCGCATGTCGACCACGGCGTAGGCGGGTGGATTGGCGCGCGCCTTGGCAACCGCCTCCTCGACGCTCTCGGCCGTCTCGACCACGAAGCCCCTGGCTTCCATGGCGCGGGCCAGACGCGTGAGGAACGGCTTGTCGTCATCGACGACAAGCAGCGAGGTGTCCTCGCCTTCAACCATTGCGCCAATATTCTCGTCGCCTGTCATAGTCTCAAAATTCCTGCTGCCTTAATTTTACGCAAATATAGTTCCTGAGCCCGATTGTCCAATTTTTAGAGGTCCTTCAAGGCTCTCAGGCGGTGTCGAACATGCTGGCCGAAGTGATTTCCGGATTGAGGAACACACCACGCGGCCACGATATCTGTACCATGGCGCCCTCGCCCAGGCCGCTCGAATTGCGGAAATCGAGCACGGCACCGGAGCGTTCGAGCAGGGTCTTGGCGATGAACAGGCCGAGGCCCAGACCGCCGCCGGTTTCATTGCCCTGACGCGTCGACATATAGGGCTCGCCGATGCGGTCGATGATCTCGGCCGGAAAGCCGGGGCCGTCATCTATGATCGAGAAGGTGACGGTGGCCTCGTCCCAGCTCCAGTGCACGGTGACGCTTTTGCGGGCGAAATCGACGGCGTTCTCGACCAAATTGCCGAGGCCGTAGATGACGCCCGGATTGCGTCGCCCGACCGGCTCGGGGCCGATGCGTTCGCCGGGCCGAAGCTTGATCGAGATGCCGAAGTCCCGGTGCGGCGCGGTGACCTCCTCGACCAGCGAGGTCAATGGCAGCCGAGAAAGATGCGCTTCGCCCTCGGAGGACAGGCTGGTCAGCCGCTTGAGAATCTCGCGGCAACGCTCGCTCTGCGAACGCAACAGCGTTACGTCTTCCCCATATTTCGGATCCTTGCCGAGCGCCTTTTCCATCTCCTTGGCGACAAGCGCGATGGTGGCGAGCGGCGTGCCGAGCTCGTGCGCGGCCGCCGCGGCCAGCCCGTCGAGGGCCGAAAGGTGCTGCTCGCGCTGCAGCACCAGCTCGGTTGCGGCGAGCGCATTTGCCAGAAGCCGGGCTTCGGCGGCCACCCGGAAGGCGTATATGGCGGTGAAGGCGATCGAGGACAGCACCGCCATCCACATGCCCGCGACATAGAGAAAAGGCATCGCCAGCGGCGCGTCCTCATGCCAGGGCAGCGGCAGGTGGACAAAGACCAGAAAGGTCGCCGCCGACATGACCAGCCCGCCGAGGATGGCGGTCAGGCGCAGGGGCAGCGATGTCGCCGAAATGACGACAGGCACGGTCATCAGCAACGAGAACGGGTTGGTGAGGCCTCCGGTCATGTAGAGCAGGCCGGCAAGCTGCAGGCTGTCGAAGATGAGGATGCCGAAGGCGGCAAGCGGCGTCAGCCGGTGCGCCGCCGGAAATCGGAAGGCGAGAAACAGGTTCATCCAGGCCGAACAGGCGATCAGGGCAAAGCAGAGGCTGACCGGCAGCGGAAACTTCAGCCCATAGGCGACGACGAGCACCGTCAGGCTCTGACCGACAATGGCAAGCCAGCGCAACCGGATCAGCGTGTTGAGGCGCAGTCTCTGGCTCTGCTGGAAATCGGGCGAACGCAAAACGTTGATCATGGCCATGAATTACAGCCGCGAAGCGGCAAACGCTAGGTACAGCCCCAATCCGAGGAGTCGGAACGGAGCTCTACTTCTTGTTTGAGCATGATCTTTTCCAAAAACCGGCTTCCACTTTTTGGGATCATGCTCTGGGTTTGGCGCGGGCGGTGGCGGTCGCGAGCAGCGGGTTTTCCGGCCAGACATGCTTGGGATAGCGGCCGCGCATGTCGGCGCGCACATCGGCCCAGGAGCCGCGCCAGAAGCCGGGCAGGTCGCGCGTCGTCTGGATCGGCCGGTGTGCCGGCGACAGGAGTTCGAGCGTCAGCGGCACGGCGCCATTGGCGATCGAAGGATGGCGGTCGAGGCCGAACAGCTCCTGCACGCGAATCGCCAGCACCGGCCATTCGCCGTCATAGCGGATCGGCACATGGCTGCCCGACGGAGCACCGAAATGGGTCGGCGCCAGCGTATCGATCCTGCGCTGCAGATCGTGTGGCACGAGGCTGGCCAGCCCGGCCGAGACAACGCCCGCATCGATGGCGGCAAAGGATGCCGCGCCGGACAGGTAAGGCAGCAGCCAGTCGTCGAGGCGCTCGATGAGGGCGTCATCCGCCATGTCGGGCCAGGGCGCGCCAAGGCCGCGATGCAACCAGCCAAGCCGCTGGCGCAGCGTTTGCGCCTCCTTGCTCCAATTCAGCAGCGACAGCCCGTGCTGGCGCACCGCATCGAGGACGTCGCGGTCGGCGTCAGCACCGATTGGCGGCGGCAGCATGCGCTCGGCAAGCGTGATGGCGCCAAGGCGCACGGTTTCGCGGACGCGCACGGCGCGCTTGTCGCGGTCGAAGCTCGTTTCACGGCGGACCTCGATCCTGTCCGCCAGCGCGGCGCGGACATTGTCCTCGCCGATCGCTGCCGCCGCCGTGATGCGCGCATTCTGTGCCTTGCCCTGCAGGTCGGCGACGACCAGAAAGGGCTCGCCCGCCAGCGGGTCGGCGGCGTCGAGCATGGCGCCAGAGCCGTTGGCCAGCACGAAACGGCCACGCTCGCCACGCGCCTTCGCCACCCGATCCGGCCAGGCGTGGACGAGCAGGGGACCGGCGGCCGCAGCTTCGCTGCCCTTCGCCCCGCCAGCCTGCCTTGCCAGCCTTTCGGCGAGCTGCTTGGCGGCGGTAGCGCGCGGAGATCTTTCCCCGCGAAAGCGCATCAGCCGTCGCTCCAGATCGGCGCCGTCGCCACCAAGGCCGCGTTCGGTGAGCAGCACGGCAAGCATCGCCGCCTCGAAGGCATGGCCGCTCCGGGCTGCCTCGGCAACCATGTGCGCCAACCGCACCGGCAGAGCGAGCTTGCGCATCGCTGCACCCGCCTCCGTCAGGCGCCCCGTCTCGTCGATGGCATCCAGCGCGCGTAGTAGCCCCCTTGCCTCATTAAGGGCCGGAACAGGCGGCGGATCGAGAAAAGCGAGCCCTGCCGGATCGGCAACGCCGAAGGCAGCGCAATCGAGCAGCAGTCCGGACAGATCGGCCTCAAGGATTTCCGGCGGCGTGAAGGCGGGGAGTGCAGCCGTCTGCTCGGCCCGCCACAACCGGATGGCGACGCCTGGCTGCGTGCGCCCGGCACGGCCGGCGCGCTGGTCGGCGGAAGCCTTGCTGACGCGCACGGTCTCCAACCGGGTGAGGCCGCTGGCCGGCTCATAGCGCGGCAGCCGCGACAGGCCCGAATCGATGACGACGCGCACGCCGTCGATGGTGATCGAGGTTTCGGCGATCGAGGTGGCCAGCACCACCTTGCGGCGGCCGGCCGGCGGCGGCTTGATCGCCGCGTCCTGCGCCTTGCCGTCGAGCATGCCGTAGAGCGGGACGATGTCGGTATCGGTGCCGACCTTGCCGGCCAGCCGTTCGGCGGTGCGCTCGATCTCGCGCTGGCCGGGCAGGAAGGCAAGCACGCTGCCGCTCTCGTCGGCAAGGGCAGCGCGGATCGCCTTGGCCATCGCGTCCTCGATGGCGATGCCGGCGGGGCGTTCGTCATACCGGATGTCTACGGGGAAGGCGCGACCCTCGCTTTCGACGACCGGCGCGCCCGACATGAGTTTGGCGACACGCGCGCCGTCGAGCGTCGCCGACATCACTGCCAAGCGCAGATCCGGCCTGAGCGCCCCTTGGACGTCGAGCGCCAGAGCGAGACCAAAATCGCCGTCGAGCGAGCGCTCGTGGAATTCGTCGAAAATGACAGCCGAAACACCGGGCAGTTCGGGATCGTCGAGGATCATGCGCGCCAGCACGCCTTCGGTGACGACCACGATCCTGGTCTTTGCCGAAATGCGGTTTTCCATGCGCATGGCATAGCCGACGGTGGCGCCAGGTTCCTCACCAAGCAATTCAGCCATCCGGCGGGCGGCGGCGCGGGCGGCGAGCCGGCGCGGTTCAAGCAGGATGATCTTGCCGGCGCCGAGCCAAGGCGCGTCAAGCAGCGCCAGCGGCACCAGCGTCGTCTTGCCGGCGCCCGGCGGCGCCACCAGCACGGCGCTGTTGCCATGGCCGAGCGCTTCCGTCAGCGCCGGCAGCACGGCGGATACAGGAAGCTCCGGCAGGGGTTTTGTGGTCATGGCGCCCGCATATCAGCGGTTACGGCCAAGGCGCAACCAGAGTCGGTTTAAAGCCGGGTGCGCGAAAACGGGTTCCAGCGCACGGTGCCCAGCCGCGCTTCCTCACGAACCATGGTCAAAAGGCCGGCGCCGCCAACGACCGCCAGGCCAACCAGCGACAGCCCGTCCGGATATTCCTGGAAGAACAACGCGCCGAGGATCACCGCCCAGGCGATCTGCGAATAATGCGTCGGCGCGACGCGGTTGGCGGGCGCGTATTTCATGGCCAGCAGCTGCAGGAATTGTCCACCCGCGGTGAAGGCACCGGCCATTGCCAGCCACAGCAACTGCTTTCCGCTGGGAACAGTAAAGGCGGTGGCGGCGGCACCGATGCCGTTGAACAGCAGGCCGCAACCGACCAGCACGCCGAGCATGGTGGTGCGCTTTTCCTGCTGCGCCAGCGAGCGCATCAGGATGACGCTGGTGGCCGCGAGGAAAGCAACGCCGAAGGCGGCAAGATGGCCGAGATTGAGTTCGCGAAAGCCAGGCCGCACCACCAGCATGACGCCGGCAAAACCGGCGACCACCGCCAGCCAGCGCCAGGGGCCGACCTTCTCCTTGAGGATCACCGTGGAGAGAATGGTGACGCAGAGCGGCGCCAGGAAGATCAGCGCATAGGACTCGGCCAGAGGAATGGTGGTGAAGGCGTAGACGCTGAGCACGCCGGAAGCGATGCCCGCCCAGGCGCGCGCCTGCACCGCCCATGGTCTTTTGGTACGCCAGAAATCGCGCCAGCGTTCGCCCGCAGGTCGCGTGAAGAACAGGAAGAAGCCCGCGAACAAAGTTATGAAAAAGCCGATCTCGAAGATCGTGAGTTGACCGCCCAGGCTTTTGACAACGGCATCGCTGCCCGAATAGCTTGCGTAGGCGATCAGGGCGAGCAGGATTCCGTTCGTCACGTTGTTCCAGTTCCGGGGAGAGAGTGATTTGAAAATCCTGGCGCTCGGTGCCCATCCGGACGACATCGAGATCTTCATGTTCGGTACGATGGCCGCCTATGCCGCGCAAGGCGCAGAGCTCACTTTTGCCATGGCCACGGATGGTGCCAGGGGCGGCACGAGTGATCCCGCTGTTCTCGCTCGTGTCCGTCGCGATGAAGCAACGGCCGCGGCTGCGCTGGTAGGCGCGATGCCACGCTTCCTCGACTTCCCGGACGGCGAGTTGGTGGCCGATGCAGCGCTGATCGGAGCTCTGAAAGCACTGATTGGTCAAACCGGCCCGGATCTGGTGATCACGCATGCGCCCAACGACTATCATGCCGACCATCGCGCGCTGTCGGACGGCGTGCGCATCGCGGCGTCTTTCGCCGTCCCGGTGCTGCATGCCGACACGATGGGAGGCACCGGTTTTTCGCCGACGCACTATGTCGACATTTCCGCCCATGCCGACGTCAAGGCCGAAGCGATCCGAATGCATCAGTCGCAGGATCCCGACCGCTTCGTCGACATCGCGCGGACACAGAACGCCTTTCGCGCCGGCCAGTGCAACGGCGCGCAAGGCTCCTCGGCCGAAGCCTTCCGCTTCGAACCGTCGTTCCCGTTCGCCGATATCCGTATGCTGCTGCCGCCGGCACCGCCGATCCGGAAGGTGATGGTGAGCACCAGAAGGGTCGGTTGAGAAGCCGAGGCGACCCCACGTCCTGGTCACAATCGGCCTGAACAGCTTCGGTAAGCCGACCAGCGAGCCGCGCTTCTCCAACGTTTTCAGACATCGCGACAAACATGCTGCGGCGCAGCAACGAATTCGCTTGCTTTGTTTAGTAAAAATTGCATCACTAAACAAATTACTAAACATCCGCAGCGTACCGCGCAGCCATGTTTGGGCCCCTGAGGAGAGGGGTTGAGGGCTTTTTGAAACCGTCATCCGGGCGCGTTTCGCAAATGGGAGGAAGTCATGAAATCGAGCTTGAAACTGGCGTTGGGACTGACCTCGGCGATCACAGCGTCGACAGCCGTCTCGAACGTCGCGCACGCTGAAGACCTGACGCTGTGCTGGGCCGCCTGGGACCCGGCCAACGCGCTTGTCGAACTGTCCAAGGATTTTACCAAGGAAACCGGCATCGGCATGAAATTCGAGTTCGTGCCATGGACCAACTATGCCGACCGTTTCCTCAACGAGCTGAACTCGCACGGCAAATTGTGCGACCTGATCATCGGCGACAGCCAGTGGATCGGCGGCGCTGCCGAGAACGGCCATTACGTCAAGCTGAACGACTTCTTCGACAAGGAGAAGATCAGCATGGACGATTTCGTGCCGGCAACCGTCGTCGGCTATTCGGAATGGCCGAAGAACACGCCGAACTACTGGGCGCTGCCGGCCATGGGCGACGTCGTCGGCTGGACCTATCGCAAGGACTGGTTCTCCAAGCCGGAACTGCAGAAGGAATTCAAGGAGAAGTACGGTTGGGATCTCGGCCCGCCGACCACTTTCGACCAGTTGAAGCAGGTCGCCGAGTTCTTCCAGAAGCGTGAGATCGACGGCAAGACCGTCTACGGCGCCTCGATCTACACCGAGCGCGGCTCGGAAGGCATCACCATGGGCGCCATGGACGTGCTCTACAGCTATGGCTTCCAGTACGAAAACCCCAAGAAGCCCTACGAAATGGAAGGCTTCGTCAACTCCGACAAGTCGGTGAAGGGCCTGGAGTTCTACAAGGCGCTCTATGATTGCTGCACCCCGCCCGGCGCGTCGAACAGCTACATGGGCGAAGGGGTCGACGCCTTCAAATCCGGCCAGGTGGCGATGCACATGAACTTCGCCTTCACGTGGCCGGGCCTGCAGAAGGACGAGAATGTCGGCGGCGACAAGATCGGCTACTTCGTCAACCCGAAGGGGCCTGACGGCGAGCAGTTCGCCCAGCTCGGCGGCCAGGGTATCTCAGTGGTGTCCTATTCCGACAAGCAGGAATCGGCGCTGAAATACATCAAGTGGTTCGCCAACAAGGAGGTGCAGGCCAAATGGTGGTCGCTCGGCGGTTATTCCTGCCTCAACGCGGTGGTCAAGGACCCGGGCTTCCCGGCCAGCCAGCCCTACGCGCAGACCTTCCTCGACTCGATGGCCATCGTGAAGGACTTCTGGGCCGAGCCGAGCTACGCCCCGCTGCTGCAGGCCTCGCAGAAGCGTTTCCACGACTATGTCGTCGCCGGCCAAGGTTCGGCCAAGGATGCGCTGGACGGCCTGGTCAAGGACTGGACGCAGGTCTTCCAGGACGACGGTAAGATGTAACTGGGGCAAGATGTAACCCGGCTCCTCCCGAGCTCGACCCATGCGTCCCGTGCCGCCCTTGGCACGGGACGCAGTTCAGATAAATTCCATGACAGAGACGACCAAGTGACCGAAGCAGGACTCACCATGCTCAATCGGACCGCGGAGAACGTTGCCCGGGCGACTCCGGAGCCGTTGGCCCGCAAGGTCCGGGGCATCAGCGACAAGGGCCTCGCCTGGCTGTTCATCTCGCCGACGATCCTGTTGCTGCTGGCCATCAACATCTTTCCGCTGTTCTGGGCGATCTATCTGTCGTTCACCAACTACCGCGCCAACCGCCCGAACGAGGTGGTGAAGAACCTCGGCTTTGCCAACTACCAGCGCATCCTCGGCGACAAGGATATCTGGATCGCCATGCAGACGACGGCGCATTTCGTGTTCTGGACCATCCTGTTGCAGACGCTGATCGGCTTCACCCTGGCCTGGCTGATCGACAGGAAGTTCCGCGGCCACGCCTTCTGGACGACGCTGATCCTGGTGCCCATGATGCTGTCGCCGGCGGTGGTCGGTAATTTCTGGCGCTTCCTCTATGAGCCGCAGATCGGCCTGTTCGCCTACGCCATATCCTTCGTCACGAGGATCCCGCCGACCGATATCCAGATGCTCTCCAACGTGTCGCTGGCGCCCTGGTCGATCATCATCGTCGACACCTGGATGTGGACACCCTACGTGATGCTGATCTGCCTCGCGGGCCTTCGCTCCATCCCCGAATACATCTACGAGGCGGCCGAGGTCGACCGCGCCTCCAACTGGCGGCAATTCTGGTCGATCACGCTGCCGATGGCGCTGCCCTTCATCATGCTGGCTGTGCTGTTTCGCGGCATCGAGAACTTCAAGATGTTCGACATGGTCAATCTGTTGACCGGCGGCGGGCCGGGCTCGACCACCGAGGTCGCCTCGATAACGCTGAAGCGGCAGGCTTTCGAAAGCTGGCGCACCGGCTATTCCTCGGCCTTCGCAATCATTCTTTTCGTGGCGGTGTTCGGCCTCGCCAACATCTACGTCAAGGCGCTGAACAAGGTGAAGCAGAGATGAGCCTGACCACAGCCCATTCGGTCGTCGCACCGAGCAGCAACTCGAAACGGATCGCCGGCACGATCATCGTACTTTACGCGCTGATCTCGATCGTGCCGCTGCTGTGGATCTTCGCCACCAGCTTCAAGACGCCGCCGGATTCGATCGCCTATCCGCCCAAGATCCTGTTCCAGCCAAGCCTTGAGGGCTACTGCAATCTGTTCACGACGCGGACCCGGCAGACGCCGGAATACATCAACTCGCTGGGCCCGGCGACAGGCTTCTGCGACGAGACCACGCGCAAGCGCAACATGGTGATCGCCGGCCCGTCCAACTTCCTGCCGCGCTTCGTCAATTCGCTGATCATCGCCTTCGGCTCGACCTTCTGCGCCGTGTTCCTCGGCACGCTCTCGGCCTATGGCTTCTCGCGCTTCAAGGTGCCGCTCGCCGACGACCTTTTGTTCTTCATCCTGTCGACGCGCTTCATGCCGCCGATCGCCGTCGCCATTCCGATCTATCTGATGTACCGCGAGCTTGGCCTGTCGGACACGGCGCTCGGCATGATCCTGCTCTACACGGCGGTCAATGTTTCGCTGGCGGTGTGGCTGCTGAAAGGCTTCATCGACGAAATCCCGCGCGAGTACGAAGAGGCGGCGATGATCGACGGCTATACGCGGCTGCAGGCCTTCTGGCGCACCGTGCTGCCGCAAGCGACGACCGGCATTGCAGCGACCGCGATCTTCTGCCTGATCTTCGCCTGGAACGAGTATGCGTTCGCGGCACTCCTGACCTCGGGCACCGCGCAGACCGCGCCGCCCTTCATCCCAACCATCATCGGCGAAGGCGGCCAGGACTGGCCGGCGGTCGCGGCCGGCACGACGATCTTCCTGGTGCCGATCCTGGTCTTCACCATTCTGCTCCGCAAGCAATTGCTGCGCGGCATCACCTTCGGCGCGGTGCGCAAATGAGCATGACCAAGCCTCAGAAACGCAAGTCGCGCTGGCCGGTCTGGGCCAGGCGCGGGCTGATGGAAAACATCGCCACGGCGCTGATCGCCATCGGCTTCCTGATGCTGTTCCAGCCCTTCGCGCTGTCGCTCTACACCTACTCCTTCATCACCATGCTCGCCGGCACCGTGATGTTCATCATCGTCTCGAAATTCCCGGAATAATCATGGCCGAAATCCGCGTCCAGCACCTGAGAAAGGCCTTCGGCGATTTCGTCGCCGTGCAGGATTCCAACTTCGTCGTCGAGGATGGCGAGTTCTTCGTCATGCTCGGGCCGTCGGGCTGCGGCAAGACGACGACCTTGCGCATGATAGCCGGGCTCGAACTGCCGACCGGCGGCCAGATCCTGCTCGGCGGCGACGATGTCACCATGCTGCGGGCACGCGAGCGCGACATCGCCTTCGTCTTCCAGCTGTTCGCGCTCTATCCGCACATGAACGTGCGCAAGAACATCGGCTTCCCGCTGTTGGCGCAAGGCATGCCTTCGGCCGAGATCCGCACCCGTGTCGAGGAAACAGCAAAACTGCTGCGCATCGATCATCTGCTCAACAAATCCGTCTCCGGACTTGCCGGTGGTGACCGCCAGCGGGTCGCGCTCGGCCGCGCCATCGTGCGGCGGCCAAAATGCTTCCTGATGGATGAGCCGCTCGGCACGCTCGACACCGAATTCCGCGATTTGATGGTCCATGAACTGCGCGAACTGCACAACCGCATCCGTGCCACGACGGTCTATGTCACGCACGACCAGATGGAAGCGATGTCGATGGCCGACAAGATCGCGGTGATGAACCATGGCGTCATCGAACAGTTCGGAAGTCCACGCGAAATCTACGACCGCCCGGCGACCATGTTCGTCGCCGACTTCATCGGCTCGCCGCCGATGAACTTTTTGGGATTTGGCGGCGGGCTGGCCAAAGGCGCCAGGGAGATCATCGTGCAAGGTGCGAAGGTCGCGGTGCCGGAGGTGCGCGAGGATATCGCACCCAGCGACATGGCCCTCGGCATCCGCCCGGAGCACATACGCTTCGACGATGCTTCCAAGCTGCGCGGTGCCATCTACGGCACCGAATATCTCGGCACCACGCAGATCGTCGCGGTGGAGACGGCGGACGGTATCATCAAGGCACGCGTGCCGGCCGAAATCCGGCTCTCCACCGGCGACCATGTCGGCCTGACGCTGAGCAGCGCGCGGCTGTCGCTGTTCGAGAAGGGATCGGGCCGCGCGGTGAGAACCGCGATCCACGATGTCGCCTCGGAGCGGAGAGCCCAGCATGGCTGAGGTGCACATCAAAAACGTGACCAAGAGTTTCGGCGACCATGTCGCCGTCGACGGCCTCGACCTGCACATAGCAGATGGCGAATTCGTCGTGCTGCTCGGGCCGACCGGGGCCGGTAAGACAACGACGCTGCGGCTCATCGCCGGGTTGGAACGGCCGGATACCGGCACGATCGAGATCGGTGGACACAATGCCACGACGCTGTCGCCGGCCGAGCGTGACACCGCCTTCGTCTTCCAGCAGTACTCGCTCTATCCGCATCTGTCGGTATTCGACAACCTCGCCTTCCCGCTGCGCTCGCCGGCGCGGAAAATGCCGGAGGACCAGATCCGCCGCCGGGTCGAGGAGGTGGCCAGGATGGTGCGCATCCATCACAAGCTCGCCAATCGCTCGACCAAGCTTTCGGGCGGCGAAATGCAGCGCGTTGCCATCGGTCGCGCGCTGGTGCGCAAGCCTTCGATCTATCTGATGGACGAGCCGCTGTCGTCGCTCGATGCCAAGCTGCGCGGCGATCTCAGGCTCGAGCTGAAGCGCATCCAGACCGAACTCGGCGCCACTATGCTCTACGTCACCCACGACCAGATCGAGGCGATGACGATGGCAGACCGCATCGGCATCCTCACCGAGGGCGTGCTGGTGCAGATCGGCTCGCCGCGCACCATCTATTCAGAGCCGGCAAACCTGCATGTCGCGGCAAGGCTCGGCCAGCCGGCGATCAATCTTCTGCCAACCGGACTGCTGCCTGACGGCGGCGCACCGGCCGGCACCAAGACGATCGGCGCGCGCACCGAACATCTGACGATCGCGAAGGCCGCGAATGGTCATGCCGACGGCATCGTCGACTGGGTCGAGCATCTCGGTGATCAGAACCATTTGCATGTGACGGTGGGGACCAAGAAACTGGTGACGCTGACCGATCCCGACACGGATCTGGCGCAGGGCGACAAAGTGGTGATCCGCTACCGGGCGCCGCTGTATTTCGGCGCCGATGGACAGCGATTGATGTGAGCGGTTTTCGGTGATTCAGCACCGGTTTTGACTTTGCCAGTACGGGACGAATTCGATGAAGCACTTTTTCAATCGCAGGGAAACGATCGTCACCGAGGCGCTGGACGGCCTGTTGCGGACCATCGGATCAGGCGATCTCGCGCGCCTCGACGGCTATCCTGAGATCAAGGTCATCCTGCGCGCCGACTGGGACAAGACGAAAGTCAGCGTCGTCTCGGGCGGCGGGGCCGGGCACGAACCGTCACATGCCGGCTTCGTCGGCAAGGGCATGCTGACGGCGGCGGTCTCAGGCGAGATCTTTGCCTCGCCAAGCGTCGAAGCCGTGCTGGCGGCCATCCGGGCGGTCAGCGGTCCGGCCGGCTGCCTGCTGATCGTCAAGAACTACACCGGCGACCGCCTCAATTTCGGCTTGGCCGCCGAGAAGGCGCGCGCCGAAGGATTTCATGTAGAGATGGTGATCGTCGCCGACGACATCGCGCTGCCGGACATCAACCAGCCGCGCGGCGTTGCCGGCACCTTGTTCGTGCACAAGATCGCAGGCCATCTGTCGGAGGCCGGCCATGATCTGGCATTCGTCGCAACGGCCGCTCGCGCGGCGGCGAAGGATATCGTTTCGCTCGGCATGTCGCTGTCGTCCTGCTCGATCCCCGGCCAGCCGCACGAAGACAGGTTTGGCGAGAACGATGGTGAACTCGGCCTCGGCATTCATGGCGAGCCGGGCGTCGAAAGGATTGCGGTGCAGAGTGCCGACAGACTGGTGGCGATCATGGTGGAGCGCCTCGCGGCACGGCTTGATCCCGAGGCCACCTACGCCTTGCTGATCAACAATCTCGGCTCCGTGCCGCCGCTCGAAATGTCTGTCGTCGCCAATGCGGTGCTTGCATCGCCGCTCGCCAAGACCATCAAGCTGACGATCGGCCCGGGCCCGCTGATGACGGCGCTCAACATGAACGGCTTCTCGCTGTCGCTGATCCGGCTGGATGCGGCGCGCGAAACCGCCTTGCAGGCGCCGGTCGGTCCGCACGCCTGGATGCCGGCAAAGCCGGTTGTTTCACCTACCGTCGTGCCGATGGCGAAAGCGGCCGGACAGAGCGCGGCACGCAAGCCCAGCCAGGATGCGCGGACCCGCTCTCTTCTCGTCACCACCTGCGAACGGCTGATCGCGCTGGAAACCACGTTGAACGGGCTCGACGCCAAAACAGGCGACGGCGACACCGGCTCGACGGTGGCGACCGGCGCGCGCAGTGTTCTCGAGCGGCTTGATGCGCTGCCGCTTGCCGAGCCGGCGGCGACCCTTGGCGCGATAGGTGACATTCTGAGCGCGTCGATGGGCGGCTCCAGCGGCGTGCTGCTGTCGATCTTCTTCACCGCCGCAGCGCAAGCTCTGGAGAGCGGCGCGAGCTTAGCCAAGGCGCTGCTTGCCGGCCTCGACCGAATGACTTTCTATGGCGGGGCCAGGATGGGGGATCGCACCATGGTCGATGCCCTCGAGCCAGCCCTCAGAGCGCTCGATGCCAGGAGCCTGGACGAAGCGGCTATCGCGGCTCGACGTGGCGCCGAGGCCACCGCTGCCATGGACAGGGCAAAATCCGGGCGGTCCGCCTATGTCGGCAGCAAGCTGCAAGGCGTGGCCGACCCCGGCGCCTATGCAGTGGCCGAGGTTTTCGCGGCGGCGGCCGCGCTGCATGAAGCGGCCTGATTCATGCTCCAGTTGTCGAATGAGCGTTCTTTCGATACTGCGGGCGGCATGGAAACCGGAAATGCGGGTGACATGGCGGCGTTGAACCTTGCCAGGCTGATCGCGGCCGCTGCGGATACCATTGCCGCTCACGCCGAGGAGTTGACGGCGCTCGACCAGGCGATCGGCGACGGCGACCACGGGCTGAACATGAAGCGCGGCTTCGAGGCCGTGCGCGCGGAAGCCGAAGCATTTTCGGCCAAGCCGCTGCCCGATGCCTTGAAGGCGATCGGCACCAAGCTGGTGATGACGGTCGGCGGCGCCTCCGGCCCGCTATTCGGCACCCTTTTCCTGGCACTCGGCAAGGAGATTTCAGCGGCGCCTGATCGCGCCAATCTGACGGCGGCGTTCGGCAAGGCGATCGAAGCGGTGGCAGCACGGGGCAAGTCGCAGGTTGGACAAAAAACCATGCTCGACGTGCTGCAGCCGGTGCATGACGCGTTGCTGCAGGGAAAGACGGCGCCGGAAATCGCAGGTATCGCCGATGCGGCCGCCGAGGCGACCGTGCCGATGAAGGCCCTGCGCGGCCGTGCGTCGTTCCTTGGCGACCGGTCGATCGGCCACATGGATGCCGGTGCACGTTCGACCGCGCTTCTGGTGCGCACGATCGTCGAAACGCTGGAAGGTCAGCCATGAGCAATGTCGGCATCGTCATCGTTTCGCATTCGCCGCTGGTTGCCGAGGGCACGGCCGACATGGTGCGGCAGATGGTCGGCGACGAAGTGCCGCTTGCATGGTGCGGCGGAAACGGCCATGGCGGGCTCGGCACCGATGTCGAGGCGATCATGGGCGCCATCGACAAGGCCTGGTCGGAAGCCGGTGTCGCCATTCTGGTCGATCTCGGCGGTGCCGAGACCAACTCGGAAATGGCGGTGGAGATGATCGGCGAGCCACGCTCGCACAAGATCATCGTCTGCAACGCGCCGATCGTCGAAGGCGCGGTGATGGCGGCGACCGAGGCCTCCGGCGGCGCCTCGCTCAGGGAAGTGGCGGCGACGGCGCATGAATTGTCGCCGTCGTGAGTGAACGGGAAGTTTGAAGACATGTCCGCATCCGCCGAAGCGACCGTTGTGATCACCCATGAGGTGGGTCTGCACGCGCGTCCTTCGGTGAAGTTCACCAAGCTGGCCAAGAGCTTTGCCGCCGAGGTGGAAATCGCGCTGGCTGCCAACGGACCATGGTTCGACGCCAAGAGCATCGTCAAGGTGATGGCGGCCAAGGCGCCGAAGGGCACGGTGCTGCGCATCAGGGCCAGCGGTGACGGCGCCAATGATGCCGTCGACGCGCTGGTCGAACTGGTGCGGCGCGATTTCGACGAAGGCGCGGACCATGCGCGAACCGCTTAGGATTAAAGGCATTTCGGCCTCGGCCGGTTATGCCGAAGGGCCGCTCTTCGACCTCGACCAGACTGTCGGCTCCTATGTCGGCAAAGAAACAGCCGACGATGAGAAGGCCGCGCTCGAAACCGCAATCGGCATTGCCACGGGCCGTCTCACTGCAATAATCGGGATGGCCGAGGGCGATGCCGCCGACATTCTCGAGTTTCAGATCGCCATGCTGCAAGACGATGCGCTGAGCAGCCCGGCCTATACCGCGATCCGCACCGGCCTGCCGGCCGACACGGCGTGGCGGCAGGCGCTTAACGCTGAAATCGCCGGCTACGATGCTTCGGACCAGGATTATTTCCGCGCGCGCGCCGCCGACATCCGCGATATCAGGGACCAGGTGCTGCGGGCTCTGTCGGAGGTTGGCAACGTCGAGCCGCCCGCCGGCGCCATCCTCTATGGCGAGGATATCGCGCCGACGCGTTTTCTCGAAACCGACTGGAGCAGCGGCGGCGGCATCGCGCTGAGGGCGGGCAGCACGGCCAGCCATGTCGCCATGCTGGCGCGCTCGCGCGGCGTACCCATGATCGTCGGTCTCGGTGCTTCGCCGGCTCATCTCGCCGGCATCGCCCTGCTCGACGCCGAACATGGCGGCATCGTGGTGTCGCCCTCCAGGACCGAAATCGCCGCTTTTCGGCAATCCTCCTCATCATTCCGGGCGCGCCGCGATCGGGCCGGGACCTTCCTGGCGCGACCGGCGGTCACCAAGGCCGGCACGGCGGTGCGGATGCAGGTCAACATCGCCGACCCGTCCGAGGTCGACGGCATCGATATCGCCACCTGCGACGGCGTCGGGCTGATGCGCACCGAATTCCTGTTCGGCAAGACGCTGCCGGACGAGGGGACACAGTATCGCGCCTATCGCAAGGTGCTGGAATGGGCTGGTGAAAAACCGGTGACGATCCGCACCGTCGATGCCGGCGGCGACAAGCCGGTGCCCGGCTTCACCATCGAGGAGAGCAATCCGTTCCTCGGCCTGCGCGGAATCAGGCTGTCGCTGGCAAGGCCGGAGGTGTTTCGTGTACAGATCCGGGCACTGCTGCGCGCCGCGGTGCACGGCAATCTGAAAGTGATGTTTCCGATGATCGCCATTGTGGAGGAATACCGACAGGCAGCGGCGATGTTCGCCGAGGAGCAGACCGCACTTGCCGCGCGCGGCATCGCGAGCAAGATGCCGCCGCTCGGCATCATGGTCGAGGTGCCGTCGGTGGCGATCCTGCCGGAAGCCTTTGCTGATGCCGCCTTCTTCTCGATCGGCTCCAACGACCTCACCCAGTATGTCATGGCGGCTGCCCGCGATAACGCTGCCGTGGCACATCTCAATTCGGTCCGTCATCCGGCCGTGCTGCGGCTGATCGCTGCCGTGACCGCGTTTGGCCAGCGGGAAGGAATCCCGGTCAGCCTGTGCGGCGATGCAGGCGGCGATCCCGCCTCGATCCCGTCACTGCTCGAGGCCGGCCTGCGCGATCTTTCCGTCGCTCCGGCGCAACTCGCCATGGCCAAGGCGGCCATCGCGGATATCTCGGTCTAGGCGCCGGGCATGGTCGAAAAAACACCTGAACCCGGTTCCGAAGAGGCGATCCGAGCCTACAAGACGATCCTGTCGCACGTCATCGACCAGCGCCCGTCCGGCATGCGCCAGCGCCTCGCCGACGCGCTCGGCAAACACCGCAGCTTCGTCACACAGATTTCCAGTCCTGCCTATTCAATTCCGATCCCGTCTAAACATTTGCCGGCTATATTTTCGGTCTGCCATTTCAGTCCGGGTGAGCGCGATCAGTTTCTCGCCGCCTACCATCAGGCGCATCCGGGGAAAATTTCGGTCGCGGCAGGCATGCGCAAGACGCGGCATGTCTCGCTTGTGGTGCCGGATTTCGGCGACGACAAGCAGAACGCCGCACTCGACAAAGCGGTGAACGACTTTATCCAGAAGATCACCAGCATCACCGGCAAGGGTAGCTGATCGAACTCTTTGTTTTACGCAATTCCGGACGGAAAACCGCGACGCACTTTTCCTGGAATTGCTTTGTTTTACGCAATTCCGGACGAAAAATCGCGACACACTTTTCCTGGAATTGCTTTGGAAGGCCTATTTCGGGAGGAGACGATCGTGAAGAAGTTCATGAACTCGGTGGACACGGTGCTGACCGAGAGCCTCGACGGTTTCGTGGCCGCCCATGCCGACATCCTGGTGCTTGGCGACGAGCACAAATTCATCCGCCGCAAGACCTTGCGGCCGGGCAAGGTGGCGTTGATCTCCGGCGGAGGCTCCGGCCACGAGCCGCTGCATGGCGGCTTAGTCGGGCACGGCATGCTCGACGCCGCCTGCCCCGGCCAGGTGTTCACCTCGCCGACGCCGGACCAGATGCTGGCGGCGGCGCAAGCCGTCGACACGGGCGCCGGCTGCCTGTTCATCGTCAAGAACTATGAAGGCGACGTCATGAACTTCGAGATGGCGGCCGAAATGTCGGAAGGCATCCTGCAGATCGTGACCAATGACGATGTCGCCGTCGAGAATTCTTCCTATACGACGGGCCGGCGCGGCGTCGCCGGCACGTTGGTGGTGGAAAAGATCGTCGGCGCGGCCGCGGAACATGGCCTGGCGCTGGCGCCGCTGAAGGCGCTGGGCGACGGCGTCAACGCTGCTACCCGCTCGATGGGCGTGGCGCTGACCAGTTGCACCGTACCGGCGGCGGGCAGGCCGACTTTCGACATCGGCGATGGCGAGATGGAATTCGGCGTCGGCATCCATGGCGAACCCGGACGCCGGCGCGACATGTTGAAAAGCGCCGATGCGATCGCGCAGGAGATTTGTGCCGCGATCCTGGGCGATCTCGGGGACAGGGCGAAGGGTTCGGCGCTGCTGTTCGTCAACGGCTTCGGCGGCACGCCGCTGATGGAACTCTATCTGATGTACAACAGCGCACGGCTGATCTTCGAGAAGCATGGCGTGACGGTGGCCCGTTCGCTGGTCGGCTCCTACGTCACCTCGCTCGACATGGCCGGCTGCTCGATCACGCTGACCATGCTCGACGACGAGACGACCGGATTTTGGGACGCGCCGGTACACACTGCGGCGCTGCGCTGGGGCATGTAAAAGCTGGCTTCCACCCTGCTTTTCTGCAACATCTTTCCCTTCAATCGCAACATTGTCCAGGTTGATGCTGCCACCGCTTACCCCTGCCGAAGAAAAGCTGCTGCTGCGCTACGCAGATCCGGAGGCGCCGACTGTCGACGTCGATAATTTGTCGGCAAAGACGCTGATGTCGCTGCTCGACAACGCCGAATTCCATGGCGTCTTGCCGATCATGCTGCGCAAGCTCAGCGGCGACGCGCAACTGCCGTCGGATCAGGAGCTGCGAGACAAACTGGAGGACCTGCGCCAGAAAGCGACGATCGCCACCGGCCAGTCGATGCTGTTGAAGTATCATGGCGACCGCATCATGAAGGGACTGGCGGCGGACAATGTTCCGGCGCGGATCGTCAAGGGGCCGGTCTTCGCGCGCAAGCTCTACCGCAACGTCGCCGACAGGCCGTTCACCGACATCGACATCCTGGTCGAACCCGCCAATCTGGCCAGGGCAAACCAGGTGATCGCGGCATGCGGCTTCGAGCTTGGCAGCGACGAGGCCGAATCCTACGAATTGCAGGAATTCAAATGGCTCGAAAAGGAGAATTCCAGCCTGCTGGTCGAACTGCATGGCGACCTCGTGCATAACACCGGCATGCGGCGGCGCCTGTCGCTGGGTTTCCCTGAATTGCGCGCCATCGACGGCGACGCGACAGACACGCCGGCGGCTCTTCTCACAATCGCCATCGTGCACGCCGCCGGCGGCCACAAATTCCACCGGCTGCAGCTTTGCGTCGACGTGCTGCAAGGTGTGCGGGCGCTGCAATCACCCGAAGCGGAAGCACGCCTCTTCGATGCTGCCCGTACCACCGGCATCGAGCTCGAGTTGGCAATCGTGCTCGATGTGACCGGCCGGTTGTTCGACGAGAGCCGCGCGCTCGACCTCGCCGGCCAGATCAAGCCCGATCTCTCCATACGGCTGGCCAGGCGGTTGATCACCACGAATACGCTGCTCGGCGTCAATTCCAGGGATAAGCTTGGTTCGCGCCTACGCCGCGACGCCTTCCGCTGGATCCAACGGCTGGCCAGGGCCAGAGCAATTCCAGGAAAAGTGTGAGACGTTCTCCCCCGGAAACGCGTCGCGCCATCACCTCAGGTCGGAAAGTGATGGCGCTCTTGGCTTGGCCGCTCTGAGTCTTTAGCCTGCGTCGGGAAGCACACGACGAAGGATTGAGGAATTTGGCCGATCTCAATACCCACATTGCGAATGCTGCGCGTGATCGGAGTTCCCCGCGAGTCGTCGCGGTCCTTACGACACGGAACGAAGAACGGTTCGTCGCCGGATGTCTCGAGAACCTCTTTCGTCAAGGCGTACAGGTCTACATCTGCGACAATCAGTCGACGGACCGAACGCTTGAGATTGCCCAACGCTACTGCGGAGCCGGATTGATAGGATTCGAAACCATCCCGCATAACGGCTGGTATTGCTGGGAGCACCTTCTTCGTCGCAAAGAGGAACTGTTTCAGTCGCTCGAAGCAGACTGGTTCATGCATGTTGACGCTGACGAGATCCACCTTCCGCCGACTTCGTACTCATCGTTGGTCTCCGCCATTGCGGCAGCCGACGCACTCGGCTTCAATGCGATCGAATCTTCCGAGTTTACGTTCATTCCTACCAGAGAAGCTCCCGATCACGACAATCCCGATTATCAACACACGCTGCGCACCTACTACCCGTTCCGGCCAACCTCCCCACACTGCGTCCGTGCCTACAAGAAACAGGACGGCCCCATGGAGATTGCGTGGTCAGGCGGCCATCTCGTACGGTTCGCGGGTCCGGTGAGGCTTTACTCCGAGCGTTTTCGCATGAAGCACTATCTGTTCCTTAGCGCAGAGCACGCCGCATGCAAGTATGCTGGCCGCCGGTTTCTGAGCGAAGAGGTCATTGGTCGTGGCTGGCACGGATGGCGACCCCGCTTGCGATCAGAGGATATTCTGCTGCCGGATGCCAGCCAGGTGCGCGCCAGCGCGACGGACGACGATCTGGACGAGGCCAATCCATGGTCGGCGCACTGGCTTGAGCGGTACGCCTCGTGAATGAGGTACACCTCCCCCGCGTCCTGGCGATCGCGGATCGACCCGGCTGGGCGATTGATCGCAAGACCCAAAATCTCCGGCGCGCGCTGGAAAGAAGGTTCGAGATCGTCCAACGATTTCAACATGATGTGACTGAGTCGGACGTGAACACGGCGGACATCGTGCTCATCTTCTATTGGCTCCAGATCTCGAAGCTGCCCCTGCCGGAATCGGCCCTCGCCAGGCGGTCTGACAGGCTGCTCATCGGGATCTGCAGCCACAGAGAGCTGGAGGGCGAATTCCGCGAGCCCGGGCTCGCCGCCCTGCACCGGCTGGCGCGCGCTGTCTTTGTCAACAATCGGCAGCTCGAGCACGAATACGGTCCTCTACTGCGTGTTCCGGTCCACTACACGCCCAATGGAGTCGACACGACGTTCTTTTGTCCCGCACAAGAGCCGCAACCCGTTTCTGGCGAGCTCCGTGTCGGATGGGCGGGAAGTCTCGGCAACCATGGTCCAGCACATCGCGGCTTCCACGACGTCATCGAGCCCGCGGTAGCGGCCGTGCCGGGCGCGCGCCTACTGACGGCGATTCGCGAGCAACGCTGGCGTAGCCATGACGAGATGCCCGGCTTCTATCGGGATCTCGACGTTTATGTCTGCGCCAGCCTCAGCGAAGGCACTCCCAATCCTTGCTTGGAGGCGGCGGCGTGCGGTGTCCCTTTGGTGACCACCCGTGTGGGAAACATGCCCGAGCTGATTCGGGATGGCGACAACGGGCTGTTCTTCGATGGAACTGCGGAGGGGCTTGCGAACAAGCTAGCCTTGTTGCGGGACACGCCATCGCTCCGGTCGAGGATGGCCGCCCGCATGATCGAGACGATCCAAGAGTGGGATTGGGGCGTGCAGGCGGAGAACTACGCGCGCATGTTTGCCTCGTTGCTTACTGCGGGCGGATCTGTCGGGCCCGTGAGATGAGCGGCTTCGGGTGTGCCCTGCCAAACCTGACCTTTGTAGCGCCATTCGAGTTTTCCCGGACCCTTGCTCTTCCGTACCTCGCGCAGCAAGGATAACGAGGCGGCGCTGCGCTTAAATCGTTGTTTTTGCGCAAAACTGCGAAGTAGAAGCACTCCGAAACACGCTATCCCCACGCCCTTGGGAACAAGGAATAGCGGCCCCACGTTGCCTGGGGTATTCAGTCCCGCGTCGTCAGAGCGGCGCTGATCAGTGCCGCAGCGTCAGCCGGGCGCGCGCCCACCTCCAACCGGAAGGTCGGCACCGCATTGACCAGCCCGGCGATGGTCGCCAGCCGGTGTTTCTGCATCGGCAGCAGCCCGGTCATGCCGGTGCGGACATTGTCCACTGCCAGCGCCACCATTGCGTCGGTGCCGGCCATGTCGACTAGCCGGGTCTGGCTTCCGGCGGAACGCGCCAGGTGCAGAAGGGCCGCCACCGGCCGGGCGGACGCGTTTTCCACCCGGATGATATCCTCCAGCCGTTCTAGCGAGACCGGCTGTTCGCCGTTGCGATCCCATGTCTGGCCAAGGCAGGGCGCCACCTGCGGGATCATCTCCGCAGTCTTCTGGTGGATTTTGACGGCGCGCGGCAAGCCCCAGGCGACGACCTTGCCCGAAGTGGCTTTCAGGATCATGGCGTCGTCGGAGCAGAGGCCAAAGCCCTGTATTGCCAGCGCGAGCGACGTCGTGGTCTTGCCGGTGCCGCTCGGAGCATGGATCAGCACCACCGCATCGCTATCCGGCAACGTCAAGCCGGCAGTGTGCAGCATATGCTGGCCACCGGCGTCGAGCGCGGCGTCGAGCACCAGCATTGCCGGTGTCCACGCGGCTTTCGCGCCAGGGCGGATCCGGAGTTCGGCCCATCCCGCCACGCCATTGATGGCAACGGTCTGACGCCCGGGAAAGACCAGATGGATGATACCACCATCCTCGAACATCCGGCAGGGACCATCCTCCGGCACCTCGCCATCGAAGACGAGGGATCCGTTGGGTGCCTCGTCCAAGGTGTCTGTCTCGGCGATCTCGAGACGAAAGTCCGGCTCGACGGGTTCCGCGATACGCAGGCTGCCCAGCATCCGGTCGAAATCCTGCCACAGCTCCGGGCGCTCGGCCGATATGCCAAGGATCAGGCCGTTGAGGCCATAGCAAGCTGAAGGTCTGGTCAAGCGGGACGCGCCTTAACGGCATCGGCATGATGACGATAGATTTCGACCATGCCGGGAAGCTTGTCGCTGACCACCGGCCTGCCATCGAGGCAGACCCAGCAATGCGCTGCCAGGCGCTGCGCTTGCATCGACTGCGGATCGACGCCGAAGCGCAGGTCCGGATCGAAGCCGGCCAGGCGCAGGAAACGATGACCGAGCAGACCCTCCCTCAGGCACCTGCGGTCACGCATCAGCCAGGGATGGCGGACGGCGCGGTTGACGCTGGCGACTATGTAGGCGGACGGCAGACCGCGATAGGGCGTCGACGAGGCGAGCGGCGCCCATTCGAGCACCTCCTCGAAGCTCCGGTTGATGACCAAGACCGGCATCAGCCGCGCGCTTGCCCAGAGATGGCAGCGAAACAGAGCGCGCAGGAGCGGGCCGTCAGTCATCAAGCACCTGGCGCGGCGAGGATACCTTCAGAGATCAGATCCGTGGCCAGTGCCGCCATGTCCTGATCGAGCGTCCCCTTGTCGACCTCGAACTCCTCGCAAAGCAGGTCGACGATCTGGTCGAGGTTGCGCGCGCCGTCCACCTTGTCGAGAAAGGCTTCGGTCGTGCCGTTGCATGTATAAAGCTGGCCGCTGCGCGCCAAAAGCACGACTGCGCCATCGCCCACATGCTGCACCGAGGCATCCTCGGCCAGCCGCAGAACGGTTCCAGAGACTATTTCCACCACGCCCCTCCAAGCCACGCTCATCCCGGAAATCAGATAGCGCGGAGGTGGAGCGCTGTCTATCAGCCGATCATGGGAGCCCAGTGCACGGGACCAACGGCTTTGCTGACGGATTCTCCGCGCCAGTCGCGTTAGAACCTGCTCGGTTGCGTCTTCCCGGCCGCATTCGTCCCAGAAATAGTCATCGATGAAATGTGACAAGCAGCGGGCCTGCCGGCAGCGGACGTTGCATTTCTTCCCCTAAGTAAGGTAAAACCTGTCCGGGTATTGGGGAGATAGCGTATGCGTTACAATTGGGAGCGGGCTCCGACGAGCTTCGAACGTCACAGAAAAGCGCTGGCCACAGCCATTTTGATCGCTGGCGGCATTGGCCTCATGCTTGTGGCCCTGCCGATCTAGAAACAACCTTCAGACACAGTGGCTGCCGGCGCTTGGGCGTGACCTCTCAGCGTGGCTGCCCGGTCACCGCGAGGAAGCGGCGATCGCGCCCCTCGAAACCCTGGCTGAAACGCTGCACCAGCACGACGATCACCGCCGGCTTGCCGGCCGGGGTGAGTTCGTAGGATTCCGACAGGCTGTAGGAGGTCGGGCAGTTTCTTGAGCCCGGCACGGTCTTGTCCTCGTGCAGGATTTTGAACGGCTTGCCATCCTGGCCTTGCAGCGTCAGCCGGAAGCCGAGCGCCTTGCCCGCCTTCTCACCCTGAAGTGGCTTTTCCCCTTGAAGTAGCTGGTCGCCTTGCCGCGTCACATCGAAACTCGCCGAACAATCGCTCATGCTGGCCGCCAGGATTTCGTCGAGCTGGATGGTCGAAATGCCTGTTTCGCCATGGAGCGGCGACAGCCATTTCTGCGACACCTGCTCGAGGCGAGAAATGTCGTTGTAGGCAACCATTTCGCCCGGAAAGGTGAACTTGTCGGAAGCCGCCTGCTCGGCTGGGGATGTGATGGCATATTGGGCGAGAATGGGCGCCGCCTGAGCGGCGGCCTGCGCCCTCGCCTGCTCCAGCGTCAGTGTCGCCTCCTCCGTCTCGTCGACGACGAGGATCGGCTTACCGCCAACGAGCTGATCCGTGCGGGTATCGATGATGTCTATCTGCGACCAGCCAGAGTCCGAGGCGCCGGCGTCGAGCGTTCCATATTGCTCGAAGGCGAAATAAGCGCCATCCGGCGAAAAGCCGATGATGTGCCGTGCCGCGGCATCGCCAGCCTGAGCGGTTCCAGCGGAGATCGCGAGCACGACACCCATGACCAATGGGAGCGCAAGGCGCCCGATGATCCGCACAGCAGCAAACATCCCCACTCCAATCTCGAATCGCAATTTCATAGCTGCTTGCCCCCAAGCGCCAGGTCGATATCGGCCGTACAATGGCGTGCATTTGCGGCCAAGGGTAGAGCGCGCTATCTGGAGGGAAGAAAATCATTCCTGGGGAGGTATGGATGGCTTCACGCTATCACGAAGTCTATGAAGGCTGGAAACGCGACCCGGAACGCTTCTGGGCGGACGCAGCCGGCGCCATCGACTGGTATTCGCCCTGGGACAAGGTGTTCGACGCCACGGCTGGCGTCTATGGCCGCTGGTTCACCGGCGCCACCTGCAACACCTGCTACAACGCCATCGACCGCCATGTCGCCGACGGGCGCGCCGACCAGATCGCACTGATCCATGACAGCGCGATCACGGGAACGATCAGGAAGTTCACCTATGCCGAGTTGAAGCGCGAGGTGGTTGCACTCACCTCGGTGCTGAAGAACCGGGGTATTCGCAAGGGTGACCGCGTCATCATCTACATGCCGATGGTGGCCGAGGCGGCCATCGCCATGCTGGCCTGTGCCCGCATCGGCGCCGTGCATTCGGTGGTCTTCGGCGGCTTTGCCTCGCATGAGCTTGCCACCCGCATCGACGACGCCAAGCCGAAGCTGATCATTTCGGCATCCTGCGGCCTGGAGCCAGGCCGCGTCGTCGCCTACAAGCCGTTGCTCGACAAGGCGATAGAGATTTCCCGCCACAAGCCGGACGCCTGCCTGATCCTGCAGCGCGACCAATTGCGCTGCGAGCTGAAGGAGCATTTCGACATCGACTACGCCGATGCCGTCGCCCGCGAACGGGCAGCGGGCGCCAATGTCGATTGCGTGCCGGTGCTGGCCACCGATCCGCTCTACATCATCTACACATCGGGCACGACCGGCCAGCCCAAGGGCATCGTGCGCGACAATGGCGGCCACATGGTCGCGCTGAAATGGACGATGGAAAACGAGTTCGGCGTCAAGCCGGGCGAGGTGTTCTGGGCGGCATCCGATGTCGGCTGGGTGGTCGGCCATTCCTACATCGTCTACGGACCGCTGCTGCATGGCTGCACAAGCATCCTGTTCGAAGGCAAGCCTGTGGGCACGCCCGATGCCGGCACCTACTGGCGGGTGATAGCGGAGCATGGTGTCGTAGCCCTTTTCACCGCACCGACCGCGTTCCGCGCCATCAAGGGGCAGGACCCGAAGGGCGAGTTCATTGCTAAATACGACCTCTCGAGGTTCCGCACGCTGTTTCTTGCCGGCGAGCGCGCCGACCCGGAAACCATCAAATGGGCGGAGCAGAAGCTGAATGTGCCTGTGGTCGACCATTGGTGGCAGACCGAGACCGGCTCGCCGATGACGATCAATCCCGCCGGCCTTGGCCTGCTGCCGGTGAAATACGGCTCGCCCGGCGTGCCGATGCCCGGCTACGACATCCGCGTGCTCGACGATGGTGGCCATGAGGTGCAGCGGGGCACGCTGGGCAATGTGGTGATCAAACTGCCGCTGCCGGCCGGCTGCCTGCCGACGCTGTGGAATGCCGATCAACGGTTCCGCCAAGCCTATCTCGACGAGTTCCCCGGCTTCTACAAGACGGCGGATGCCGGCATGGTCGACGAGGACGGCTATCTCTACGTCATGGCTCGCACCGATGACATCATCAACGTCGCCGGCCACCGGCTGTCGACCGGCGCCATGGAAGAGGTGCTTTCGGCCCATCCCGATGTCGCCGAATGCGCGGTGATCGGCATTGCCGACGCCATGAAGGGCCAAGTTCCGCTGGGCTTCGTGGTGTTGAATGCGGGTGTGACGCGTGACGTCGGCCTGATCGAGAATGAAGTGGTCGGCCTTGTGCGCGAACGCATCGGCCCGGTTGCCGCCTTCAAGACGGTGGTGACGATCAAGCGCCTGCCCAAGACGCGTTCGGGCAAGATCCTGCGCGGCACCATGCAGAAGATCGCCAACAAGGAAGAATGGACCATGCCGGCGACGATCGACGATCCGGTCATCCTCGACGAGATCACCAAGGCCCTGAAGGAACGCGGAATCGGACTTTGAGCCACTGAAGGGTGGGCCGCGGACGACTTTTCGATCGGCAAGCAATACTTTTATTGTGCGACGCAGCAATGCACCCTAAAGTCGTTCGCGGGGGGACATCGACAAAGGTCGCATGGCTCAGCAGAAGATTACATTTGGTGGCGTAGACATCCTGCGCTTTCTCGCCGCCGTCATGGTCATGGTCTACCACTATGGCTTCTGGGTGTGGGCGTATCCGGACGGTGTTTCGGCGCGCGCCACGGGCGCCGTTCCCCCGCAGCCGGCAATAGGCGCCTGGGTCGAATCCGGCTGGGTCGGCGTCCAGATCTTCTTCGTCATCAGCGGTTTCGTCATCGCCTTCAGCGCCGAAAGGTCGACACCCCTGCAGTTTTTCGAAGCAAGGGTGAAACGGCTGGCGCCGGCCGTGTGGATCTGTGCGCCGGTCACGGCGGTGGTGCTGCTGCTTGTCGGGCTCAGTTGGCCGACCGATGCCGTCATCAGGCTCCTACGCACCGGCCTGTTCGTTCCGTACGCGCCATGGGTGGACAGCGTCTACTGGACGCTGGGCATCGAGATCGCCTTCTATGCCATCGTCTGGATCCTGCTCAGCTTTGGCCGCTTCCATCTGATGGAGATTGTGGCCGTCGCCATCGGCTTGGTCAGCACGTTGTTCTGGTGCCTCTACTACCCGCTCGGCTGGGCCGATCTTGCCGAAACACGCACACTCGACCTGCTGCTGGTGCATCACGGCGTTTTCTTCGCCACCGGCGTCATGCTGTGGCTGATGCGCTTCAAGGCGGTGACAGGCGCCCGACTTGCCTTCTGCGCCCTGTTCCTGGCCGGTGGTGTGCTGCAGATCGCCAGTTCGGTCGACGTTCATATCCTGAAGGTCGGGCGGGATATGCCGTTCGCGCCGCCGATCCTCATCTTCCTCATTGGCATCGCGCTGATGGCATGGTCTCTGCGGCTCAACCTCTCCTGGAGCGGCTGGCGCCGGATCGGGCTGATGACCTACCCGCTCTACCTGCTGCACGATGTCGTCGGCGCGGCCCTGCTCGGCATCCTGGTTCGCGCCGGTCTGCCACATCTGTTCTCGATGGCGGTCGTCGGCGCGACGATGATCGCGGCAAGCTGGCTGGTGGCGATCGAGGCCGAACCACGCATCCGGCTGCTGCTCGACCACACCGTTTTCCGTTATCGGCTCAAGGCAGCCTGACGACGATCCGGCAGACCGGGCCGGCTGCCGACCTAAAGCATATCGCGCCTGAGCGGATTCAGGCCCGCTTCAGGCCTTTGTTTCCACAGATCGTTCTCCCAAAACCGAGCTCATTTCTGAGCAACATGCATTTGCGGTCCCGACCCGGCGGGGCTGCATTTTCCACGATTGCGGAATTCTCCGTTTCGGGCATGATAACAGGCACTTATGCCTTCCGTATGAGAGCTTGCCTCGAGACGCCCCGCACGTGACCCTGTTCCAGCGAAAACCCCGCATCGCGGCGCGTGCGCGCCTCGATATCGACATGCAGGACGCCGTCGTCTATGCGATCGGTGACGTGCATGGCTGCTACAAGGAACTCCGTGCCCTGGAGCAGAAGATCCTGCTCGATTCGCTGCGCTTCCAGAGCCGCAAGATCATCGTCATGCTTGGCGACTACATCGACCGGGGGCTTCAGTCGGCCCGGGTGCTGGATCACCTCGTGGCGCCGCCGCCGAAAGGGTTTCAGCGCATTTGTCTTGCCGGCAACCACGAAGTGGCGATGCTGAACTATCTCGACGGAAATCTGTCCCGCGAGCCCTGGCTGGCGACGGGCGGCCTGCAAACCCTGTTTTCCTATGGCATCGATCCGGCGCGCCTCGCCAGCCTCTACGGGAGCAGCGCGCAGATCGACCGACGCATAAGGGAGATCATCCCAGACGATCACGTCAGCTTCCTGCGCGGGCTGCCGATCATGGTCCGTTCGCGGAAGTTCGTGTTCGTCCACGCCGGCATCAGGCCCGGCGTCGACCTTGCGGCGCAAACCGACCACGACCTGGCCAACATCCGTTCGGACTTCTTCGAGGCAACGCACCTGCTCGACCGCTGGGTGGTGCACGGGCATACTCCGGTGGACGTCCCGAAGCTCGAAGGGCGCCGGCTCGGCATCGACACAGCCGCCTTCCAGAGCGGACGCCTGACCGCCGTCAGGATCGCCGACAAGCAAGGCAGGCTGATCTTCTCCTGACGCGCATCGATATCCAAGTGTGCTGACCTGAAGATCGATACACCTCAGAGAGGGTCCACTCGCGCAACGGTCGACGTCACACCGGCGCCTTGCCGCGCACTTCTGACTTTTCCAGATAGTAGCTCGAATATTTATCAAAGAATTTTTCCGACCCGCCGAACGATCCGTATTTGGCCAGTTTCTTCAAATCGACCTTGTTCAGCACCGCGCCGATGATCTTGTTGGCGACATAGGGTTCGGATTCCAGCATCGACCTGACCATCGCGCGCGGGGTGCGCCCCCACTCGGTGACCAGTACAAAACCGTCGACCAACGGCGCGAAGGCCTTGGCGTCGACCACCGGTCCGAGCGGCGGCAGATCGACGACGATGTATTCGAATGTCTCCTTGGCGTTCTCGATGAAGCGTCGCATGCCGGCCGAGGAGAGAAGTTCGCTGGTATGCGAGAAATGACCGCGCAGCACCGCCGGGATGATCGCCAGCTTCGTCTGCCTGTCGATCTTGCCGACGGACTGCCAGGTCTGGCCACTGACCACCGCTTCCATCAAGCCCTGCTCGGTTTCCATGCCAAGGCCCCGGCTGAGGCCGGGATTGCGCAAGTCGCCGTCGATCAGCAGCGTCTTGGAGCCATTGGCGGCGAGCAAGCCGGCGAGATTTGCCGCGACCGTCGACTTGCCTTCGCCGGGAAGCACCGAGATGACGCCGATGACGCGGCTGCCTTGCCCTTCCATCACGACGTCGAAGGCGATCTTGGCGCTGCGCAGCGTTTCGGAGAACATCGAGGCTGGAGAATCGATGCTGACCCGCATGCGCGCCCGCCTTTCGGCCGCCGACAGCGATTGGGTGGTCTTGGCGTCTACCTGGGTCTCGCCCGGCTTTTCTTCCTTGCCGAGCTTGCCGCCGATCGTGGGGAGATAGCCGAGGAATTTCAGGTTGACGCGGTCGCGCACGTCCTCGCCGGTCCTGAAGAAGCGTTCGTTGAACTCGTTCAGGCCACCGAAGCCGGCGCCCATCAGCAGGCCAAGCACCAGCGAAAGCCCGAGCACGACGATGGTGCGCGGGCTCGAGGCCGCCATCGGCATCGAAGCGTCGGAGATGATGCGGATCTTGCCGACAGGGAAGGATTGCTGTTGCGCGGCTTCCTCATAGCGGCCGAGGAATGTCTGGTAGAGCGTGGTGAGTGCCGTCGCCTGCTGATCGAGTTCACGCAGCTTGACTTGCGTCTGGTTGTCCACGGAACTCTTGCCCTGTGCGGCCGCGACGTTGGCCCGGAGCGCGGTCTCGCGTGCCTGCGCCACCTCATATTCGTTGCGATAGCTTTCGGTCAGCTGCTTCAGCTCGCCGAAAATCTGCGTCGATATGTCGGCCTTCTCCTTGGAGAGAGCCACCGCCTGCGGGTGCTCGGGGCCGAAATTCGCCTCGACGTCCTGCAGACGCTTGGCCACCGTGAGGTAGCGGGTCTTGAGCGCCGATATGACCGAGCTGCTCGGCTGGTCGCTCGATATGGCGGCATCCTTGAAGGCGTTTTCGGAGCCGCTGTCGACAATGGCTTTGTACTGCTGGTAGCGGGCGCTGGCGCGCGCGGTGTCGGCCTGCGCCACGATAAGCTGGGCGTTGAGGTCGGAAAGCTGCTTGTCGCTCATCAACTGGCCGTCGCTGTTGGCGGCCAGCCCATGTTCGGCCCTGAATTTCTCAACGGCAAGCGAAGCTGCCTGCGAGCTCTGGCGCAGCTCCGTCAACCGGCCCTGGAGCCAGACCGCAGCCCGCTCGGTGGCATCGAAGCTGGCGTCGAGCTGATCGGCGAGATACGCATCGGCGTAGGCCTTGGTGATCGCGTTTGCCAAAGCCGGGTCCGTCGCCTGATAGCCGAGCGCGATGACGTAGCTTCGCCCGATGCGCGTTGCCCGCACCTCGCTCTGCAGCTTGAGGATCGCGTAGTCGCGGCGCGACGTGGCGATCAGTGCATCGCGGGCGGCCGGGTCGAGCTTGCTGAAGTCAGTGCCACCCGGCATGGAAGAGCTGGGTCGGACATACTGGATCAGGCCGCGGATGAGGCCTATGCCTTGGGCAAGCGCCGACTGGGGCGGATTCATGAACGTGTCGTTCTGGTCGAGCTTCAGCTTGTCGACGACCACGGCGGCAAGCCGCGTCGAGGTCAGGATCTCGATCTGGCTCAGGATGGCGGAATCGGTCTGCATGGTTGTCGACGTCGCCGAAATGTCGTCGACGATCTTGTTCAAGCCCTCATCGATCAGCACGCTGGCGACCGACTGATATTTAGGCGGCGTCGTCTGCAAATAGAGCAAGCCCAGGAAGAGACCGATGACGGCACACACGGCAACCACCTTGGCCTGCCGTGCGGCCATGCCAAGCAGCCGCTCGATATCGATGAAGTCTTCGCCGTCTCCTGCGTCCGAATTCGGCAATGGCATCCTCTTGTCGAGAGGAAAGTTGGCATAATTCATCTTCGGTCCAATTCTAGAGCCGGTCCATCGCAATGGGCTCTATCTCACTGTTTCAACATGATCTTTTCCGGAAACCGGGACCCACTTTCCGGGATCATGCCTTGGCTTGCAGGCGCCTCGAAGATCGGGAGCATCGCCAGAAGCGAAGCAAGCAAGCGTCGTGCCAGACGGCGAGAACCTGCCGGCCCCTCTCTTCGCCGGCCATCTGACCATGCTCCCGAAAGATGGGCATTATGCGGCTTCTTCCTGGCGTTCATGCGACCGGACGAACTCCTGAAGCATCTCGAAAACCGGACCCTTCATGTCGTCGCGCGCCAGCGCGAAGGCGATGTTGGCCTGGATGAACCCTTCCTTGGAACCGCAGTCGAACATGCGACCCTTAAAAGGCTGGGCGAAGAACGACTGATCCTTCGACAGACGAACCATGGCGTCCGTCAATTGAATCTCGTTGCCGGCGCCGCGCTGCTGATTGCCCAGAAGCGCGAAAATCTCGGGCTGCAGGATGTAGCGGCCATTGATGTAGAAATTCGACGGCGCATTGGCCGGCGCCGGCTTCTCGACCATGGCCGTCACCTCGAAACCGCCACCGATCTCGGCGCCACGGCCAACGATGCCGTATTTGTTGGTCTCGCTCGGTTCGCAACGCTCGACGGCGATCACGTTGCCGCCCGTGCGCTCATAAAGATCGACGGTTTCGGCGAGGCATCCGCGCCCTCCGAAGGACACCATGTCCGGCAGCAGCAAGGCGAAGGGCTCGTTGCCGATAACCTCGCGCGCGCACCAGACGGCATGGCCGAGGCCTTGCGGCGATTGCTGGCGGATGAAGCTGGTGGCACCGGCCACAGGCAGCATGCTTTCGAGCGCCTCCAACTGGGTCTTCTTGCCGGTCTGCTCCAGGGTGCCGATCAATTCCGGATGCAGGTCGAAATAGTCCTCGATCACCGCCTTGTTGCGGCCAGTCACGAAGACGATGTGCTCGATGCCCGCCTCGAAGGCCTCGTCCACCGCATATTGCACGACAGGCCTGTCGACCACGGGAAGCATTTCCTTTGGCATCGACTTGGTCGCCGGCAGGAATCTTGTTCCAAGCCCCGCCACCGGTATCACGGCCTTCCTGATTTTCTTCATCGCAAATTCCTTCTGAGGAGATCGACTTCAGTCCATTCACAGGCCACGAAAAATCCCTCCATGTGCCTGCATCTTCACCTCCCCGCCCCAACGGCAAATTGTGCCGCCATTCTTCGCAACCGCACGGCGATCGGCATGCCCATATGCCTGACCGCCGCCGGGTCGCTGAGCGCAGTCCGGATCGCCTTGAGCGGGGACCGCGCCTTGATGTGTTGTACCAGTGACAGAAACGATGCCGCCTTGCGCAGGCTGCGGCCGCGCCGGGCGAACGCGGCCTGCGCGGCCTCATCCATCCGATGGGTTTGAGCGAACACGGCATCCGCCCTGCGCATCGCTTCGACGTGGTGAAGCTCGAGCACGCGCGAGATGGAGCCGCTGCGGATATGATAGGCATAGCCGATATCGGGCTCGACGACGCATTTTCCGCCCTTGGCCAGGGCGCCGGCAAACAGGATGTAGTCTTCGCCGATCCTCAGCTTTTCGTCGTAGCGAAGCCGGTTTTCGTTCAGGAACTCGCGCTGGAAGATCGGCTTGAGATAGCCGAGGTTGAACTTGGATTCGAAGACGACGTTGCCGGCGATGTAGGTGGCCAGCGAAATCTCGCGCAAGCCTTCCAGATACTGCCGCGGAAACATCGCGTCCTCGATGACGCCATCCTCGCGAACGACCTGCAGATTGTCGACGGCGATCTGGGCATCCGCGCTTTCGGCACGAGCGATCATGGCCGCGAGCCGGCCGGGAAAGACCGCGTCGTCGGAATCGAGAACCGCGATCCATCTGCCGCGGGCGGCGTCGAGGCCGGCATTCCTGGCGCCGCCAGGGCCGCGGTTGCTGGCCAGGGCGACGACACGGACGATATCCCCGGGGTAGGCCCGCGCCACGTCGAGCGTCGCATCGCGCGACTTGTCGTCGACGACGATGATTTCGACGCTGACACCCTTCTGGGCGATGGCGCTGGCAATCGCCCGATCAAGGGTCGCCTCGGCGTTGTAGGCGGCAATAACGAAGGAAACATCCGGGACAGAGCTGACGTCAGGCTGCACGCTTGCCTCCCTCCTGTGGCGACGGCTGGCCATAGAGGCGAATTTCGCGGATGCCGACGAGGCCGCTGACGACACCAACATGCATAATGCCGCGCAGCACGCTGCGGTTCCTGCGGACTGGACTGACGACGACCGGAAGTGCCGAGGCGAAGCAATAGATGGCCTTTGCCGAGGCCAGGCCGACCTGCTTGACCAGGCCGATGCCGCTGGCGCTGCTGCCCAGGAGATGGCCATGCGTCTGGCCGACGCGGAAGCGGCGGCGGCCGAGCCATTCGAATGCCGCCCTTGAGCGCGGCACCACCTCGTCGACCCACGCCTCGGGCGCGAAGGCGATGCGGCCGCCGGCCTTGTGCATCTGGTCGAAGAATTCGGTGTCCTCGCCGCCGGTCTGGCCACGCGCCAGGCTGAAGCGGCGGCCGCGCAGGCTGTCCGAGCCCATCCGCAGCAGAACATTGCAGGTGTAGCCGGTGCGGATCTCGCCGCGTACCCAGACGGGCAAGGTCGAATGGAAATCGCCGCGCCGCATCCAGTCCGGCGCATCCGGGCGATAGCGCGCCCTGACCGGGCCGAGCACGACGGCGACACCGCTTTGCTGCGCCATCGCGACCAATTCGGCGAGCCATTGAGGCGTGGCCGTCTCGTCGTCATCAATGAAGGCGACGAAATCCGCTGTGCTCGCATCGAGGCAGGCATTGCGGGCGATCGAGATGTTGCGCGCCGGGGCATGCCGATAGTGGATCGGCACCGTCAATTCCCGCGACAGCGCCGCCACCAGGTCACGGGCCGTCGGGGTGTCGTCATTGTCGGCGACGATAATGCGGATATCGAATCCCGCCGGCATCTCCATCGCGTCGAGCGAGCGCAGCGTGTCAGCCAGCTCCGGCCGGCGGAACGTGCAGACGCCGATGTCGATGCTGCGGTTCTTTGCCGACACCGCCATCAGGCCACTCCGCGTCGCGAGCCGAGGCCGAGAAGCTGCAGCCAGAAGCCAACCGACCAGCCAAGATGCATGACCATGGCCGAGACACCGGCCAGCGCAACGTCAGCCTTGCCCTGGCGGATAGCCGTCACCAGTCCGTAGCCCAGGCACACCGACACCCACAGCAACAAAGGCACTGCCGCAATCCAATGCACGAAGGAGAAGGCCGCAAGAAGAACCACTGGGAAGACCGCCAGCGGCACCATCTGCCGGATCTTTGGGATGACGCGGTGCTTCAGCACATTCTTGGCACGCCCGCGACCGTAGCCGAGATACTGGAAATAGAGGCCTGAGAGCGAGGCGCGCGGATAGTAGACCATCTGCGTCTTGCCACTCATCCAGATCTTGTAGCCGGCCTTGCGCAGGCGATAATCGAGTTCGGCGTCCTCGTTATGGCTGAACGCTTCGTCGTAGCCGCCGACGGCGCCGAATGCCGATATCCGCATCAGTGCATGATGGCCGTGATCGATCCACTGTCCCTGCGAAAGATGCCGATGCTTCGAGCCGCCGGTGCCGAGCTTGGAGTTCTGCGCCGCGGCGGCCGCCTTCTGCACGGCACCGCTGCCGCTGGTCAGCATCGAAACGACAACCGAATCCGCGCCCGTGGCCAAGGCTTCCTCGACCAGCCGGTCGCAATAATCGTCGGGATAACCGCCATGCGCATCGATGCGGATGAGATAGTCGGCACCATCGCCGAAGGTACCGACGGCGAGATTGATCGCCGCGCTCTGGATGCGCCGCTTGTTGTGGAGCAGGATAACCCGCGGGTCCTTGGCAATCACATCCTCGACGATGGAAAGCGTGCCGTCGGTGCTGCCGCCGTCGGCGACGATGATCCGGGCGCCAAGCCGGGCGGCCGCGGGCCGCAATTGATCGAGCAGCGCACCGATATGGGCGGCTTCATTCAGGCACGGAATGACGATCAGGCTGGATGAGGGTTTGTCCGTCTGCGTCATCAATCTCTGTCCATCTTGCCTCTGTCCATCCTTGGCCATCCTATGCCAATGCCTCGGCGGCAAAGGAGCCGGGCACGGCCGTCAGGCTGCGCAGCCGCTCGACAAGCGCCCGGCAATCGCTGCGATCGTAGCTCCAGGTCCTCGGATTGCGAGCCAGAACGCGCTCCTTCAGCCTGGCGAAGCGATGCTCTTCCATCTTGCCGAGCACGGCTTCGAGCGCTTCGGGCGACGCCTGCGGCAACAGCACGCCGATATCCTGCTGTTTGAGGAACCGCCCGGTCTCGGTGTTGCCCATCGAGATCGGCACCGCTCCGAAACGGCAGCCTTCGTAGAGCCGGTTGGGCAGAAGCCATTCGGAGTTCTGCCCCGCTTCGAAGAAATCGATCGCCCAGGAAAAATGGACATCGTTGTAGATCGCCGCCATGTCTTCCGGATTGCGGTAGGGCCCGAGAAACGACAGCCACGGCTCGGCTTCGACAAAGCCGTGAAAGTCACGGAATTCCGACAAAGCCGGACGTCCGCGCAGCACGATTTCAAAGCGGCCCTCCATGCGGCGGGAGAAATCGGCCAGCAGCTCGAGCGAGCGGCGGCAGCGCAGCGCACCGAACCAGCCGATCCGCCATGGCGGACCGGCCGGGCTCTCTTCAGCCTCCGGAGCGCCGGGCAAGATCGTCGCGGCCTCGAAATATTTGTTTTCGACCAGCTCGATGGGTGCCGCGACCTGGCCGAACGGCTTGAAATAATTGGCGATAAAGGCAGGAGAACTGGTCACCAGCAGCTTCACATCCCTGGCCAGAAAGCGTTCGGTGGCGCGCAGCGCCTTGCCCAGGACATCGTTGCGCAGCACAAGCCGATGAATGTCGAGGCACTCGTATACGATCGGGACCGATGCACCGAAGGCTGACCTGGCGCGGCGGGCAAGCGCCAGCATTTCCAGGTTGCGCGCGATGATGAGATCCGGTTTTGGCATGCCGCCAAGCTTCGAGCCTATCGAAACGGCTGCTTTGGCGACGGCCGCGAGGCGTTGGCCGAATCGCCCGTCACGCGTCGCGCCGAGGTCGATCGGCCGCAGTCCCTCGATATCCGCAATCGGATTCGCGGTGCGACGGAAGCCGGCCAAAGTGACCTGGGCCCCACCTGCCCTGAGCATCGTGATCCGCCGGCGCACCGCCGGGTCGGAAACGTCGTGCACAAGGTACAAGACATGCAGCATAAAAACTCGACCGCTGTTGGCCCACCCGAGGGAATGCTAGTACAGCTCTTGCTGCATCGCAACATTTTTGCTGCACGCATCGACGTTTTCTGTTGCACTGCAAAATTATTGCCGTAGTTTGTAGTCGGCGGCGGTCGTGGATTTCGGGCTCGGAAATCCACGTAAAAAATCAGGAATCCTGAATTTGGAAGCCAATGCATTCGATCCGCCAGAAGGCTCCTTGCGCAAATCGGTTGGGCGCGGCGCGGTTGTCACGGCCATGGCGCAATCGGTGCGGGTCGCGACACAGATCCTGTCCGTCATCGTGCTGTCGCGGTTATTGTCGCCACAGGATTTCGGTGTCGTGGCGATGTGCGCGCCGGTGCTTGCCTTTATCGCCCTGTTCCAGGATTTCGGCCTGACCCAGGCGACGATCCAGAAATCAGGCATCCGGCATGAGGAGGTGAACTACCTCTTCTGGATCAATGTCGCCGTCAGCGCTATCCTGGCTTGCGTGCTTGCGGGTGCGGCGCCGCTGGTTGCTGCCTTCTACGGCGAGCCGCGCGTGACGGGCCTGGTGGCTGCGTTCGGGCTGCAGATCATGGCCTATGGGCTGGGCGCCCAGCATCTGGCGCTCTTAACACGCCGCATGCAGTTCGGCCGGCTGGCCGTCATCGACGTCGCCAGCGCCATTGCCGGGCTTGCGGTGTCGATCGCCTGGACCTTTATCGATCGCTCCTATTGGGCCCTGTTTGCCGGTACGCTGACCGGTGCCGTGTTGCCGACGCTCTGCTATTGGGCGAGCTCGCGCTGGCGTCCGGGCCTGCCGCGCAAGGTCGCCGGCATCGGCGAGCTGATCAATTTCGGCGCCGGCATCACCGGCTTCAACTTCGCCAATTTCTTTGCCCGCAACCTCGACAATGTGCTGATCGGCAAATATTGGGGCGAGGCGCAACTCGGCCTCTATGACCGCGCCTACAAGCTGCTTCTGTTTCCGTTGAGCCAGATCACCAACCCGCTGTCGAAGGTGATGGTTCCGGCGCTTTCCAGGCTTAAGGACGAGCCGGATCGCTACCGCAGCGCCTATCTGCGCGTCATGCCGCTGATCCTTCTGGTGGCGCTTCCCGGCGTCGCCTTCGCCACCGCGATGTCGGATGTGCTGATCCCCTTCGTGCTCGGCGAGCAATGGCGCGCAAGCGCCTCGATTTTCCTGGCGCTCGGCTTTGCCGGGCTGCTGCAGCCGCTCAACAATCCGGCCGGGTGGCTTTTCGTCAGCCAGGGCCGCTCCGGCGATTTCATGCGCTGGGGCATCATAACGGCCGTGACGTCGGTGCTGGCTTTCATGCTCGGCCTGCCCTATGGCGCGCTGGGCGTGGCGATCGCCTATGCGATCAGCGAATATCTGCGGACGCCGTTCCTGTGGCTTTATGTCGGCAGGAGCGGGCCGCTGCAGGCGCACCATGTGCTTCGCGCGGCAACGCCGTTCGTGCTTGGCGCCCATCTGGCGCTGGCCGTGATCTGGTTCATCAAGCCCCTGCTGCCCCAGCAGCATGTCGTCGCCCTGGCCAGCGGCGCCGTGCTCTCCTACCTCATCACCATCGTCATCGCACTGGCATTCGCCTCCGGCCGCGAAGCCTTGCGCGAGGCCCTCAAGATGCTGCCGGCAAGGCTGCCTGCGGCGGCGGCGCGCGAAGCGCAATAATTTGGGCGTCTTCGACTGCTACGGACATCTCCTCCAGGACCAGGTCTGAACCATGCACTACCGATCGATCTCCGATATGAACGACGCCATCGTCAGGGGCCTGCACCGGCTGCCGCGCGATATCGACCTCGTGGTCGGTGTGCCGAGAAGCGGCGTTTTGGCAGCGACGCTGGTCAGCCTTGCCGCGAACATCCCGATGACCGATCTCGACAGCTTCCTGGAAGGGCGGATCTATACGTCTGGCGTCACCAAGCGCCGTGCCGCTCTCGACCGCAAGGTTTCCGAGATGCGCAAGGTGCTGGTGATCGACGACAGCGTCGCCGGCGGCAACGCCATGCGCGACGCACGCGCCCGCATCCAGGCTTCGGGCATCGAGGCGGAGTTCACCTTTGCCGCCGTGTTCGGCCTTGAGCCCCAGCACCAGGAAACCGACCTCGTCTTCGAAGTCGTGCCGCATCCGCGCATGTTCCAGTGGAACTTCATGCATCATAAATTCCTGGCGCAATGCTGCGTCGATATTGACGGCGTGCTGTGCCTCGATCCGACAGAGGCGGAAAACGACGACGGCCCGGCCTATGAGAAATTCCTCAGCGAAGCGCGGCCGCTCCATGTCGCGACCCACAGGATCGGCTGGCTGGTCACCAGCCGGCTGGAGAAATACCGCGCGCTCACCGAGGCATGGCTCGCCAAGCATGAGATCAAATACGACCAGTTGATCATGCTCGATCTGCCGAGCAAGGCGGAACGGCAACGGCTCGGCGCGCATGGCAGTTTCAAGGCCGACTTCTACCGCAAGTCCGATGCCATCCTGTTCATCGAGAGCGAGCACGAACAGGCGCTGAGGATCACCGAACTGTCAGGCAAGCCGGTGCTGTGCGTCGAAACGCATATGGTCAGCTTTCCCAACACGCTGTCGCTGCCGGCACTTGGTCAGGCGGCCAGGAACCTGCCGGCAAGGCTGCGGCAGATCAAGTCGCAAGAGGGCCGCAAGAGCGCTGCCAAGACCATTGCCCGCGCCCTGCTTGGCGCCCGCGGCTACGAGACGCTGAAAAGCCGGGTCAAACGCCCGGCCTGACCTGCTCAGGCGGCGCCGTTAGGGCAATTCCAGGAAAAGTGTGAACGGTTTTCCCGGGAAAAGCGCATAGCGCTTTCCCTTGGGAATTGATCAAAACAAAGAGTTAGAGGAGTTCGCCGTTTCCGTGACACGGCGAACTCCTCTAGGCCGCCTGTCGCGCGCGTTGCTGCATCGCCCTGTCCAGTATCGAGAAGAAGGTGATGAACTGGCGATCGGGATCGAGTTCCGGGCGCCCGGCGAAGCTGCGGGCGAGGCTTGAAAGCCGGTCATATTCCTGGTTGTCGTTCCACAGCCGCCTGACGGCCGCGACCCAATCGGCCAGCGGAGCATCGTAATCCAGCACCACGCCACCGGAGCCGACAGCCTCGGGCAGACCGCCGCGCCGCGAGCCGACAACCGGGATTCCGCTGCAATGGGCCTCCGAAGCGACGCGGCCCCACGCCTCTTCCCACTTGCTGGGAGCAAGCAGGATCTTCGTGCGGCCATAGACCGTCTTCATGTCGCTGGTGCGGCTCTCCAGGACGACATTGCCCAAGGGAGCGATCGTCTGTTCGATCCGCGCCCGGTGATCGTCGTCGAGCTTCCAGCTTTCGACGAACAGGAAGGGGATTTCGCGGCAGGCGCCGGCGATCCGCACCGCGAGTTCAAACCCCTTTTCCTCATAAGGGTTGATCAGCGTGACGAACTGGCCCGTCGTTGGCGTCGAGTAGTGCGCCGGGTTGATGGTGGGCGGGATTACCACCGCCTCGATGCCGAACTCCTGTCTGTAGGTACGTGCGGTGAAGTCCGAATTGGCGATGTAAAGCGCTGAATGCAATTCGCGCAGATCGCCGCCCAATTCATGGAACTCGACATTGCGGAGATAAACGACCAGAGGCACGCCCTCCGCCTGCAGCGCCTTGCCGATCGGAACCGATTTGTGACACTGGACCACGGCGACATCGGGTTTCAGCCTGTCGACGGCATAGCCCGCCGCTTCCCAGGGAAACCAGGCCCGCACCACCGGATAGCCGGGATAGCTGTCGACAACCGCCGGCTGCCGCAACAGCTTCATCTTGGCGCGCGCCTTGAAGCCGAAGACACCGTCACCGAACAGGGCGGCGAGCACAGCGGCTTCATGACCGTGCTCGATCAGCTGTTCGGCCAGATGATGCGTGCTCGACTGAACGCCGCCACTGAACTCGGGCGGGTAGCCGTTGCCGCCTGCAAAGAGAACTTTCATGATCGGGCTCCTTGTCGCATCTCGTATTCCTTGCTCGGAGACAACAGGCAAAGTCCGCCGCCTCTCTTTTCGACGTCAGGCAAGTTTCGGCGGCTCCAGATTGGCGAAGGGATTGGTACAGGATTGCCAGCCGGTAAATCGGATCGGGTCGTTGGGCGAACTGCGCCAGGCGTAGTCCGTCAGCATATGGAATTCGGCGACGACCCAGCGGTCGAAATGCAGCAGATCTTCCCGCTTCCGCTGGGGCAGCAAGCGGCGCGCGGCCCCCAGTTTGAGCTCCTCCACCAAGGTGACGGCGTCACTCAGTTTTTCGCTCGGAAAGTTCCATGGATTCCTGTCGCGGAACGCCAGCACGAACTGCTGCAGATGCTCTATGCGGATGTTCAACTTGCCAAGGTATTTTTCCAGCGTGACGCGCACCAGATCCTCGTCCGAGAACGAGGAAACGGCGGCGTAGGCGACCCCTGTCGAAACCACTCCGCCAGCCATGACGGCCAGGGCCGAGCGTCTGGAAATCTCGATCATGCGATACCTCCTTTCACGCGATCCGGCTCGCCGCCCGCAAGGACAGCGCTGCCGCGGTCAGGCTCGGGTTGGCGCAGGAGCAGCTCGGATAGGTGCTGGTGCCGACGACGACCAGATTTCTGAGCTGGTGGTGGATCATGCCGCTGTCGATGACCGAATCGGCTGGGCCCGTACCCATCCTCAGCGTGCCCTGGACGTGCGATTCGGTCGGCCGGATGCCGCGATCGAAGAGCTTTTCGACCGGCAGCGGCGCCAGAAGGCCAGGCAATTTCTCCAGAGCGCGCGCCATGCCCTTCACCGCATAGTCCGATGGCGCCTTGAAGCTGACGAAGGCATTCTCATCCTCGTCCAGCGTGACGAAGTTCTCGGGATCGAGCAAGTCCTCGGTGACCACGACAAGCGGCAGCGCCTGGCGTAGCCGCCCTTTTTCGGCACGCAGTCCGTGCTGCCAGCGGTTCTCGAAATAGACCAGTGCCGCCGCATGCTCCGATCGGTGAGGACCATCATAGAGGCCGAAATTCAGGCCTGTTGTGATGGTGCTGCCGTCGAAATTGTCGACGCCGTCGAGATAGACCTCGAAATTCCAGCCGTAGGATTCGTGCAGGCCGCTGCCGACAAATTCGCCGCCCAGGCCGGATCGCAGCATGATCGCCGCGCTCTGGATGGCATTGGCGCCGAGAATGAAGAGATCGCCGCTGACCTGGTATTCCTTGCCGTCATGGCTGAACGTGACCGAACGGACAGCGCCGCCGACGTGATCGAGCCGGCGCACTTCCGCACCGAGGCAGACCGAAACGTCGGGATGCTCGAAGACGTGCATCAAGCCGTTGTTGACGGTGAATTTGGCGTCGACCGGACACAGCCAGCAACGCAGATTGGCACAGCACGAGGTGCGTTGCGATGTCGGCAGCCGCGCCCGCGCGGTTGGCATGACGAAGTGCTGGCCGGGCTGCGCCGCCTTCATCATCCTGTCCGGTGTCGACATGCGATGCGGCGGTTGCGGAAACGGCTTCGAGCGGGGCAGCATCGCCGCCATGTCGGGATCGCCGGAGATCGACATGATGTCTTCCGCGTCGCAATAGAACGGCTCGACGTCGTCATAGCTGATCGGCCAGTCATTGCCGATGCCGTAGGTGCTTTTCAGCCGGAAATCATTGGGATGAAATCTTGGCGTCTGCGCGAACCAGCAGTTCGTCCCGCCACCCAGTCCGATCGTGTAGTTCCACGGCTTGTTGGAATTGGTCTTGTAGGTCGTCTCGTCTTCGATGTCGGTGTTGACGTTCTGCTCGAGCTGCCATTCATGGGTGTTGTGGCGTCCCCACTCCAGCACCAGAATGCGCGCCTTTCGGCGCTTGGCGAACTCATGCAGGAAGAAGGCCGAACCGAAGCCGGAGCCGATCGCAACGAGATCGAAATGGTCCTTGGTGATTTGCCCCGGCTTTACGTCCAGCACCATCGGCTACAACTCCACACAGAAATACGCGCTCAGTCCCAGCGCCCGCAGGCCATGTGCGGACCGGTCTTGCATCCGTCTGCCAGGACCTGGTCTCATGCCGCCATTCTGCCGATCGAGTGATATTCGATGCCGTGGCGGGCGATGACCTTGGGGTCATAGAGGTTGCGGCCGTCGAAGATGACCGGCGTAATCAGCGCATCCTTTACCGCATCGAAGGAGGGCGCACGGAAGCTCTTCCATTCCGTGGCGATCAGCAGCGCATCGGCGCCGCGCAGCGCCGCCTCCTTGGTGCCGCACAGAAGCAGGTCGTCGCGCAGCCCGTAGATGGACTGGCATTCCTGCATCGCCTCGGGATCATAGGCCTGCACATTGGCGCCGGCCTTCCAGAGCGCTTCCATCAGGACGCGCGCCGGCGCCTCACGCATGTCGTCGGTGTTGGGCTTGAAGGCCAGGCCCCAGAGCGCAAAGGTCTTGCCTTTGAGGTTGCCCTTGAAATAGCGGTCCACCTTGTCGAAGAGAACCGATTTCTGTGCGTTGTTGCGCTCCTCGACGGCGCGCAGCAGCTTGGCGTCGAACTTGACGCCTTCGGCGGTCTTGATCAGCGCCCGCACGTCCTTGGGGAAGCACGAGCCGCCATAACCCAGACCCGGATAGATGAAATGGTAGCCGATGCGGGGATCGCTGCCGATGCCCTTGCGGACCTCCTCGATGTCGGCGCCGAGCTGTTCGGCCAAATTGGCCATCTCGTTCATGAAGCTGATCTTGGTCGCCAGCATGCAGTTGGCGGCATATTTGGTGAATTCGGCGCTGCGCACGTCCATCACGATCATCTTCTCGTGGTTGCGGTTGAACGGCGCGTAGAGTTCGCGCATCACAGCCTCGGTGTCCTCGCTGTCGGTGCCGACGATGATGCGGTCCGGCTTCATGCAGTCGGCGACCGCGGACCCCTCCTTGAGGAACTCGGGATTCGAAGCGACATCGAAAGCCAGGTCCTCGCGGCCTCTTTTCTTCAACGTGTCGGCGATCCTAGCTTTCACCTTTTCGCAGGTGCCGACCGGCACCGTAGACTTGCCGACGACGATCTTGGGTTTGTCCATTTCGCGGCCGATGGTCTCGGCGACGGCCAGCACATATTTGAGGTCGGCCGAGCCGTCCTCGCCCGGCGGCGTGCCGACCGCGATCATCTGGATCTCGCCATGCCTGACCGCGGCGGCGGCATCGGTGGTGAACTTGATGCGGCCGGCAGCATGGTTTTCCTTAACGAGGTTTTCCAAACCGGGTTCGAAAATGGGAACCAGGCCCTGGTTGAGCCGCTCGACCTTGGCGGCGTCGATGTCGACGCACACGACCTGGTGCCCGACTTCGGCAAGGACCGCAGCCTGCACGAGGCCGACATAGCCAATTCCAAACACCGTCAAATTCATTCGGTTTCATTCCCATGCAAGGCAGCGGACCGTTTTCGGTCCCGCCGGTTCAAATCGACTTTCCCAACTACTTTACACTGCATGCCAGCGATTCCGGAAATTGACAGGGTTCGCCGAGCGCCGTGAAGGCAACCCGCTCGATCTGCAGGGAAAGCTTGCGGCCCGGATCCGCGAACGCTCCCATCCAACCCTTCATCGTATCGCTGCCCCAAAAGCTGAAGAATATCTTCTGTGCATGGCTGGGCAGCTTCGCCGGGTCGGTAATCGTGTTTACCAGCTGGCCGTTGACGTACCATCGCAAGCTGTCCTTCTGCCAGACGAAGGCGTAGTCGTTGAAGGCGTTCTCCGTGCCGCCCGGCACGTCGACGAGCTTCTCGTTCTTGCCCTTGCCCGCGATATAGGCATTGACCTGCACCTTGGAGGTGTCCTTGGTCAGGACCTCGAAGTCGATCTCGTCCCAGGGCTGCTTGTCGCTGGGACCGATATAGGTGAAGAACGCCGCGTTGAGGCCGGAGCCGGTATCGGTCTTCAGCCGTGCCTCATAGGTGCCGTAGCCGAAGCGCTGCTTGGTCTGGATCTCGCCGCAGACGTAGTCGCGATCCTTCAGCGTCTGCTTTTCGAAGCCGAGCGACAGCACATTATTCGACAGTTCGACCATGCCTTTCGACCAGGTGCAATTCTGATGGCTGCCGTTGTTCCAGCCGTCGGAAACATACCAGCGCGCACGATCGAAGCTTTTGAAATCATCGACGAAGGACGGCGATGTCGGAATGTCCTGGGCGTAGGAAGGGGTTGCCAGGAAACCAGCGAGAGCAGCCAGCAGCAAGGCACCGAGCGACCCCAGCCGCCGCCGGGCGGCTTGCCCGGCCCGATATGAGAGAGACGGTGCGTCAATTGCTGTCGTAGGTTTCGGATTCGAATTCATACCAAACTCACCTTTGCGCTGTGTGTCCCCAACCCAAAGTCGACGTTCGAACCGCTCCTGAACGGGCCAACCTTGACCTCCCTTGTGACCCTCTCGATTGCTTCCCGCCCTGCATCAAATCTGTTGCAACAGTTCCGAGCCTTCACGTTCAACCTCTGCCTGCGCCTGCCGGCCAGGCGAATTCCGCCGAGGTGGCCGAATCGGCATTCTCGTCGAAGACCATATCCAGCGAATGACGGAGCTCTTTCATCATGCCGTCCTGGCGCGACAGCGCCGCGATGCGGCGTTCGCAATTCAGGATCGACTGTGTCAGTGCGCTGACTTCCGAAGACCGCTTGTCGGAAGCTGAGCCGTTTTCCATGGCTTCGACCAGGAAGGCGGCGTTGGTCGACGTTGTCCGGTAGCGATTCTCAAGCCCGGTTCTCTCGGCCTCGATCTCGGCCGCAATCTGCTCGAACAGCTTTGCCAGACGATCAAGACGTGAAACATCGGCCTGCCGGTCGCGGGCCGGATCCCTTGATCTGAAACCGAATATCGAGGCCATGGACTCAGTTCCTGTCATCGCCGGCTTGTGGGCCGGGCTTCTGGCCGATCCCCGCAGCCGGGGCTCAAAAACTCGTGTTGCGTTGTCCTGCTCCGGAGAGACATCAGACCAATCCGATCGGGGGCCAGTTCGGCTGGTCGTCCACTATGCTGCACCGCAACATAGACTGCCATCGTCGGAGCCGCGAGGCAACCACCCAATTCGTAAACTCATAAATCCGGCCGAAATGGTTTCCGTGATGACGTGCCGCGAGGACAAATTGCAAGCACCGGGGTCCGCTCTCAGCGTTCCTTGCCCATGCTGGTTCCGGCCATCAGAAAACGCCGCGGCGGGACATGTTTTTGGCTGGACATAAGGCCGACGCGACGAAACAGCGCCTCGAGCTTGTCGGAAGCCACGCCCTGGACGATGGGGACGAGGTTGGACAGGCTGGCGAAAGCGTAAGCCGCAGCCGATGCCAGCCCCCGCTCAGCCTTGACGTCAAGGAAATTGCGCAGCCGATATTTGTCGCGCACGTGCCGTTCATGCCGCCTTAGCACCGCCTTCGAGCCTTCTGGCAGACTGTCTATCGCCAGCAGCGCCAGATCCGCATCGGCCAAACGCTTCAGGTCCTGGGTCTTGTGGCGGCCGCTCAGAGAATCGGCGCGGACGACGGCGCCGTAGCCGCAGGAGCGAATGACCTTGAACCGTGCCCCGCATGCGACCGCGCGGGCGTAGAGTTCATAGTCCTCGCCCAGCCGCAGGCTCTCGTCGTAGCTCAACCCGTGGCGGTCGAGGAAGGCACGGCTGATCACCGGCTTCAAAAAGCCCAGTTCGCCCCTCTGCACGCGGCGCCTGGAGATGTTGCCTTCGACGAAGCGCTCGAAATCGAGGAATTCCGGATCGGCGGCAAATTGCGGCGCGACGATTTTCGTCGCGTCGCCCGTCGCATCATCCCTGATCAGCATGATGTTGTCGGCTGCGAAATCCCAATCGGCGCCGGCAAACAGGTTGCGAAACCGGCCTTCGAGGAAGAAATCGTCGGCATCAAGAATGCTGATGAACGGCGATTTCGAGCCGGCGATGGCTGCGTTGCGGGCAAAGGAGGGGCCGCGATTGACATCGAGGCGCATCACGGAGAGCCGCCCGCTGCCATCATCGGCGGATCGTGCGACATCGGCGGTGTGGTCGGTGGAGGCATCATCGACAACGACGACCTCCGCCACTTCCGGTTCGCGCAACGCGGATGCGATGGCGACGGCGATTGTCGCTGCGGCGTTTTTTGCCGCGATGATCACGCAGACCTCGGATTTCGTCATCGACATGGATTTGCCTCTCGTACAGGTAATATCGATTTGCCCTCGCCCCGTACTCCTTCGATGCCCTACAGAATTGCCATCAGCACCCGATTTGCCTTCATTCAGCGACTCCCCGGCCGCTCGAAGATACGGCGGCTGATATCGGCGGACGCCGCCCAGCCGGCTTCGGCCAGATAGCGGACCGGCGCGCGGCCGCACAGTTCCCACAGCACCGTTCGCCGCTGTGGCCACCGGAGCGACGGCAGCCACGGCGCGATGACCATGCTGAGCAGATCCTCATTGCCGATGCGCGACAGGATCCTGGTCGCGCGCTGCGACAGCAGCGTGCCAGCACCGCCGAGTAGCACATCGGCGGCGCGCAGGCCAAGCAGCAGCGTGTCGTCCAAACCTTGCACGGTTGCGGCATCGAGCAAACGCTGCTGATCCGCCTCGTCGAGCCGGCCGGCGCTGGCGCCGATATCACAGACGTAGCCCGCGCAGGGTTCCCGGTTGAAAAGTGCCTTGGCAACGCTGATGCAGGACAAAAGCAAAGTATCGGCAACCGAGGTGAACGGCACCGTCGCGCCGGCGATTTCGACCTGTCGTTTGCGCCGCAGGAACCCGTCCGCGTCGCGCGGGCTTGGCGAGCCGGGCTGCTGGAGGCGGTAGTGGAGATCTACCGTGGACGACCTCGGCCCGTCGTCCCGGGTCATGTGCTGTTCGCCGAGGAAGCGGACCCACCAGACGGAGTTCGACTTGCCTGATACCTCATAACCGATCTTGTGAAGGGCATCACGCGCCCTGACAAATCCGAGCGGCGAAACCAGAATGTCGACATCGCCGGACGGCTTCATGAAATGGTCGTCGTAGAGAAGCTGCTGCTGGAACGGACCCTTCAGAAAAACAAAATCGATCTCGTTGGCGCGCAGCACATCATGGACCGCCATGGAATCCATGATGCAGGACGCGTTCATCGAAACCGTTCTCCTGCGGTAGGTGTCGAGCCATCGGAAAAGCTCAGGCGGCCTCTCAAGCGCGGGTGCGCGCGAAAGGGCCTTGAGGACAAAGGTGGCGACCTTGTTCAGCCTGGCGATGTCGGCAATTTTGGCACCGTCCAGATCACGCATCGAAATGTCGCCCGCGCCGGCGTGCGGCCCGGCAAAATACAATCGCAGGCAGGCCTGCACGTAGGCCACCTCGTCGGCACAGCCGGCAGCGCGCAATCGTTCGTATGAGCCGTCAGGCAAGGCCATTTAGCGCACAATCTCCAAAGAAAGCGGTTTGCGCGAACACTTATGCTGCATGTGCGAAGCAAACATCACCAAAAACCTCGGTGCCGTAAAGCCTTTCCTTTTGCAGTGCGAATTTTTGCAACCGAGCGCCTATCGAGATCGCGTCGGAAAGAAGTGAGAACCGCGGCTGAAATATGCTTGTCAGGTCTTTTGCCGATCCCCGGCCGAATTTTCCAAACAGAAAATTCTTTCCATTAGCGAGGCCTAAAAATAGGCACAAAGCAAACGACTTATGCAAGCAAAATCACATGCTTAAAGAATCAGCGCGGGCGCTGCCATCGTGCCCAAGGAATCGGCTAAAAAGTGACAAGTTTTAGGCATGGCCGCTCATGTCCTGACGCCAGCAACGTAATTGATTAACGGAAGGTAAAACAGTCTTGACTCATAAATGCTGCCGTGCAGCTATTGCATTGCAGCATAAAAGTGCTGACGGCACTCGACAGGCCGTTTCCAGTCCTAAATCGGAGAGTAAAATGGAACAGAATGTTGAAAAGCATGAATACGAGACACCAAGCCTGACGGTTCATGGTTCGATTGAGACCATCACCCAGGGTGGCGGCGGCAACACGGCGATCGACGCATCGTTCCCCGCGCACACGCCGATCGGCGACCTGACGTTCTCCTGAGACTTATAGCCGTTTCCAGAGTGACATTTTGGGACTCTGGATTCAAAAGCAGACGTAAGAGGGGTCGGGGGGCCAGCCTCCCGACTTCTCCTGCGCCAACCGGAGATGTCGAAGCGTTTTGTCAGTGAGGTGCGGGGATGAACTGGAAGCAATCCGACCATGATCTGGCCGACCACGATAGCGTGAGTGCGACCAAGGATGCCGTGGCTTGCGAGTTCGGCGATGGCTTGGCGCTGCTCAATCTCAAATCCAATGTCTACTACAGCCTGAATGGCGTCGGCGCCTTCATCTGGGATTTGATCCAGGAGCCCCGGTCGCTCGGGGACATCCGCAGCGCCGTTCTTGCGCGCTATAATGTCGACCCGGTGCGCTGCCAGGCCGATGTCGACGCATTGCTGAAGGGCCTGGCCGAAAATGGGCTTGCGAGACGGCATCATGAGGCACTTGTCTAAGCCGACCCAGCACAAGGCGCTGGTTTGGCAGGCCATAGTTTCGCGGGCCCTGGTTTCGCGGGCCCTGGTTTCGCGGGCAACGGCTTTACGGCAGAAACCCGCGAGGGAAACAGGCCTCAAGCAGTCGAAGCGCGGCGGAAGCCGGCACGGGCTGGTCAGGATTTTCTCCCTGAGCGGCTCGGAAATGATCTTCCTTGGCCATTGCCTGCTGGTGGTGGCGACAGTTCGGCTGGGGCTGACCCTGCTGTCCTACAATCGTGTACGCAGCCTGGTGACGCGGCTCGACGCGCGGCAGTGCGCCTCGATGGGCGAACTGCGGCGTGTCGCCTGGGGTGTTGCCGCCGCGGCCCGTTCCGTCCCTTACGCTACGTGCCTGACCCAGGCGCTCTCCGGCCAGTATATTCTCGCCCGCCAAGGCAATGAATCGACGATACGCATCGGCATCGAACGTGGTACGGGCGAGCAGTTGAAAGCACATGCCTGGCTGGTCAGCGACAACCATATCGTGCTTGGCGGATCGATCGACGGCTTCGCCCATCTCGTCGACCACGGCAGCCGATGAGCGGCGTCGCCGGAATCCTGCTGCGCGGAGCACACGCACCAGCGGTCGCGGCGGCAGACATTCAGCAAATGCTGGCGCGCATGCGCCATCGCGGTCCCGACGGCGGTTCATGGTGGCTGGACACCAGCATCGCCCTTGGCCACGCCTGGCTCAACACATCGGATGAGGTCGGTCCAGGCCCTTTGACGATGGCTGGCGGCCGGCTCGCCATCACCGCCGATTGCCGGCTGGACAACCGTGACGAGTTGCTGGCCAGGCTCGGTATCCGCAACCAGTCGGTGGCCGACGCGATCGTGCTGATGCGGGCCTATCTGCGTTGGGGCGAAGCCTGTCCGGAGCATCTGCAAGGCGATTTCGCGTTCGCCATCTGGGATGACGAGCGGCAATCGCTGTTTTGCGCGCGAGATCATTTTGGCGTCAAGCCGTTCTACTACCACGCGGCGGACCGGCGTTTTGCCTTTGCGTCCGAGATCGGGCCGATCCTGGGCGTCGAAGGTATCCGCGCGCGTGTCAGCGAGCGCCAGATCTCCGGTTTCCTGGCCGGGCTTCCCGACGACCCGCAGTCGACCCCCTACAGCGATATATTCAGCCTGCCGGCCCGCCACAGCCTGACCGTTACCGCGCAACAGGTGATGTTGCGTCGATACTGGCAGATCGAGCCGTCGGCGCGGCCCTTGCGGTCGGATGCATCGGAGGAATTCGCCCATCTGTTCTCGCAATCGGTGCGCAGCCGCATGCGAGGGACCTCGGCAGTCGGCGCAATGCTGAGCGGCGGCCTCGATTCCTCATCTATCGCCTGTGTCGCCGGCCTGCAGAATGCCGCTGCGCGCAGGCCGAAGCTGCCGACCTTCTCGCTGATTTTCGAGAGGGGCTCGCCGATGGACGAGCGGCCCTTCATCGATGCCGTTCTCGACCAGCAGAAGGTCGACGCGACGCTGATCCCGGTCGGCAACTATGCCCCATTCGCCGAATTCGAACGCGTGCTGGAAGAACAGGAAGGAACGTTCCTGGCGCCGGGCCTGACGCTCACCCGCGGTATCTACCGGACTGCCGGCGCCAAGGGCATCAAGGTGCTGCTGGACGGCCATGGCGGCGACGAGGTCGTTTCCCAAGGCCATGGTCACCTGCACGAGCTTGCGAATGGCGGCCGATGGATGGATCTGTGGCGCGAGGTCCGCAGCGCCTCCAATACCTATGGCGACAGCACGCTTGGCCTTTATCTCCAGTTCCTGACCCTCTACGGGCCGGCCTGGCGCATCGCCAAGCTGAGGCATCTGGCCAACCGTGCCCTGAACAGGATCCGCAAGCCCGCGCACGTGCAGCGCGCACGAAGCTGGCGCGACCTGATCAATCCGGACCTTGCCAAGCGCACCGAGCTTGTCGACCGGTTTCACCGGGCCGGCTATATGCCGCCCGGCGTTCAGGCCAGCGACGCCTTGAGCCATCGCTGGATCCTGTCGAACGGCTATGTCCCGCATGCTTTCGAGGTTCTCGACAAGGCCGCCGCCAATTTCGGCGTCGAGCCGCGATACCCTTTCTGGGACAAGCCGCTGGTCGAGTTCTGCCTGGCATTGCCGGGCGAGGAGAAGCTGAGCCACGGCTTTGGTCGCTATGTGCTGCGTCGCGCCATGCAAGGCGTATTGCCGGAGGCGGTGCAGTGGCGACGCGACAAGATCGACTTCACCGCCAATCTCGTCAACGGCATGCTGCGCAATCATCGCGACCTCCTGGAACAGCTGCTGGTCTCGGATGCAGGCCGCATCGCGCCTTATGTCAATCTGCCGCAAGTGAGTGCTGCCTATGCGCGACTGCTGCGCCAGCCCGATCAGGCAGCCCCCCTGGATGTCCAGTATGTCTGGCGCTCGGCCTCGCTGTCGCTCTGGCTGCGGCAACTCCAGCACGGCGGGAGCCCCACGTGATGCCGCGCAACGAGCCGATGGCCGCATACAGTGATAATCCCCGTCCGCATGGCCGGGCAATGCGAGAACGCCGCTTCTACCGCGCCTATGGTCTGACCATCGCGTCGGAGGTGATGTTACCCGAACTGCAGCCGGCGCCGCCCGGGGCGGCGGATGTCGTGATCGCCGTCGGCGCGATCGACCTGCCAAAGCCGGCGCCCGAAGCCGCGACCGACTTTCGCTTCGAGGCGGACCGGCAATATCTGGCCTGGCATGCCGTGGGTGCGTTCCTGATCACCGATTCCAACCGTATCGACATTGAACCGGCGCCCGGCGTCGATGACGCGCTGCTCGCGTTTCCGCTGCTCGGTCCGGTCATGGCGCTGCTTTTGCACCGGCGCGGCCTGCTTGTCCTGCATGCCAGTGCCATCGCCGCCGCCGGCACGAGCGCCATCTTCATGGGTGACAAGGGTGCCGGCAAGTCGACGACCGCAAGTGCGATGATCCGGGCCGGGCATCGACTGCTTACCGATGACGTGGTGGCGCTGGACCTCGCCAATCCGAGTGAGCCAATGACCGTTCCGGGCTTTCCGCAGATCAAGCTGGCGGCCGACGCCGCGGCGGCGATCTCGCTCGGGGAAGCGGAAGTGCGGCCGCAAGTGCATCCGGCGATCGACAAGATGCAGCATCGCCTGAACGGTGACTTTTCGGGCGACAAGGTGCCGGCGACCAGGATCTATATCCTCGAGCGCGGCGAAAGGGCTGACATCACGCCCTTGCCCGCCATTGCCGCCCTGCCGGCCATCATCAAATTCTCCTATGTGACGCGCTTCGGCCGCGCGGCCCTCCCCGGCGACTTCGCGGCGGCGCATCTTCAGCAATGTTCATGGATTGCTAACCATATCGGCGTGTACCGGCTGGAAGTCCCGACGGGCCTGGACAGGATCGGCGAAGCCGTGGAGCTGATCGAAAAGGATCTGTCGGCTGGCAGCCGGCGGTCGTGAGCGCAACCATGTCGAAGCCCCCAATCCTTCGCCTGTCGCTGTTTCGAGAAATTGCCGCATTCGGCGCGGCCATTGCCCGGATCGGCGGCCGGCGAACATGGACGGCGCTTTTCTTCCTCATCCTCGGCAGCCTGACCGAGGGCATCTCCATCCTGCTGCTCATCCCGCTGCTGCATCTGGTCGGACGCGCCGACCAGGATTTCGCTGTTCGGCTGCCCAACAATGATTTCGTGCGCTGGCTGGTGCCTGACGGCACGCTGCAGCTGACGACCGTGCTTTGCGCGCTGGTCGGGCTGGTTGCAGCGCAGGCGGCGTTCAATCGCTTCAAGTCGGTCTACATGGCCAGATTGCTGTTCGATTTCGTCAACCGCGTTCGCATGAACCTGTTCGAAAGCATCGGCAAGGCGCGCTGGGGCGTTTTTACCCGCATGCGCAGTTCCGACCTCGATCATGCCCTGACCGGCGACATCGACCGCGTCCAGGGCGCGGCGTTCTCACTGCTGATGCTGGTGCAGATCGCCGTTCTTCTGGCTGGCTATCTCCTGGTTTCCATGTTCATCTCGCCGGTCATGACGCTGTTTGCCGTCGTCATCGGCATGCTGATGTTCGTGGCGCTGCAGCCCTTCCGGACACGGGCCACTGCCTTCGGCCGTGTGCTGACCGCCAATCGACAGGATCAGTACCGGACGGTCTCGGAATTTCTCGGCGGCATCAAGGTGGCCAAGAGCCTGAACGTCGAGGACAGCTATTTCGCGCAGCTGCGGTCGACGCTTGAGAAGATGAAGGCCGACAATATCGACTATGTGCGCAACAGCACCATCGGCACCGCGGTATTCCAAGTGGCGAGCGTGGTGGGCCTGAGCCTGTTCATCTATGTGGCTTTGGTTCGCTTCAACCTGTCGCTGGCCGAGATCATCGTCCTGCTCCTGGTCTTCATGCGCATCGCGCCGCGCTTCATGGACATGCAGACGCAAGCCCAGCAAGTGCTGATCAACCTGCCCGCCTTTACGGCAATGCGCAGCCTGCAGGCACGTTTCGATGCCGAACGCGAACCAGGCCATACCGAGTTCGCCGACGCCGGGACACTCTCCCTCAATACGGGATTGAATATTCGCGGTGTCTCCTTCGCCTATGGAGATGCTGGCGACAAGGTGGTGGTGAGCGGCATCACCTTCGGCCTGCCCGCCGGCAAGGTCACCGCCCTGATCGGCCCGTCCGGATCGGGCAAGAGCACGATCGCCGATATGCTGCTTGGCCTGCTGGAGCCCACCACCGGCATGATGCTTGTCGACGGCGTCGAGATCGATGCCAGCAATCGCCGTCGCTGGCGCGACCAGGTGGCCTATGTGCCGCAGGACGTGTTCCTCCTGCACGACACGATCGCGGCGAACCTGCGCCTTGCCGCGCCACGGGCCAGCGATGGCGACCTGTGGGCCGCGCTGCATCAGGCGCACGCCGGCGAGTTTGTCGAACGGCTCGACCTCAGGCTCGAGACGGTGGTCGGCGATCGCGGCGTGCGGCTCTCGGGCGGCGAACGCCAGCGCATCGCGCTCGCGCGCGCGCTGCTGCGCAAGCCGTCACTGCTCATCCTGGACGAGGCGACCAGCGCGCTCGACTGGCAGAACCAGTCGCTGATCGCCAGGTCGATCGACGGATTGCGCGGCACGATGACGATCCTGACCATCGCGCACCGGCCGTCGATGATTGCCTTCGCCGACTGGGTGGTGGCGATGGAAAACGGCCATATCGTCGAGGTCGGCCAATATCAGCGGCTGAAGGAAAAAACCGGCAGCCGGTTGTCGAGGATGCTGTCGGGGGAACAGTCAGAGGGCGAACCCGCCGATGTCGCGTGAGCCGGCGACCAAGTCGCGCCGAAACGGATTCACGCGGCGCCTAGTCTCTTGTTTCGAAGCATGCCTACAAACCGGGGGCAGGTTTGAGCAATCTGCATCAATGCAGGCCGCGCCTGGCACCGCCCAGCTTCTCGCTTTCGGCGACCTCTGGTGCGTTCAGTTTGCGCTCGGCGTCACGGGCTATGTCGGCAGGCGTCGGCGCGCTCCTGGCGATCATGGTGTAGATGAGCACGAAATAGCCGGCCTGAATGATCACGGCGCAGATGATGACGCGCACCAATATCGTGCCTATCGACGCTCCGCCCAGCCAGGACCAGCCGACGACGATCGCCAGAGCGAAAATCATCCCGAGGATGAATTTTGGAAGTGCCATACCCAACAGCCCATAAACCGGCTCGGGTATTATCACGATTGCCCCACCCGAGCGCCGTCCCTTGTCATGTGGGCTTGTTAAGGTCGCCCACTCTCGACCGGTTGCTTCCGGCCTTTTCCACCTGTCGTCACCGTGACAGGTATAATTTGCAATTCTATTAAGGCGAGCAATAGGCGGCAAGGGCAACTTCGGATATTTTTGATCGAGCTTTTGCGATCGACTCTGCCATGCTGCAATGCACGCAACGGGAGCTAAGCCGATCTCCTCTCCTCGGCATTTTCCAGTAAGATAGACAATATTAAGTAGTATTTTATACGGTTTTCACCAAGCATCAGGGCATGATAAAGCACTAATTTTCAGCTTGCCTTGGCAAATAGGTAGGGCGGCCTAAAAACCGCCCCACAAAGGCCTCTATTTTTTCGGCCGTGCCCATTTATTGTCACAAATGTGCTAAATACGCCGAAATTTGTGCATGACAAGCTTATTATTTAGTCAATTCATGACGTGACTATTTCAATGGGGTGGTAAATTGTGTGTTGCGCTGCAACATTTTTTTGGTATCGTGCGCTGAACCATTCGTTCAACGCATGGAGTTTACGGCATGAGGGACGTTGCCAAGTCGGCCACGGCGAGCTTTTCGCAGGCTGACATCGATTTTCCGCCACCGATCGGCGGCTTGCTCAAACGCAGCTTCGATATCGCCGGTTCACTGATTGGACTGATCGCACTCAGCCCGCTGTTTGTCATGATAGCGCTGCTGGTCAAGTTTTCCGACGGCGGCTCGATTTTCTACGGTCACAGGCGAATTGGACGCGGCGGGCGGATTTTTCCTTGCCTGAAGTTCCGCACCATGGTTCCGGACGGCGACAGGGTATTGGCAACCTATCTAGCCACCAACCCGGACGCCAACGCGGAATGGATCGCCACCCGCAAGCTGAAGAACGATCCGCGCGTTACCCGTGTCGGAGCTGTGCTGAGGAAACTCAGCCTCGACGAGCTGCCGCAGATCATCAACATCCTGCAGGGCGACATGAGCCTTGTCGGCCCTCGTCCGGTCGTGCGCGACGAGCTGGAGATCTATGGCACGTCCGCCGTCTATTACCTGAAATCCCGCCCGGGCCTGACCGGCCTGTGGCAAGTCAGCGGCCGCAACGATGTGTCCTATGACAGCCGCGTCGCCTTCGATCGCCACTATGTCGAGAACTGGTCGCTGTTCGAGGACGTTCGCATCATCATCAAGACCGTCCCGGCCGTCTGGATGTCGCGTGGTTCTTACTGACCGGCCGGTGGCCAATGCCAGACATTGGCATCGGCCATTCGACGCAAGCTCATCGGGCGATGGGGCTATAGCGGATCGGAACGTTGAGTTGAAAACAGATTTGTTCGAAGCCTTTCGCAGCGGCCCGGATTCCGGCCGGCTGCGGCGGGCGCGTTTGCTGGCCACATGCCTTGCCATGGCGCTCGTCGTCCCGCACATCGCCGCCGCCGGCGACTATCGCCTCGGCTCGCAAGACAAGCTCACCATCCGCGTCGCCGAATGGCAGACAGTCGAAGGCACATTTCGTGATTGGTCGGCGGTGAATGGCGAGTACACGGTCGGTCCATCCGGTACGCTGTCGGTGCCGTTCGCCGGCGAGTTGCCGGCATCCGGCAAGACCACGTCCGAAATCGCGGCGGCGATCGGCGAGGCGCTGCAGAAAAAGCTCGCTTTGTCGGACCGACCGGAAGCCTCGGTCGAGATGGCGCAGTTCCGGCCATTCTACATTTCGGGCGAAGTCCAGAACCCAGGCCAATTTCCTTATGTCCCGGACCTGACGGTGTTGAAGGCGATCAGCGTCGCCGGCGGCATCAGGCGCAACGCCGATTACGGCCCCCAGCTCGGCAAGGACCTGGTCACCGCCAAGGGCATGTTCGACATCTCCGACGACCAGCGCATCCGACTGATCGTCAGGCGCGCCCGCATCGATGCGGATATGGCCGGCAAGGCGAGTTTCGACGTGCCGAAGGAGGTCGAGGGCGATCCGAGACTGCCGGCCATCGTGGCGGACGAGATGACGATTCTGACGGCCGACCAAAAGGCGCTGAAGCTGAAACTCGAGGCGCTCGACGACCTGAAGGGGGTTTTGGAATCTGAAATCGAGTCGCTGCAGAAGAAGATCGTCAATCAGCAGCAGCAGGTCGACCTGGCGCAGCAGCAACTCGCCAGCATCGGTCCGCTGGCGCAAAAAGGCCTGATCGCCAATGCCCGACTGCTGGATTCGCGCCAGTCCGTGGCCGACCTGCAGGGCAAGATCCTGGACTACGAAACCGCCATCCTCACCGCCAAGCAGGCGATCAGCAAGGCGAAGCAGGATGCTATCGATGCCCAGAACACCTTGAGTTCAAGTCTCGCCACTGACCGGCAGCAGACCGAAGCCGACCTGAACGAGGCCGCGTTGAAGGTGAACATGCAGAAAGGCCTGATAGCCCAGGCCAGCGATCCCGCGATGGCGGCCGCTATGACAAATGATCAGCAGCCGACCCTGCTCTATTCACTGGTGCGCAATGTCGACGGCAAGACCACCGAAATAGCCGCCAAGGAAGAAACCCCGGTGCTGCCTGGCGATGTGATCAAGATCAAGCTGGCGCCGCTGGCCAGCCAGTAGACCGACTTCCAACACGATCCAGTGTTTCGAGCCAGAGCCTCACCCGACAAATCGGGATGAGGCTCTGACTCGGTTGTTTGAACATCTCCCTGCGGAAACCATAATAGCCGTCTCGGGATCGAGGCTTCCCGTCCGAGCACATGCTTGCTCAAAAAAGGAAGGCCGCTCCCTTCAGCCCGCGAGATGATAGTTTATGAGGGACCGGCGCCCGCCGGACGGCCGGCATACCGAGGCCAGTCAGTCTCGCCCCCGGCCGCGTCAGCCGGCTCCAGAGCCGGTGACCGCCGCCTGCGGGTAACGGGCAGCCGCGCCAGCTTGAAGAAGCTGAAATACATCAGGAAAGAACCCATGATGTAGGGGTTCAGTATCTCGACCTCGACGAAGGAGCGGATCAGCAGCAGGACCATCACGCCGAAAAGGATCACCGAGTCCGCCTGCCATGCCTTGAAAATCACCGCCGAGACGTGGCCGTAGAGCGTGCGCAGCATGATCAGCGACACCAGCGCCGCTCCGACGAAGCCGAGTTCGACGAGGGCCTCGATATAGGTGTTGTGGAAGTGGAAGCCGGTGCGGGTGGTGATGTAGAATTCGTTCCACAGCCGCTCGGCTTCAGCGAAGCCCTGCACCCAATAGGCGGCATAGCCGACGCCGAGAATCGGCGATTTCTGGACCGTGTTCCAGCCTTGCTCCCACAGATAGGTTCGCCCGGTGAGCGTCGAATCCTTGCCGAAGAGGCCGAGGACGAAGTCCATCAGCCCGAGATTCAAGGCGACGAAGGCCGTCACGACCAGCAGGCCGGCGCCGATCAGGAAGATGACCCGGCGATAGCGGCGTGACAGAAGTTTGCTCATCGCAAGAAGCGCCACCAGCGCCAGCACCGCGGGTATCGAGGCCATCGAGGTGGCGGAATGCGAAGCGACCAGCACATAGGACGACAGCAGCACGACGGGCACCGCCAGGATGAAGCTGAGCCGGCCGCGCCTGTAGAAGGCAAGGAAGACAACGCAGAAATAGATGCCGAGCGAGCCGACAAAGCCGATCTGATTCTTGGAGGCGAAGGCGCCGACGAAGTTCACGGTGCCGTCGAGGACATCCTCGGAATAGTTCCCGACCTTCAGCGAATAGATGAGGACGACGAATATCCCGACCAGCGCCCCTATGGTCAGCGTGCGCACGCTGACGGTGCGCGCAGCTATGTAGGCGCAGGCGATATGGGAAAAATACTGGACCGACGTCCTCGCGGTGACGCCGGGGGCCTGCGACCAGAAAACCGAGAAGCAGATATAGGCCGCAAACAGCAGCGGCAGCCAGGCGCTGGACAGATGCCGCAGAAACCGCCGGTAGTCGACCAGGATGAGCGGAAGCCAGACCGCATAATAGGCCAGGATCAAGATCTGGCCGAAGATGACCGAATAGGAAAACGCCCAGATCGAAACGGCTACGGCAAAGGCGCCATAGACCGAGTTCTTCTCGGGATCGATCAGCAGTGACTTTGGAATCTTCATCTCAGGGTCCCGCCGACACGACCCGGGGCCGGCAAGCCATGAGCCGGCCGGAATCTTCGCAAATATGGGCGTGCAATAAACGGCGTCTCCATTGTGCAGTGCAATATAACCTATTGCGCCCTGTGCTCAATGGCAAATCCGGTCACCTTGTCTTACAGCGAGGCATCTGCGGAGAGATCAGCAGGTTGCGCGTCCGAGACGCTACCAAAGCGCTCCGCCGGTGATCTGGATGTTCTCCATGGTGATGCCCTTGGCGAGATCCGAGCACAGGAAGACCGCCAGTGCGGCAATCTCCTGCGGCTGCAGCATGCGCTGCTGCGGGTTGCCTTTGGCGATCTCGGCCATCGCTTCCTCAGCGGTGCGCCCCTTGCCTTCGCGCTCGACGACCTGCGCCACATTGCGGCGCATCAGTTCGGTCTCGACCCAGGTCGGGCTGATCATGACGCAGGTGACGCCATGCGCTGCCCCCTCCAGCGCCACGCAGCGTGTGAGGCCGAGAAGCCCCGCTTTGGACGCGCAGTAGGCTGGGTTGTCCTTCCAGCCGACCGAGGCGGCGGTTGAGCCGATGTTGACGATGCGGCCCCAGCCGCGTTCGATCATGCCCGGCAGTACCGCACGCGTGACGCGGAAGGCGCCCGTCAGGTTGGTATCGACGATCTTGTCCCATAGCGCGTCGGAATGGCCGCAGACCGGCTGCTCCGCGGTCGTCCCAGCGGCATTGACCAGGATATCGGCGGGGCCGATGGCCGCCTCGGCGTCAGCTGCGAACCGATTGGCGACGTCGCTGTCGCGAACGTCAAGGTGTGCGGCGTGAACCCTCGTTCCGTGGACGGTAAGGGCCGCACGCACGCGCTCGATCTCGTCCGCGCCGGGATAATAGGCGGCATCGGACCTGTCGGCGCCGGCCGGCGCGATGTAGGAGCCGACGGCGACATTGGCGCCGGCTTCAGCCAAAGCCGTGGCAATGGCGAAGCCCATGCCCGAGAACCCACCGGTAACGATGGCGCTTCGGCCGGAAAGGTTGTTCATGGCGCACGATCTCCGCTTCGTTCCGGGCAGGCAATCAGGCCTGACCGGATTTGGCAATCACACCGGCGCAGCCTCCATCGCCAGCATTTCATGTTTGCTGGAGCGGCTTGCCTAGCCATTCGCGATAGAAGCCTTCGAGGTCGGGCTCGAAATCGTGGACGATGGGATAGCCAGGTGCCGCCGCTTCCACTTCGTGCAGCGTGCCGCATTGCGGACAGATGAATTCGCGGATCTCCATCCATTCGGGATCGGGGAGATCGCTGTTGGGATAGATTTCGCGCAAAGCCTCCTCGGTGTTGCGGACGTTGATCGCGGCGTTGAGCTTCCAGTTCTTGCGATAGTCGCCGAAGGAGTGGCCGCATTCGCAGCGGGTAATGCGCTCATCGCCGCTCTGGCAGATGAACAGATGGTCCGAGACCGGCAGCAGGATCGGGTCCTTCCAGGCAACGCGATCCTGATAGACGGCAACCATCTTGAAGAAACGGTCATCGTCCTTGTAGGCACTCATGATGCGCCTTGTCTGTGGCCAGGGCAGCTTGCCTGCGGCCAGATCACCCAGGACTTCCTTGCTGTACGAGGTCATGGCTTTGCTCCCGGCATGAAGATCGATCTGGCATCGACGTTCCAGAACTCGCTGAATTCGCTGGTGAAGCGCGGCGACAGCTTGATCGCGCTGGCGTACATTTTCTTCACCTCGGGGGCGAAATCGGCCTTTTCGACACGACCACGCTCCTTGGCGATCCAGTCCGCCACAGGGACCGCCTTGGCCAGACGCTCTTTGCGCATGGCGGCGCGGCGCTCGACCGTGGCGTCGATATCGGCGATGGGATAGCCGTCTTCATCGTCCTTCAGCACAATGCCGAAAACCTGGTCCGCCGCTTGCCGGGTGAGAAAGCCGTTCTCGACATCCCAGGCGGTCTTGATCGGATCGCGCTCCAGTACGTCGCCGTAACCACCGCCGCCATTGTAGGAATGGCTGAAGATGTCGCCGGATTTGTGCGGCGAGGTGATGTAGGGGCCCTCGACCACGACATGGTCGCCACCGATGTTCCGCTCGTAGTCGGAGACGTCAGGATCGATGCCGGGCGCATGCGCCAGCGGTTCGCCTTTTGCCGCGAGTTCGTGAATGTCTGAGTTGCGCACGGCGCGATGCTTCTGGCAGGTCGGCGCCGGATAACCGCCGCACATGCCGCCATTGTCGAACACGCGCGAAGAATGTTCGGAGGTGTGGAGCCGCAGATGCGACGTCTTGTTGATCAGCCAGGTCGAGACGAAGGAACAGCCGCCGCGATATTTGCCGGCACCGCCGGAGTTGGGCACGATCGAGCGGCCGATATAGACCATCGGCATCGACTGTTCCCAGACCTCGATGTTGCCCATGTCGGATTCCGGGTTCCAGCCGACATAGGCGGTGTCGAGACCATCCTTGATGGCGAGCGCGCCGGAGCCGGCGGCGGCGCATTCAAAATGGGCCATGCCGAACGGCGTGCCGTACTGGCTCTCGCCGCCCATCTCGATCATCGGGCTGTTGACCTGGCCGACGAAGGCCTCCTCGACGAAGCCGCGGGCGACAAAACTGCGCGACAAAAGCCGCTGGAAGACGCCATAGGCCGGCAGCAGCAAAGCCCATGAGGTGGCGGTCGCCACCATCTCGTTGTCGGGGTTGGTCCAGGTGCCGTGCGGCAGTTTCAGTTCGGTCGCCATCCAGGCGCCGTCATTGACCAGCCCTTCGAAATTCATGTGCTGGGTCAAGGTGACGAACATGCCGCCATCCATGCCGGCCGGCGTGCAGTTCATCGAATGGTAGCCCCAGGGCTGCGTGCCCTCGAAGTCCATGGTGATCTTGCCGTCGGTGGTGATCTCCATCTCGATCGGGATGTTGTAGAGCCAGTCCGGATCGCCGAGCAGCTGGAAGCCGGGTTTGCCTGCGGTGACGTGGCCGTAAAAAGTGTGGCCGCGATAGATTCCGGGGACGGTGAGCTGGCGGGTGCGGGCGAGCTGGGCACGGCGGCCTTCCTCGATGAACTCCTTCGACACCTTCATCCAGTAGTCGAGGCCGATCTCGGAGATCAGCTGCTTGACGCTTTCGCGCATGTCGATGCAGGATGCGACTTTGGCCTTCTCGTCGAGCACCCAGTAGATCGGCATTCGCAGATTGCGCTCGCAGCGGATGACGTAGTCGCGGCGGATCTCGTCGTTCTCGCCGATCTTCTCGGCGCAGACGAACAGACCCTCGGTGAAGCGCTCCTGCGCGAGACACACATCACCGCCTGGGGTAATGCCGCCAGCCTCCAGCTCGTGGCAGACGGCGCCCGCCCAGCCGACAAGCGTGCCTTCATGAAAGATCGGCACCACGTCCATCACGTCGGGCACCTGCACGGTGCCGATGAAGGCGTCGTTGTTGGCGAAGATGTCGCCTTCGCGGATGCGCGGGTTGTCCTCGTAGCCGTTTTTGATCATCCATTTGATGAAGCGGCTCATCGTATGGACGTGCACCATGATGCCATTGGAGAGAGCGATGGCGTCGCCCTCGGGCGTGTAGATGGCGACCACCATTTCGCCGACCTCGCGCACGCCGGGCGAGGCCGAGATGCGGCGCGCCATTTCGCGCGCCGAGACGCAATAGGCGCGCAGCTTGGTGTGCAGCGTCTCGAATTTCAGCGGATCCTGGTTGCGCAGCGTGAGTTCCGTAATGCCGTCATAGCAACCGGTCTCTTCCATCAGCCGCTCGGAATCGAGCAGTCTTTCGCGAAGGCGCAGGGCCGAGGCAGGTTTGTCCAACATGGCGGTCGCCCTCTCAAGCGTGGGTGTAGTGCAGCAGCGTCCATTCATCGACATGGACACGGTCCTGCGGATGAACGACGAGCGTGGTGGCGGGATGTTCGATGATGGCCGGGCCGATGACTTCGTGGCCTGGCTGAAGCAGATCCATCTCGTAGAGATTGGCCTTGTGCCAGCGCCCACCGATATAGGCCTCGCGCACGCCCTTGTGGGCGGCTGCCGGGTTGGAGGCGCCGAGCGGTCGCTTGAGCAGCACCGGCTTGACCTTGTCGGCGGTGGCGATCAGCCCGAGTTCGGTGATGGTGAAGCCGGCTTCGCCATAACGTGACACGCGATGGTTGACCTTCGCATAGACCGCCTCGAACTCGTCGATAACCCTGCGCATGTCGTCGGCCGAACCGACCTTGGCAAGCGGCGCCATGACTTCGACGTCCTCGAGCTGGCCGGTGTAGCGCATCATCAGGAACGGCACGGTCCTGATCTTCTCCCTGGTATGGCCGTCGGCGATCATCTCGTCGACCGCTGCCTTGGTCAGGTCGTTCCAGACCGTGGTGACCTTGGCGCCGAAGGCGGCCAGCGTAGCCTCGTCGGCGCGTGACGGGATGTCGTGCTGGGTGGAGACGGAATGACGCCGCATGAAATCGGCCGTGGTGCAGCCGAAGGCGGAGAAGGCGGCCGCGAACTGGAAGGTGATGATGTCCTTGAAGCCGATGCCCCTGGAGCAGCCGGCCAGATGCAAAGGTCCCGAGCCGCCATAGGACAGCAGCGTGAATTCGGAGGGATGGATGCCTTGCCCGGAAATGACCCGGCGCAGCGCGTTGTTGGCATCGGACTCCAGCATGTCGATCATGCCTTCCGCGGCTTCCTCGACACCAACGCCGAGCACGCTGGAGCACTTTTCCTCGAAGGCGCGGCGCGCCTTTTCGACCTGCAGCACGACCTTGCCGCCCAGGAAATAGTGTGGGTTGAGGCGGCCGAGGATGGCGTCGCAATCGGCGATGGTCGGCTCGGTGCCACCGCGATCGAAGCAGATCGGACCGGGATCCGAGCCGGCGCTTTCCGGCCCAAGCGAGACCTTCTTGGTCAGGGGATCGACCTTGAGGATCATGCCGGCGCCGGCGCCGATCGTGTCGAGATGCAGCGTCGGCACGTTGAGCTTGAAACGGTCCATCAGCGGCTCGTTCTCGATCCGCGTCTGGCCGCGTGTGATGACGCCCATGTCGAAGGAGGTACCGCCCATGTCCGAGCAGATCAGCGAGTCGTTCCCGATCAGCTTGCCGACATAGGCAGCGCCCAGAATGCCGCCGATCGGGCCGGAGATCATGGTTTCATGCAGGCGCGGGTGGTTGATCGAGGTCAGGCCGCCGAAGGAGAGCAGCGTCTGCACGCCATACTTGAAGCCGTATTTCTTCGAGACGTCCTCTATACCCCTAAGCTGCTTGCGGCCGCGCGAGGTGGCGTAGGCCTCGATCAGCACCGAATTCAGCCGCGACTGCTCGCGGATGACCGGGCGGACCTCATGGCTGGTGTAGACGATGATGTCGGCGCCGGCCTTGTCGACCTCCGCGCGGCAGATCTCGGCGATGCGCTTCTCGTGCACCGGATTGACATGCGAGAAGATGGTCATGATGCAGATCGCCTCGACCTTGTCGGCGATCAATTTTTTCGCGGCGATGGAGACCTCGTGTTCGTAGAGCGGCAGCACGATGTCGCCGAACTGGTCGATGCGCTCGGTGACGCCATGCGTGCGGCGGCGCGGCACCAGCGGATCTGGATGGTGATGGGTGACGGCATGCAGCCGGTCGGCATAGGAATAGTCGGCCCAGGCCTGCAGCCCCCGGCCCATCAGGATCATGTCCTCGAGGCCCTTGGTGGTGATCAGGCCGAGCCGGCGGCCGGTGCGCGACAACAGTGTGTTGAGCATGCCGGTGCCGGAATAGAGCACGACGTTGACGCCGGAAAACAATGATTCCAGCGAGATGCCCCAGGCATCCGCCGCGTCCTCGGCAGACGCGAGAAAACCTTCGGCTTCGTTCTTCGGCGTGGTCGCCGACTTGCCGATCTTGAAGTGGCCGTCCTGATCGACAAGGATCGTGTCGGTCATGGTGCCGCCGGCGTCGATACCGATGACGATTGGATTGCCGACGATGGGGCCGGTGAGATTGGGTTGGGTCACGGTCGCCTCGGGATCTGGTCTAGGTTGACGCAAGGCTAGATTCGATGGGCGGCTTCGCGCCATATGCCTAAAGACATAATGACGGCTGAGCTGACATCGCCGAGAAAAGGGCATGCGCATGGAGACCATCTGGGCGCCGCTCGCCAAAGCGATCGCCGCCACTGGCACGGACAGGCATGTCGACTGCCTGATCGACCTGATCGGCGCGGATATCGAGCATGACCTCGTCACGGTGACGCGCTATTCGACGACGCAGACACCCGAATTCATCAAGCACCGACGCTTCTCGGACGAAATGGTCCGGCGCTATCTCGACAATTACTATGTCTTCGACCCGTTCTATGCGTCGTGGCGACGCGAGCGAAGGCTGGGCATCATGCCGCTGAAACGGCTTGCCAACGACGAGGCCAAGCGCGGCCAGTACATAGCCGGCTTCCTGGCGCAGTCGGAGATCTGCGACGAGGTTGGCATCATGCTGGCGGACGGCGGCGACTGGTGCCTCGGCATCTTCCTCGACCGCTCGACCACGTCATTCAAGGACAGCGAAATCGCCCTGCTGGATGAACGGCTGCCGGTGTTCGAGGCGCTGCATGCGCTCGACATCAAGGCGCGCGGAACGGAATTCTCCCGCACGTCAGCGCCGACAGGCCCCGGCGCCTCGCCCCGGCGGGAACCGACCATTCCAGCCAGCCTGTGGCCGGAGCTGTCACTGCGCGAGCGGGAATTGGTCCAACTGATCCTCGCCGGTCACCCGACGGCCAACATCGCCGAACGCCTCGTTATCACCGTCGGCACGGTCAAGAACCATCGCCGGCGCATCTACGAGAAGCTCGACATCACCACGGAGCGGGAATTGTTTTTGCAGTTCTTCCAGCATCGGGCCGATCGCTAGCCCGGGTTCGGACAGCTAAGCGGGTTACGCTTTTCCCGTTGCAGGTTAGAGCTCATCCTCCCAATTGGCGCCGCCATAGAACACACGGAAGATCACCACTTGGTCGGATTCCACTGTAAAGGTCACCGTTTCACGGCGCTCGAAACCGACAACCCGAAGGCCATGGCCGCAGATCGTCACGGCGTGTTCCGCGCTCCGAGGCGTAGTCGAGACCCTGGCAGTAGGCTTCGATACGCTCGATATAGCGTGTGGCCGTGACGTTGCCGGCGGCGATCTCGATGGTGTCGTATATCCATCTTAAGTCCGCTAAGGCTTCCGGCAACAGAACAATATGCCGGCGCTTCACACATCCCTCTTAAAGCGGGCGGCGTGGTGAGCGCGGATGTCGTCAAAAGCCTGGTTGGCTGGGATAACTCGGGAAGGATCCGCCTTCCACCTGTCATAGGTCGGCACAACCTCCTCGCGGAGCCAGCGCTCTACGGCCGCGTCGCGCTCTTGCAGGGCGCGAAGGCCGGCGCGGATCACTTCACTGCTGGTCGCGTAGGTTCCTGATTCAACGAGACGGTCGATGAAAGCAGCCTGCTCTGTTGGCAGGCTGAAGGTGCGCTTTTCGGTGGCAGCCATGATTTCTCCTATAATGTCGGTGTGATTATATCATACCAATATCGAATAACGTTAGAAGACCTGTCGGCCGAAGAAACCGACATCGGCGCTGCTAGCAGTCTCAAAATTCCTCTTGCGGAACCGCGCCGTCCCGGCTTAATCTTTGCCTTCTCGCAAAAATGAAATTTAATTCCATTTGCCGGCAACCTTCTAGCCAGCGTCGTGCCCCAGGAAAAATGAACGGCCCAATCGACTGAGAAAATATTTGATATATCATCTACCAGAACGGAAATAGCTGACATGGTCCAGCAGACATCGATCCAGCCATCGGCGCCCTGGTTGCGGCTAGATGTCGATGATTCGGACTGGACCGACGCCGAGGTGTCGAGCCTGGTGCGCTGGTATCACCAGATGCTGCTCATCCGCCGTTTCGAGGAAAAGGTGCTCGATCTGGCCAATGCCGGGCTGGTGCATGGTCCGGCCCACGCCAGCATCGGACAAGAGGCCACGGCGGTCGGCGCCATGTCCGTGCTCGGCACCGGCGACCGCATCAACGGCACCCACCGTGCCCATCACCAGGTGCTGGCCAAGCTTGTCAACGCGCAGACGCCCGGCGGATTCGACCCGCTGCATGATGCTTTCAACCCAGGCATGCAGGGATCGGTTCGCGGCCTGATGGCCGAGATCATGGGCCTCAAGTCAGGCTATTGCGGCGGCCGTGGCGGCTCGATGCATATGCGCGACGATGCCTCCGGCATCCCAGGCACCAGCGCCATTATCGGCGGCAACCTGCCGCACGCGGCGGGCTATGCGCTCGCCGACAAACTGCTCGGCACCGGCAACATCTCGGTCGCCTTCTTCGGCGACGGCACGATGATGGCGGGACCGGCCTACGAGGCGATGAACATCGCCGCGCTCTACCGGCTGCCGGTGATCTTTTTCGCCGAAAACAATCTCTATGCCGTCTCCACGCACATCAATGAGCAGACGCGAGAGACGCGGCTGGCCTCGCGCGGACCTATGCTCGGCTTTCGTGGCATCGAATGCGACGGCATGGATGTGGTGGCAGTCCACCATGCCATGCGCGAGGCGCGCCGGACGATTGAGGAAGACGGCGGCCCGGTGCTGGTCGAGGCGCTCTGCTATCGGTTTCTACACCAGAGCGGCGCCCGCCCGGGCAGCGAATTCGGCTACCGCACGCGCGCCGAGGAAGACGTCTGGAAAGCGCGCGACCCGCTTGCGACGATGGCGGCTCGCCTGAAGACGATGGGCATCCTGAACGCTTCGGACCTCGGTACACTCGACCAGCGCGTCATGGAGGTGGTCAACACCGCTGCCGATTCCCTGACCGAGATGAGCGGCAACGCGCTGCGCATTCCTGATCATCTGTGGCCGGACCCAAGCGACGTCGACAACCAGATCCGCGGCGATCTTTCCGAACTGAAGGGCGAGCGCTTCCTCGAGATCGAGGACGCGCCGGCCGACACCAGGCCGGTCAAGTTCATGGTTGCCGCGTCCGAGGTCATCGCTCGCGCCATGGAGCAGGACCCGCGCATCATCATCATGGGCGAGGATGTGCACCGGCTGCGCGGCGGCGTTTCGGGCGCCACAAAGGGCGCGCTGGAGCGCTGGCCGGAGCGTGTGCTGGCGATGCCGATCGCCGAGAATGGCTTTGTCGGCGTGGCGCTGGGTGCAGCGCTTTGCGGCTTGCGGCCGATCGTCGAGATCATGTTCGGCGACTTCTGCCTGGTTGCCGCCGACCAGCTGTTCAACGCGGTCAGCAAGGTGCGCCACATGTTCGGCGGCGGCTTTCCGGTGCCAATCGTGGTCAGGGTGCGCGTCTCGCCGCACACCGGCTACGGCTCGCAGCATTCGGGCGATCCGTCCGGCCTGTTCGCCCTGTTTCCCGGCTGGCGCATCGTCGCGCCGACGACGCCCTTCGACTATATCGGCCTGATGAATTCAGCGCTGAAATGCGACGATCCGGTCGTCGTCATTGAGCATGTCGAGCTGTTCCCGAGCGAAGGCCCTGTGCCTGCGGACGACCGCGACTATTGCGTGCGGCTCGGCAAGGCGAAGATCGTCAGGCCGGGCAGCGCCTGTACACTGCTCACCAGCGCCAGCATGGTTGCCGTCGCCAGCCAGGTGGTCGAGGAGACCGGCGTCGATGCCGAGATCATCGACCTGCGCAGCCTCGACCCGACCGGGCTCGACTGGCCGCTGGTGGAGGCCTCGATCCGCAAGACCAACCGGGTAGCCGTCATCGAACAGGTGCAGCGTGGGCTATCGCTTGGCGGACGACTGACACAGGAGATTCAGGATCGCGTGTTCGATTATCTCGATCACGAGATCCTGCATGTGACGGGAAGCCTCTCGGCTCCCGTCGTATCGGCCCCGCTCAACCGCGCCGCACTGGGCGGCGCTGAAAAGCTCAAGGCCGCGCTTCAATCCCTCACTGCCGTGGGTGGATAGAGCGAACGCATTGCCACAAAGATCCGACAAGAAAATGGGAGAACTGACATGAGCATCCTACAGAGAAACAAGACCAGGGCGAAGATGCTGGCAGCCGTGCTGCTGGCCACCAGCGCCCTCTGGGCGCCGGCCACGTTCGCGCAGGACAGCAAGCCGCTGGTCATTGCGCGCAACATCGACCTCAACTCGCTCGATCCGCACCGCGCCTTCTGCGACACCTGCCAGATCTACAATTCCAGCGTCTATGAATCGCTGCTGACGCTGGACAAGGACAACAAGCTGATCCCGCTGCTCGCCTCGAAGTGGGAAGGCAATGCCGACCAGAGCAGCTTCACCTTCACGCTCGACCCGGCCGCCAAATTCTCGGACGGTTTGCCGGTCGAAGCCAAGGACGTGAAATGGTCCTGGGAGAGGCTGAAGAACCTCAAGGGCAGCGCCTCGTTCCTGATGGACAATGTCGCCTCGATCGAGACCCCGGACGCGCATACGGTGGTCGTCAAGATGGTCGCGCCGAGCTCCGAATTCCTCAACATCGCGGCGGCGCCCTACGCGGCGGTCGTCAACAGCAAGGTTGCTTCCGAAGCCGGCGCCAAGGCCGATGCGGACGCTTCCACGACAGACAATGCCGAGGCCTGGTTTCTGGCGCATTCGGCCGGCAGCGCGCCGTTCGTGCTGAAATCCTATGAGCCCAATTCGGAACTGCGGCTGGCACGCAACGACAAATACTGGCGCACGGCGCCGGCGCTGAGCGAAGTCGTCATCCGCCAGACCAAGGATGCGGTGGCGCAGGCACAGATGCTGCAGAGCGGCACCGCCGACATCGCCATGCAGATCGACCCGGACACGGCCAAGACGATGACCGGCAGCGACGTGAAAATCGAGACCGTGCCGTCCTACAATTTCATCTATGTGGCGCTGTCGCCCGGCGCCAAGGCCAACAAGGTTCCGCTGACGCCCGAAGTGCGCGAGGCCATTTCGCTCGGTCTCGACCGTCCGAGCATCCTGGACTTCACCATCGGCTCCGAGGGCCAGTTGATCAGCGCACCGATCCCGCTCGGCTTCCCCGGCGGTTCGGGCTTCGAGGCGCAACCCTATGACGTCGCCAAGGCAAAGGAACTTCTGGCCAAGGCCGGCCATGCCGACGGCTTCGAGATGGAAGCGGCGTTTCCCGGCATGAACGTCTATGGCGTCGATCTGTCGCTGTTGATGCAGAAGGTTCAGCAGGATTTGGCCAAGATCAACATCAAGCTCGACCTGCAGCCGATCCCCTTCGCCAACTGGCGCGAACGCGTCAATGGCGACGGCATCCCGATGACGGCGGTGTTCTACGCGCCGGACTATTACGGCACGTCGCAATACGTCGATTATTTCGCCATGACCAAGGGCAGCCCGTGGGCGCGCCGCGCCGGCGCGGAGCGCGATCCGTCGGTGCTCAATCCGAAGGAAGCGGATATCTACAAGGCAGCCCTTGCGGCGAGCGGCGACGAGGCCGCCAAGCTGTGGCACCAGGCCGGCGAGGAGATGATCAAGGACAGGATCATCCTGCCGCTGATCAGCCCGAACCTGATCCTGGCCTACAAGTCGGACGTCAAGGGCGTGCGTTACAGCGCCTGCTGCAACCTCCCGCTGGCGGAACTCAGCCACTGAGCGAAAAAAGCGGGAGGCGGCCCAGCTGCCTCCCGCTTCCTCATCCTGGACGATCACAAATCCTGTTCTTCCAGCACCAAAATCAATATATGATATATCAATGTGCGGAGAACTCGCTATGCCTTCCCTGATCAACTCCAAGGACCAGTTGCTGCGCGAGCGCGCGGCCTCGGTCATTCCGGGCGGCATGTGGGGACACATGGCGACGCGCTATCTCGGCTCCGCCTATCCGCAATTCTTCGAGCGCGCCGACGGCTGCCGGGTCTGGGATGTCGATGGCCGCGAGTACATCGACCTGATGTGCAGTTGGGGCCCCAATATCCTCGGCCACCATCATCAGGCGGTCGAGGCAGCGGCCGAGCGGCAGCGTCGCCTGGGCGATGCGATGAACGGCCCTGGCGAGGTGTTGGTCGAGCTGGCCGAACTGCTGGTCAAGACCGTCGCGCATGCCGACTGGGCGATGCTGCAGAAGAACGGCACCGACGCCACCACGGCCTGCGTGACGATCGCACGCGCCGGCACCGGCCGGCGCAAGGTGCTGGTCGCGCGCGGCTCCTATCACGGCGCCGTGCCGTGGTGCACGCCTTCGCTCGCCGGCGTCACCGCCGAGGACCGCGCCCATATCATCCATTTCGACTACAATGACGTTGCCAGCCTCGAGGCAGCCGTCGAGCAGGCCGGCAGCGATCTTGCCGCCGTCGTCGTCACCGCTTTCCGCCACGATATCGCCCGCGACCAGGAACTGCCGACCGCCGCCTTCGCCAGACAGGCGCGCGAGCTGACCACCGCCGCCGACGCGGCGCTGATCGTCGATGATGTCAGGGCCGGCTTCCGCATCGATCTCGCCGGCAGCTGGGAACCGCTCGGCGTACGGCCGGACCTGTCCGCTTTCTCGAAGGCGATCGCCAATGGCTATCCGCTTGCCGCGATCACCGGCACCGACCGGTTTCGCGAAGCCGCGACCAAGGTCTATGTGACGGGGTCGTTCTGGTATGGCGCCGTCGCCATGGCCGCCGCGATCGCCACCATCAACACGCTGCGCGACACCGACGCAATCTCCAGGATGACTGAAGCCGGCGACAGGCTGCGCTCAGGCCTCGATGCCGCAGCGAAGAAGCATGGCCTGTCGCTTCGCCAGACCGGCCCGGTGTCGATGCCGATGGTGCTCTTCGACGGCGATGCCGAATTCAAAAAGGCCGACGCCTTCTGCTCGGCCGCCTTGCGCGAGGGCGCCTATTTCCACCCCCGGCACAACATGTTCCTGAGTGCCGCGCATACCGCAAAAGACATAGATCTCGCCCTGCAGGCTGCCGATGCCGGCATGGCCGCAGCCGCGCAGGTGGCGTGACCAGCGCCGATGCGGTGGGAAGTAACAAATCGCTCAGCCGACGGCCGACACCAGTCGACCGTTCTGCGCCGCGCGGCGCAGTTCCTCGGGCGTGACCGCACCGTCGTTCAGCCGTTCGAGCACCTTGACCAGCAGGCGGCCGCCTTCGATCATGTCCTGCTGAATGCCCTTGCGCACGCCGTTCTCGTCGCGCGCCCGCAACGCGTCGAGAATGTCGAGGTGCCGGTGGCGGCCGTCGTAGGTCGGCCTCGCGTGCGGGTATTGATAGTTCACCAGTGGTCCGTTGCGCAGCCAGATGCCCTCGATGATGGCCAGCAACTCCGGCATTTGCGCCGCCTGGTAGATCGAGTGATGGAATTCCCAATTGTCGCGGACGGCTTCGAACCAATGGCCATTGTCCTCGTTGGCAATCAGCCTGTCATGCACCTCGGCCAGACGGTCGATCTCCCGTGGCTCGATGCGCGTTGTTGCCGCCGCCCCCGCCATGCCTTCGAGATGCAGCCGGATGCTGCGCAGTTCCAGATATTGGGCCAGCGACAGCTGGGCGACGGTGATCGAACGACCGGCCTCCATCTCCAGACCCTTTTCGCGGACCAGCTGCATCAGCGCCTCGCGCACTGGCGTCTCAGACACCTGAAGGCTGGCGGCAAGGTCGCGGATCTTGAAGCGATGGCCCGGCCAGAAGCGGCCCTCCATCATGGCGCGGCGAAGCTCCTCGTAGACGCGCGTCGTCAGATTGTCGCGCGCGATCGGCGCGATAGAAGCAGTCACATCCGCTCTCCGTTCTTGCAGCGGCGCCGGCGTCGCCTGCGTCGCGTGGGCTGTGTATATGATACCACGAATGGCCTGACCACCGACATGAGACAGGCAACTGCGAGACGGGCAGCCATGGTGCAGACGGACATGAGACGGGGCGCATGACCGCGACGCCTTCACTCCTGTTCGGCGCCATAGCCGACGATCTGACCGGCGGCACCGAGCTGGCGTCGATGCTGGTGGCGCGCGGCATTCCAACGGGATGCACGGTCGGACTGAGTGCGCCGATCCCACCAGGCAATCTTGCCCATGTGATCCTGCTGAAGACCCGCGTCATCGCGGCCAGCGATGCGGTGCGCCAGGTTCTGGAGGCGGCGGACCGGCTGCTTGAAGCTGGTGCCCGGCAGATCTTCTTCAAATATTGCGCCACTTTCGATTCGACGCCTGCCGGCAACATCGGTCCTTGCGCCGAGGCGCTGCTCGAGCGGCTCGGCGGCGGCGTCACGCTGTTCACCCCGGCGCTGTGTGAGACCGGCCGCACCGTCTATCAGGGACACATGTTCGGCGGCGCCCAATTGCTGGGTGAATCGCCCAAGCGCTTCGATCCGCTGACGCCGATGACCGATTCCAATCTGGTTCGCGTGCTGCAGGCGCAGAGCAAAGGCAAGGTCGGGCTGGTGCCCTATCTCGTCGTCGATGCCGGGGCGGAGGCCATCCGCAACGCCATACGAGAGCACAGCGCGGGCGGCGAGACGCTGCTGGTCACCGACACGATCCGCGAGCGCGACCTGGTTGCGATCGCGGAAGCGACCTTCGACCTGCCGCTGATGACCGGCAATTCCTCGGTCGCCGCGCATCTGCCACCGGCCTGGCTCACGCATGGGCTGCTGAATTCAGTCGATCTCGTTACCGCCAGCCTGCCGGCCATAAACGGCCCAGCGGCGGTGCTGGCCGGCAGCGTTGCCGACCGCACCATCGAACAGCTCGAACGCTTTGCGCAAAACAATCCACTGCTGACGATCGATCTGGCCAGCGCCTTCGCCGGCGCCGATGTAGTGGCCGAAGCGCGTGCCTTCGCCCAGCGGCATTTGCCCGGCACGATGATCGCCATTGCCACGACGGCGCCGCAAGCGACGGTCGAAGCGCTGCAGCAGGCGCATGGCCGCAACGCGGTGGCGGCAAAGGCGGAAGAGATGCTGGCCGGGATTGCACACATTCTTGTGCTCGAACTCGGTGTGCGGCGGCTGGTCGTCGCCGGCGGCGAGACCGCCGGTTCGGTGGTCAAGGCGCTCGGCATCGACCGCATCGCCATGGGTGCCTATGAGGGGCCGGGACTGTCGCGTGCCACTGCCCACCTCCCCGGCCTGCCATCCGAGCCGCTGGCGCTGATGTTGAAATCGGGGAAGCTCGGCGGCCCGGATATTTTCGCCGACGTCCTGCAAGACATGACACGGGCGACCACCGTCGCGCCGGCGATCGATATATGGCCACCGGCAAAACCTGTCATGCGGCCAACCACAGGAAAAGCATCGTGATGGACACCGAGACTGCACGCGCCAGCCTGATCACCGCGACGCAGACGCTGGACGCCAGCGGGATGAATGTCGGCACCACCGGCAACATCAGCGTGCGGACGACAAGCGGCATGATGATCACGCCGACGGGAATAGCTACAAGCGCGCTTCGGCCGGAGCAGATGGTGCCGATGCAACTCGATGGCAGCTGGGAGGGGGCGTTCCGGCCGTCGAGCGAATGGGAAATGCACGCCGAGATCTACAAGGCTTTCCCCGAGGCCGGTGCCGTCGTGCATGCCCATCCCGACCATTGCGTGGCGCTATCGTGCCTGCGCGAGGGACTGCCGCTGTTCCATTACATGGTCGCTGGTTTCGGTGGCGATGATGTGCGCTGTTCGGACTATGCGCTGTTCGCGTCAAGCGAACTGGCCAAGGTTGCCGTCGTCGCGCTCAAGGACAGGTCGGCCTGCCTGCTCGCCAATCATGGCATGATCGCTTTCGGCGGCGATCTCGACACGGCGCTCATCCGCACCATCAAGCTCGAGACCTTGGCGCGGCAATACCTTTTGGCGCGCAGCGCCGGTACACCGGTGCTCATCGAGGGCAGCGAGATAGCCGCCATTCGGGGGCGGTACAAGAATTACGGCCAGCAGAAGTAGCCGGCCGAGCAATTCCGGGAACGGCTCTTCGCGCTCTTGAAGTGAAGAACCACTCAGTCGTCGACCCGCAAATGCGAGACGAGGGCTGCCACGTTCCGTGGAAGATCAGGCGGGGATCGGTTCGGCTGCAGGCGCATAGACGCTGACAGCCCCGGAGCCGATCAGTTGGTCGATGGTCTCGGCACTGTAGCCGAGCACGTCGGCCAGCACGGCAGCTGTGTCCTGGCCCAGCATCGGCGGCGCGGTAAAGTCGGCGGTCAGCTGCGCGGCAAGTCCCTGTGCCGGGCGCACCATGGCGACGGAACCGAGATGCGGATGCGGCAAGGTCTGGACGAGGCCACGTTCGCGCACATTGGGGCTATCGAAGACTTCCGGTATCGATTTTACCGTGCCGGCCGGCACGCTGGCGGCGGCACAGGTTGCCATCCAGTGGTCGCGTGGCTTGGTCTTGAAGGCAGCCGCCAATTCGGGGATCAAAGCCTCGCGGTTGGTGGCACGCGCGCCTGCCTTGATGAAGCGCGCATCCCCAGCCAGATGTGGCAGATCAAGGACCTTCTCGCACAGCGCCGCGAACTGGCGGTCATTGCCGACGGCCAGCGCGAAGCCGCCATCGGAGGCCTCGAATATCTGATAGGGGACAACCGTCGGATGCGCATTGCCGTAGCGGGCGACCTCGCGGCCGGTGTTGAGATAACCGCTGCCGACATTGATCAGCAGGCTGAGCGCGCAGTCGATCAGCGACAGGTCGAGGAACTGGCCCTTGCCGGTCGTCGCGCGCTCGTAAAGCGCTGCCAGGATCGACTGCGTCGCGACCATGCCGCAGACGATGTCGGTGATGGCGACGCCGACGCGCATCGGCTCGCCATTGCTCTCGCCAGTGATGGCCATCAGGCCGCTTTCGGCCTGCATGACGAAATCATAGCCGGGCCGTCCGGCATCGGGTCCGGTCTGGCCGTAGCCGGAGATCGAGCAGTAGATCAGCCGCGGGTTTGGCGCGCTGAGTTCCTTGAAACCGACGCCGAGGCGGTCGGCGGTGCCGGAGCGGAAATTCTCGACGACGATGTCGGCCTTCGCCGCCAGTTCGCGCACGATGGCCAGCCCCTGCGGGCTTTTCATGTCGAGCGCGATGCTCTGCTTGCCGCGATTGGCGCAGAGATAGTAGGTCGAGACACCCTTGTAGCTCGGCACCGACCACGCCCTGGTGTCGTCGCCGCCATCTATGTTCTCGATCTTCCAGACCTCGGCGCCGAGATCGGCAAGGCTCATCGTTGCCCAAGGACCGGCGAGCACGCGGGAAAGATCGAGAACCTTGATGCCTTCGAGCGGCAGGCGCGCGGATCCTGCCGTACCGGCATTCTCGGAATGGTCCTCAGTCACGATCAAGATTCCTTCGGGTGAATTCGGCAGGCCAATCACACAGTCTTGAACGTGTTGACCGGCTCCGGAAAATGACAGGCGACGCGATGCGAACCGCCAGCCGGATCGAGCGGTGGTTCGACGGCAGCGCAGATCGCCTGCGCCTTGAAGCAGCGCGTGCGGAAGCGGCAGCCGGATGGTGGGTTGAGCGGGCTCGGCACGTCACCGGTCAGTACGATGCGCTCGCGCTTGCGCTCCTTCTCGGGATTGGCGAGCGGCACCGCCGACAGCAGCGCCTGCGTGTAGGGATGCAGCGCCCTCGAATAGAGTTCGGCCGCGGGTGCGATCTCGACGATCTTGCCGAGATACATCACCGCGACCTGGTGCGAGATGTGGCGCACGACCGAAAGATCATGTGCGATGAACAGATAGGATGTGCCGAAAGACTGCTGGATATCCCTGAGCAAATTGAGCACGCCAGCCTGCACCGAAACATCGAGCGCCGAAACCGGTTCGTCGAGGATCACCACTTGCGGGTTCAGCGCAAGCGCCCGGGCGATGACGACACGCTGGCGCTGGCCGCCTGACAGTTCGTGCGGATAGCGCTTGCCATGCTCGGGATTGAGCCGCACCAGTTCGAGCAGTTCGGCGACGCGGGCGCGGCGGTCGGCCGCCGACATGTCGCTCATGCGCAGCGGCTCGGCGACGTTGTCGGCAATGCGCATGCGCGGATGCAGCGACCCGTACGGGTCCTGGAAGACCAGCTGGATGTAGCGCCGCATCAGGCGCATGTCTTCGTGGTTGAGGGCGAGCAGGTTCTGGCCCCGGAACCAGCTTTCGCCGCTGGTCGGCTCGATCAGCCGCATCAGGCAGCGTCCGAGGGTCGACTTGCCGCAACCGGATTCGCCGACGAGGCCCAGCGTTTCGCCCGGCGCCAAGTCAAAGGACACATCGGCCACCGCACGCACATGGGCAACCGCGCGGTCGAAGACGAGGCCACCGCGAACCGGAAAATCCTTGACAAGATGGCGCACGGAAAGCGCCGCCGCCGGCTTGGTTTCGACTTGAGTTTGCTCCACTGCGCTCATGGGGCCATGCTTCCACTGTCCAGTTCTGCCGCCGCCAGCGAGGCGCTATGGAAGGGCGGCAAGGTCGTCGCGAAATGGCAGGCCGAGAAGCGGCCGCCTATGTCGTGCAAAGGCGGATCCTCGGTCCGGCAGCGTGCCTCGGCATAGATGCAGCGCGGATGGAAGGCGCAGCCGCCCGGCAAGCGCCCAAGTGCGGGTGGCGAGCCATCGATCGAAAACAGCCGCTCGCGGCTTTCCTCGAGATTGGGGATCGAGGCAATGAGGCCGCGCGTATAGGGATGGCGCGGGTCGGCGAACAGCTCGGATACGCCAGCCTGTTCGACGACACGGCCGGAATAGACGACCGCGACGCGGTCGGCATGACCGGCGACGACGCCGAGGTCATGGGTAATCAGCACCAGGCCAAGGCCGAGCCGCTCCTGCAACGAACGCAGCACTGCCAATATCTGCGCCTGCACCGTCACATCGAGCGCCGTGGTCGGTTCGTCGGCGATCAGCAAATCGGGATCGTTGGCGACGGCCATGGCGATGACCGCGCGCTGGCGCATGCCGCCGGAGAATTCATGCGGATACTGGTTCACCCGGCGCTCCGGCTGCGGGATCGCCACCAGATTGAGCAATTCCACCGCCCGCGCCATGGCCTGCTTGCGGGTGACGCGCTGATGCAGCCTGACCGCCTCGGCGATCTGGGCGCCGACGGTCATCACCGGGTTTAGTGAGGACAGCGGGTCCTGAAAAATCATGGCGATGCGCGCGCCCCTGATCTTGCGCATTTCGCGTGACGATTTGCCGACCAGTTCGTCGCCGTTGAAGCGGACCGAACCGGTGACGACCGCGTTCTTCGACGTCAGGCCGAGCGCGGCGAGCATGCCGACGGACTTGCCCGAGCCGGACTCCCCGACAATGCCGACCACTTCGCCCTTGGCGACTTCGAGGTCGATGCCGCGCACCGCTTCGAACTGATCGCCTGCCCGCCGGAAGCCTACCCGCAGGCCGCGTATGGACAGCAGCGGCTCACCTTTGCCCGCCTTGTCGACTGCACCCGGCGGCGCTGTAGATATCTGTGCGCTCATCGCTTAATCCGACCTTGGATCGAGAATGTCGCGCAAGCCGTCGCCGATGAAGTTGAAGCCGAGCACGATGGTGAGGATGGCGACGCCCGGACCGAAGGCGATCCACCATTGGTAGAAATGGACGGCGCCATCCGAGATCATCGACCCCCATTCGGGGGTCGGCGGCGTGGCGCCGAGTCCGATGAAGCTGAGCGACGCGGCAAGCAGCACGACCTGGCCAAGATCCATGGTCGCGCTGATCAGCACCGGGGTCCAGCAAAGCGGCAATATGTGCGTGAACAGCACGCGGCGCGGCCTGGCGCCGGCGGCGATCGCCGCCTCGACATGCTCACGCTCCTTCACCTCCAGCACCTGCGCCCGCATCAGCCGGGCATAGACCGGCCACCAGACCAGAACCATGGCGATGGCGGCATTGCCGAGGCCCGGCCCAAGCGACGCCGCGACGGCCATAGCCAGCAGCATCGGCGGGAAGGACAGAGTGACGTCGACAAGCCGCATGATCGCCGCACCGGTCAGCCCGCCGACGAACCCGGAAATGGCACCGAGCAGCGAGCCGATCACCACAGCCGAGACGACGACCAGAACCGCGATCGGCAGCGAATGCGCCGCCCCGTGCAAGGTGCGGGCGAGAACATCGCGGCCGAGAGCATCGGTGCCGAGCCAGTGCGCCCAGCTCGGCGGCTGCAAGCGGCGCGCGACCATTTCGAGCGGATCGAACTGTACGATTAAGGCGGCGAAGACGGTCATGAACAGCCAGAACAGGATGACGACCGTGCCGATGACCAATGGCGCGGTCAGCCATTCGGGAACAGCGGCGGAATGGGATTTGGTTGTGACCGCCGACATCAGCTCAACCTCACGCGCGGATTGGCCACCACGTAGAGGATGTCCGTGATGAGGTTGGTGACCAGGAAGGCGAGGCCGCCGACGATGGTGACGCCGATGATCGCCGGGAAGTCGAGCGCGCGCGCCGCCTCGACGGCATAAGAGCCCATGCCGGGCCAGGAAAAGATGGTTTCTGTCAGCACCGCGCCGGTGATCAGATAGGCGAAGGAATAGCCGATGACGGTCAGGGTCGGTACCATGGTGTTGCGCAACGCATGGACGATGACGACGCGGAATTCGCTCGCCCCCTTGGCGCGCGCGGTGAGGACGAACTCGCGGCTCATCACATCAAGCATGTTGGCGCGCACCAGCCGCGATATGGTGCCGGAAACCGTCCAGCCGAGGACGAAGGCCGGCAGAAGCAGGTGCCAGAGCGCGTCCTTGAAGACGGTCCAGTCGCCAGCCAGAAGCGAATCGATGGTCAGGAAGCCGGTGATGCCGGGCGGCAATGCCAGGCGGGCATCGACCCTGCCCGGCCCCGGCAGCCAGTTCAGCATGACGGAGAAGATGAACAACAGGCCGAGCCCCGACCAGAACACCGGCAGCGAAGAGCCGAACAAGGCGAACAGCCGCGCGCCATGGTCAATCAGGCTGTTGCGGAAATAGGCGGCCAGCACACCAAGCACAATGCCGAGCGTGGTGCCGAAGATCATCGCAGCGAAAACCAGTTCGAGCGTTGCCGGCAAGCGGTAGAGAATGTCGGTGCCGACATTGCGCTTGGTGATGAACGAGGTGCCAAGATCGCCGCTCAGCAGATTACTGAGATATATCATATAGCGTTCCGGCAAAGGACGATCGAGACCCCAGCGCGCCTTGGCGGCGGCCACCACTTCGGGGTTGCTCATCTGCTGTTCGGCGACAATCGCGGTCAGCGGATCGCCCTTGGTCACCGTGGTGATCAGGAAGGCAATGGTGACGATACCGAGCCAGAAACGGCATGGCGATAAGCCGGCGCAAAATATAGCGAGACACGTGGCTACCTTCACAAGGACGGGCTTCGTAAGATGGCACAGGGCGCTGGGAGATGCCATCGAGGGAAGCATATTGACAGGGAGGGAAAGCGCCTGTCAAATATAAATGGAATTTAATTTCATTTTTGGGAAAGCGCCGGCGACACCGGCCCGACAGGCGGACGACGACGCCAGAAAGACCTCAGCGTGCGCAAGCGAGCGACCAGGGACGAGACGGAGCTTGAAGGCGAAGGCGCGCAGCTTTCGTCGTCGCTGGTGCGCGGGCTCGGCATCCTGCGCGCCTTCCGCCCGGGCGATGCCTCACTCGGCAACCAGGACATCATTGCCCGCACCGGCCTGCCCAAGGCCACGGTTTCGCGCATCACCTATACGCTAAGCGCGCTCGGCTATCTCCTCTACGACAAGGACCTCGGCCGCTACAGCCTGGGACCCGCCACCGTGGCGCTGGGTTATTCGGCACTGAGTTCCAGTGCGGTCGTCCACGTCGCCCGGCCGCTGATGCAGCCGCTGGCCGATTTGACGGGGGCGGCGGTGGCGCTCGGCACCCGCGACAGCCTCAACATGGTCTATCTGGCCAATTGCCGGTCGGAGAGCCTTGTCACGCTGCGCCTCAACCCGGGCTCCTACCTGCCGATCTGGAAGACATCGATGGGGCTGGCCTATGCGGCGGCCCTTTCACCTGAGGAGCGCGCTCGCCTTGTGGAGGCTTTGCAGGAGGCCGAGCCGGACAGGGCGGCGATGATCGGGGCGACGATCGACGATGCGATCGCCCAGTATGCAGACAAGGGCTATGTGACGTCGTTCGGCGCCTGGCACAGCTATATCCATGCGGTCGGCGTGCCGTTCCGTCCGAGTGACGGCTCGCCGCTGGTTGCCATCACCTGCGGCGGCATCGGCGAGATCATCACGGAAGAGCGCGCGCATGCCGAGATCGGACCGGCGCTGGTGGCGATGGTGAAGGCGCTGGGCAGAGAGCTCGAGGGAAATCCCGGGTAACGGGATTGGCCCAGACGATCGGCCTCGCATGCCGGCTTGAACTCGCCTGATGGGGACCGCACAGTCGCAGTCGATGGTATGGCGGTCGCGTGCCGTCATCGTCCATCGGGTTGGGATGATCGGGAAAATAGGATGCCGATGAATTTTACAGGGCGGTTCAGCGGTCGAGCGGCGGTGATCACCGGCGGCGCTTCAGGCATCGGTCTGGCAGTGGCTCAGAGGATTGTCGAAGAGGGCGGACGGGTTTCAGTCTGGGATCGCGATCCGGCTCAGATCGAACAGGCCAAAGCCACCCTTCCCGGCCTCCACGGTGTTGCCATCGACGTCGCCGATGCGGCCGGCGTGGAACGCGCCAAGCAGTCGGCGATCGAAGCGCTTGGCGGTGTCGACATCCTGGTCACCAGTGCGGCGATCACCGGGCCGAACATGACGACCTGGAACTATTCGACCGAGGATTGGCAGAAGGTCATCGACATCAACATCAACGGCGTCTTCTACTGCAACAAGGCGCTCGTGCCGCACATGCTCGAGCGCAACTATGGCCGCATCGTCAACATAGCCTCGATCGCCGGCAAGGAAGGCAATCCCAATGCCTCCGCCTACAGCACCTCGAAGGCCGCGGTGATCGGCCTGACCAAGTCGCTCGGCAAGGAACTGGCCAAGACCAAGGTGACGGTCAATTGCGTCACACCGGCGGCCGTGCGCACCGCTATCTTCAAGCAGATGAGCCAGGAGCACATCGACTTCATGCTGTCCAAGATACCGATGGCGCGCTTCGGGGAGGTCGAAGAGGTGGCGGCGCTGATCTGCTGGATTGCCTCGGAAGAGTGTTCGTTCACGACCGCCGCCGTATTCGACGTTTCCGGCGGCCGCGCCACCTACTGAGGCAGGACGCATCTCAATTCCGCGTGACGACGCAACGAACGGGAGCGTAGGGGCGTATAGTCCCAGGCGTCGAATCGACGTTGACGCAACAAAGCTATACGGGAAAGCTATGACGCGGCATGACAGTTCAGCATGCGTGATGATCTGCCGGTGCGGGGCAACTGGTTGGCGGTTGACGGACGCTGCAACCATCCGGCGGGAGCTTGTTTCCTTTGCTTAGAGCCGAGCCTGCCGCGCTGTCCGACGACGAGCTTCTGGACCGCTATCAGCGCGCCGCCTTCGACTATTTCCTCGAGAACGTGAACCCCGAAAACGGATTGGTCGCCGACACGTCGCGGCCGAATTCGCTGGCCAGCATCGCTGTCGTCGGCTTCGCGCTGTCCAGTTATCCGATCGGCGTCGAGCGCGGCTGGATGGCGCGCGATGCCGCCGCGAAGCTGACGCTGGCCGCGCTGCGCTTCTTCTCGGCCAGCCCGCAAGGCCATAGCGACGACGTCACCGGCCACAAGGGTTTCTACTACCATTTCCTCGATATGCGGACCGGCCTGCGCGTCTGGCGCTGCGAACTGTCGATGGTGGATACGGCATTGCTGATATCGGGCATGCTGGTGGCGGGCGCCTATTTCTCCGGTGACGATGACGAGGAAGCCGAGATCCGCCAATTGGCAGAGGCGCTCTACCGGCGCGTCGACTGGCGGTGGGCACAAGGCTCAAGCCCGACCTTGCGACAAGGCTGGAAGCCGAAGAGCGGCTTTCTCCACTATGGCTGGGAGGGCTACAACGAAGCCACGATCCTCTACATCCTGTCGATGGCTTCGCCCGACAGCCCGACCTCGGACAACAGCTACGAGGGCTGGACGGCGACCTATCAGTGGGAAAACATCTACGGCTACGACGTGCTGTATGGCGGTCCGCTGTTCATGCACCAGTTCTCGCATGCCTGGATCGATTTCGCCGGCATCCGCGACGCCTTCATGCGCGAGAAGAACTCGGACTATTTCGAAAACAGCCGCCGCTCGACCTATCTGCACCGCGACTATGCACGCCACAACCCTTACGGCTATGGCGGCTACGACGAGAACCTTTGGGGTCTTTCGGCGGGCGACGGGCCAGGCGGTTTTCGCACCAGCGTGGAGCGACAGCGCCGGCGGTTTTCCGGCTATGCCGCGCGCGGCGCGCCGTTCGGGCCCGATGACGGGACGATCGCGCCTTGGTCCTATCCGGCATCACTGCCTTTCGCCCCGGAGATCTGCTTGGCGGCGTTGCGCCATCTCGGTGATCGCTACCCCGAGGTGATCGGTAATTTCCGACTGCCGAGCGGTTTCAACCCGACATTGGCGAACCGGCGTAAATTCGGGAGGCACGGCTGGGTGTCGGAAGGCCACTATGGGCTGGATCAAGGCATCGTGGTGATGATGATCGAGAACCATCGGTCAGGGTTGATCTGGAGACTGATGCGGTCAAATCAACACATCCGCAACGGCCTGCGCAAGGCCGGGTTCAATGGCGGCTGGCTGTCTCAGCCAGCAAGCCCGGCGTCGGGTGGCGGCGATGTCGCGTGACCGGACCAGGACTACCGCCTTTCCTGTCGATCACAACGACATCGAGCTGATCAAGAGCGCCCACCCGCCGCACTGGAAGAACCCGCAGCCGGACGGTCCCTACAACCTCGTCGTCATCGGTGCCGGGCCGGCTGGGCTAACCGCCGCCTACGAAGCGGCCGGCCTCGGCGCAAGGGTCGCGCTCATCGAGCGCAACCTGATCGGCGGAACTTGCGTCAATGTCGGTTGCATCCCGTCGAAGTCGATCATCCGCACCGCAAGGCTTTATGCCGACATGCGCGATGCAGAGAATTTCGGCGGCGACATGCCGGACCGTCTTCACGTCAACTTTCAGCGCGCCATGACGCGGATGCGGCAGATCCGGCAGCGGATCAGCCGCGCCGATGCCGCCGGTTGCCTGGTTTCCGAAGGCATCGACCTTTATTTCGGCGAAGCGCGGTTTTCCGGAAGGGACACTGTCACGGTCGCCGGACAAATCTTGCGTTTCAGGAAGGCGCTGATCGCGACAGGCGCGCGCCCGAGGCTGCCGACGATCCCGGGGCTTGCCGACGCCGGCTATCTCAGCAACGAGACCATGTTCGATCTCACGGAGTGCCCGAAGCGGCTTCTGGTCATCGGCGGCGGACCGCTCGGTTGCGAGGCGGCGCAGGCCTTCTGCCTGCTGGGCGCGAAGGTCATCCAGGCGCAGCGCGAACCGATGTTCCTGCCCGGTGAGGAACGCGATGCCGCCCAAATCCTTTCGGACGCGCTGGCGCGCGAGGGTGTCGAGGTTCGCCTGAACACCGAGGTGGTGGCGGTGCGGACGGAAGGCGGCAAGAAGCTCGCCGACCTGGTGTGCGACGACATCACGACGACGATTTCCGTCGATGAGATCATCACTGGCATCGGCCGATCGCCCAATGTCGACGGCCTCGACCTGGAAAACGCCGGGGTGGCATACGATGCCGACGGTATCAAGGTGGACGACTGTCTCCTCACCACAAATCCGCGCATCTATGCGGCGGGCGATGTCTGCCTCGCCTACAAATTCACCCACACCGCCGAGGCGACAGCCCGCATGGTCGTGCGCAATGCCCTGTTTCTCGGACGCAGGAAGCTGAGCGAACTGGTCATTCCGTGGTGCACCTATACCGATCCGGAGATCGCCCATGTCGGCCTCTATCCGGCGGAGGCGCGCCAGAACGGCATCCCGGTCAAGACCTATACAGTGCTGATGCACGATGTCGCCCGTGCGGTTATGGACGGCGAGGAGGAGGGTTTTGTCAAAATCCACGTCAGGGAGGGGTCCGACCGCATCCTGGGCGCCACGGTCGTTGCCAGCCATGCCGGCGAGATGATCAATGCGGTGTCGCTGGCGATCAAATCGGGCATGGGATTGCGTGCGCTGGCCGACGTCATCCATCCATTCCCGACGCAGGCGCAAGGCATCAAGATGGCCGGCGACGCCTATCGGCGGACAAGGCTCACCTCATCGTGGAAGCGTCTGGCGGGCCGCTGGTTGGCGTGGTCCAGGCGATGGTGATATTCCGGCAGCCTGCCGCAACTGGTGCATCTGACAATCAGCGACGATGCGGCGCTTGACGAAAGGCTCGTCGGCTGAACAAGTCGAAGCCGATTGTTATGGTTTGGGGCCGTCACGCATGCCGTCTGGAATGAAGTCTCAGGCGCAAAGCCCAGAGCGTCCACTTTGAAACCCGCGGGCGCACAACCGCTCGACGCTGTCTCCGCGGCGAAAGCCGGGCGACGTGTGCTGGTTGTGTCCCACGATCCAGCCTTTCCGCCGATCTCAGGCGCGGATCTGCGGAACTATCGCAATGCTGAGTCTGCTGCGCAATTCGGCCCGGTCTGCCTGGTATCTGTGCTGCCGCAGGCGACGGAAACAACCGATCCGTCGATCCGCACCGAAGCCTTGTCGATCAAGGGAGAGGCCCGCTCCAGTTCGATCGGGTGGTGGCGTATAAGGGCGGAGCGTCGCATCTCGCGCGTCGCCTTGACGCGGCTGGAGACACTGGTTCGGGACTTCCGCCCGGACACGGTGCTGATCGAGGGCATCGGCCTGTTCAAGCTGCTGCGGCCTTTGCGGGCACTGACGAAACAGCTCATCCTCGACATGCACAATGTTGAGTCCGACCTGGCGGGTCAGCTGCGGCACGTCGATGCGAAGCGGGCTGCGGTGGCGACGATCAGCGAGGGCCTTGGCATCAGGCGTCTCGAGAGAAAGGCGCTTGCCCTTGTCGACAGGGTCTGGGTCTGCTCGAGCCAGGATCGAGAGCGGTTGATGGCGCTTTCCCGGCACAAGTTGCCGATCGATGTCGTTCCAAACGGAATTCCGCATGCCGGGCACAGCCCCGAAACGCTGCCCGCCGAGCCCGTATCCGACGAAAGCTTTCCGGTGATCCTGTTCGTCGGCCATCTCGGCTATCCGCCAAACGTCGATGCCGTCCAGAGGTTAGCCGGCTCCATACTTCCGCGCATCCGACTGGCCTTGCCGACCGCGACACTGATTCTCGCCGGGCGCAACCCGACAACGGCCGTGCAAGCGCTGGCAGGATTGCCTGGCGTGGAGATCGTCGAAGACCCCGGAGACATGGCGCCGCTTCTGTCGAGAGCGCATCTCACCATCATCCCGCTTGCGGCAGGCGGCGGCACCCGCATCAAGATTCTGGAGGCGATGGCGTGGGGCGTGCCGGTGATCGCCACGCCTCTGGCGGCCGAGGGCCTGGACCTGGTCGACGGGGAGGAACTGCTGCTGTCGGATACCGATGAAGGACTTGCCGAGACGGCTGTCGGACTTTGCCTGGACGCGGACCGCAGGGCACGGCAGCGCATCTGCGCGCATCAAGCGGTTTGGGCAAGGTTCGGCCCAGAAGCCATCCGCAATGCCGTCCGCGGCGGGCTGGGGCTGGACGAGGCTGGCACATGATCCCTCCCTCCACCAGATATGGAGGAGCGACGTCGCTCCACATCGCTTGCAGGAGCTCCGCTTCGCACCGCGTCCAACCGGAATTTCGTGGCCTGCCCTATCGGGATGCGTGCTGAAGCTCTTGCCGAATGGGGCCGAGATAGGTTTGCGGATGCAAGCGTCGCCAAACATGGTCCCGGTCGGTCAGATGCGCGACCTGCTCTATCCAGCGTCTCGGCGCATCGGGATCCCTCACCTCATGCCAGTCATCGACGATAATGACAGGCAGGCCCTGGTAGAGCGGGTCGAGCGGCGAGGTCCTGGTGACGACGATACAGCCGAGATAAAATAGCTCCCATGTCCTATGGCAGTCCAGGCCGTTGCCTTCGGTGGACAGCACGAGCGGGTATTGCGAGTACAGTTGCCAGATCGAGCGTTGCGAGACGCGTTTCGTCAGGAAATCGACGTGCGGACATCCGCCCAGGGCATCAAGCAGTTCCCGGCGCTGCTTCGAGCCATTGCTGATGCTGAAATCAGAGAATAGCCTGGGCGGGCGGCGGTCCACATGATCCTGCCGGGCGCGTATGATTTCCAGTTGCCTCACAAGCCCTGCCGGCGTGGCAAGGGACCTAGGCGTGTGAAGATCGAGCCCGATCGGGAAAGGCTTCACCCTGGGGTGAGTGCCATCACAATTCTGGCTGTACCAGGAGACCAGGAAAGGGTTGGCGAGAAGCTGGTCGACGGTGTCCTTCGCCAGATCCGACGGCACCGAAGCATCCCCATCGGTCGTCAGCAGCGTGAATGGTGCCGTAATCGTCGGCAGCACGATCCTGACAAACGTGTCGAGGTCGCAGGTTTGCGCATCCCTGGACAAGGTGCTCAGGCGCAGCCAGACGATGCCATGCGCGCCGCTGTAATGTTGGCGGAAAAATGCCTCGCTCTGCGTAGATGCAGTTGGCGCGTTGCGATACCAGCGCGGCCCGGCGAAATCGCAGAAATGCCCGATGCCCTGCGACCACAGCACGGGCGGAACGCCAAGAAACCTTAGCGCCCTGGAGTAGACGGCTCTTTTGACAGCCCTTCGAAACCTGCCCATCGGCAACTCCTAGCGCGGATGCCAATAGCGTTGCAACGTCCTGCCTTGCACCGCCTTGAGCCGAACCAGGGGCCAAAAATTTCGAACCGTCTGGCGGCATCGCAACTGGCTGACGATCTCGCCGGCTGCAGTGCCGCGGCCAACCCCCCGGCTCGGCCGGAGGCACACGGCGGTCTACAGACTTGATTGTGGCAAAGGTCGAAGTGCTTGCGGTTCAGCGCAAGACCGCAGGTCTCAATCGTGCAATTCCCGCGATATCGGCGGACCGAGGGAGAAATCCGAGAACGTTACCTCAAAGCCTTCGCGTTGCGGCGAACAGCACATCATGCCGATATCGACCGTCTTCGAGGTCGGGAAATAGGCAAGCCGCACAGGCTTCCAGTGGCTCTCGGAAGCGTCGAGGTACTGGACGCGGATCGCCTCGGCGTGACGGGTCAACCGGATCCTGACGCCGTTCGGATCGGCATGAATGGCGACCAGCGACCAGTCTGACGTGTCGTTGGTGACGACGACGGAGAAATAGGCAAGGCCGTCGGTGTACTCGATACCGGCCTTGATCCAGTGCGTTTCGCTGAGCCGGACCATCAGCCCGGCCTGATCATAGAGGACCTCGTAGTCGCCCTTGACCGTGACTTCGGCGCTGAAATCGCCCTCGACAGGCCGGTGCAGGAAGTGGCCGTTGTCGCGCCAGAAACCGTAGAAGGTCTCGCGCCAGAAATCGGTCTCCTTGCCGGTGCGCACACGAACGCTATCGCCCTCGATGGCGTGGTGCGGCGGCGGGTTAAGCCAGGTCAGATCTTGCACTGTCATCCTTTCGCGCCGCTCCAATCCAGATGTGCATGGCGGTGTTGCCGGCATGGTCGGCAGTGACCGATCAGTCAGGCGGATCGGTCGACGGCCGATCAGCCTGCGAACGTATAGGCCGTCTTCACCGTGGTGTAGAACTCCGCCGCATAGTGGCCCTGCTCGCGCGGCCCATAGCTCGAGCCCTTGCGGCCGCCGAAGGGAACATGGAAATCGACACCCGCCGTCGGCAGGTTGACCATCACCATTCCGGCCTCCGAATTGCGCTTGAAGTGCGTGGCATGCTTGAGGCTCGAGGTGCAGATGCCGGAGGTCAAGCCGAAGGGCGTGTCGTTGGCGACGGAAAGCGCCTCGTCATAGTCCTTGACGCGAATGACGCTGGCGACAGGTCCGAAAATCTCCTCGCGCGAACTGCGCATGGCATTGGTGGCCTCGGTGAGCAATGCCGGCTGCAGGTAGAAGCCTGGCGTCTTGCGGTCGAGCCGCTCGCCGCCGAAGGCGAGCGTGGCACCTTCCCTGACACCGATGGCGATATAGTCCTCGTCCTGCTTCAGCTGCGTCGCGTCGACGACAGGACCGATCTGGGTCTGCGCGTCGAGCGCATCGCCGATGACCAGTTTGCTCATGCGGTCCTTGAGGGCATCGACGAAACGGTCGTGAATGCCGTCAGCCACAATCAGCCTGGATGACGCGGTGCAGCGCTGGCCGGTCGAGAAGAAGGCGCCATTGAGCGCGCAATCGACGGCGATCGCAAGATCGGCATCGTCGAGCACGACCAGAGGGTTCTTGCCGCCCATTTCAAGCTGGAACTTGCGCATGTGTTCGATGCTTGCCGCGGCAACGCGCTTGCCGGTACCGACCGAGCCGGTGAAGCTGATGGCGTTGACGTCGGGACTGTCGAGCATCGCCTGGCCGACGACCGAGCCCTTGCCCATGACCAGATTGAGCACGCCCTTTGGCAGGCCGGCGCGATGCAGGATATCGACGATGGTCCAGGCGCTCTCGGGAACCAACTCAGCCGGCTTGAAGACGACGGTGTTGCCGTGTGTCAGCGCCGGGGCGATCTTCCAGGCCGGAATGGCGATCGGAAAATTCCACGGCGTGATGATGCCGACCACGCCGACCGCCTCGCGCGTCATCTCGACGCCGACGCCCGGTCGCACGCTCGGCACGACCTCCCCGGTCAAACGCAATGTTTCGCCGGCAAAGAAATCGAATATCTGGGCGGCGCGAATGGTCTCGCCTATGCCTTCGGCCAGTGTCTTGCCTTCCTCACGCGCCAGGTTGCGGCCGATCTCGTCCTTGCGCGCCATGATCTCGTCGGCGGTCTTTTTCAGCACCGCGTGGCGCGCCAGCGGACCGGAACGGGACCATGCCGGGAACGCCGCCTTGGCCGCGGCGATCGCCTGCTGAGCCTGTTCGACACCCGCCGAGGCATAGTCGCCGACGATGTCGCCGGTATCCGAGGGGTTGATGTTGCGCGAACCGGCCTCGCCGACCCACTCGCCATCGATGAGGTTCTTTCGAAACAGCGTCATATCGTGTGTTCCTGCTTGTTGGCCGCGCGGGCATCTGTCTGAACTGGTATTTGCCAGACAATTGCCTCGCGGGAAAGCAAACAGTGAACCAGCAGCCGCGACAAAAATCCCCCCGCTTGCGCCGCGCGGATGGCGGGTGACGACATTGCCTCATCGAGCCTCGATGCGGCCAACATCCATGGTGCGTCGTCCGGCTTGGGCCGATTTCCTCTATACACTTCTGTCCATAGCCTTGATTTGCCTGAGGCAGCATGTCATGCGTCGTGCCGATGGCAGCTCTCGAAACGACGATTCAGCGCGCCGGCGCCACCGGCAATATCAAGGCCACTCGCGAAGACTGGCTGAAGCTTGCGCTCGAAACGTTGATCTCTGACGGTGTCGAACGCGTCCGCGTGCTGACACTTGGACAGAAGCTCGATGTGTCGCGTTCCAGCTTCTACTGGTATTTCAAGAGCCGGCAGGATCTGCTCGACCAGCTGCTGGATTACTGGCGGCAGACCAACACCAAATTCATCGTCGAACGCGCCAGGCGGCCATCCGCCACCGTCATTCGCGGGGTGATGAGCATTTTCGAATGCTGGGTGGACGAAAGGCTGTTCGATCCACAGCTGGATTTCGCGATCAGGGCCTGGGCCCGCCGCTCGCCCGCCATCCGGCGCGCCCTCGACGAGGCCGACGAGGAGCGTGTCAACGCCATCCGCGACATGTTCATGCGCCACGGCTATGAGGAAGAAGACGCGTTCGTGCGAGCCCGCGTGCTGTACTTCATGCAGATCGGCTATTACTCGCTTGAGCTCAACGAGCCGATGAGCAGCCGCCTGCCTCACGTCGCCGGCTATCTGCGCAGCTTCACCGGCCAGGAGCCTCCGGCGGAGGATGTCGAAGACTTCTCGCGCTATGTCGAGAAGACGCTTTCGCGCAACCGATAGTAAGGCCCGCTCGGCCGCCGCGGCCTGACGATTTCGCTTAGCGCATCCCAATAGCAAGCACGTTTGCTGCCGACAGCAGCAGAGGAGCCCCTCTGCTGCATCGGCGCAGAGCGGAGTCATGGGCCGCTCATTCCATCGCCTTTCCAAGCTCTAGACACATATGTACAATACCGATAGGGTTCGCCCCACTGAATGGGTGGAGTGCGACAGGATGAAATCCCAATACAGGGCGATCGTCATCGGCGGCGGCGTGGTTGGAGCCTCGGTGCTCTATCACCTGGCGAAGTTCGGCTGGAACGACGTCGCGCTGATCGAACGCGAGGTACTGACAGCGGGATCGAGCTGGCATGCGGCCGGCGGGTTCCATGCGCTGAACGCCGATCCCAACATCGCCGCCCTGCAAGCCTACACGATCGACCTGCTCTCCGAAGTCGAGAAGGAATCGGGCCAGAGCATCGGCATGCACATGACCGGTGGCATCTCGGTCGCCTCGGCGCCGGAGCGCTGGGAATGGCTGAAGGCCTCCTACCGCATCTTCCAGACCATGGGCATCGACGATGTCCACCTGGTCGGTGTCGATGAGATCAAGCAGCGCTGCCCGATCCTCAACACCGACGGCATGCTGGGTGGGCTCTATGCAGCGCGCGAAGGCCATATCGATCCCTCGGGCGTCGTACACGCCTATGCCAAGGCGGCCAGGCTGCGCGGCGCAGACATCATCGAGCACAACCGGGTGATCGAACTCAACCGCCGCGCGGACGGCTCCTGGGACGTGGTCACCGAGAAGGGCACGGTCATTGCCGAGCATGTCGTCAATGCCGGCGGGCTGTGGGCCAAGCAGGTCGGGCGGATGGCCGGCATCGACCTGCCAGTGTCGCCGATGGAGCACCATTATCTCGTCACCGAGGCGCTGCCCGAAATCCAGGCGCTGGACAAGGAATTGCCGCTGATCGTCGATCTCGAAGGCTTCACCTACATGCGCCAGGAGCAGAAAGGCCTTCTGCTGGGTATCTATGAGGTCAACCACAAGCACTGGAACATGGACGGGGCGCCCTGGGACTACGGCATCGAATTGATCCAGGAAGACACCGACCGCATCGCCGACGAACTGGCGCTCGGCTTCAGCCGTTACCCCTGCCTGGAGACAGCCGGCATCAAACGCTGGGTGAACGGCGCCTTCACCTTCTCGCCGGACGGCAATCCGCTGGTCGGCCCGGTGCGCGGCGTGCCCAATTACTGGGTGGCGTGCGGCGTCATGGCGGGTTTCCTGCAAGGCGGCGGCGTCGGCAAGTCGCTGGCCGAATGGATGATCCATGGCGAGCCGGAAGCCGATGTCTACGGCATGGACATCGCCCGCTATGGCGACTTCGCCTCCAACCGCGAATACATCAGGCAGACCACCGGGCAGTTCTATTCGCGCCGTTTCGTCATGAGCTATCCCAACGAGCAACTGCCTGCGGGACGGGCCTTGAAGACGACCGGCGCGCATGACGCCATGGACGCCGCCGGGGCGCGCTGGGGCAATTCCTGGGGCATGGAAGTGCCGCTCTATTTCGCGCCGCAAGGTTTCGTCGAGACACCGACGCTGAAGCGCTCCAACGCCTTCGACATTGTCGCACAGGAATGCCGCAAAGTGCGCGAAGGTGTCGGCCTGCTCGATATATCAGCCTTCTCGCGCTACGAGATCACCGGCCCGCAGGCCGAGGCTTGGCTCGACCGGCTGCTTGCTTGCGCGCTGCCCAAGCCGGGACGCGCCAAGCTCGCGCCGATGCTGGGTGAAAACGGCAAACTCAAGGGCGATCTCACCGTCTTCAACTGGGGCGATGGCTCCTGGTGGATCATGGGATCCTACTATCTGCGCCAGTGGCATATGCGCTGGTTCGAGCAACATATGAGCGATGGCGTCACCGTTCGCGACATTTCGGACGCCGTCGTTGGTTTCTCGCTCGCCGGTCCCAATGCGCGAATGCTACTTGAGCGCCTCACACATCAGGACGTTTCGCACCAGGCGTTCGGCTTTCTCGCCTGCAGGACGTTCGATGTCGGACTGGTGCGGGCGAAGGTCGGACGACTGTCGGTCATCGGCGAACTCGGCTACGAGATTCATTGCCGGGCCAATGAGCACATGGGCCTGCGCCGCGCGCTACTTGCCGCAGGCAGCGATCTGGGAGTCACCGAATACGGCTTCAGCGCGGTCAATTCGCTGCGGCTCGAAAAGAGCTTTGGCATCTGGTCGCGCGAATTCACGCAGGACTATACGCCTGATGAGACCGGCATGGACCGCTGGGTCGCCTTCGACAAGGGCGATTTCATCGGCCGCGAGGCGGCCCTGAAAGAGCAGAAGGCTCCATCGAGGCGCACGCTGGTGACGCTCGAAATCGACGCGGCGGATGCCGATGCCAGCGGCTACGAACCCATCTGGAACAAAGGCAGGCTCGCCGGCTTCGTCACTTCGGGCGGCTACGGTCACACGGTCGGCAAGAGCCTCGCCATGGCGCTGGTCGAGCGCGAAGCGGCCGATATCGATACGCAGTTGACAACCCACATCGTCGGTGTCGAAAGAGGTGCGCGCGTCATCGCTTCGTCGCCATACGACCCACTGGGCAAGGCGATGCGGGCATGACCGATCGAACCGGTGACGTCGGTGCGGAAGGCCATGCGATGATCCACGTTTCTTTCCTAAAATCAGGCCTGTCCGGCACGTCATGACCACACGCTATTCCGCCCTGTCGCTGTTCAAGGAGGGCCTGGCTGGCCAGACCGGCTGGCAACCGGCCTGGCGCTCGCCCGAACCGAAGCCGTCCTACGACGCGATCGTCATCGGCGGCGGCGGCCATGGGCTGGCGACGGCCTATTACCTGGCCAAGAACCACAACATCACCAGGGTCGCCGTGCTGGAAAAAGGCTGGATCGGCGGCGGCAACACCGGCCGCAACACCACCGTAGTGCGCTCCAACTACTATTATCCGGAAAGCGTCGAGCTCTACGGGCTGGCGCACCGGCTCTATGAGGGACTGTCGAAAGACCTGAACTACAACGTCATGCTGTCGCAGCGCGGCATGGTCAATCTGTGCCACTCGACCGCGGAGATGGAGATCGGGGCGCGCACCGTCAACGCTATGCAGATCAACGGCATCGATGCGGAGCTGTTTTCACCTGACGATGTGCGCCGCGTGGCGCCGATCTACAATTTTTCGCCGGACGCGCGCTTCCCGGTGTTCGGCGGCATCTGGCAAGGCAGGGCCGGCACGGCGCGCCATGACGCCGTCGCCTGGGGCTACGCGCGGGCGGCAAGCCGGCTCGGCGTCGACATCATCCAGAACTGCGAGATCACCGATTTCATCATCGAGGGCGGCCGCTGTCGCGGCGTCCAGACTTCGCGGGGCGCGATCCGTGCCGAGCGTATCGGCATGGCGGTGGCCGGGCATTCCTCGGTGCTGGCGGCCAAGGCCGGCTTCCGGCTGCCGATCAATTCCTATGCGCTGCAAGCCTGCGTGTCCGAACCGGTCAAGCCGATCCTCGACACGGTGGTGCTGTCGCCCGGCTGCGGCGTCTATGTCAGCCAGTCGGACAAGGGCGAGATCGTCATCGGCGGCGGCCTCGACCGCATTCCTTCCTATGCGCAGCGCGGCAATCTGCCGACGCTGGAGGGGGTGATCGCCGGCCTTTTGGAGATGTTCCCGATCTTCGGCCAGCTCAAGCTGATGCGGCAATGGGCTGGGATCGTCGATGTCGTGCCGGATTCCTCGCCGATCATCGGCCCCTCGCCGCTGCCCGGCCTGTTCCTCAATTGCGGCTGGGGCACGGGCGGCTTCAAGGCCATTCCCGCAGGCGGCACGCTGCTGGCAAACCTGCTGGCATCAGGCAAGCACAACGACATCAGCCGCCCGTTCGACCTCGATCGCTTCGCCAGCGGGCGGTTGATCGACGAAGCGGCCGGCTCCGGCATCGCGCACTGAGACAAAGACCAGAGGCAATCATGCAACTCTTTCCTTGCCCGTTCTGCGGCCCGCGTGACGAGACCGAGTTCCACTATGGCGGCGATGCCGGTAACACGCGGCCGGATGGCGCCGACGTGCCGATCGATCGCTGGGCAAACTACCTCTATCTGCGCACCAATCCGAAAGGTACGGCGCGCGAGATCTGGGTTCACATGAACTGCGGTGAGTTCTTCATCATGGAACGCGACACCGTCACGCACAAGGTGCTGTCTTCGGCCGCTCTCGACGGGGAGCATGCCGCGTGACCGCCTCACGTCTTGCCACCGGCGGCAGCGCCATTGACCGCTCGCGCCCGATCCGCTTCAGCTTCGACGGCGCCACCGTGCACGGCTTTGCGGGTGACACCATCGCCTCGGCTCTGCTGGCGGGCGATGTCGCGGTCGTCGGCCGCAGTTTCAAATACCACCGGCCGCGCGGCATCTGGGGCGCCGGCGTCGAGGAGCCCAGCGCGCTGGTCGACATCGGCGGCTCGCGGGCGACGCCCAACACGCGCGCCACGACCGAGCCGGCGCGCGACGGACTGGTGGCGAAAAGCGTCAACGCCACGCCCAGCGCGCTGGCCGACCGCAACGCCTTCCTCGACCGTTTCGCGCGCTTCATACCGGCGGCGTTCTACTACAAGACCTTCATGTGGCCGGACTGGCACAGGTTCGAGCCGCGCATCCGCGCCATGGCGGGATTGGGCACGGTCGATGCCGACTGGACCTCGCCCGGCATGGCCGACCAGATCAACCATCATTGCGATGTGCTGGTTGTAGGCGCGGGACCGGCCGGGCTGGCAGCGGCAAGGCTGGCGTCTGGTGCTGGCCTGACTGTCACATTGATAGACGACCAGCAGAGCCCCGGCGGATCGCTTGGCCATCGTGCCGCGGAGATCGACGGCAAGCCGGCGGCCGTATGGGTCAAGGAGACGATTGCCGAGCTTGTCGCTGGCGGTCACCTCATCCTGCCTTCGACCACCGCCTTCGGCATCTACGACCACAATCTGGTCGGTCTGAATCAGCGCCATTTCGACGGCCGGCCAGATACACTGTGGCGGGTCAGGCCGCGCCAGATCGTGCTGGCGACCGGCGCCATCGAACGGCCGCTGCCTTTCGCTGACAATGACCTGCCGGGCATCATGTCGGCGGATGCGGCGTTCGCCTATCTGAGGCGCCACGCTGTGCTGGTCGGCCGCCGCATCATCGTCGCCACCAACAATGACAGCGCCTATGAGGTGGCGGGGGCGCTTGCCGAGGCTGGCGCCGAAGTCAGGCTTGTCGACATCCGGCGCAACGGCACGCCTGCCGCGCCGGCCAATGCCCGGTTGATCAAAGGGCGTTCTCTCGCATCCGCCAGCGGCAAGCTGCGCGTCGACGGCGTGACGCTCGACGACGGCACGAGGTTCGATGCCGATTGCGTCCTGGTCTCCGGCGGGTGGACGCCGACCATCCATCTCTTCGGCCAGGCCAAGGGCAAGCTCGCCTGGAGCGATGCGCGCGCCGCCTTCCTGCCAGGCGATCCGGTCGACGGCATCGCCGTGATCGGCGCCGCAGCCGGCGCGGTCTCCTTGTCGGAGGTGTTTGCTGGCGCCGGCCCCGCCTTTGCACCCCTCGGCCAGACGAAGGCTCCCCTACCGCGCAGCACCGGACCGGAGGCGACGGGAGGCATTCTCCCGGCATGGCCGATTCCGGGCTCGAAAGGCCGTATCTGGATCGATTACCAGAACGACGTGACGGTGAAGGACGTCGAACTGGCAGCGCGCGAAAACTTCGTCTCGGTCGAACATCTGAAGCGCTACACCACGCTCGGCATGGCGACCGACCAGGGCAAGACCTCCAACCTGCCCGGGCTGGCGCTGATGGCCGGGATCACCGGCCGCACGGTGCCGGAGGTCGGCACCACCACCTATCGGCCGCCATTCACGCCGGTGCCGCTGGCAAGCTTTGCCGGTGCGCGCGTCGGCGAATTGATGGCGCCGGTGCGCCGGCTGCCCCTAGAGAATGTGCACCGCGCCAATGGCGCTGTCTTCCAGGAATATGGCGGCTGGCTGCGCCCGGCCCACTATGGCGGCTACGCGGACGCGGAGCGTTCGATCGCGGACGAGGCGCTACGCGCCCGTCAGTCGGTCGCGCTGTTCGATGGCTCGACGCTCGGCAAGATCGAGGTGATCGGACCGCAGGCGGCCGCGTTCGTCGATTTCCTCTATTACAACACCATGTCGACGCTGAAGCCCGGCCGCTGCCGCTACGGCTTCATGCTGTCGGAGAACGGCGTGGTCTTCGACGACGGCGTTCTGGTGCGGCTGGGCGAGCATCGCTTTGTCGTCTCGTGCTCGTCCTCGCATGTCGCTGCCGTTCACGCCCGGCTGGAGGAATGGCGACAGGACCGCTTCGGACGCGGCGCGATCTATATTCACAACGCCACATCGGACATGGCAACGTTGACAGTTTCAGGACCGAACGCCCGAAAACTGCTCGAAGCGCTGGATCTCGGTCTCTCGCTCGGCGACGCCGATCTTCCGCATATGGCCATCGGTCATGGCACCTACGCCGGCAACGAAGTCCGCATTGCCCGCGTCAGCTTCACCGGCGACAGGAGCTATGAGATTTCGATCCGGGCCGATAGCGCCGAACCGTTATGGGCGCATCTGCGCAAGGCCGGCCAGGCCTTCGATGCCGTCGTCATCGGCCTCGAGGCGCTGATGATCCTGCGGGCCGAGAAAGGCTTCATCGTCATCGGCAAGGACACTGACGGCACCACGCTGCCGCATGATCTCGGCGTCGACGGCCCGCGCGTCAAGCGCCAGACCGAGTTCGTAGGCCGCCGCTCGCTGTTCACAGAGGAGGCCTCGCGTGACAACCGCATGCAGCTTGTCGGGCTGACGGTGCTGCAAGGCGAAGCGCCGCTGCCGACCGGCGCGCATGGCATCAAACGGAGCGACGGCAGATTGCGCAGTCAGGGCTTTGTCACCTCGAGCTACCAAAGCCCGACGCTCGGCCGCCCGGTTGCGCTTGGGCTTATCGAGCGCGGCGCGACGCGGCACGGCGAGACGATCGACATCCAGCACCTCGGCAAGATCAGCAAGGCGACGATTACCGCACCTTGCGCCTTCGACCCGGCAGGAGAGCGGCTGCATGCGTGATCTCTCGGAAAAATGGTCCGTTGCACCGGACTGGCAGGGCGCGGTCATCGCCACGCCGGGCCTTGCGGTACGAACAGTCTTCGGCCTCAACCAGTTGCTGGTCAGCGGCGACCTCGACGCGTGGGCACGGGCTTCCAGCATCGGCGGGACTGGCGTGGGTGCCTTTGGTATCGCACAGGGCGACCGCTACGCGGCGCGGCTGGCGCGCGACCGGCTGCTTGTCGTCTCGAACAGCCCGCTTGCCATCGCCATGGGCTGGCACGCGGAAGGGTTCGCTGTGACGGCGATCAGCGCCGGCTTGCAGGTGTTCGAAGTCAAGGGCATGGCGCTCGACGCTTTCATCGCGCGTGGAACGACGCTCGATCCCGCGAAGCCAAGTGCCAGTGCAGCACTTTCCTTCGCCGGCATCAGCGCCGTCGTCTATCGTCTTGACGGCAAGCTGCGCATCCATGTCGACCGTGGCCTTGCCGCTTATCTCTGGACATGGATGGAAACGGCCGCCGGCAACATCGCGACCGGATCAACCGACTAGCCGACGGCAGTGCGATCCGGTCAGAGCGTAAACGACCAGAACAGGCAGGCCAGCGTTGCGGCGGCAAAGACCACGAAGAACAGGCTGCGCAGCAGAACGTTGCGGCGCAGCTCGTTCATGACGAAGTGACAACCGACGACCGCCGCGGCAAACAGGAACCGCCAGTTCAGCAGCGCCCACACGGCGCTGCCCTGCCCGAACGCCCATCTGGCGACCAGACAGCCGACGATGGTCGCAAACAGCGCGATCACGGTCCAGAAAAGGGCGTCGGCGGCATGGGTCAGGACGATGCCGGCCGCCCTGATCGGCAGGATCATCATCAGCACCGCGCTGAAGAAATAGACAGCGGCAATCGGGATGAACACGCCGGCGTCGGCAATGCCGTCAAGGCGCCTGACGCCGATCGCGCCATAGGGGTAGCCGTGCCTGGCGACAGCCAGGCTCAACGCCATGAGCAAGGCGGTCAGCACGGCGACCAGTGCGAAGGATGTGAGGGCTTTGCTCATGACGTTCCTGTCCCAGACGAATCAGACAGGAACGTTTTTAGCGGGCAGTCGTAAATTGCGTAAGCGAGATCAATCACCACGCCAATTTCGATTGCGGCGGAATCCGCCGACGGCAAGCTATTCAGCGGCGATCCTGCCGGCCGAGCGGTTGGCCAGCACGAAGCCGACCTCGTCAACCGCCTGCGCCGCACGCTTCAGGATCGCCTCGGAGCGCAGTACGCCGTCGGTGAAATCCTTGTCGGTGGCGTAGACGGCGGTCGGCAGGGCAAAGGCCTCGAAGAAGCCGAACAGCGGCCGCAGCTGATGTTCGACGATCAGCGCATGGCGCTCGCCACCTCCGGTCGCGGTCAACACGATGGGCTTTCCCCGCAATGCCGCCGGATCGATCAGGTCGAAGAAGTGCTTGAAAAGGCCGGTATAGCTGCCCTTGTAGGTCGGCGAGCCCACGACAAGCACGTCGGCGGCGAGGATTTGTTCCAGGATCGCGCGCGCCTGGCCGTCGAGATCGCGGGCCCATTTCGCCGTTCCCAGCGACGGACCGAGGTCCTCGATATCATAGGTGCTCGCCGACAGGCCGTGGCTGGCGGCGATGTCCCTGGTGACCAGGTCGACGAAGGCGCGCGTCTTTGACGGCCGGGTGATGTTGCCGGAAAAGCCGACGACTGTTGGATTTGACATGGCAGTGGGCCTCTTGGATGGTCGAAGGTTTGACGTGGCGGGCCGTCCCGCCCGCCGGTGGGAGATCAGCTCCAGGCGTGCAGCGGCGGATTTTCGCCGTTGAGGAAATATTTGCCGAGGATCGAATATTTCCAGCGCACCGGATCGTGCAGCGTGTGCGTGCGGGCATTGCGCCAATGCCGGTCGAGATTGTGTTCGGCCAGCGTCGAGCGGGTTCCCGCAAGTTCGAACAGCCTGTTGGTTGCGGCAATGGCGATCTCGGTCGACAGGATTTTTGCCTCGGCGGTGACGATCTGGGCGTGCGCCACCGTGTCGGCGGTCGGATCGATCACTGCCCGGTCGATCGCATGACCGGCCTTTTCGAGCAGCGCCTGCGCCGCGTGCAGGCGCAGCGTCAGGTCGCCAATGGCCTGAATGGTGTAAGGATCGTCCCAGGCGTTGTCGACGCCGCTGTCGATCCAGGCGCGGCTTTTGGTCCTGACGAAATTGACGGTCTCGTCGATCGCCGCCTGGGCGATGCCGGTGTCGACCGCCACCTGGATGATCTGGAAGATGGCGCCGTCGGCGGTCGGCCTGTCGTAGCCCTTGTAGCCGGGTACCAGATGGGTCTTCGGCACCTTGACGTTGTCGATGATAACGGTGCCGGACAGCGTCGTGCGCTGGCCGAAGCTCGACCAGTCGTCGATGACCGTCAGCCCGGGTGCGGCACGGTCGGCGATCGCATACCAGGCGCGGCCCTCGTCATCGAGCGCCACGATCGGCACGAGATGGGCAAGCAGCGCGCCGGACGAATAGAATTTGCGGCCGTTGACAACCACATGATCGCCGGCATCGGTGAAGCGGGTCTCAAAATCGGCGGCGCGCTTGGAGCCGAACTCGGAAAAGGCGTTGCCGAACCGCGTGCCTTTCAACGCTTCGGCAAACAGCAGCTTCTGCTGGTCCGCGTCGGACACGGTGCGAATGGCGGCGACAACACCGAGATGGTTCTGGGCAACCTGGCCGATCGAGGAATCCGCCGCCGAGATGATCTCGATTACCTTCGCCAACGTCGCATAGGACACCTCCGGCCCACCGTATGCCTTGGGTACATTGATCGACCACAGGCCGCTTTGCGAAAAGGCATCGAGTTCGGCGACCGGCCAGATCCGCTCGCGGTCGCGCTGGGAGGAGTCCTTGACGAATTCGGCGGCGAGTGCGTGGGCAATCGCAATCGCCTCGGCATCATCCTTGATGATGTGCGCTGGGGCGGTCGGCCTTGCGACTGGCGGCACGGCGGCGGAAGCCTTGTCGGTTTTGACGGTCGAAACGGTCATTTCACTGCTCCTTGGGATTTTGGCTCAGGCAACGGCGTGGAGATGGGCGGGCCTGGTGGCGGGTGACACCTGTTGCCCGGGGGTTGATTGACCGAGATAGAAGGCCCTGATGTCCTCGCGCTGGCGAAGTTCGACGGCAGCGCCGGCGAGAACGGAAACGCCGTTTTCGAGCACGGTGGCGTGGTCGGCGTATCTGAGCGCGACCGCCGAGTTCTGCTCGGCAACCAGGATCGACAGGCCGGTCTCGCGGTTGAGTTTTTTCAAGCTCTGGAAGATGTCCTGGACGATGAGCGGCGCGAGTCCCATCGACGGTTCGTCGAGAACCAGCAAACGCGGTCGCGACATCAGCGCCCGGCCGATGGCGGTCATCTGCTGTTCACCGCCGGAGGTCAGGCCGGACAATGTCCGGCGCTTTTCCCGAAGCCTCGGGAAATAGCCGTAGATCCGTTCGAGATCCCCGTTGATCTCGGCGCGGCTCCCGCTGCGGCCGATGCCGCCGGCGATCAGATTCTCCTCGACGGTGAGGCTTTTGAAGCAGTGGCGGCCTTCCAGCACCTGGACCAGCCCGGCGCGCACCAGATCACCCGGTTTGCGGCGCGAGACATCGGACCCTTCATAGCGGATGGTGCCGGCATTGACCTGGCCACGTTCCGCCGGCAGCAGGTTGGAGACGGCCTTCAGCGTCGTGGTCTTGCCGGCGCCATTGGCACCGAGCAGCGCCAGTATTTCGCCGCGCCTGAGCTCAAAACTGACGCCATGCAGCGCCGTGATGGCGTGGTTGTAGGTGGCATGGACCGCGTCCATGGCAAGAATGACGTCATCGTTCGGCATAGGCTGTTCTTTCACGGTTCGGAAACCGAAAGAGGCCGGGCGCCACGGAACTTGGTCCGCGACGCCCGGCACTGACTGATCAGTTGGTGGTCACAGCATTGGCATCGTCGGCAGTGCGCAGCTTGATGCCCTTCTCGGCAGCGTAGGCCTCGGCGGACTTCTCGATGATCGGCCGCAGCAACGCCCAGTCCGGCGCGATCCAGTCGGAGACGACGTTCCACTTCTTGCCGTCCCACTGCTGGAAGGTCACGTAGCCTTCGCCTTCGTGATTGTCCCAGCTGACGTTGATCGAATGGAACAGGTCCTTGGCGCCGAGCGCCTCGACCTTGGCGGGATCAAGCTTGAGATGCTCGAAGCCCCAGCGGACCTCGTCGCCGGTCAGCGTGCGGTGGCCGAACTTCTCCTGCGCGACCCGGATCGCCTCGACATTGAGGATGCCGTTGACAATGCCGAGATTGTGGTAGACCGAGCCGATGCGCGCCTTGTCTTCAAGGTTGCCCTTGGAGGCGCCGTAGACCGTCTTCACGATCTCCTGCACCACCGGGTAGGAGTTGCCGGAAGCCTGCGTGGTGATGGCGGTGTAGCCCTTGGCGGCGTCGCCGGCGGGGATCACGTCCTCTTCGGAATTCGACCAGACATTGCCGACGATATGGTCGACGGGGAAGCCGACCTTGACCGCCGTCTTCAGCGCCACCGGGTTCATCACGCCCCAGCCGCGCAGGACGACGAAGTCCGGCTTGGCGCGGCGGATGGTCAGCCACTGCGACTGCTGTTCGTTGCCGGGATGCGGCACCTCGATCTGCTGCACGATGAAGCCGTATTTCTGCGCCAGCAATTCATAGATCGGGATGGTTTCCTTGCCGTAGGGCGACCCATGATAGAGCACGACGATCTTCTTGCCCTTCAGTCTGTCGATGCCGCCTTCCTTGGAGGCGATGTAGTTCACGATGCCCGAGGTTTCGCTGTAGGGATTGAGCAGCAGCGGGAACACGTAAGGGAAGACACGCCCGTCGGTGGAGTCGGTGCGGCCGTGGTTGACGGTGATCAGCGGCACCTTGTCGGCGGTGATGCGATCGATCATGGCATAGGCGATGCCGACCGAGAGCGGGTTCCAGGCGGCGGCACCGGCATGGCTCTTCTGCCGCTCATAGCATTCGACACCACGCTCGACCTCATACTGGGTCTCGCATTCGTCCCAGGTCAGTTTGACGCCGTTGACGCCGCCGTCACGGATGTTGATGAGGTTGAGATAGTCGATGAAACCGCCGAAGAAGCCGGTGCCGCCGGCCGCATAAGGCCCGACGCGATAGCTCTGCAGCGGGAAATATTGTTCGTCGGCGTGCGCGGCGGGCAAGGCCACCGACACGATCATCGCCGCGGACAAAGCCGCCGCCTTGATTGTGCTGAGGAAAGTCATGGTCGAGATACTCCCGGTATGGGCCGTCTTGGGTTCGGCCCCTTGTTCATTTTCGGATTGGATTCATTTTCAATGCATCAGCTCAAGTCGACTGCCAGGCGAACAGGAGCCGTCTTCGGACCCTGTCCCACAGCGCCACCAGCCCGTCGGGTTCAAGGATCAGAAACAGGATGATGAGCGCGCCCAGCACGATGCGCTGGCTCATGTCGAGCACGCCCGAGTCGAAGAGATCGCCAAGCAGAAAGCCGCCGAGGCGCGACAGAGCGAGTGGAAAGACCACGATGAGGGCGGCGCCGAAAAACGCGCCGCGGATCGAAGCCAGACCACCGATGATGATGATGAACAGGATCTGGAACGACCGGTCGAGATCGAAGCCATCCGGCTCGACGGTCCTCAGGTACGCGAAGGCCCAGATGACGCCGGCAACGCCGATGATAAAGGACGAGATGGCGAAGGCCAGCAGCTTGGTCTTCAGCACCGGAATGCCGATGATGCGGGCGGCGGTTTCATTGTCGCGGATGGCGATGAAGTTGCGCCCGGTCTGCGACGAGACCAGCCGATGGGCGAGGAAGGTCAGGACGGTGACGATGGTCAGCGCGAACAGATAGCGGCCGATGGCGCCGTCGAGCGCGAAACCTGAAATCGACAGTCTCGGCGCGTCGATGACGCCTGACGCCGAGTTGTTGGAGAACCAGCTGAACTTGGTCAGCGCCCATTGCACGAAGAACTGCGCGGCAAGGGTCGAAACCGCGAGATAAAAACCCTTCAGGCGCAGGCTCGGCAGGCCGAAAACGACGCCTATCGCGGCCGCCACTATGCCGGCCAGGAAGATGCTGCCGACCAGCGGCAGGCCTTCGACACGCAGGTTGAAATTATAGGCGGCAAAGGCGCCGGCCGCCATGAAAGCAGCACTGCCAAGCGACACCTGGCCGGCATAGCCGGTCAGGATGTTCAAGCCCACGCCGGCGAGGCTGAGCGCCAGGAAAGGCAGCAGGATGGCCTCGAACAGATAGCTTGAGCCGATCAGCGGCACGACGCCGTAAGCGAAAGCGAGCAAAAGCACGGGCACGACCCATTTCGGCAGCACCGGCGCGGCGGCGAAATCGCTTGTTATCGCGGTCATTCGTTCAGATCCTCTCGACGAGCTTCTGGCCGAACAGGCCGGAAGGGCGGATCAGCAGCAAGACGAGCGCGACGACATAGGCAAACCAGCTCTCTATGCCGCCGCCGAAATAGTCGCCGATATAGACTTCGGCGAGCTTCTCGCTGGCGCCGATCAAGAGGCCGCCGACGATGGCGCCGAGGATGGAATCGAAACCGCCGAGCACCAGCACCGGCAGCGCCTTGAGCACCACCAGCGACAGCGAGAACTGCACGCCCAGGCGTGCGCCCCACAGCAGTCCGGCCACCAGCGCGACGAGGCCGGCGGCGGCCCATACAGTGGCCCAGATCAGGGGTAGCCTGAGGCCGACCGCGAGTGCCGCGAACTGATCGTCGGCGACTGCGCGGAAGGAGAGGCCGATGCGGGTGTAGCGGAAGAACAGCGACAGCAAGAGGACCATGCCGGAAGCAACCACGGCCGCGAAAACATCGAACTGGCTGATCAGCACGCCGCCGATTTCCAGCGGCACGTCCTCGATGCCGAGATCGAGGCCGTGGACCTGCGTGCCCCAGATCAGCTGGGCAGCGCCTTCGATGATGTAGGACAGGCCAAGCGTCGCCATGAACAGGGTGATCGGCGGCTTGTTGGTCAGTGGCCTGAGCACCGTGCGCTCGATGGCGATGCCGATCGCCACCATGATGGCGAAGGTGACCACCAGCGCCAGCGCGAAGGGAATGCCGCGCTCGGAAAGGCTGACGAAGGTGAGTGCCGCAAACAGCAGCATCGCGCCTTGCGCGAAATTGAGCACGCCCGAGGTCTTGTAGATGAGCACGAAGCCGATCGCGACAAGCGAATACATGACGCCTGAGAGCAGGCCTCCGACGAGCACTTCGATGAAGAACTGGTAGTCGAAACCGGCGATCATATGCCTGCCCCGTCTTCATTGTCCGAGGCGACGCCGAGATAGGCATCGATGACGCGCTGGTCGTTCCTGACCTCATCGGGCGTGGCGTCGGCGATCTTGCGGCCGTAGTCGAGAACGGCGATGCGATCGGACAGACCCATGACAACACCGACATCGTGCTCGATCAACACCACGGTGACGGCGAAACGATCGCGCGCGGCACGGACGAAAGCCGCCATCTCGCTCTTTTCGCTCGCTGTCATGCCGGCCATCGGCTCGTCGAGCAAAAGCAGGCGCGGCTCGGCCACAAGAGCGCGGGCCAATTCGACACGCTTCTGCAGCCCATAAGGCAAGGTGCCGACAAGACGGTCGCGAATGGCGGTGAGATGGAGGAATTCGAGGACCTGTTCGGCACGGCTGCGTGAATCGCGCTGCTCGCCACGCGAGCGGCCGATGCCGAGCACCTGGCCGGCAAAGTTGGAGCGAACCTTGTAGGCAAGGCCAGAGGCGACATTGTCGAGGACGCTGAGGCCCTTGAACAGTGCAAGGTTCTGGAAGGTTCTGGCGACGCCGAGATGGGCCAGCCGCTGCGTCGGGACCTGGGCATAGAAGGTACCGTCGAGCTGGACATGGCCACGATCCGGCCTGTAGACGCCGCTGATGACGTTGATCAGCGAGCTCTTGCCGGCGCCGTTAGGGCCGATGATGGCACGGATCTCGCCTGGTAGAACCGACAGGTCGACGTCGGCCAGTGCGACGACGCCGCCAAACGACAGGCTTATGCCCTGAAGCGCGAGCAAGGGAGAGGCGGCGTCGGCAACGGACCCTGCCGGCCTGGCGGCATCTTCGAACGACTGCTCCGACCGCAGGCCTGACGGCAAGCCGCGTGCAAAGATTTCCGGCGCATAGACCGAAGCGTCCATCACTCCGAGCGTATAATTGGGCAACGGCATTCCAATCGTCCTCGATTAGGCGCGCAAAATCCTATTGCCGCCCGACGGATCAGCGCGCCGGGCAAGCTTCATGTGTGCAGGCCGGCGCCTGTCCGGCGTGCCTATGGGGTGACTACTCCGCCGCCAGCGACGCCGCCGCTGCCTCGGCGTCTTCCAATTCGCGAACGAGCGGGATGACATGCTTGCCGAAATACTCGACCTCTTCCTGGAAGTGCAGGAAACCGAGCAGGATGAGATCCGCACCCGCGCGCTTCAGGTCGACGACGCGTTGAGCAACCTGCCTGGGAGTGCCGATCAGGTTGGAGCGGAAGCCGTCATTGTACTGGACCAGGTCGTCGAAGGACGATTTCGCCCAATTGCCTTCGCCTTCCGGCGAAGCCTTGCCGGCATTCTTCACCTCGTGACCAAAGGCGTTGACCGCCTCGGGATTGGCCTTGGCGATGATTTCGGCGAGCACCGCCCTGGCCTCGTCTTCTGTCTCGCGGACGACCGCGAAGGCATTGACGCCGACCTTGACGGAATGGTTGTTGGCCTTCGCCTTGGACTGGATATCGTCGACCTGCCTGGCGATCTCGGCCGGCGTGTTGCCGTTGGTGAAGTACCAGTCTGAGACGCGCGATGCCATGTCGCGCGCGGCGCGCGACGATCCGCCCTGGAAGATTTCGGGCAGCGGCCGCGGCGGCTTCGGCTTCAGCGAGTACTCATTGAAGCGATAGAAATCACCACGGAAGGTGAAGCTGTCTTCGGTCCATATCCCGCGCAGCGCACGGATGAATTCCTCCGAGCGGCGGTAGCGCTCGTCATGGTCGAGCCAATGCTCGCCAATGGCGTGGAACTCGCCGCGGAACCAGCCGGAGACAAGATTGATCGCGACGCGGCCGTTGGTCAGGTAGCTGATGGTGGCGATCTGCTTGGCCGCCAGCGCCGGGTTCCATGGCCCGGGCAGGATCGCGGCGATGACCTTGAGCGTGGTGGTCGCCGCCAGCAGATCATGGCTGAACGCCACCGATTCATGCTGTTCGTCGGCGCCGTAGCCAGCGGTGAAACGGATCTGGCTGAGCGCGTAGTCGAAGCCGGACCTCTCGGCGATCTGCGCCAGCTTGCGGTTATACTCGGCCGAATGGTTGGTGCGCTGCTCGATGTTGGAGATCACCAGGCCGCCCGAAACATTCGGCACCCAGTAGGCAAACTTGATCGCATCGGTCTCTGCGTGTGCCATGAAATGTCTCCCATTCAGGCCGTGTCATTGATCGATCCGGCCGCAGCCGGACTTCGCCGATATTTATTATGTTTATAGAATATATATACAAAGAAGGATTTTCCGTTTTTGGGGCACTCTTGGGACGGAAATACCAATTTTCGCTGCCGAACCCGGCCTGAAGATGTCAGCCCGCAAGAGGGCCATGCGCGGCATGGGCGCCGATCGCCTGCGCTAACGGCAGCGTAACCAGCAGCTTGGCAATTTCCCCCGCGACCGCCTGGGCATGGCGGGCGACTTCCGGCAGACCCATGAGCTCGCCGAAAGTGCCTCTTGCCAGCGGGCCGGCGACCAGGAGTGTCGCAACCGCCTCACCGTCCGAGCCGATTGCGCGGCTGTCGAGACTTGTCTCGATGCCAAGTCCATATTGGTCCGTCCTGATCAAGCCGGCTTCCGCCAGCGAGCTCAGCGCCGGGTTCAGCTGTAGTGCCTGCCCATGAGCCGGACCCGTAGTGTTGATGACGGCATCGAAGCGCGTCGTCTCGATCCGTGTCTGCCCGCGCCGTTGAAAGCTGACAGCCAGGCTGCCGTCCTCATCGTTCGACGCGACAAGCCTGGCGGCAATGGTGTCGAATGTGCCGGCAGCATGACGCCGGTCGAGCACCGCCGCCACCTGCGGAGCGATCCTGAAGCGATGCACGTCCCAGAACACGCGCAGCCGGCGGACCAGCCTTGCCCGCTCCGGCGGGGCAAGTGCGGCCCACAGCACCGGCCCCTGCAGGCGCAGCTGGTCGAAGACCGACTGCCAGTTGACATTGGCCGCTCTCGCAGCTGTCAGCGTCGCGCGAATGGCCCTGAGCAGGCCGAGCGCCGTCGAGGCCGGCGCGGATGCAAAATCGCCAAAAGGCTCGCCCCTGACATCGGGGTGTCCGCGCGAGCGTAAGCCGCGGCGCGACAGCGCCAGGATGCGGCCGCGATGGCCACGACGGTCGAGTTCGGCGACCATGTCGGCAGAGGTCAGCCCGGAGCCGACGATCAGCACCGACGCCTCCGGACCGATCGCGGCAAGCGCCGCTGGTGCATACGGGTCGGCGATGAAACCCAGTGCTTCCGTCAGATGGATCAGCGCGGCTGGAATCGCGGGCTGTGGGTGCGTCGCTGCCAGGACGACGATGTCGGCAGCGACCAACCCACTGGACGTATGCACGGTCCAGCCCGCGCCACTGGCATCGCGCGTCACGCGTATGGCGGAACCTTGAACATAATGAACACGGCCGGAACCGAGATACGGCGCCAGATGCTCGGCGACGTAGCGACCGAACACGCGTCGGCGCGGAAAAGCGTCGCCGTTCTTCCAGATGGCATCCGGGTCGCGTTCGAGTTCTCCGCTGCCAGTCAACCAGCGTGCAAAATGCTGCGGGTCGTCGGGAGCCATGCTCATCCTGGCTGCGGGGACATTGACCCGATGAGACGGTTCCTCGCTGGAATAGGCAAGGCCACCGCCAAGGACCGGCCGTGGCTCGACCACGGAAATGGAAATCCGCTCCGGCCGAGGCATTTGCGCCAGGTGCCACGCCACCGCGGCGCCGGAAAAGCCGCCGCCAATAATGGCGACGCGCAACCGCGAGGGCGCAGGAAGCAAGTTCACGAGGCGCTGGCGAGCGACTTCGGCCGGTGGTCGCCGGCGATGGTTTCGCCGAACGGACCGGTGTTGACGGAAGAGCCGGCTGCCTTGACCGGATGGTCGGTCGGCAGTTTCGGCAGCACCAGCTCACCGAAGCGATAGGCTTCTTCGAGATGCGGATAGCCGGAAAGGATGAAGGTATCGATGCCGAGGCGCCGGTACTCGTCGATGCGCTCGGCGATCGTGTCGGGATCGCCGACAAGTGCGGTCCCTGCGCCGCCGCGCACCAGGCCGACGCCGGCCCACAGATTGGGCGCGATCTCGAGCTTGGCGCGATTGCCGCCATGCAGTGCGCTCATCCGCGCCTGGCCGACCGAATCCATGCGGGCAAAGACCTTCTGCGCCGAGGCGATCGTCGCATCGTCGAGCCGGCTGATCAGCCTGTCGGCCGCGGCCCAAGCCTCCTCGGTGGTTTCGCGGACGATGACATGCAGCCTAATGCCGAAGGAGAGCTTGCGGCCGGCCTTCTGCGCCAGTTCACGCATGCCGTCCAGCTTGCGCTCGACATCGGCTGGCGGCTCTCCCCAGGTCAAATATTTGTCGATCTCCTGCGCCGCCACCACGGACCCAGCGTCGGACGAGCCGCCGAAGTAGAGCGGGGGATAGGGTGTCTGCACCGGCGGAAACAGCAGCCTTCCATCCTCGATGCGGAAATGCTTGCCCTCATGTTCGACCGTCTCGCCGCTCAGCACCCGCTTGTAGATCCGAAGGAATTCCTGCGTCACCTCGTAGCGCTCGGCATGCGACAGAAAAATGCCGTCGCCCTTGTTCTCCAGCGGATCGCCGCCGGTGACGACGTTGATCAGCAGGCGGCCATTGGAGATGCGATCCAGCGTCGCAGTCATGCGCGCGGCCAGCGTTGGCGACTGCAAACCGGGCCGCACGGCGACAAGGAAACGCAAGCGTTCGGTCATCGGCACAAGAGCCGATGCGATCACCCAGGAATCCTCGCACGAGCGGCCGGTCGGCAACAGCACGCCATAGTAGCCGAGCGTGTCGGCCGCCTTCGCCACTTGCGTCAGATACGGCAGATCGACCGATCTGCCGCGCTCGGCCGTGCCAAGATAACGGCTGTCGCCATGCGTCGGCAGAAACCAGAGCACCTTGATGCGGTCCGGCACGACCCGGCTCATGGCCTCTCTCCCGCTGCCTGACGAAGGCGGCCGGATATGCCTGCTTTGGTGAGTAGCTGATGCGAAAGAGTGGGCATGGCGTGGTCCTGTCCGGGTGGAAACCAGATCGCCAGTGCAGATTGCTTATTCCACAAACACTGTAGAGTTAGTTTATTCCAATTCTGCCGCCGCTATTAGAATTTCTCTCTCTGGCAAGAAAAGGAGGCTGGCCCGAATACACCGGGCCGGCCTCCTTGTATCAGAACGCTGGTTCGACCGCGTTGACGTTGTCCTTGGTGACGACGGTCAGCGGGATGGGCAGCCGGTCCTTGACCTGCTTGCCGTCGATGATCTCGGCCATCGTGTTGATCGCCAGGCGGCCATCCTCGACGGGCGACTGGACGATGGTCGAGTACATTTCATTGGTGCGGATCGATTCGAACGCATCCTTCTGGCCATTGATGCCGACGATCGGCGGTGCGGCCTTGGAGGGGTTGGCCTCCTTCCATGCGTCGATGAAGCCGCGGGCCATCGTGTCGTCATTGGCGTAGACGCCGCTGATCTGGTCGCCGAAGCGTGTGATCAGATCGCGGCTGACCACCAGTGCCTTTTGCTGGTCGAAGTCGGCGTTGACCGTGTCGAGCACCTTGATGTCGGCATTGGTTTCCTTCAGACGGTCGGTGAAGCCGCTGACGCGTCCGATCGTGGTGCCGTTGCCGGCCTGGCCGGCGATGATGACGACGGAGCCCTTGCCGCCGAGCGCCTTGCTCAGCGAGTCCGCCGCCAGCTTGCCTTCCTCGTAGACGTCAGGCCCGGTGAACGACTTGATGAACGGCTTGGCATCGTCGCTCATCGGTGAATTGATGAGGATCGCCGGAATGTTCGCCTGCTGCGCGCGCGCCAGCCCCGGTATGTATGCCTGCGGGTCGAGCGGCCACAGGATGATGCCGTCGACCTTGCGCGCAACGCAGGTGTTGAGCTGCTCGGTGCCTTTCTGGACATCAAAATCCTGGCTGAGGCTCAGGATCTCGATGCCGAGTTCCGCGGCGCGCGCCTGAAGCGCCTTGTTGGCCGGCGTCGCGTAGGCATGCGAATCCGCTGCCGTCACGTAGCAGACCGTCTTGGCGCTGGCCCAGCCCGTCGATGCCAGCACAGCCGCCACGGCGGCGACGTGAAGCATGCTTTTCTTGCCAATCATGTGTTTCCTCCCAATCATGTGGTTCCTCCTTGAGTGATTGGATTGTCGCGAACGAGCGCCGGGCGCGTGCCCGGAGCCCTCCCCTTGGTGGTAACGGCCCGATCGAGCACGACGAGCAGGATCAGGATAAGCCCGGACACGACCTGCTGGACGTATGCGGGAACGGACTGGAACTCCATCGCGATGGTCAGCGAGCCGATTGTCAGCACGCCGCCGAGCGTGCCGAGCGCGGATCCCCTGCCGCCTTCGAGGCGAGTCCCGCCGACAACGACCGCGGCAATGACGGCGACCGTCAGTTCCGAGCCGAAGACAGGCGAGCCGGTGTTGGTGACGAGGCTCTGGAGAACCCCCGCCAGGCCGGCAAGCGTGCCGGCAAAGACAAAGCCGAGAAAGACGATACGGTCCGAGGCGATACCGCTTTCCTTGGCAGCCGCCGGGTTGGACCCCACCGCAAAGACGTTGCGCCCGGGTATGGTGCGCGTCAGCCAGAAATGCAGCAGCACGATCAGGGCGATGAACAGCGCGCTGCGGAGGGTGAAGACATCGAGATAGATCTTGGCCAGCGCCAGGGAGAGCATGATGTCGGTTCCGGTCACCGGCTGGCTGTTGGTGATCCAGTGCGCGAGCGAGCGGAAGATGAGCATCGTCGCGAGCGTCAGCACGAGCGAATTCACCTTCAGGCCGACGACCAGCATGCCGTTGATGGCGCCTGCCAAGGTACCGACCAGGATGCCGACGATCGCCGCAGGGAGAATGCCGATCTCTCGCTGCAGGATGACCGATACGATGCCGGCCAGAGCAAACACCGCGCCGCCGGAGAGGTCGATCTGGCCTGATATCAAAAGCACCGTCAGGCCGATGGCGATCAGGCCGATCGTCGCCGCCCGGTCGAGGCCGAGGCCGAGGGTCGATGCCGAGAGGTAGCCGGGGACCACCAGCGCGGAAACGATGAGCGTCAGGCCGAGAATGATGACGACGCGATGCTGCGAGACAAGCGAAAGAAAGCGCATCACGCCACGCCCCGTTTGCGTAGCGCCGCATCCATGCCGACGGCGCCGACGATCAGGATGCCGAGCACGAAACCCTGGATCGGCGTGCGCACACCGTCGAGCACCATGACGTTGGTCAGCAGTTGCACGAAGATGAGGCCGGCGATGGCCCGTGGCACCGATCCGAAGCCGCCGACGATCGACACGCCGCCGACCACCACCGCCGTGATGGCACTGAATTCGTAGCCGCCGCCGATGAGCGGCCGCGCGCTCTGCAGCGTCAGCCCGAGCAGGCCGCCGCTGATGCCGGAAGCGAGTGCTGTGATCACGAAGGCGCCAGCCTTCACGGCCTGCACCGGAACCGCACTTGCCTCGGCGGCGCTGTAATTGCCGCCGGTGGCAAGCGTCCATCTGCCCCAGAAGGAGCGGGACAGCACGAAATGGCCGACAAGAGCAATGACCAGGAAGATCAGCACCACGACCGGAATGCCGAACAGCCGGCCCTTGGCGAACTCGGCGGAGGCGGGATTGCTGCCATAGACGATGACCCCGCCGACAGCCGCCTGGACGATGCCCAGTCCGATCGTGCCGATGCCGAGCGTGGCGATGATGGGGTTGATGCCGACATAGCCGACCAAGACGCCGTTGAGCAGGCCTATGAGGCCGGCAAGGCCGACGGCCAGGACGAAGGCCGGCAGCGGCCCGATCATCGGCTGCAGCCCGAGCGACAGGATGGCGCCGCAGGCGATGGTGGCCGGCACCGAGAGGTCGGCCAGGCCGCCGACCACGAGCACGAAGGTCATGCCGACGACGACGATGCCGACGATGGACATCGAGGTCAGGACGTTGAGCAAATTGCCTGATGTGAAGAAGGCGGAGCTGACGAAGGAGCCGTAGAGCATCACGGCGAGGATGGCGAAGGCCAGCCCCGCCCTCGACAGGACACCGACAAGCCTGTTGCCACGCGTGAAGCGGTCGTTGCGGTTCACACCGCCGATCTCCATGGCCGCTTCGGTCACGCCATCTCCTCCCCCGTGGCCAGCGCCATGATGCGCTCCTCGCTCAATTCGCTGCGCAGGAGAGGCTCGGAGGCATAGCCATCGCGCATCACCACCACGCGGTCGCAGACACCGAGGATTTCGGGCAGCTCCGACGAGATCATCACGACCGCCATGCCGCCGGCGACGAGTTGGCCGATGATGTGGTGGATCTCGGCCTTGGCGCCGACGTCGACACCCCGCGTCGGCTCGTCGAGGATCAAGGCCGAAGGTTTGGCGGCAAGCCATTTGGCGATGACCACCTTCTGCTGGTTACCGCCCGACAGCAGGCTGATGCGCCGTTCGCCGTCGGGCGGTGAAATTGAAAACTGCTTGACCGAGTCCGCGGCAAGCGCGTGATCGGCGCTGCGGCTGATGCGTCCGAAACGGCTCAGGCGGCGCAATATGGGCAGGCTGATGTTTTCCCGGATCGACATTCCAGGCACGACGCCGTCGCCCTTGCGATCCTCGGGAACATAGGCAATGCCTGCCCTGACCGCCTGGGATGGCGAGTTGATCGAGACCTTGCGTCCGTTGACGCTGACCGAGCCCTCGACAAGCCGCGACAGGCCGAAGATTGCGCGGGCGACCTCGGTGCGGCCAGCACCCACCAGCCCGGTCAAGCCCAGTATCTCGCCGGCGCGTACATCGAAGCTGACATCGCGGAAGCGCGTGCCGTCGCTGATGCGTTCGACGCGCAGCACCGACTTGCCGATCTCGGCCGGGCTTTTCGGGAAGACATTGCTGACTTCGCGACCGACCATCAGCCTGATCATGTGAGCGGCATTTATGCCTTCGATCGGCCGCGTCTCGATCATTGAGCCGTCGCGCAGCACAGTCACCTCGTCGGCAATTTCGAGCACCTCCTTCAGTCGGTGGCTGATGTAGATGATGGCGATTCCGTCATCGCGCATCTTGCGCAAGATCCGGAACAACGCCGCCGTCTCATGCTCGCTGAGGCTGGATGTCGGTTCGTCCAGGACGATGATCCTGGGCTGCGCCGCGTAGGCCTTGGCGATCTCGACGAGCTGCTGCTGGCTGATCGACAGGTTGCCGAGCCGTTCACGCGGGTTGATGGCCGCTCCGAGCTCATCGAGGACGGCGGCTGCAGCCCGGATCATCTCGCCCTTGCGCAGAAAGGTCCACTTGCCCGGCATGCGGCCGAGATAGACGTTTTCGGCGACGCTCAGGTCGGGGACCAGATTGATTTCCTGATGCACCATGCGGATGCCCAGCGCCTGGGCATCGGCGGGCCGGCGCATGCGCACTTCGGCGCCGCCGACCCTGATTGTGCCGCTGGTGGGTGCGTAGGACCCGTTGAGTACTTTCATGAGCGTCGATTTGCCGGCGCCGTTCTCACCCACGACCGCATGAACGGTGCCGAATTTGACGGCGAAATTGACGTTGGACAGAGCCTTCACGCCCGGGAACGTCTTGCTGATGCCTCGCATGTCCAAGGCGCAATCGGCGGCGACAGTCATATCTGGCTAGGTTCCTCCTGGCGGCCGGCCGATCGTCCTCGGTATCGGCCATCGATATGTTAGTATAATAGCCGCTTCAACACAGCTCGACCCCTCTTCGAACTGGCTTGAACGTCCGGGCTTTTGAACACGCGACTCAGTCCAGGCTCTCGGTTGCGGTTGAATTTCTCACCGCGGATGGTGACTATTGCACTAATATAATAGTTCTGGCAAGGTGGATTTCCGGCGGTCGTTATGAACATCGTGTCCACCGACACCCCGACCGCTTCCATTGGATGCGTTCCGATTGACATTCTAGTATTATCTGGCCATTTCTGGTGAACGAAGACACGGATTTGCAATGGACCTGGATCCTTCGACGCTCAATCGGGCTCTTCCGCTCCGCGATCAGATCTACCACAAGATCCGCAACCTGATCGTCGTCGGGCAGCTGAAGCCGGGAGAGGTCATCAACGAAGTCGCCATCGCGGAGGCCCTGGGGGTGTCGCGCACCCCGGTGCGCGAAGCGGTCAAGCGCATCAGCGACGAGGGCCTGGTCAAGATCTTGGCACAGACCGGCACCTATGTCGCTCCGATCAGCCGGGCCGACCTGGAAGAAGCCTATGTCATTCGGCGGGCACTGGAGATGGAGAGCGCCCGACGCGCGGCCGCCAAGTTCACAGCGGCGGCCAGCGAATTGCTGGAAGACAACATGGCGGCGCACCGGCTTGCCATATCCCGCGGCAGATATGCCACCGCGATACAGCTCGACGATGTCTTCCACCGCACCATAGCCGAGATCTGCGGCCTGCCGATGATCTGGAGAGCCGTCGACATCTCGAAGGCACAGATGGATCGCGGACGCTATCTCGCCATCCCCAGACCGGGCTATGGAGAACAGACGATCGAGCAGCACGAGGCCATTTTCGACGCGCTCGAGCGCCACGACGCCGAGGGTGCGGCGCAAGCGATGGAACACCATCTCGAGACGTCGTTCCGCAACACGCTCGAAGTCGCCGCCGACCTTCTCGGCTGAAGCCTCGCGAGCCACCGGCATGCAAAGAATGGGACTTTGTATCGGCGTGAAAGCCGAGGCGATCGCGGACTACAAGCGCGTCCACGCCGCCGTCTGGCCCGAAGTGCTCGACGTCATCAGCCGCGCCAACATCCGCAACTATTCGATCTTCCTGCGCGAACCGGAGAACCTTCTGTTCGCCTGCTGGGAGTATCACGGCAGCGACTTCGCCAAGGATGCGGCGCGAATGGGCGAGTCGCCTGCGATGCGCAAATGGTGGGAGCTGTGCGACCCCATGCAGACGCCACTGCCGACGCGCGCCGACGGCGAATGGTGGGCGGCGATGGAAGAGGTCTTCCATCTCGACTGACCGTGTCCCGGCCGGGCGGCGATCGGTTGTTTCATCCAGCCGTTTGCCGCCCTCAAACGGCGCCGCAAGGCGCACTCATCGCACGCCACTCACCTGACCGATCCGCCGCAACGCCCTGCAGTCCAGGCCTTTCGCAACCGCACCTTGACCACTGACATTCTATTATATTAGTATTCCAAATCACTTTTGCCTCTCGACGCTTCTTGTCGGGGAGAGCTTTTTCAGAGTTTGGGTCATGGCACGGTTCATCAAGCTGTCGGATACCGACAACATTCTTCTGGCGGTCGATCCGTTGAAGATCGGCGACAAAGCCGGGGACGTGGCAGCGAAGGCGCGCATACCGCGCGGGCATAAGATGGCCCTGCGCGACATCAGCTCGGACGACCCGATCGTGAAATACGGCCAGACCATTGGCTTTGCGCGGGAACCCATCGTCGCCGGCGACTGGGTTCACGAGCACAATGTGTATCTGCGCAATTTCGAACGCGACTACGTCTTCGGCACCAATACCAGGCAAACCGAGATCGTTGCCGAGGCCGAGCGGGCCACCTTCATGGGTTACCGCCGGCCGAGCGGCAAGGTCGGCACGCGCAACTTCATCGCCGTCCTGACGTCAGTGAATTGCTCTGCCAGCGTCGCCCGGTTCATCACCGACGAGGTCAACCGGTCTGGCATCCTGCGCGACTATCCCAATATCGACGGCATCATCGCACTCGTCCACGGCACTGGCTGCGGCATCGACACCAAGGGTCCCGCTTACGACCTGCTGAAGCGCACGCAATGGGGCTTTGCCACGAACCCCAATGTCGGCGGCGTGCTGATGGTCGGGCTCGGCTGCGAAGCGTTCCAGATTCCGCGCTGGATGCAGTCGTACAACATCGAGGAGAGCACGATTTTCCGCACGATGACGATCCAGGAAACCGGCGGCACGCGAAAGACAGTCGAGGCCGGCGTTAAGGCGATCGTCGACATGCTGCCTACGGTGAACGCCGCCGAAAGGACGCCGCAACCAGCCTCCGAACTGGTGCTAGCACTGCAATGCGGCGGATCGGACGGCTACTCCGGCATCAGCGCCAATCCGGCACTGGGTGCTGCGGTGGACCTGCTTGTCGGGCAAGGCGGCACGGCCGTGCTCTCGGAGACGCCCGAAATCTATGGCGCCGAACATCTTCTCGCCTTGCGCGCCGAGAGCCGCGCGGTGGGTGAAAAGCTGATCGAGCGCATCCGCTGGTGGGAGGATTATACCGCCAGGCACGACATGGAGATGAACAACAACCCTTCGCCCGGCAACAAGCTGGGTGGGCTGACGACCATCCTGGAGAAATCGCTCGGCGCCTCCGCCAAGGGCGGCACCACCAATCTGCGCGCAGTGCTGGAATATGCCGAGCCGATCAACGAGCGCGGCCTCGTCTTTATGGATACGCCTGGCTACGATCCGGTCTCGGCCACCGGGCAGGTCGCCGGCGGCGCCAACATATTGTGCTTCACCACCGGCCGCGGTTCGGCCTTCGGCTGCAAGCCGGCGCCCTCGATCAAGCTTGCCTCCAACAGCTTCATCTTCGAGCAGATGCGCGAGGACATGGACATCAATTGCGGAGACATACTGGACGGCGTCTCGCTGGCCGAGAAGGGCAAGGAGATCTTCGCCGAGATCCTGCGCGTCGCTTCCGGCGGGCGCACCAGGTCGGAAGCGCTCGGCTATGGCGACAACGAGTTCGTGCCATGGAGCCTTGGCGCGACCATGTAGCGATACCGCCCGCCTGCAGGCCGGCCCTTATCCCGGAAGTAGCTCAAACGGAAAGAACCGCTCGACATGAACAGCATCGATCTTGACGGCCAGCACGCTGTCGTCACCGGCGGCGCCCAGGGCCTCGGCTTTGCGATGGCCAGACGTTTCGTCGCCTCCGGCGCGACGGTAACCTTGTGGGATCTCGATGAGGCCCGCCTCGAAACCGCCAAGAAGGAACTTGGCAACGCCGCCACGACGGAGATCGTGGACGTCGCCGATTGGGCGTCGGTGGACGCGGCGCGCGCCAGGACCGAAGAGTTGGCCGGCAAGATTTCCATTCTGGTCAATTCCGCCGGAATTGCCGGCCCGGCCGCCCCGCTCGACGTCTACGACATCGAGACGTGGAAGAAGGTCATCGATGTCAATGTGAACGGCACGTTCTACGTCAACCGCGCCGTGGTTCCGGGAATGAAGGAGCGCAATTACGGGCGCATCGTCAACATAGCCTCGGTGGCCGGAAAGGAGGGCAACCCGAACGCATCAGCCTATTCGGCCTCGAAGGCGGCGGTCATCGGCCTGACCAAGTCGCTCGGCAAGGAGCTGGCGCAGTACGACATCGCGGTGAACTGCATCTCGCCGGCCACGGCGCAGACGCGCATCCTCGAACAGCTGACGCCGGAGCACATCGAATATATGCGCTCGCGCATTCCGCGCGGCCGCCTGCTGGAGGTCGACGAAGCCGCGGCGATGGTCGCCTGGCTCGTCTCCAAGGAGAACAGCTTTACAACCGCCTCCACGTTCGACCTGTCGGGTGGACGGACGACCTACTGAAAGGCAGTTGCCGTTCAGCCAGGCAACCCACCCAGACCAATCGCAAAGCGCTCCACCATTGCGAGGCCAGGCTCGCCTGGCCGCATCGCCGGAGCCCGGTCATGTACCGGGATGCCGGCGCGGGCGCCGAACAGCCGCTTGCCGTAACAGACCAGGCTCTCGATGCCTTGCATGACGAAGACGGCAGCCGGCAATATTCTTGCATATTCAGCCTCGGCCGTGACTTCGTCTCCGGCGCGGAACGCATGATAGGCGCGCACGGCATAGTCGGCGCAATCCGGCGCCAGGATCATGCCGCGGCAACCGATGCGGAAATTGTCGACCAGTTCCAGGCCGCCGCGTCCGTTGAAAACCGGTATCCGGCCTTCGGTGCGCTCGATCAGCCCGGCGATGTCGGTGACCGGACCTTCGCCCTTGATCAGCCTTATGTTGGGATGCAGCGTGACGAGTTCGCGGATTTCGTCCGATGACAGGCCGCGCCCGAAAAAGGCCGGCGCGTTCTGGATCGCCACCGGCAGGTCGGTCGCCTCGGCGACGCGGCCGAAGAACTTGATGTATTCCGGCGCACCATAGGATCCGGCTGGCGGCGGCTGCAGGATCACCCAATCCGCTCCGACGCTTTCGGCATGGCGAACCTGCGCCACCTGCTCAGCCACAGAAGAACCGAAGATGGTGAAGGCGAGCGGCACTTTTCCGGCGGTGTCTTCCGCCGTCCAGTCCATGATCGTCCGACGCTCGGCCTCGGTCAGCTTGGCGACTTCCGTTGCCAGGCCGAGCGCCGCCATGCCGTGCACGCCGGTCGCCAGGCAGATCTCGACCTGCCGACGCATCGCCGCGCGGTCCAGCTGTTCATTCTCGTCGAACAGCGCGTAGAGGATGGCGTGAATACCGTGGAAATCATCTGGTTTGAATTTTGTCACGCGTACCTCAATGGCTTTCGCGTGGAATGGCATGGCCACGGCTTCCGACGAGAAAGTCGAGGTCGGCGCCACGATCCGCCTGCAGGACATGGTCGACGTAGAGGCCTTGATAGCCGCCGCGCATCGCCGGGACGGGCGGTAGCCAGGATTCACGACGCCGCGCCAACTCCTGTTCCGACACGTCGAGATGCAGCTTCCTCGCTTCGACATCGAGCTCGATGAAGTCGCCGCTCCTGACCAGCGCCAGCGGGCCGCCGATAGCGGCTTCGGGTGCGGCATGCAGAACGACAGTGCCGAAGGCAGTACCGGACATGCGGGCGTCGGAGATGCGGATCATGTCGCGCACGCCTTGTTTCAGCAGCTTCCGAGGCAGCGCCATGTTGCCGACTTCGGCCATGCCGGGATAGCCTTTCGGCCCGCAATTCTTCAGCACCATGATCGACGTTTCGTCGATATCCAGCAAGGGATCGTCGACGCGCGCCTTGTAATCGTCGATGTCCTTGAAGACGACGGCGCGGCCACGATGTTTCATCAGCGCTGGTGAGGCGGCGGACGGCTTGATGATCGCACCGTCGGGCGCCAGATTGCCGCGCAGCACCGCGATGCCGCCGTGCGATGTCAGCGCCTTGTCGCGCGGGCGGATCACCTCCGGATTGTAGTTTTGGGCGTCAGTGATGTTCTCGCGCACAGTCTTGCCGGTGACGGTCAGCGCGTCGAGATCGAGCAGACCGGCCATCTCCTTCATGACGGCCGGAATGCCACCGGCGTAACAGAAATCCTCCATCAGGAAACGGCCGGACGGCATCAGGTCGAGGATGGTCGGCACATCGCGGCCATATCGATCCCAATCGTCCAGCGTCAACTCGGTGCCAACACGGCCGGCGATCGCCAACAGATGCACGACCGCATTGGTCGAGCCGCCGATGGCACCATTGACACGGATGGCGTTGGCGAAGGCTTGTCTGGTGAGGATAGCCGACGGGCGCAGATCCTCATTGACCATCTCGACGATGCGCCGCCCCGTCATGCGGGCGATGCGGCTGCGGCGCGCATCGACCGCCGGATAGGCGGCGTTGCCCGGCAGCGCCAGGCCGAGCGCCTCGACCATCGAAGCCATGGTCGAGGCGGTGCCCATGGTCATGCAATGTCCGGGCGAGCGCGACATGGCGCTCTCGGCATCGGCGAAATCCTGCTCGCTCATCACGCCGGCGCGGACATCCTCGGAGAATTTCCACACATCGGTGCCGGAACCGATCTCCCGGCCCTGAAAGCGGCCATTGAGCATCGGCCCGCCGGAAATGACGATCGACGGCAGGTCGCAGGAGGCCGCGCCCATGACCAGCGACGGCGTGGTCTTGTCGCAGCCGGCCATCAGCACGACGCCATCCATCGGATTGCCGCGGATCGCCTCCTCGACATCCATCGAGGCGAGGTTGCGAAACAGCATCGCCGTCGGCCGCAGATTGGACTCGCCGCAAGAGAAGACCGGGAATTCGAGCGGCAGGCCGCCAGCTTCCAGCACGCCGGCCTTGATGTGCTCGATCAGAGCACGGAAATGCACGTGGCAAGGCGTGAATTCGGAGAATGTGTTGCAGATGCCGATCACCGGACGGCCGTCGAAGGCATCATCGGGCAGGCCGTTGTTCTTCATCCAGCTGCGGTGGATGAAGGCATCCTTGCCCAGCCCGCTGAACCAGTGCTGCGATCGTCTCTTGGTCATGGTCTTTCCGGCGTTCAGGCGGGATGCTGGAGCTGGCTCAGTCCACCGTCGACGACGAGCGTGGCCGCGTTCATGAACGGGCACTCGTCGGAAATCATGAACACCGCGGCAAGCGCGATCTCGTGCGCCGTGGCGATGCGGCCGCCGGGGTGCAGTGCCATGGTGTTGGCGCGTGCTGTGGCCGGGTCGGCAAAGCTGTTCCAGTAATCGATCGCCTTCTGCGTCTCGACATAGCCCGGCGCCAGCGCGTTCACGCGCACGCCTTGCGCCGCATATTCGAGTGCCAGCGATTTGGTCAGGCCGAGCAGCGCGTGCTTGGCGACCGGATAGGGGAAGGTATGCGGGATGATGGTGAAGCTGTGCGTCGAGGCGATGTTGAGGATGGCGCCGCCGCCGCTCGCGATCATGCCCGGCAGCACCGCCTTGCTGCAGTTCCAGGCTCCCTTGACGTTGACGTCGAAGTTGCGGTTCCACTCTTCCTCGGTCGCCTCGAGCGGCGTCGAGAACACATTGACCCCGGCATTGTTGATCAGCGCGTTGATCGGGCCGATCTCGGCAGCCGCTTGGCTGACGGCAGCCGCAATCCCGGCGCTGTCGCTTATGTCGACTGCCGCATGTCCGACATGGCCTTGCGGTGCGGCAAGGCCGGCGACTGCCTTGTCCAGCAGTGCGGCGTCGCGGTCGACCAGGAACAGTTTTGCGCCTTCGGCCAAACAGGCTTCGGCGATGGCAAGCCCGATGCCTTGCGCTGCACCCGTCAGGAAGATGCGTTTGCCGGAAAGGCGCTCAGCCATTTTTGTTCCTCCAGCCTATCGCCGACCCAAAGCCGACGAGCGCAGATTGTCGAGCAGCACGGCCAGGAGCAAAATAACGCCGCGCACGATGTACTGGTAGAAGGCCGGGATGTTGAGCAGGTTCATGGCGTTCTCGGCGATGCCCATGATCAGCACGCCGACGATGACGCCCGACATGGTGGCGCGGCCGCCGGCGAGCGAAACGCCGCCGAGCACGCAGGCCGAGATAACCGAAAGCTCGAGCCCGACCGCCGCGTTGGGCTGGCCCGAGGTGATGCGCGACGCCAGCAGGATGCCGGCGATACCGCAGACGACGCCTTGCAGCGCAAAAATCCAGATGCGCGTCCGGTCGACATTGACGCCGGCAAGCCGCGAGGCCTCCGGATTGCCGCCGATGGCCAGCGTGTTCTTGCCAAAAACGGTCCGGTTGAGGACGAAGCCGAAGATGCAAAACAGGATGGCAAGCACCCAGACCGGCGTCGGTATGCCGAGCAGTTTCGAGAGCGCCAGCTGATAGAAATCCGGGCTGTTGATGCCGACGGCGCGGCCGTCGGACGCGATCAGCGCAAAGCCGCGCACGATCTGCATGGTGGCCAGCGTCGTGATCAGCGCGTTGATGCGAAATTTGGCGATGACAACGCCGTTGATGAAGCCGACGAAAGCGCCGCAGGCGATTGCCGCCAGCAGGCCAAGCAGGATCGAGCCGGTGTAATTCGAGGCCATCACAGCGACCATGCCGGCAAAGGCGACGATCGAACCGACCGACAAGTCGAAGTCGCGCGCGGCGAGGCAGAACATCATGGTGCAGGCGACGATGCCGACGGTGACCACCGACTGCAGCAGGCCGAGCATGTTGCGGTCCGTAAGGAAGTTCGGCACCAGGGCCGACACCAGCGCGAAGGCGACGACAAAGATGACGACGAGGCCCTGTTCGCCGAGCAGGATTTTTTTCAACTGGTCGGTCATGCCAAAGTCCTCAGGATGCGATCGCGTCGGGGGTTTTCTGATCGGGGAGAGCGGCGGCCAGGATCGCCTTTTCGGCGAACTGGTCGCGGGTGAGCTCGGCGCTGACGCGGCCACCGCACATCACCAGAATACGGTCGCAGATGCCCATCACCTCCGGCAGTTCGGAAGAGACGACGACGATCGCCATGCCATCCTCGGCAAGCTGGTACAGTAGCTCATAGATCTCGGATTTGGCACCGACATCGATGCCGCGCGTCGGCTCGTCGACAATGAGCACCCGCACGCCCTGTTCGGACAGCCAGCGGCCGAGGATGACCTTCTGCTGGTTGCCGCCGGAGAGGTTGATGATGTCCTGCTTGCGCGACGGCGTGCGCACCTTCAGCTTCTTGACAAAGGTCTCGGCCGTGGCGATCTCGCTGGCGCGGTTGAGCACGCCGAAGCGTGTGTGATGGCGCCGCGACGAGATGTTGATGTTCTCCTCGACCGAGCGCCCCTGGATGATGCCGTCATGCTTTCGATCCTCCGAGCACAGCACGATGCCGGCCCGGATCGTGCCACGCGGATCGGTGGCGCGAACCAGCTTGCCGTCGACGGTGATGGTGCCGCCCGAGCGCGGATCGGCGCCATAGACCAACCGCATCAGCTCCGAGCGCCCGGCGCCGATCAGGCCGAAGAAGCCGACGATCTCGCCTGCCCTTGCCTCGAAACTGGCCGGTGTCTGCAGTTTGGGGCCGCTGAGAGCGTCGACCTTCAGGCGGACATCGCCTGTTTTTCGTGCGCGAAAACCCCAGATATCCGAAATCTCGCGGCCGACCATCTCGGCGACGACGTGATCGCGGGTGACGCCTTTCAGCGACGCGTGGTGCGCCGCGAGCTTGCCGTCGCGCAGCACGGTCAGGCTGTCGCAGAGCCGGAACACCTCGTCGAGCCTGTGCGAGACGTAGATGATGACCTTGCCCTCGCTGCGCAGGCGATTGATCAGGGCAAACAGGATTTCGCTTTCGCGCGAGGACAGCGACGAGGTCGGTTCGTCCAGCGCGATAACGCGTGCGTCGAGCATGACCGCCTTGGCGATCTCGACCATCTGGCGTTCGCCGATCGACAGCGTCTTGACCTTGCGGCGCATGTCGATGTCGATACCGGCCGATTTCAGCTTGGCGCCGACGTCGTCCAGCATCCTGCGACCGGCGATGATGCCGGCGTTGGCGGGGAAACGACCGAGGCTGAGGTTTTCGGCAACGGTGAGTTCAGGAACGAGTTGCAGTTCCTGATGAATGACAATGACGCCATTGTCGAAGGCATCCCGGGTCGAGGTATAGGCCTGAACCCTGCCGTCAATGCGGATCTCGCCCTGATCGGCATGCTGGTCGCCGGAGAGGATCTTGATCAGGGTGGATTTGCCGGCGCCGTTCTCGCCCATCAGGCCATGCACGGCGCCTTTGTCGACGCCGAACGAGACGTCCGACAGCGCCTTGACGCCCGGATAGGTCTTGGTGATGTGCGAGAAGTCGAGAAAGGACACGAGCCGATCCTTTTGAGCCATGACAAACAGGCGGCGGGATGAGCCGCCGCCTGTTTGTACAAAGAGGATTATTCGATGCCGAGGCCCTGGCGGACCTTCTGGTAGTCGTCACGCTTGGCGAGTGCACCGGAAGTCAGGATCAGCTTCTCCGGTTCCTTGTTGTTGGCAACCCAGTCATACATATTGAGCGCCGTCTCGTAGCCATGACGCTTCGGCGAGATGATCACGGTGCCGACGAAACCTGTGGCGGTCGGCTTCTTGAACTCGTTGATCGCGGAATCCGCGCCACCAATGCCAACGCCGATCACGCTGTCAGCGGGGATGCCGACGCTTTCGGAAGCACGCACTGCGCCGAGCACCGCCTCATCGTTGAGGCCGAAGGAGACCCACTTCTTGATGTCGGCATGGGCGTTGAGCACGACCGTTGCGGCGTTGAGGGCGGCTTCGGTGTCGGTCTTGGCCTGTGGCGCGTCGAAGATGTTCTCGGCCTTGAAGCCGTTTGCCTTCAGCACCGAGATGGCACCTTCGACGCGGTCGACCGCGGTCGGCAGTTGGTCGTAGGAGACGCGGATGGCGCCGACCTCGTCGGCCTTCCAGCCGCGTGCCTTCATTTCGTCGACGATCGCCTGGCCGACGGCTTCGCCGATCTTGGTGGCCGAAATGCCCATATGCGGCACGTCTTCCAGCGCCTTGCCGTCGGCGCCGACCAGACGGTCGTCGACAGTCATCAGCTTGAGATTGTTGGCGGCGGCCTTGGCGACGATGCCGGGGCCAAGCTTCACGTCCGGTGTGCAGACGATGAAGCCCTGGGCGCCCTGGGCGCCGAGATTGTCGATCGCCGACATCAGCTTCTCACCGTCCTCGGCGCCGATCTTGACCAGGGTAAAGCCCTTCTCCTTGGCGGCCTGGTCGGCGAACTTCCATTCGTCCTGGAACCACGGCTCCTCGGGCTGTTTGACGATGAAACCGATCTTGGTGTCCTGAGCATATGCAGCGATGGTCGTGACGGACAGCACAGCAAGCGCGCCCGCGACGAGCGCGGTCTTCAAAAGTCGCATGATTACCTCCCAGCGATAGACCGGGCGCTCAGCCCGGATGCCGGAGTCTCTAATCGCTTTTATCATACTCGTCAATTGATCTGGTATGATAATTAATGTACATGCTCTGACCAGCGATCGCTGGCGCAATCGATCCGCATCCGTTAAGGGCGGACCGGCTGTGCGAAACCAGCGGTTCGCCGCCTTGGAGGAGGGCTGAGGTGACCGAGATTCTGAAAAAAGCCCCGGGAGATACGACCACTCGCCGCCCGCGCGTGATGCCGGATGTGACCAAGGCGATAGCCTCGGACATCTTCTCCGGGCGCTACCCGGCTGGTTCCTCACTGCCGACCGAAAACGAGCTCGGCGTCGAGTATGGCGTCAGCCGCACCGTGATCCGCGAAGCCCTGAAGGTGCTGGCCGCCAAAGGGCTGGTGCTGTCGCGGCCACGCATCGGCACGATCGTCTGCAACGAGGACGACTGGAACATCATCGACCCGCAGGTGCTCGCCTGGCACGCGCCGCACGCGCTGGACGACAAGCTCTTCGACGCCATCCTCGAAACGCGCCGCGCCATCGAACCGCTGGTCGCAGAACTCGCCGCCACCCGCGCGACGCTGCAGGAAATCGCCGATCTCGAAGCGGCATGGCGAGGCATGGCCGGCGCTGGCGAGGACCTCGCCGCCTTCTCGCGCAGCGACATCGCTTTCCACCAGATCGTCTATGCCGCGAGCCACAACCCGATCTTTCGCCAGATCGGTAATCTCATCGACACCGGGCTGAAATTCTCGCTCGAGGCGACGGCGGTGATTTCGCTCGACCGGCGCATGGAGGCCGTGGCGGCGCACCGCGAGGTGGTCGAGGCGCTGCGCATGCGCGACGCCGAGGCGGCGCGTGGGGCCGCAAACAAGATCCTCGACCTCGCGGCGCGCGACCTCGTCAGCGCCAAGAAACTCAAGAGCAACTGAGACTGCGCATGAAAATCATCTCGCTCACCACCTACATCGTTCCGCCGCGCTGGCTGTTCCTGAAGATTGAGACCGATGCCGGCGTCACCGGCTGGGGCGAGCCGGTCGTCGAGGGCCGGGCACTGACCGTCGAGGCAGCGGTCAAGGAGCTTGGCGATTATCTGATCGGCAAGGATCCCCGCTTGATCGAGGACCATTGGACGGTGATGCATCGCGGCGGCTTCTACCGTGGCGGGCCGATCCTGATGAGTGCCATTGCGGGCATCGACCAGGCGCTGTGGGACATCAAGGGCAAGGCGCTCGGCGTGCCTGTGCATGAACTGCTCGGTGGCAAGCTGCGCGACACGATCAAGGTCTATTCCTGGATCGGCGGCGACCGGCCGGCCGAAGTGGCCGCTGGAGCCAAGGAAATGGTTGCACGCGGTTTCCTGGCGTTGAAGATGAACGGCACCGAAGAGCTGCAGATCGTCGACAGCCATGACAAGATCGACGCGGCTGTCGAACGCGTCGCCATGGTGCGCGAGGCGGTCGGACCCAACATCGGCATCGCCGTCGATTTTCATGGGCGCGTCCACCGGCCGATGGCGCGTGCCCTGGTCAAAGAACTGGAGCCTTACAGGCTGATGTTCATCGAGGAGCCGGTGCTCAGCGAAAACCGCGAGGCGCTGAAGGAGATCGCCGCGCTTGGCTCGACGCCGATTGCGCTCGGTGAGCGGCTCTACAGCCGCTGGGACTTCAAGTCGGTGTTCGAGGAAGGTGTCGTCGATATCATCCAGCCAGACCTGTCGCACGCCGGCGGCATCACCGAATGCCGCAAGATCGCGGCGATGGCGGAAGCCTATGACGTGGCGGTGGCGCCGCATTGCCCTCTCGGGCCGATCGCGCTTGCTGCGTGCCTGCAGCTCGACGCGGTCAGCTACAACTGCTTCATCCAGGAGCAGAGCCTCGGCATCCACTACAATGCCGCCAACGACCTGCTCGACTATGCCGCCAACAAGGATGTCTTCCGCTACGAGGATGGTTATGTCGCCATTCCCGACGGACCGGGACTGGGTGTCGAGATCGACGAGGACTATGTCAAGGAACGCGCCAAGGAAGGCCATCGCTGGCGCAATCCGGTCTGGCGCCACAAGGACGGCTCCTTCGCCGAGTGGTGATCGGGCTGCCTTTCAGTCTCTAGGCGCTCCATGAACAGTGAGGACTTTGTCCGGCGAGCCATCGCTCTCAAGAAATGGCTCGTTCGTTCCGTTGATGGAGGCGCTTTCAGCGGCGTTGCCTGAGCTGGCCATCAAGCGCAACGGCCGCAGTGCGGCACATTCATCGGCTGCGAATTGCAGAGGAACTGTTTGGTGGAGCCAATCGGGATCGAACCGACGACCTCTTGAATGCCATTCAAGCGCTCTCCCAACTGAGCTATGGCCCCACTTCCGGCAGTCAACCGGCGCCGTTTCCGGCGAAGAGATCCGGCGCGGGTTGGAGACCACGCCGTTAGTGCAGGCGGCTTCTAACCCCGCCCTTCTCAGATATCAAGCCTTCGAGAGCCGCTTTTTCTTCTCAGGCCTCGAAAGCCCGCAAACGCCCGCTTTCAAGGCCGATCAGACCTCGTCGTCGTCGTCGCCGACGCCGATCATGTCGGCGACATCGTCGTCTTCTTCCTCTTCGTCGGCAAGGAAGGTGTCGTCCTCGTCGTCGCCGAGATCGACGTCGTCCTCGTCGTCGCCAAGATCCGGCAGGTCGTCGCCCTTGACGTCCTCATCAGCCTCTTCGAGCGAGACGACCTCAACGCCTTCTTCTTCCTCGGCGTCCACTTCCTTCTCGGCCACTTCCTCTTCCTCCTCGAGAGCGGCAATCTTGCCTTCCTCGAAATAGGAACGCGGATAGGTCTTGCCGGTGTAGGGCGAGACGATCGGGTCCTTGTTCAGGTCGTAGAATTTTCGGCCCGTCTCCGGGTCGATACGTTTTGTGCCAAGTTCGGTTTTTGCCACGGCAAGCCTCGTCAATAAAAGAGTGGTCCCCTTAACCACAGTTTGCAGCGCTGTCAAAGCGAAAAGCCGGCGTCACAAAACCATGCATTGAAAGGCCTCGCGTCAGTGACGACCATGGGGGATGACCATTTCGCCCCACCGTGATACGAGACCGCCGCAACAAATGAAAAGCGCCGGCCTGCCGGCATTCCGTCCAGGGAAATTCCATGTCTCACGCCGCCGCCCCCAAGCCGGCCACCGCCCGCCAATCCCCAGCCCTTTCCGGCATCGCGCGCGTGCCGGGCGACAAGTCGATCTCGCACCGTTCCTTCATGTTTGGCGGCCTCGCCTCCGGGGAGACCCGCATCACCGGCCTGCTCGAAGGCGAGGACGTGATGCGCACGGGTGCGGCCATGAAGGCAATGGGCGCACATATCGAGAAGAACGGCGACGAGTGGGTGATCCGCGGCACCGGCAACGGCGCACTGTTGCAGCCGGAAGGCCCGCTCGATTTCGGCAATGCCGGCACCGGCTCGCGGCTCACCATGGGCCTTGTCGGCACCTATGACATGGAGACGACCTTCATCGGCGATGCCTCGCTGTCGGGCCGGCCGATGGGCCGCGTGCTCGAACCCTTGCGCCAGATGGGCGTGCAGGTGCTGAAGGCGACGCCGGGCGACCGCATGCCGATCACACTGCATGGACCGAAGCATGCCGCGCCGATCACCTACCGTGTGCCGATGGCTTCGGCGCAGGTGAAATCGGCGGTGCTGCTCGCCGGGCTGAACACGCCGGGCATCACCACGGTGATCGAGCCGGTGATGACACGCGACCACACCGAAAAGATGCTGAAGGGTTTTGGCGCCAACCTGTCGGTCGAGACCGACGAACGCGGCGTGCGCCACATCTTCATCGAAGGCCAGGGCAGGCTGACCGGCCAGACCATCGCCGTGCCGGGCGACCCGTCCTCGGCCGGCTTTCCGCTGGTGGCGGCACTGATTGTGCCGGGTTCGGACATCACAATAGAAAACGTGCTGATGAACCCGACCCGCACCGGCCTGCTTCTGACGCTGCAGGAGATGGGCGGCAACATCGACATCCTCAACCCGCGCAACGCCGGCGGCGAAGACGTCGCCGATCTGCGCGTGCGTTATTCCGAGCTCAAGAGCGTCACCGTGCCGCCCGAGCGGGCGCCGTCGATGATCGACGAATATCCGGTGCTCGCCGTCGCTGCCAGCTTCGCCGAGGGCGAGACGCTGATGCAGGGGCTGGAGGAGCTGCGGGTGAAAGAGTCCGACCGGCTGTCGGCCGTCGCCAACGGGCTGAAGCTCAACGGCGTCGACTGCACTGAGGGCGAGGCCTCGCTCGCCGTGCGCGGCAAACCGGGCGGCAAGGGCCTTGGCGGCCATCCCAACGGCCAGGACACCACCGTGCAGACTCACCTCGACCACCGCATCGCCATGAGCTTTCTGGTGATGGGGCTGGCGACGGAAAAGCCGGTGACCATCGACGATCAGGCGATGATCGCGACGAGTTTTCCGGAATTCATGGGGCTGATGAAGGCGCTGGGCGCGGAGATTGGGTGACGGTCGTGGCAACCAATAGCCTTGGTACGTCGGCGGGCCAGCGCCCCCCTCTGTCCTGCCGGACATCTCCCCCACAAGGGGGGAGATTGGCACGCTTTGCGCCTCGCCCAATTCTGCAACGTAGACAATTAGCGGAGGCCGCGATAACGGCCGATCTCCCCCCTTGTGGGGGAGATGTCCGGCAGGACAGAGGGGGGCGTGAAGGATCGCGGCGCCCAACCCTTTCGGCGGTCTGCAAATGACACATGTCTTCACCATCGCCATCGACGGCCCCGCCGGCGCCGGCAAGGGCACCCTCGCCCGGCGCTTGGCCGACCATTACCGGCTAAACCTGCTCGACACCGGTCTCACCTATCGCGCCGTCGCCTATGCGCTGATCCAGCACGCGCTGCCGCTCGACAATGTCTCAGCCGCCGAAACCGCGGCCCGCCAGGTCGACTTGGCAAAGCTCGACCGGGCGGTCTTGTCGGCGCATGCCGTCGGCGAGGCTGCCTCCAAGGTCGCGGTGTATCCGACGGTGCGGCGCATCCTCGTCGAAAAGCAGCGCGGCTTCGCCAAGACGCCGCCCGGGGCCGTGCTCGACGGCCGCGACATCGGCACCGTCGTCTGCCCCGACGCCGACATCAAACTCTATGTCACAGCCAGCGCCGAGGTGCGGGCACGGCGCCGGCTGGCAGAGATCGAGAGCATCGGCGGGACCGCTGATTTCATCGAGATTCTCGCCGATATCGTGCGTCGCGACGAGCGCGACATGGGTCGAGCGGACTCACCGTTGAAGCCGGCGGCCGACGCGCACTTGCTTGATACCAGCGAAATGGCTATAGAAGCCGCGTTTCTTGCAGCCATGGCGATCATAGACGACGTGCTGGCCAAGAGAGACAAGGCCTGATCCGGGTTTTCCCTCGTATTTCCGTTGTCGGAGGCGAAGAAAATACCCATATCGGGCACGAACCAGCCTGCCAGCATTCTTCATGCGCCGGAATTGCCGCTTAAAGAGCGGCCCAGGGTTTTTGTAGCCCGGAACGCCGGCAGGCCAACGCAACGCTAACCTACGGCGCCCGTCCCGCTTCTAGATGCGGGGCACTCCAGGAGAAACAATGTCAGCTGCAAATCCCACTCGCGATGATTTCGCGAGCCTGCTCGAAGAATCATTTACCACAGGCCATTCCGGCGAAGGTCAGGTCGTCAAGGGTACGATCACCGCGATCGAAAAGGACATGGCCATCATCGACGTCGGCCTCAAGGTCGAAGGCCGCGTGCCGCTGAAGGAATTCGGCGTCAAGGGCAAGGACACCACCCTCAAGGTCGGTGACACCGTCGAAGTCTATGTCGAGCGCATCGAAAACGCGCTTGGCGAAGCGATGCTTTCCCGCGAGAAGGCCCGCCGCGAAGAGAGCTGGGTCCGTCTCGAAGAGAAGTTCACCAAGGGTGAGCGCGTCGAAGGCGTCATCTTCAACCAGGTCAAGGGCGGCTTCACTGTCGACCTCGACGGCGCCGTGGCCTTCCTGCCGCGCAGCCAGGTCGATATCCGCCCGATCCGCGACGTCTCCCCGCTGATGCACAACCCGCAGCCCTTCGAGATCCTCAAGATGGATCGCCGCCGCGGCAACATCGTGGTGTCGCGCCGTACCGTGCTCGAAGAGAGCCGCGCCGAACAGCGTTCGGAAATCGTGCAGAACCTCGAAGAAGGCCAGGTTGTCGAAGGCGTCGTCAAGAACATCACCGACTATGGTGCGTTCGTCGACCTCGGCGGCATCGACGGCCTGCTGCATGTCACCGACATGGCATGGCGCCGCGTCAACCATCCGACCGAAATCCTCAACATCGGTCAGACGGTCAAGGTGCAGATCATCCGCATCAACCAGGAAACCCACCGCATCTCGCTCGGCATGAAGCAGCTCGAGAGCGATCCGTGGTCCGAGATCGGCACCAAGTTCCCGATCGGCAAGAAGATCAAGGGCACTGTCACCAACATCACCGACTACGGCGCGTTCGTCGAGCTGGAGCCGGGCATCGAGGGTCTCATTCACGTTTCGGAAATGTCGTGGACGAAGAAGAACGTGCATCCCGGCAAGATCCTGTCGACGACCCAGGAAGTCGACGTGGTGGTGCTCGAGGTCGATCCGGCCAAGCGCCGCATCTCGCTCGGCCTCAAGCAGACGCTCGAGAATCCGTGGCAGGCTTTCGCCTCGAGCCATCCGGTCGGCAGCCAGGTCGAGGGCGAGGTCAAGAACAAGACCGAGTTCGGCCTGTTCATCGGCCTCGAAGGCGACGTGGACGGCATGGTGCACCTTTCCGACCTCGACTGGACCCGTCCGGGCGAGCAGGTCATCGAAGAGTACAATCGCGGCGACATGGTCAAGGCGCAGGTGCTCGATGTCGACATCGACAAGGAGCGTATCTCGCTCGGCATCAAGCAGCTGGCCAAGGATACGGTCGGCGAAGCGGCGACTTCAGGCGAACTGCGCAAGAACGCGGTCGTCACCTGCGAAGTCATCGGCGTCAAGGATGGCGGTCTGGAAGTGCGGCTGGTCGACAGCGGCATCGAGACCTTCATCAAGCGCTCCGATCTGAGCCGTGACCGCGACGAGCAGCGCCCCGAGCGCTTCACCGTCGGCCAGAAGGTCGATGCCCGCGTCATCGCCTTCGACAAGAAGACCCGCAAGCTGCAGGTCTCGATCAAGGCGCTGGAAATCGCCGAAGAGAAGGAAGCGGTCGCTCAGTACGGCTCGACCGACTCCGGCGCTTCGCTGGGCGACATCCTGGGTGCCGCGCTGAAGAAGCAGGGCAGCTAAGCATTAGCTGTTGCCGCGCCTTGCGCGCGGCCTCAACAAAAACCCCGCCGGAGCGATCCGGCGGGGTTTTTCTTTGACCGAGATAAAGGTTGGAAGGTTACGCCCTGCCGTAAAGCGGCACCAGCGTACCGCTCATCGCCAGATTGGCCGGCGATGCCAGGTAGGCGATAGCTTCGGCGGCGGCTTCGAGGCTGACCCATCTGGTGACATCGGCATCCGGCATGTCGGCGCGGTTTGCCGGCGTATCGAGCGTCGACGGCGCCACCGCATTGACCAGGATGCCCCTGTGCTTCAGCTCCTCCGCCATCGCCACCGTCATCGCGGCAACCGCCGCCTTGCTGGCGGCGTAAGCGACCATGCCAGCGCCGCGCCGCGGATCGAGCCCGGCGCGCGCCGTGACGTTGACGATGCGGCCCGCCGTGTCCGACGACAGCATTGAGCGGATCGCGGCGCGGCAGCACAGGAAGGCGGTGCGTGCATTGGTGTCCATCATCTCGGCAAAGGACGCCGACTCGATCTTTTCCACCGGTGCGGCGGTGAAGCCGCCGGCCAGGTGGATTGAGCCCCACAGGCCTGGAACCTGACTGTAGAACGCCTCGACCTTGGCGGGGTCCGAGAGATCGACATTGTGCACCAACTGGACACGGTCATGCGCGGCGAAGGGAAAATGCGCTGGTGCGGCGGCATGGGCATTGGGCACATGGCAGATCGCGCCGTCACTCAGCAGTTTGCCGACAACCGCACCGCCGAGCGCACCGGTCCCACCGGTCACGACGATATGCTTGCCTTCAAGTGTTTCCGTCATCTTGGACGCTCCTGTCATTTTTTTATCGTTAGGTCGTTTCTGTGCCGCCGACGCGAAGCGTCGCGCCTTTTGCCCCGTCACTCAATTGACATCTCGACATGGCAGTTGTCGCGTCTTTGCATGCGTCCGCCCACCGGCCGGCCGTGGTTCAGGGCCGGCGAGACGGGAAATACGTAGCACCGTCCTTCAGTCAACCGTGATTTCGATGACGCGCGGCAGTCCGGTGGCCCGGGCGCGCTTCAACGCGTCCGCGAGAGCGTCGATGTCGGCAAGCCGTTCGGCGCCGATGCCATAGGCCTCGGCCAGCTTGCAGAAATCCGGCGGCGCCGGCGATACACCGACCGGCTCGACACCGACATCGAGCATCGAGGTTTCGATCTCGCGGTAGCCTCTGTTATTCCAGACGATGAAGATGACCGGCGCCCGCGCATCGAGCGCGGCGCCCAACTCCGGCAACGTGAACTGGAAGCCGCCGTCGCCGGTCAGGCAGACAACCGGCGCATCGGGTATCGCAAAGGCCGCGCCAATCGCCGCCGGGGGGCCATAGCCGAGCGCGCCGAAGCCGGTGGCGGCATTGAACCAGCCGCCTGGGCGGTCGTGGTCGTAATAGAGGTTGGCCGCATAGATCGGCTGCGTCGAATCGCCGACGATGAGCGCGCCCGGCAAGGCGTCGCGGATCATCTCGACGGCGCGCACCTGTGCCTGCAGTGTTGGATTGAGTTCGGCAAAGGCTGCTTCCCGGGCGGCGGCGGCGCGTGTCGGCCCACCTTCGCTTGCCGGGATATGGCCCGTCTGCAGAAGCAGCGCTTCGAGCGCCTCGGCGCAATCGGCCTGGATCGAAACGGTTGCCGGGCGGCGGGCAAGCTGGTCGGCGCCGATATCGATGCGGATCAGATTGGCGGGCAGGACAAAGCCGCCATCGCTATAGCCGTCATAGTCAGTCGGGCCGAATTCGGTGCCGGCGGCAATGACCAGGTCGGCATCGGCCATCAGCGCCCGCACTGTCTTCAGGCTGGGACTGGCCGGCACGCAAAGCGGATGACCATGCAGCAGGCCGCGCGCATTGGTGGTCTGGACGACCGGCGCTCCCAGCCGCTCGGCCAGACGCCGCAGTGGCGCTTCGGCGCGTTTGGCGCCGCCGCCGACCAGGATCAGCGGGCGGTGCGCGGCACCGATGAGTTTGGCCGCGCTGGCAATTGCGGCACCTTCCGGCGCGGGTGGGGTCACATTGCTCAGCATGGCAGCGATGCCATCCGCCGACGTGACCATGACGTCGGTCGGGATCTCGATATGCACCGGGCCGGGCCGCGCCGATGAAAACAGGGCAAAGGCCTGCGCCAGGGCACCGGGCAATTCGCCGGCCTCGGTAACGCGCTGCGAAAACAGCGCCACCTTCTCCATCATGCCGCGCTGGTCCGGCAATTCATGCAGATGGCCCAGCCCCTTGCCCAGCGTCGGCGTGGCGTTGACGCCTGATATGACCAGCATCGGTACCGAATCGGCGCGTGCCTGCCCCATGGCGGTGATGGTGTTGGTGAGCCCCGGTCCGGTGATGACAAAGGCGACGCCCGGCTTGCCGCTGGCGCGCGCATAGCCATCGGCCATGAAGCCGGCGCCCTGTTCGTGACGCGGCGTGACGTGGCGGATATTCGAGCGCGCCAGCCCGCGGTAGAGCTCGACCGTGTGGACGCCCGGAATCCCGAACACCGTGTCGACGCCATGCGCTTCAAGCAGCGAGATGAGGGCTTCGCCGAGTGTCGTCATTGGTTTTCCTCCCCGTCCGGCGCGAGGCCTAGTTCGGCCTCGACAGTCTTGATGCCGATCGCCGCCAATTCGCCGGCCGAGAACATCTCGCCGGCCAGGCAGCCTTCGATCCAGAGTCCGTCGATGATCGCATTAATCGCGATGGCATGGTGGCGCAATTGGCTTGCGTCCGGATTGCGCCGTTCGGCGGCGAGCACCTCAGCCACAACCGCCTCCACCTCATTGCGAAAACCAAGGTAGCCTTCGCGGTGGGCGTGGGCCAAGGTCGGATCCGCTCTGGCGCGGCCGATGAAGGTTGCCCAGAGCGAAAACACCCGCGCATCGATGATCGGCGCATTGAGGTTGGCGGTGACGAAAGCCGCAAGGCGCTGGCGAGGCGAGGCATTCTCCATGACCAAAGCCGCTTTCGCCTGCTCGGTCATGCGGCCCATCAGCGCTGCATAGGCTTCCTGCAGCAATTCTTCCTTGCCGGGAAAATAGTGCCGGATCAGCCCAGCGGTGACGCCGGCACGCAATGCGATGGTGCGCAAGGTGGCGCCCTGCAGGCCATGTTCCGCCACACTGTCCAGAGTGGCCTCGATCAGATCCTGCCGCCGCCGCTCCTCGCCCTCGCGACGGAACCTGCGGCGGGATGGCATATTCATTGGCGCAGGATCGGTCGCGTCAGGCATGTCGGCCCGCCCTCGCAGGCGATGCAGAGCGCATCCGCCTCGAAGATTTCGACCGTGCAGCCGGCGGCTTCCATCGCGGCTTTGGTCTTTGGAAAGCCTGCGACGGCAATGACCTTGTGTGGGCTGGTCGGCAGCACGTTCAGGCTAAGGCCGTTGGAAGCCGCGAACTCTTCGGCGTCGCCTTCGACCAGCCGGACGTTGCGCGCCTTCAGCATCTGATAGAACGGGGCCGGCAAAAGCGGTGAATAGACCAGTGCGAGGTCGTCGGCCAGCGGGCTGATCACCGACATCAGATGCAGGCACGCCTCTTCGCCTTGCCACAGCGGCAGATCAAAGCCGTAGACGGAAACGCCCAGCGGCGTCAGCAGGTTGGAAACCTGCTGGATGCCTTCCTGGTTGGAGCGGACACCGCGCCCGATCACCAGCGTGCGGGCATCGAGCCATACACAATCACCGCCTTCGACCTGGCCAGGAACCTCGACGCGGCCCAGGATTGGAATACCCAGCCTTCGGTAGGTTTCCTCATGCAGCGAGGGCTCCCTGGCGCGCAACGGCTTGCCCATGGACAGGATCAGCGCGCCGCGATCGGTCATCAGCGACGGGTCGTGCGTGAACACCGAATCCGAAAGTCCATCCGCCGTGTCCTCGATCCATTCGATTTCGGCACCGGAAGCCGCCACCAGTTCAGCAAGGAGCGCGTGCTGCGATGCCGCTTTCGCCGGATTGAAACCCGGGCCATAGTGCCAAGCAGCCCTGTCGGCATTGCGCATGGCGTTGGCCGCCGACCGCATCAGCACGCGGCGCAGCGGCGCCGCCATGGACTGTGATCCGAAAGCGCTCATCGAAGTCCTTTTTCGCTGAAAAAAATCGAGAAAATTTCATGGAAGGCTATTTATACACTTGCACAACAAGCTCGCAAGTGCCGTAATAAGCAGGATTGACGGGCTCGCGCCGTTGGGTCCATGCTGAAGTCTGGAGCGGGGCAGTACAGCGTATATGTTGATTAGCCGGATAGACGTTCGACGAACCGCCACCGACCCTGTAGAGGTCACCCAGTGAGCGTGGTGGAAGCTGCCACAGTCCAATCCGGCAAGGCGCATGACGGCGCCGCCGAAGCCATCCACGTCGAAAACCTGCACAAGAAGTTCAGTGAGCTGCATGTGCTGAAGGGCGTCTCGCTGTCGGCGCGCGACGGCGAGGTCATCGCCATCATCGGCGGCTCGGGCTCCGGCAAATCCACCCTGCTGCGCTGCATCAACTGCCTGGAAAACCCGACCAGCGGCATCATTCGCGTCAATGGCGAGGAGATCAAGCTCAAGGCCGACAGCCACGGCCACACCATTCCGGCCGACCGCAAGCAGATCGAGCGCATCCGCTCCAAGCTCGGCATGGTGTTCCAGAACTTCAACCTGTGGAGCCACATGACGCTGATCGAAAACGTCATCGAAGTTCCCGTACATGTGCTTGGCGTCAAGCGCGATGTGGCGATCGGCGAGGCCGAGAAACTGCTCGCCCGTGTCGGTCTGGCCGAAAAGCGCGACGTCTATCCGGCCTATCTGTCGGGCGGCCAGCAGCAGCGCGCGGCGATCGCCCGTGCGCTGGCCATCAATCCGCGCGTCATGCTGTTCGACGAGCCCACCTCCGCACTCGATCCCGAGCTGGTCGGTGAAGTGCTGAAGGTGATCGGCGACCTGGCGCGCGAAGGCCGCACCATGGTGCTGGTCACCCACGAGATGAAGTTCGCCCGCGAGGTCGCGACGCATGTCGTCTATCTCTACAATGGATTGGTCGAGGAAGAAGGCCCGCCCGAGCAGATCTTCGGCGCGCCCAAATCCGAAAGGCTGAAGCAGTTCATCCGCAACATCGGCTAGAACAGGCCGGGACGGAAGAAAACCGGGAACCAACAACAAACTGGGAGTTATGAAATGAAGACCGTTCTGAAGACATTTGCCGCAGCGCTGCTGCTCGGCGTCGCAGCCATGGGCGTGGCCAAGGCCGATCCCGTCAAGATCGGCGTCGCCGCCGAGCCTTATCCGCCCTTCACCTCGCCCGATGCTTCGGGCAAGTGGGTTGGCTGGGAGATCGACTTCATCGATGCCGTCTGCGCCGAGGAGAAGCTCGATTGCGTCATTACCCCGGTCGCCTGGGACGGCATCATCCCGGCACTGACGACCAAGAAGATCGACCTCATCGTCTCCTCGATGTCGATCACCGCCGAGCGCGCGAAGACGATCGATTTCTCGGACAAGTACTATAACACGCCGACCGCGATCATCGGCCCGAAGGACCAGAAATTCGGCTCCGCCCCGGACGACCTCAAGGGCAAGATCGTCGGCGTGCAGGTTTCGACGGTGCACGCTGTCTACGCCAAGAAACATTTTGGCAGCACAGCCTCCGAGATCAAGGAATACCAGACCCAGGACGAAGCCAACAACGATCTTGCCGCCGGCCGCCTCGATGCGGTTCAGGCCGATTCCATCGCGCTTGGCGAGTTCCTGAAATCCGACCAGGGCAAGGCCTGCTGCGACCTGAAGGGCATGGTCGCTCCCGATGACGAAGTGCTCGGACCGGGCGTCGGCGCCGGCGTGCGCAAGGAAGACACCGAACTGAAGGGCAAAATCAACGCCGGCATCAAGGCGATCCGCGCCAACGGGAAGTATGACGAGATCTCGAAGAAATACTTCGATTTCGACATTTACGGCGGCGGCGGCGCGCAGTCGAACTGACGATCCTCGTATGAGCGGTGGGGTATGGCGTCAGCGCCGTGCCCCACCTGCCCGATCTTTCCCAGGCATGTTTGCCGCCGACGCAGCCGTCGGCGGTTGGCCAGCACTTCGGGGGCGACGCTGATCGACGCACTTCTTTCGGCCTCCGCGGCCGGCATCACCGAGCTTCTCTCGCCCTACCCGCCAGGCTGGGGCGGGACGCTTCTGGTCGGGCTGCTGCACTCCATCGAGATCGCGCTGGGCGCCACGTGCCTCGGCCTTCTGATCGGCACCGGCGGCGCCTATGGCAAGCTTTATGGCGGGCCGGTGGTGCGCGATCTCCTGGCGGTCTACACCACCATCGTGCGGGCTGTGCCCGAACTGGTGCTGATCCTGCTGCTCTATTACGCCGGAACCGACCTGATCAATCAGGCGCTGACGGCCATGGGCTATCAGCGCGTCGACGTGAGCGGCCTTGCCGCCGGCATCGCCGTGCTCGGCTTCGTCCAGGGCGCCTATTCGACAGAGGTGATACGCGGCGCGATCCTGGCCATTCCGCAGGGCCAGATCGAGGCCGCCCGCGCCTATGGAATGTCTCCGGGCCTGCTGTTGCGGCGCATCACCTTGCCGTCAATGCTGCCCTTCGCCATACCGGGCCTCGCCAATCTCTGGCTGATCGCCACCAAGGATACCGCGCTATTGGCGGTCGTCGGCTTCTACGAACTGGCGCTGGCGACGCGGCAGGCGGCGGGTGTCACCAAAGCCTATTTCACCTTCTTTTTCGCGGCGGGCGTGCTCTATCTGCTTTTGTCGCTGTTCTCCAACCTCGTCATCGGCCGGGTCGAGACCTGGTCGCGGCGCGGCATGCCTTCGCTCAAGGAGGCGCGCTGATGGCCAACGAGGCTGCCATCATCAACGTCGTCGCGCGAACATCGCTGTGGCTGCAGCCGCACCGCATCGTGCTGATCCTGATCGCACTGGGCCTTGTTTTGTCGGCTGCCTTTTTCATGCGCTGGGACTGGCTGCCGCAATATTATGAAATGGGCTTGATCGGCATCTGGCGGTCGCTGTGGATCCTGGCCGTCACCTGCGTGCTGGGCTTTCTGCTCGCCGTGCCGCTCGGGCTGGCGCAAGCCGCCGGCTCATTCTGGTTCGCCGCGCCTGCCAAGGTGTTCTGCACGGTGATCCGGGGCACGCCGCTGCTGATCCAGCTCTGGCTGCTCTATTACGGCCTGGGTTCGCTGTTCCCGCAATATCCGTGGATCCGCGAATCCTGGATGTGGCCATATCTCAGGCAAGCCTGGCCCTATGGCGTGCTGGCGTTGACCCTGTCTTTCGCCGGCTATGAGGGCGAGGTGATGCGTGGCGCCTTTGCCGGTGTGCCCAAGGGACAACTGGAGGCGGCGCGTGCCTTCGGCATGAGCCGCTGGAAGGCATTCCGGCGGATCTGGCTGCCGCAGGCCATCTACCGGGCGCTGCCGACGCTGACCGGCGAGACCGTGCTGCAGTTGAAATCGACGCCGCTGGTGGCAACGATCAGTGTCATCGACATCTTCGCCGTTTCGTCCAAGGTGCGGCAGGACACCTACCTCACCTATGAGCCCCTGCTGCTGCTGGCGCTGATTTACATGACGATCACCGGTATTCTGGTCTTCGCCTTCAGCAGGATAGAGGCCAGGATCCCCAACAAGATTGGCTAGAGGGGAGTAGGGGAGTAGCCAGCCACTATTCACGTTCACAATTCCATCCCCATTCGCTATTCACTGCTCACCATTCCCCTATTCCCCTATTCCCTTACTCCCCTAGGATTGCCATCATGCAACTCAGTCTCGACCAGGCAAAAGGACTGTGCCGGATGGCGGCACTTGGCGCTGGCGCCAATGAGGAAGCGGCACAATCGCTCACTGCTTCGATCATATCAGCCGAGGCCGAAGGGCTTTCCTCGGTCGGTCTGTCGCATTTCATCGACTATCTCGAGGCGCTGGAAGCCGGACGCATCGACGGCAATGCCGACCCGGTGATCACCCGGCCGGCGCTTGCGGTCTATCTCTCCGATGCACGCCGGGGGCTGGCGCATACCGGCTTCGACCGCACTATCGACGACCTCGCCAAGGCGGCAAAGCTGTTCGGCGTCGCCATCTTCTCGCAGAAGAACGCCTATACATGCGGCGCGCTCGGCTATTTCACCGGAAGGCTGGCAACACTCGGGCTGGTGTCGTTCGCCGCCACCAACGGCCCGGCCGTACTTGCCGGCTCGGGCTCGGTCAAGCCAGTCTACTGCACCAACCCGATGTCGTTTGCCGCCCCCGCCGCCGACGGGGCGCCGCTGGTCATCGACCAGTCGTCGAGCGCCACCGCTTTCGTCAACATCCGCAAAGCGGCCGAGGAGGGCAAGACGATCCCTGAAGGCTGGGCGCTGGACGCCAGCGGCAACCCGACCACCGATCCCGCCGCCGCCATGAAGGGCGCAATGCTCGCCTTCGGCGGCCAGCGCGGCGCCAACATCGCGCTGATGGTCGAGGTGCTGGCGGCGGGCCTGTCGGGCGCCAACTGGTCGCTCGACGCGCCATGGTTCAGCGGCGGGCCGGACAGCCCCGGCACGGGACTATTCGTGCTTGCTATCGAACCCAAGCTGCTCGATCCGGATTTCGAGCAGCGGATGAAGGACCAGCTCGACCGGCTGCGGCGGCGCTTCGGTGTGCATGTGCCCGGTCGTGCCCGCGCAGAGGCCGCCGAGAATGCGCAAGCGCGGGGCATCACGGCATCCAAGGCGGTGGTGCAGCGCATTTCCGAATTCGCCGCACGCTATTCTTCCTGAATAGTTTTTTATATCAAATAGTTATCTGAAATCTGCCCGCCGCAGGCGCGGCGCGGTGCGATTTTCTTTGCGCGCTGCTGAACCTTTCCGCGCCTTGCTGCGACCCAGCTTTGTCCAGGGCAAGGCGAGCTTGCCCGATCCACACCGGGGGAAGCAGCAAACCGAAATCGAAAGCCTGCATCACGCGAAGGCCGGTCCTTCGCGCCTCGGAAACCTCAACCCAAATCAAAGGAAATTGTCATGACCAACACCAAGATCACCATGCTGACCGCCGTCCTTCTGCTCGGCTCGTTCATGGGTGCCACACAGGCAGCCACCCTGAAGGCCGCGCCGGCCAAGCCGACCAGCCCGGGTGTCATCGCCGCCCCGAGCGGCGGCGCCACCGAAGACCATTACTGCAAGAACGGCCATGCAAAATTCGCCAATTGCAGCGCCGATTTCGTCGCCGCCTGCAAGAAGGTTGGTGGCACCATGTCGGATGTTCAGGGCTGGGGTGGGCGTACTTGCTTCACGCCCTCCTGATACCGTCTCAGGTCAGGCCGCTCCGTCGGCCCCTGACTTCGCATGGATGTCACCCGGAAAACCCCGCTTCGGCGGGGTTTTCTGCGTTTTGACGCACAATGAATAAAACATTCTTGTTTTGGTCAACTTTTGTTTATTTGACTTCGGCCGACCCGACCGGCCGTTTGCGCTGATTGAGCAAAACAGAGGAGCTATAATGTCGGCAAGCACGGACAACCCCCGCAACGCCCTTGTCATCCCGGTCCTTGGCAGGTTTTACGCGGCTCTGCACGATGGTGCCGAAACCGTTCTTCGCGTCGTCGCCGGCGGGTTTTTCGCCATCCATGGTTCGCAGAAGATCACCAATCCTTTCGGCGCTGCCGAGATGGTCGAGGGTCTCGGTTTCTATCCGGGCGCGTTGTGGTCGTTGCTTCTGGCCTGCACTGAATTCTTCGGCGGCATCTTCATTGCCATCGGGTTTTTGACGCGGCCGGCCGCCTTTGCCGGCCTGTTCGTGCTGCTGGTCACGGTCTGGTTCCACTGGGTCACGATGGACCAAGGCTATTCGGGCGCGGAAAAGTCGCTGCTTTGGGCGGCGATCCTGCTCTTCTTCGTCATTCGCGGCGGCAACCGCCATTCGGTCGACGCCCGTATGGGCAAAGCGTTCTGACAGGCTGATAGCGACGACGCGTCGCCCTTTGCCTTTGGCACGAAACGGATTATGAAACGGCTTCAGCCAAGCTTGCGAGCGCCGGAGCCAGCCATGACCGAAATCCTGCAGACCCCAAAGCTCGTCGTCGTCTTTGGCGGGTCAGGCTTTGTCGGCCGCCATGTCGTGCGCGCGTTGGCCAAGCGCGGCTATCGCATCCGGGTCGCCTGCCGGCGGCCCGATCTTGCCGGCCATTTGCAGCCGCTTGGCAATGTCGGCCAGATCCAGCCGGTGCAGGCCAATGTGCGCGTGCGCTGGTCGGTAGACCGCGCCGTGCAGGGCGCCGACCACGTCGTCAATCTGGTCGCCATCCTGCATGAGAGCGGCCGGCAGAAATTCTCCGCCGTGCACGAGTTCGGCGCCCGCGCAGTGGCCGAGGCCGCACGCTCGGTCGGCGCCGGCCTGACCCACATTTCTGCGCTTGGCGCCGATCTGGACTCCGAATCAGACTACGCGCGCACCAAGGCGCTTGGCGAAAAGGCTGTGCTGGAGACGATCAAGGACGCCGTGATCTTCCGGCCGTCGATCAATTTCGGACCCGAAGACGGCTTCTTCAACCGCTTCGCCAACATGGCGCGCTATTCGCCGGTGCTGCCGCTGATCGGCGGCGGCCAGACCAAGTTCCAGCCGGTCTATGTCGGCGACGTGGCCGAAGCGGTGGCGCGCTCGGTCGACGGCAAGGTGGATGGCGGCCAGATCTATGAACTTGGTGGACCGAAGGTGCTCACCTTCAAGCAGTGCATGGAAGAGCTGCTCGACGTGATCGAGCGCAAGCGGCTGCTGGTGCCGGTGCCGTGGTGGGTGGCCAACATCCAGGCCTCGATCCTCGGTCTGTTGCCCAATCCGCTGCTGACCAAGGACCAGGTGACGCAGTTGCGCGAGCACAACATCGTTTCGGACGCCGCCAACAAGACCAACAGGACGCTTGCAGGGCTCGGCATCCAGCCGCAATCGATCGCGACGATCCTGCCGAGCTATCTCTGGCGCTACCGCGCCGCCGGCCAGTTCCAGCAACGCAAGCCTGCTGCTTGATTTATCACAACCGTCTGAAGCTGTGTCTCATGCCTGTCGCGGCGTGACCCGCATCGGCAGACCGCCTTGCGGCTGCGTGGTCAGTTTCTGTACCGGCCAGGGTTTGGTTTCGGCTGTCGTGTCGAAGCGGAAGCGCGACAGCATGATCGCCAGCGCGATGATCGCCTCCTGCATGGCGAAGCTGGCGCCGATGCAGACGCGCGGACCCGCGCCAAACGGCAGATACTGGAAGCGGTCGATCTTTTCGCGATTTCCCGGATGGAAGCGCTCCGGCAGGAAGGCATCCGGCCGGTCCCACAGTTTCCTGTGGCGATGCACGACCCAGGGCATCACCAGCACCGCGGCGTGCTTGGGGATATGAAGATCCTTCCACATTTCCGGTTCGATCGGCTCGCGGTTGATCGACGGCGCCGGCGGATACAGCCTGAGCGCTTCGTCGAAAGCCGCACGCGTGAACGGCATGGCATCGAGCCATTTCGTCGGATCGGGCTCGCGCGCCAACACCTGGTCGATCTCCTGCTCGACCCGGTCGCGCTCCCACGGTGATTCAGCCAGGCAATACAGTGTCCAGCCCAGCGCACGCGCCGTCGTCTCATGGCCGGCGCCGATGAAGGTGATGATGTTGTCCTCGACCTCGGCCCGCGTCAGCCCGTCGGGTCCCTCGGCCTTGAGCAGCAGCGTCAGGAAATCCTGCGGCACGGCATCGGGGTCGCGCTTGAATTTCGCTTCGCGCATCTTGACCGTATCGGTGACGATCTTGCGGAAATAGGCCATGGTCTTGCGGCCGCGGATACGGGTCAGCCTCGGCAGCCAGTCGGGCGCGCGCAACAGATCGAGCGGATCGACGCGACCCATGGTCTCGAACAGGCGGTCGATCTCGTTGGCGAAACTGCCGGGCTCGCCTGATATCTCGCCGGAAAACAGCGTCTCGGCCAGGATGTCGTAGGTGAGCAGCGTCATGTCATGGGCGATGTCGGACGTGCCGCCGTCTTCGTAGCGGGCGACGAAGTCCAGCGTGCGTCTCAGCATCGGCTGGGCGAAGCCGAAGATGTGGCGCGGCGTGAACACCGGCGCCATCGCCTTGCGCGACCGCTTCCAGACCTCGCCCTCGGCGGTCAGCAGGCCATCGCGCAGGATCGGCCGCAGGATCTTCTGACGCACCGTCGCCATCTTGTAGTTCCTGGCGTTGTCGACCAGCACATGGCGGATCAGGCCGGGATCATTGGCGACGATCAGATGTCCACCAACACCATTGGCCGAGATCCACGGCTCGTTGTAGGTGTGCTCACCCCACAATTCGAGCGGGTTGCGGTAGACGATGCGGATCATCTCCAGCGTCGAGGGCGGCGTGGTGCGCGGCTTCGGCGCCGGGGGAATGAAGGGGGCGGGCTGGATGTCCATGGGCTGCTCCGCTGATACCCCAATGTAGTGGCTTGCAATGCGGGCGTCCATGTGACCGAACGGCAGGCGCAAATATGCAGCCCGAGGCGTCACGGCAGGCGATCCGTTCAGCCGATTGTGACCGCCTCCATGGCGGTGCCGCCTTGTCCGCGGCCGTGCCCTGCCGTAGGTCACCAACAGATACCGCCAGACCTAGGAGCCCGCCTTGAAGCACCAGTTGAACATCATCATCGGCAGCACGCGACCAGGCCGCGCCGGACCGGTTTTTGCCGAGTGGCTGGACACGTTCGCGCGCGAGCATGGAAAATTCGAGCCGGTACTGACCGACATCGATACGTTCAAGCTTCCGGTGCTGGACGAACCGCACCATCCAAGGCTCGGCAATTACAAGAACGACCATACCAAGGCCTGGTCGAAAGCGATCGATGCCGCCGACGCCTTCGTCTTCGTGGCGCCGGAATACAATTATTTCGTGGCGCCGGCGATCGTCAACGCGGTCGATTATCTCTCGCGTGAATGGAAGTACAAGCCTGCAGCCAATTTCAGCTATGGCGGCGTCTCCGGCGGCCTGCGCGCGGCGCAAGCGCTGAAGCCGTTGCTGACATCGGTCGGCGTCATGCCGATCTCGGAAGGCGTCGCGCTGCCGATGTACCAGAAACTGCTCGATGAGAACGGCGCTTTCAACGCCAGCGAACAGGTGCAGGGCGGAGCCAAAACCATGCTCGACGAGCTGTTGCGCTGGAGCGAGGCTTTGAAGCCTATGCGGGTTGCCTGAAAACGCTGGTCTTCCGCAAAAAGCCCGGCTTGCTCATGGCATAAAGAGGTGGAATGTTTGCGCAAATGGACAAGCCGGGGGCGGTTCGACTTGCGCTTGCTTTTTGCCTTGCTGCTGATGCTCATGAGCACCGCCGCCGCGGTGGCTGAGCGACGCGTGGCTTTGATCATAGCCGAGGACGGCTACCGCCTGGTTCGGCCGCTCGCCAATCCGGTCCATGACGGCGAGGCGATGGCAGCGGCGCTGAAGAAGCTCGGCTTCGAGGTCATCCTCGAAACCAATCGTGACCTGCGGCGAATGCGCCGCGCGCTCGACGATTTTCGCCTGGATGCCAAAGGCGCCGACGTGGCGCTGGTCTACTTCTCCGGCCACGGCGTGGAAATCTCGGGCGACAACCGGCTGCTCCCGATCGATGCCGACGCCTCCTCGCTCGATGCGCTGGAGAAGACCAGCCTGCCGCTGGAAGAGGTGCGCGACAGCGTGGCCGCCACGGCCAAGGTCGGCCTGATCATGCTCGACGCCTGCCGCAGCGATCCCTTCTCGGGAAGCAGCGGTGAAGGGCGCGGCGCGACATCGCTGGCAAAGGATGTCTCCGACAAGGTGAAGCCGGGTCTCGGCCGGATTGGCCGCGCCGAAAACATCCTGTTCGCCTTCTCCGCCGCACCGGGCGAGACGGCTGCCGACGGCACCGGCCAGAACTCGCCCTTCACGACAGCGCTGACCAAATATCTCGGCACCGACGGGCTCGAGATCCGCTCGGTGCTGACGCTGGTGCAGCAGGAGGTCTACGATTTGTCGCGGGGCAAACAGCTGCCTTACGTCGAGAGCGGCCTGCCGAAGCTGTTTTTTGCCGCGGCCGCCAAGCAACAATTGCCGGAGCGCGAGCGCCTGTTGCTTGCCATGGCCGACGTGACGCCGGAAATGCGCGGTGAGGTCGAGCAGGTCGCCAGCGATGCCGACATGCCGCTGGCGCCTCTCTACGGCGTGCTGATCAGCTCCGACGCCAGCCACCTTTCGGCGGACAGCCTGAATGCCCGGTTGCGCGAGGCGGCCGACGCCTTCGTCAAGGTGCGCGGCGAAATGAGGACGCTGGCCTCCGATGATCCGCAGGTGACGGAATTGCGCCGGCAGGCCGAGGAGCAGCTTTCGCTCGGCGCCTTCGATGGGGCTCGCGCCATCCTCGCAAAGGCCGCCGACATCGACAATGTTTCGCGCAACGCCTTGAAGGCCAACTTCGTCAACCGCACGCTGTCCGAGGCGGCGACGCGTTTCCTGTCGGGCGGTGCGGCGCGTGCCGACCTCGACTATGCCACGGCCATCAAGGACTATGAATCGGTGCTGGTCCTCTACGGCGAGGCCGGGCAAACCGATCTGACCCTGGACCAGGCCGACCGCCAGATCCGAACGCTGGACGAGCTCGGCAAGCTCTACACCCTTGTCGGCAACACCGATGCGGCAGGCCGCGCCTTTGCAGCGCTGGTGTCCAATCTCGAGCTGCGTTCGGCCCGGGAAACCGACCCGAGCGTCAAGCGCGATTTTGCCGTCAGCCACATCAAGCTCGGCAACATCAAGCTGGCGCAAGGAGACCTGCCGGAAGCGCTGGAAAACTATCGGACCGCCAGAACCATGCTCAGGGATTTGACCGCTGCCGAACCCGATCGGCTGTCATGGTTCAGCGACTTCGCCATGGCCGACGACAAGATCGGCAATGTGCTTGTGACGCAAGGCGATCTGGCTGGGGCCTCGCAGATCTACCAGGAAGGCTTGTCGGTCAAGAAGCAGCTTGCCGACAACGAACCGGAGCGCGCCGAGCTGCAGCGTGACCTGACCATCAGCTATGACGAGATCGGCGGCCTTGCCCGGGTCATGGGGCAACTGGACAACGCCCAGATGGCCTACGAGGAGAGCCTGAGGATCCGATTGGCATTGGCCGAAAAGAAGCCGCAGGATGCCGAACGGCAGCGCGATGTGTCGGTCAGCCATGATACGATCGGCGACCTCAAGCGCGAGCGCGGCGATGCGGCGGGCGCACTCGCGTCCTATAAAGCGGGCCATGCGATCGTCGAACAATTAGTGGGCCGCGACCCCGACAACAGTGAGTTGAAGCGCGACCTGTCTGTCGGCAACGCAAAGATCGGCAATGCGCTGAGCGATCAAGAGGAATGGCCGGCAGCCCTCGCCGCCTATAGGCAAGCCCTCTCGATAGCCCGCGTGCTGGCGGCCAGTGACCCTGCCAACGCCGACTGGCAACGCGACCTCTCGGTCAGCCTGGAGAAGGTCGCCGGCATTCTGGCGATACAGGGCGACCGCGCCGGAGCACTCAAGGCTTATACAGACAGTTTCGCTATCGCCGACCGGCTGGCCAAGCTCGACCCTGCCAATGCCGACTGGCAACGCGACCTGTCGATCACCCTGTCCGAGATCGGCATGCTCAAGGCCAAGCAGCGCGACGTCAACGGCGCGCGGCAGGCTTTCCAGGACAGTCTCGACATCCGCCAGAAGCTCGCTCGGTCCGACCCAAACAACGCCACCTGGCAGCGCGACCTGGTGGTTGCCATGATCGACTACGCTCAGGTCGCCAAGAACCCCAAGACGGTGCTTTCGCAGGCGCTGGACATGACGCTGGAGCTCGACCGCAGCGGGCGGCTGGCGCCGCGATACAAGTTCATGATCAAGTTTCTCAGGGACCGGCTGGCCAAAGTGAAATAGGGCCTGACGGGAGGCTGTCATGGACAGCCGGCTCATTCCCCGTGAAATGCCTGCAAACCTTGGAAAAACCGCCTTTTGCGCCTATATCTAGTGCATATCAGAGGCGCGATTCGGAGCGGGTTTTTCGCGCCGTGCAAGCGGCATCCAGACAACAGGTTTTCATGAGCGATCAGATCGACAACAACAACGGTGCTGAAGCCGAATACGGCGCCGATTCCATCAAGGTTTTGAAGGGGTTGGATGCTGTCCGCAAACGCCCCGGAATGTATATCGGCGATACCGACGACGGTTCGGGCCTGCATCACATGGTCTATGAAGTGGTCGACAACGCCATCGACGAGGCGCTGGCCGGTCACGCCGATCTCGTCACCGTGACGCTCAACCCCGATGGTTCGGTCACCGTGATCGACAATGGCCGCGGAATTCCTACCGATATCCACACCGGAGAAGGCATTTCGGCGGCCGAAGTGATCATGACGCAGCTGCATGCCGGCGGCAAGTTCGACCAGAATTCCTACAAGGTCTCGGGCGGCCTGCATGGCGTCGGCGTCTCGGTGGTCAACGCGCTGTCGGCATGGCTGAAGCTGAAAATCCGCCGCAACGGCCAGATCTTCGAGATGAGTTTCACGCATGGCAATGCCGACGCGCCGCTGAAGGCGACCGGCAGCTATGAGCAGGACAAGCAGCCGGGCACCTATGAGGGCCGCAGCGGCAGCCAGATCACCTTCTTCCCGTCGTCCGAGACCTTCACCATGGTCGAGTTCGACTTCGGCACGCTGGAACACCGGCTGCGCGAGCTTGCCTTCCTCAATTCCGGCGTGCGCATCATTTTGACCGATGCCCGTCATGCCGACGTCGTGCGCCATGAGCTGCACTATGATGGAGGCCTCGAGGAATTCGTCAAATATCTCGATCGGGTCAAGAAACCGCTGATCGACAAGCCGATCGCCATCCGGGCGGAGCGCGACGGGATCACCGTCGAAGTGGCGATGTGGTGGAACGACAGCTACCACGAGAACGTGCTGGCCTTCACCAACAACATCCCTCAGCGCGATGGCGGCACGCATCTGGCCGGCTTTCGCGGCGCGCTGACGCGCCAGATCACCGGCTATGGCGAATCCTCCGGCCTGACCAAGAAGGAAAAGGTCTCGCTGATCGGCGACGATTGCCGCGAAGGCCTGACGGCGGTGCTTTCAGTCAAGGTTCCAGATCCGAAATTCTCCTCGCAGACCAAGGACAAGCTGGTCTCGTCGGAAGTCCGTCCTGTCGTCGAAGGCCTGGTCAACGAAGCGCTCGGCACCTGGCTGGAAGAACATCCGAGCGAAGGCAAGGTGGTCGTCGACAAGGTGATCCAGGCCGCGGCGGCGCGTGAAGCGGCGCGCAAGGCGCGCGATATCACCCGCAAGAGCTCGCTCGGCGTCACTTCCCTGCCCGGCAAACTGGCCGACTGCCAGGAACGCGACCCGGCGAAGTCCGAAATCTTCATCGTCGAGGGTGACTCCGCCGGCGGCTCGGCCAAGGGTGGGCGTTCGCGCCAGAACCAGGCGATCCTGCCGTTGCGCGGCAAGATCCTCAATGTCGAGCGGGCGCGCTTCGACCGCATGCTCGGCTCCGACATGATCGGCACGCTGATCACGGCGCTCGGCACCTCGATCGGCAAGGACGAGTTCAACGCCGACAAGCTGCGCTACCACAAGATCATCCTGATGACCGACGCCGATGTCGACGGTGCCCATATCAGAACCTTGCTGCTGACCTTCTTCTTCCGGCAGATGCCGGAGCTGATCGAGCGCGGCCATCTCTATATCGCCCAGCCGCCGCTCTACAAAGTGACGCGCGGCAAGAGCTCGCAATACATCAAGGACGAGAGCGCGTTCGAAGAGTTCCTGATCGGCTCGGGACTGGAGGAAGCATCGCTTACGCTCGGCTCGGGCGAGGTTCGCATCGGGCAGGACCTGCGCGGAGCCATCGACGACGCACTGGCGGTGCGCCAGCTGATCAACGGCCTGCACACGCGCTACAACAGAGGCGTCGTCGAACAGGCGGCGATCGCCGGCGGGCTCAACCCGGACGTGTTCACCGATCTCGGCCGCGCCAACGCCATGGCGGAGCGGATTGCAAAACGCCTCGACATCATTGCCGAGGACACCGAGCGCGGCTGGACCGGCCGCATGTCGACCTCGAATGAAGGTGTCGGCGGCTATGTGTTCGAGCGCACGGTGCGCAGCGTCAAGGAATACGCGCATCTCGATCTGGCGCTGATCAATTCGGCCGACGCACGCCAGCTCGACCGCTACGCACAGCGCCTCAGCGAGGTCTACGGCTCGCCGCCGGTGCTGCGCCGCAAGGATGTCTCCGAAACTATCTCGGGGCCGCTGGCGATGCTCAATGCGGTCTTTGCAACCGGCCGCAAGGGCCTGACAATGCAGCGCTACAAGGGTCTCGGTGAGATGAATGCCGAACAGCTGTGGGAAACCACGCTCGATCCGAACGTGCGCTCGCTGCTGCAGGTCAAGGTCAATGACGCGACCGACGCGGATTCACTATTTTCGAGGCTGATGGGCGACGAGGTCGAACCCAGGCGCGAGTTCATCCAGGACAACGCGCTGTCGGTCGCCAATCTGGATATCTGATCCGGACGTTAAATTCTGAATTGGCGCGCTGCGGCGCGCCAATTGTTCCACCGGCGGCAACAAAATCATTTTACAACGCCCCGGAACGGAAGTCCCTGCGGGACATTGTGACAACATCGATCACAATTTCTTACAGGAGGCCTTCATGGGACGCGGCATTTTGCTCTGGTTGCTCGGTATTCCGATCCCGATCATCATTCTGATCATGCTGTTCGTACGGTAGGGGGCTTCCATGCAGTCCACCCTATCGGCTGTCGACGTTTCCACTTCAACAGAATCCTCCTCCACCGCCGTCAGTTGGGGACCGATCATCGCCGGTGCCTTCGCGGCTTCGACGTTGACCTTCATCCTCATGCTGCTCGGTTCGGGGCTGGGATTGACCATGGTGTCGCCATGGTCGGGATCCGGCGCATCTGTCACCACTTTCGCGGCGTCCACCGCCGTCTGGCTTGTCATCGTGCAATGGCTGTCCTCTGGTGTCGGAGGCTATCTTGCCGGGCGGCTGCGCACCAAATGGGTCGGCATCCACACCGATGAGGTCTATTTCCGGGACACCGCACACGGCTTTCTTGCCTGGGCGCTGGCCACCTTGCTCGTCGTCGGCGTGCTTGGCTCCGCCCTTTCCGCAGCAATCGGTTCAGGCGTGCAGGCGGTGTCCACCGTCGCGTCTGGCGCTGCCATGGGTGCATCGGCGGGGGCTTCGGCCAATGCCGGCAGCGCATCGGTCGACAATGCGACATCCTACCTTGTGGATTCGCTGTTCCGTCCGGCCGATCCGGGCAGGCTGGCTGCCGCCAATCCAGACAGCGATACCGCCGCGACCGGGCAGGCCTCGCGCATCCTGATCGCCGGTGCGGCGGCAGGCGAGGTTTCGGCAGACGACAAGACCTACCTGTCGCAACTCGTCGCCGCTCGCACCGGTCTTTCGGAAGCAGATGCCAAGGCGCGGGTGGATGCGATCATCGCCAGGGCTCAGGACGCCAAGGTCAAGGCGCAGCAGGCCGCCGACACTGCCAGGAAGGCCGGTGCGACATTTGCGCTCCTTGGTGCGCTGTCGCTGGCCATCGGCGCCTTCATCGCCAGTGCTGCCGCGGCCCTTGGGGGCAGGCAGCGCGACGATGAGGAAGCGGTTTTTCTCACCAGCCGCTGAAGCGGCTCAGCATTGAAAAGCAAAAGCCCGGCCTTGCGCCGGGCTTTTGTGTTTGGGTCAGTCGCGCCGTGGCGAAATCAGTGGTCCATCGCCTTGACGATTTCCTCGGTCATCTTCTTGGCGTCGCCGAGCAGCATCATGGTGCCGTCCTTGTAGAACAGCGTGTTGTCGATACCGGCATAGCCGGAGCCGAGCGAGCGCTTGACGAACAGGCAGGTGCGCGCCTTGTCGACGTCGAGGATCGGCATGCCGTAGATGGGCGACGACTTGTCGTCGCGCGCGGAAGGGTTGGTGACGTCGTTGGCGCCGATGACATAGGCGACATCGGCCTGCGCGAACTCCGAATTAATGTCCTCAAGCTCGAACACTTCGTCGTAGGGCACATTGGCTTCGGCGAGCAGCACGTTCATGTGGCCGGGCATGCGGCCGGCGACCGGGTGAATGGCGTACTTCACGTCGACGCCATTGGCCTTGAGCTTGTCGGCCATTTCGCGCAGTGCGTGCTGCGCCTGGGCAACCGCCATGCCGTAGCCCGGCACGATGATGACTTTCTGGGCGTTCATCATGAGGTAGGCGGCATCGTCGGCAGAACCCTGCTTGACCGTGCGTTCGATGCCGTCATCGGCGGCCGCTGCAGTCTCCCCACCGAAGCCGCCGAGAATGACCGAGATGAAGCTTCGGTTCATGCCTTTGCACATGATGTAGGACAAGATCGCGCCGGAGGAGCCGACCAGTGCACCGGTGATGATCAGCGCCAGATTGCCGAGCGTGAAGCCCAGCGCCGCCGCCGCCCAGCCCGAATAGGAGTTGAGCATCGAGACGACGACCGGCATGTCGGCGCCGCCGATCGGGATGATCAGCAGGATGCCGAGCACCAGCGAGGCCGCAACGATCAACCAGAAGACCAGTTTGGACTCGGTGGTGACCAGCAGCACGATCAGGACGACGAGCGCGATGGCAAGTGCTGCGTTGATGAAGTGGCGGCCGCCGATCATGATCGGCTTGCCGGACATGCGGCCGTCGAGCTTGAGGAAGGCGATGACCGAGCCGGTGAAGGTGATGGCGCCGATGGCGACGCCAAGGCTCATCTCGATCAGGGCCTGGGCATGGATGTCGCCATCCGTGCCGATGCCGAAGCTTTCCGGCGCATAGATGGCGGCGGCCGCCACCATGACGGCGGCGAGGCCGACCAGCGAGTGGAAGGCGGCGACCAGCTGCGGCATCGAAGTCATGGCGATGCGGCGCGCGGTGACGGCGCCGACGCTGCCGCCAATGGCCAGGCCGAGCACGATCAGGCCGAAGCGGCCGGCCGAGGGGGTTGCCAGCGCCAGCGTGGTGGCGATGGCGATGCCCATGCCGATCATGCCGTAGAGATTGCCCTGGCGACTGGTGGTCGGATGCGACAGGCCGCGCAGCGCCATGATGAACAGGACGCCGGAGACGAGATAGAGGAAGGACGCGAAGTTGGCGTTCATGGCGCTCTACTTGTCCTTCTTCTTGTACATGGCCAGCATGCGCTGGGTGACGAGGAAGCCGCCGAAGATGTTGACCGAAACCAGCATCAGCGCGACGAAGCCGAAGCCCGCGGCAACACCGGAGGCGGCGATGCCGACGGCAAGCAGCGCGCCGACGACGATGACCGAGGAGATGGCGTTGGTGACGGCCATCAGCGGCGTATGCAGTGCGGGGGTCACCGACCAGACGACGTAGTAGCCGACGAAGATCGCCAGGATGAAGATGGCGAAGCGGAAAACGAAGGGATCGATGGCGCCGCCGGAGAGCGCATGCGCGGCATCACCCGCCGCATCGGCACCACCAGGCGTGGTCGCCAGATTGTGCACCGCCAGCCGAACGGCGGCGGAGGCCTGGTCGAGCTGGTCGAGGGCTTTCTGCAAGGTCTGATCCATCACGCGATCCCCTTCGGCTTGGCAACGGGCGGCTTGGCAGCGGGCGACTTGGCAGCGGCCGGTTTCTTGGGCGCGGCTTTCTTCGGCGAAGCGTCGGCGACCATGGTCCTGGCCGGGATTGCGGCCGGCTCGACATGGGGCTGTTCCGCCGCCTTGGCAAAAGCCGGATGCACCACCTTGCCACCGTCGGTCAGCATCGTTGCCTTGACCAGATCGTCGTCGCGGTTGATGGCAAGCGTCTTGGTCGTCTTGTCGACCAGCGTCTCGAGAAAGGCGAAGAGGTTCCTGGCATAAAGCAGCGAGGCCGACGCCGCGATGCGGCCTGGCACATTGAGATGGCCGACGATTTTTACATTGTTGGCCGTGGTGACAACCTTGCCGGCTTCAGCGCCCTCGACATTACCGCCGCGCTCGACCGCCAGATCGACGAGCACCGAGCCCGGCTTCATCGAGGCGACCATGGAAGCCGACACCAGCTTGGGCGCCGGCCGGCCGGGGATCAGCGCCGTGGTGATGACGATGTCCTGCTTGGCGATATGCTCTGATGTGAGTGCCGCCTGCTTGGCCTGGTATTCCTTCGACATTTCCTTGGCGTAACCGCCGGCCGTTTCGGCGGCCTTGAACTCCTCGTCCTCTACGGCGAGGAACTTTGCGCCGAGCGAGGCGACCTGTTCCTTGGCGGCGGGGCGAACGTCGGTGGCGGTGACAACCGCACCAAGCCGGCGCGCCGTGGCAATGGCCTGCAGACCGGCGACGCCGACGCCCATGATGAAGACCTTCGCCGCCGGCACCGTGCCGGCCGCCGTCATCATCATCGGCAAGGCGCGGTCATATTCCGAAGCGCCGTCGATCACCGCCTGATAGCCGGCCAAATTGGCCTGCGAGGACAAAACGTCCATCGACTGCGCGCGCGTGATGCGCGGCATGAATTCCATCGAGAAGGCCGTCACCCCGGCTTTGGCCAGTGCCGCGACGGCGGCATCGTTGCCATAGGGGTCCATGATGGCGATCACAGCCGCGCCGGATTTGTAGCTCTTCAGTTCGGCTTCATCAGGCCGGCGAACTTTCAGCACGACATCGGCCTTGGCGACATCGGAGGCCTTGCCGATGGCAGCACCAGCCTTGGCAAACTCCTCGTCGGGGATGCGCGACCTTGTGCCGGCGCCGGTCTCGACGACAACGTCGAACCCCAATCCCGCCAGCCGTTTCACCGTATCGGGCGAGGCCGCGACGCGCGGCTCATTGGCATCGAGCTCACGAGGGATGAAAACCGTCTGTCCCACCGCATGATCCTTTCGGCCGGAAGCTATTTCCCGCAAGACGCCGGCCGGCCTCGCGGCGGCGCCGTGGACAAGGTGTCGGAAAATCTATCGGAGGATAAAGGCGCCGACGGCCATAATCAGCACGAACAGGATGGTCGCCGAGAAGAAGCCGCCCGCGAAGAAGCCGAAGGCCATCGCCAGAAGCAGGGCTCCGCAGAAAAGCGATCCGTATTTGGCCAGCGCGAGGAAGCCCGCATAGGTGCGGTCATGCTCGGCATAGTCCATCTTCGCGCCCAGTTCGACAGGACCGGTCGGCGAGTGATCAGCCATAGGAATACCCCTTCGAAGACATCTTTCAGGCACATAGCGAAAAGCCGGGCCGAGAGCAATGGCGCTATTGCCGCACAACAGCGGACAACTGCCTCAAGGAAAGGTTGAAGCCGGCTGCCAACGCGCGACGGAGTCCGATCGCTTGATTCTGATGCTTGATGCGGAAAGATGCTTCGAAGGCAGACGCTTGCGTGGCCTAAGCCGGCGCCCTCAGCCGGCTAGATGCGGAAATAGCCCGAGCAACCCGACGACGATCAGATAGAGCGCGACGATGTAGTTCAACAGCCTTGGCATGACCAGGATCAGCACGCCGGCGATCAGCGAGATAAGCGGGGTGAGCGCAAGTGTGGAAATGGTCATGACGGGTTCCTTTGGCATATCCGTGGATTCGGCGACCAATGGCGAGGACGACAAGGCGCCGAGCCATCAGAACGCGTATCCGGCCGGAAAGCTCCAGTGGTTCTGCGAAACGCCTAATCTCAGGCGGCTTCGCGAAAATATTTGGCAGTCGGCAGGATGGTCAGCGGCGCCAATTCTCCAGCACCAGGTGTCTCGAACAGCATACGCTGCTCCAGAGATGTGGATCGGAAAAATGGGAAGCGCGAGAACGACCGCTCGCGAATGGCAGCGACATTGGCGCGATAGAGCACGACCTTGTAGTTCAGGCCTGGATAGTCGCGCAGCTCGCCGATCTGCTCAGAACTGTAGATACGACGGTAGAAACCCGCATGTTCGGGCCGGATAGTCGAGAGACAGTAAGGTGCGTCGAAGTAGAAGCAGGCCATTCCGGCAAGGCGCAGCGTCAGGTAGGGGATCTGCGGATAGACCTTCGACCAGTCTGGGTCGGCAGCAAAGCGGCTCGGATCGGCAAAGTGCGCACCCGCAGCCAGCATCGGGCGCAGGATGTCGCCGTAGACAGTTGTAGACGGCGATTGTGGCGTGGCCCGGCAGGCATGATGAATGCGCACCGTGGAGACCAGGATGCCGTCAATATAGACGCCGAACTTGGAACAATTTTCAGCTTCGTCGAGCTCGTCATGCACAATATGTTCCGGGTTTTCCGACACCATATCATTCAAGCGATAGGATTTGTAGCGTAACCTATAGATGTCTTCGAGATCCTCCCCCTTGTCGCAGCGACGATATTCCGTCCGCTCAAGCATCGCTGAAACATTGCGGGCGAAACTCGACATGCTGTAGGGCGAATTTTCTTCACCCCCGCCCGCCACATGGCCAAGCGCTTCCAACTGCACATCCATACTCAAACCCTCGTAAGTTTCCGCCGCAGTTCAACCTACGACGGGACCCTGAGATGTAAAAGATGAAAATGGAGCACACGTCGTTTACCGATCATTAACGTTAACGATCCGTAAATTTTTATGAAAAGGCGACATTCTTCCCGGCACCGGTCAGCGGCGTGCGGCTCTCTTGGCTGTATTGATGTCCTTGGCGAAGGGCCATACCGTGTTCGACATGGTCTCGATGCCGGAAGCGCTGAGCGCCGAACCGAACAGGAACCCCTGGACAAGGTCGGGCTTGACCTGCAGCGCCAGTATCTTGAGCTGCTCGAAGGTCTCTACACCCTCGACGGTGACCGAAAGCCCCAGCGGCCGCGATAGGTTGACGATACCCTTGAGCAGCTCGAGCGAACGGGGGTTCTGGGTGACGTCCATCAGGAACGAGCGGTCGATCTTGATCTTGTCGAGCGGCAGTTTGTGCAGATAGCTCAGGCTCGAATAGCCGGTGCCGAAATCGTCGAGCGCGATGCGTACGCCGATCTGCTTCAGCTCCTCGATATACTGGCGCGTCAGCGACTTGTCGTCGAGCAGCGCCGTTTCGGTGACCTCGATCTCGAGCCGGGAGGCGGCGAGGCCGGAGCCGGCCAACGCATCGCGAACCTTCTGGATGACGTCGCGGTTGCGGAAATCCTTGGCCGAGAGATTGACCGAGACGCTGGTCTGGTCCGGCCATTTGGCGCATTCGGCGCAGGCTGCCTGCAGCACGAAGGTGCTGATCTCGGAAATGATGCCCATTTCCTCGGCCAAAGGAATGAAGATGCTGGGCGAGATCGGCCCGAGATCGGGATGATCCCACCGGCACAACGCCTCGCAGCTGGCTATACGCATGGTGCTCATCGCCACGATCGGCTGATAGACCACCCTCAAGCCCTTGCTTTCCACGGCTGTACGCAGGTCCGCCTTCATCAGCTGACGGTTGCGGAAGGCGGCATCCATCGAGGCTTCGAACAGCCGCCAGCTGTTCTTGCCGAGCTCCTTGGCCTTGTAGAGCGCCAGGTCCGCCTTGACGATCATGGCGTCGACATCGGTATCCTTGACCCGTGACAGCACCGCGCCGCCGCTGGCCTGAATGCGCAGCCCGTGACCGGCGACGTCGACTTCCCCTTGCAGGCCGGCGAAAATCTCGTCGAGCTGGCTGGTCAGATGACTCTCATCCTCGACGCGGTCGAAGAAGATCATGAACTCGTCGCCACCGAAACGGCTGACCGTGATATCTTGCCTGGCAATGGCGGCAAGCCGCTCGGCAACGGCATAGATCAAGCCATCGCCGATCGGATGGCCAAGCGTGTCGTTGACGCTCTTGAAATCGTCGAGGTCGAGCACCGCAAGGCCGCAGAGACGATCGCGATCGCCTGATACCATGGCCTCGCCTACCAGTTCATGGAAATAGGCGCGGTTGGGCAGGCCGGTGAGGTTGTCGTAACGTGCCATGAAGCGGATCTTGTCTTCCGCCTCGACACGGGCGGTGACGTCCTCGAAGGTGATGACGCCCAGTTCCTGGCTGCCTTCGCGAGCCGAGAACTCGTAATGCTGGCCGTTGGCGAGGGAAACCAGCACCTTGCGGTCGCGGCCCTCGCGCAGGGCACGCGTCAGCTGGGCCTCGATGTAGCGGCAATCCTTGGGCGCCAGCATGCCGCCGGCGACACCGCGCATCAACAGACCATGGATCGACCGGCCGAGCAGCGCGTCGGGCGACTTGAGCGACATCAGATGCGCGGCCTCGGCATTGGCCACCGCGACGCGGCCGTCCGGGCCGAGCATGACAAGGCCGTGCGACATGGTGTTGAGCGCTCGGTTGAAGCGCTGGGCGATGCGATTGGCCTTTTTTTCCTCGGACAGGGCGGCGAAGAGCACCTCGCGGACCAGATCGGCGAAGCGCTTGATGGCAAAAAGAAATGGCGCCGAAAGCAGGCCGAGAATGAAGTGATAGGGATCGCCCCGCAGGATGAAGCCCAGCGAGATCGGCCAAGTCATGGTCATAATGAAGATCACGACCATCCTGGGCGAACCATAGTTGCGGCCAGCAATAGACGTGGCGGAGGCAAGCGTCACGCAGACGGCAGCTATTTCCGCGAACGGGTCATAGGCAAGATAGATGCCGACAAAGCAAAAGGCACCAAGCATGAAGCCATGCATCGAGCCGTACAGTATGTAGTCGTTCTCGCGGCGACGCGCCTCTTCCCAATTTTGAGGCGAAGGAGCGTGACGATATTTCCTGATGTTGCGAAGACGAAGGAAGGCGACAGCCAGCAGTCCGAGGGTGACGGCGAGATAGGCCGGATCCATGGTTTTCCAGTAAACCAGCACGACCAGCAGGGTTTGGGCAAAGAATCCTATCGAAAGCGTCAACCCGTCGCGAAACAAGGTTTCCACGAACGGAATGTAGACGTCGACCGGAATCTCGTTCTTCTTTATCAGATTCAACGCCTGAATCCCAACCCTGGGGAGCCAAGCAGTGCCACATCCGCCTTAAGAAAGATTTAGAGAGGCCCCGCCGCTCCTGCCGTCAAGCCGGGTGACGCAACGGAAAGCAAGGAAATTGTCGTTCAGGTAAACAAGGCGTATCGATCATTCCGCGGCCTGAAGTTTCGGCCGCGCCGGCGTACTCGATAGGCGTTCGAGCAGCCTTTGGCGTTCGCTCGAAGCCTTGTCGGCGCTGGCTCGACGGACGTGACCATAGCCGCGAATGAGGGCCGGCACCGAGGCCAGCGCAACGGCCGCATCGACCCTGGCCGGGGCCAGCGATCCGGCGATGAGCTCCAGATCCGCCTCATACTGCGCCAGCAGCCGTCGCTCCATGCGCCGTTCGGCGGTATAGCCGAACAGGTCGAAGGCGGTGCCGCGCAGGCCCCTCATCGCCGCCAGCACGCGAAAACCCTTCATCATCCACGGGCCGAAGCTCGATTTCCGGGGGCTTCCGTCATTGCCGCGACGGCCCATGATCGGCGGCGCGAGGTGGAATTCGAGCCTTTCGTAGCTCTGGAACTGCTTGCCCAGTTCGGCGGCGAAAGAGCCGTCGGTGTAGAGCCGCGCCACCTCGTATTCGTCCTTGATCGCCATCAGCTTGAACAGGTTCCTGGCGGCGGCCTGCGATACCGTGGTCGACCCAGGTACGGCCTTCGCTTCGGCGGCGCGCAAAACGGCCAGTTTTTCGGCATAACGCCTGCCATAGGCGGCGTTCTGATAGGCTGTCAGGAAGGCGACGCGGCGGGCGATGATATCGTCCAGTGTCTCGGCGACATCCGTGCCCGGGCCGGCCTTTCCAGCGACGGCTGGACCCGGCTGGGCAACGAGGCCGCGCACGAATTCCGGCTGATGGGCAGCGCGACGTCCCCAGCGGAACGCGGCGACGTTCATCGCCACGGCTTCGCCATTGAGCTCGATCGCCTTCTCGACCGCCTCGGCGGATAGCGGCAGCCCGCCATGCTGGAAGGCAAAGCCGAGCATGAACATGTTGGCGCCGAGCGAGTTGCCGAAAAGTGCCGTGGCGGTGCGGGTAGCGTCGAAGAAATGCGCCTTGTCGTCGCCCGCGGCCGCACGGATCGCCTTTTTCAGCCGCTCTATCGGCAACGAAAAATCCGCCGAGCGGGCAAATTCGCCAGGCATGATCTCGGCGGTGTTGGCGACGAAGATGGTGTGGCCCTCGCGCACCGCGGTCAGCACCTTCTTGGCGCCCGACACGACGAGATCGCAGCCAAGCACCAGATCGGCCTTGCCGGCCGAAACGCGGATGGCATGGATGTCGTCGGGGGTGCGGGCGATGCGGACATGCGTGAACACCGAGCCACCCTTCTGGGCGAGGCCGGCCATGTCGATCATGCCGCAGCCCTTGTCCTCGAGATGCGCCGCCATGCCAAGCACCGCACCTACGGTGACGACGCCCGTGCCGCCGACGCCGTCGATGATCGCCGCCCAGCCCTGCTCGCCAAGCGGGAATTGCGCCGGCACAGGCACGCCTTCCAGCGGATCGGCCTTGCCGGCCAGGCCCTCGGCCTTGCGGATCTTGGCGCCGTGCACAGTGACGAAGGACGGGCAGAAGCCGTTGACGCAGGAGAAATCCTTGTTGCAGCTCGACTGGTCGATCTTGCGCTTGCGGCCGAATTCGGTCTCGACCGGCTGGATCGAGACGCAGTTCGACTGCACGCCGCAATCGCCGCAGCCCTCGCAGACCAGCTCGTTGATGAAGACCCGCTTGTCGGGATCGGGGAAGGTGCCGCGCTTGCGGCGGCGGCGTTTTTCGGCGGCGCAGGTCTGGTCGTAGAGCAGCACGGAGACGCCTTTGACATCGCGCAGCTCGCGCTGGACGAGATCGAGGTCGTCGCGGTGATGGATGGTGGCGCCGGCCGGGAATTCGGCCTTGCCGGCATATTTTCCGGGCTCATCTGTGACGATGGCGATGCGGTCGACGCCTTCGGCGCGCACCTGCCTGGCGATCATGTCGACGGTCAGGCCGCCTTCGTGCGGCTGGCCGCCGGTCATGGCGACGGCGTCATTGTAGAGTATCTTGTAGGTGATGTTGGCATCGCTCGACAGCGCGAAGCGGATCGCCAGCGTACCGGAATGGTTGTAGGTGCCGTCGCCGAGATTCTGGAAGATGTGCTCGCGCTTGGAGAACGGCGCCTGGCCGACCCATTGCGCGCCCTCGCCGCCCATGGCCGTGAAACCGACGGTGTTGCGGTCCATCCACAGCGCCATGAAGTGGCAGCCGATGCCGGCCGCGGCGATAGAGCCGTCCGGCACCTTGGTGGACGAATTATGCGGGCAACCGGAACAGAAGAACGGTGTGCGCGAGCCGATGTCGGTGGCCTCGGTGAGCATTGCCTGGAACTGGCGCAGCTTCGCCACCCGCGCCGAAATCTCTTCGGACGGGCCGATGGTCCTGACGATCCTCTCGCCAAGCGCAATGGCGATCTCGTTGGGATCGAGCGCGCCCTTGGCCGGAAACAGCCAGTCGCCGCGCTCGTCCTTCTTGCCGATAATGACCGGTTGGGTGGCAGTGCCATAAAGGCTTTCGCGCAGCTGCACTTCGATCAGCGAGCGCTTCTCCTCGACGACGACAATGGTGTCGAGGCCGCGGGCGAAATCGGCGATGTGATGCAGGTCGAGCGGCCAGGGGCAGCCGACCTTGAACAGCCGCACGCCGATCCGGTTGGCGGCCGCCTCGTCGATGCCGATGTCCTCCAGCGCCTGACGGACATCGAGATAGCTCTTGCCCAGCGTGATGATGCCGATCTTCGGGTTGCGGCCGCCCGAATAGACGATGCGGTTCAGCCCGTTGGCAAGGATGAAGGCGGAAGCCGCGGCGCGCTTGTGCTCATGCAGCCGCTCCTCCTGACCGAGCATATCGATCTCGTGGCGGATGTTGAGACCGCCTGATGGCATGTCGAAATCCGGCACGGCGATGTTCAGCCGCTCGAGCGCGGCATCGACCGAGGCGGTCGATTCGATGTTATCCTTGACGCATTTGATCGCCGCCCAGGTACCGGCAAAGCGCGACATGGCAAAGCCGTAGAGCCCGTAATCGATGATCTCCTGGACACCGGCGGGATTGAGGATCGGCACCATCGTGTCGACGAACAGGAATTCGGTGGCGTGCGCATTGGTCGAGGATTCGGCCATATGGTCATCGCCCATCAGCGCAAGCACGCCGCCATGCTTCGACGATCCGGCGAGGTTGGCGTGGCGGAACACGTCGCCTGAGCGATCGACACCCGGTCCCTTGCCGTACCAGACCGAAAAGACGCCGTCATGAGTGCCCTCGCCCAGCAGTTCCGTCTGCTGCGTTCCCCAGCAAGCGGTGGCGGCAAGCTCCTCGTTGAGACCCGGCTGGAAGACGATGTCAGCCTGGGCGAGCTGTTTCTTCGCCTTCCAAAGCTGCATGTCGAGGCCGCCGAGCGGCGAACCGCGATAGCCGGAGACGAAGCCGGCCGTGTTCAGGCCGGCGCGGCGATCACGCTCGCGCTGCATCAGCAGCATGCGGATGACCGCCTGCGCGCCGGACAGGAAGATGCGCTCCTTTGCGAGATCGAACTTGTCGTCGAGCGCGACGTCGTGCAGCGTCATCAGGCATTTCCTCTGCGGAGGCCACGCGGGGCAGGCAGCCAACGTCGGGGTCGGATGACGCATCCTTTCTCCCCTTGCAAGGCAGGTCAAACAAAATCGCAGATGCCAGGCAACGCGCAACGGACAGTCCGCGGCCATCCTGAATCGGGTATGAAACCGATCCACGGACATTGCCCGGCGCACGAAAATTTCAGCTGCGGCCCGGATGGCCGCGACGCGTCAGCCGCCCTTCGAGCAATCCGGCTTCGGTTCGCCCGGCAGCTTGCCGTCGGGATGGCCGACGAGATCGGGATTGGCGGTGTAGAGCTGGTCGATGACCAGCGGCCGGTCGGGCAGGATCGACTGGTCTTCCGTCGACATCAGCGTGGTATCGATCTTCTGCAGGACCGCGCCGTCGGCGCCCTTGATGCTGATGGCAATCGCATAGGGCTTGTTCTTGACGACGCAGGTCAGTGCCGGGCTCTCCAGCGTCACCTTGTCGAGCTTCGGCCAGACCTTCTGCTCGACCACCAGAGGCGCGCCGCCGGCGGGATCCTGGAAGCTGGCGACCGCGACCTGGCCCTCTCCCATCGGCTTCAGCGGCCGCAGGGTCACGACATAAGTCGCCCTTGCGAGGCGGTAGTTGAAGACGAATATCTTGCCGGAAATCTCGAACAGCTTGCCTTCGTCATTGCCGCTATCGCGGCAGGCGCCCAGCGCAACGGCCGCGATGAGTGCCACGCCGACAAGGATCGAACGGGAAAGGCCGCTACGCATTCCTGACCTCATTTTCCGCCATGCGACGGCGACGATAGTGACGGCTTGCCTTCTGCCTGTTGCCACACACCGCCATGTCGCACCAAAGGCGGCTGGAATTGCGGCTTCTGTCGACGAACAGCCAGGTGCAATTGGGACAGATCCTGAGCCTCGCGACGGTGTCGTCGCGCAGAAGCGACAACGCCGAAACCGCCAGTGCCACCTCGAAGGCGATCGGCGTCAGGGGATCACCGAACGGCCTCCCCGGCGCACCGATCTCGGTCCGGCTGCCGGCAAGGCCATCGGCGCAAGCTCTCAGGAATCCGGGCAGATCAGTGGTGGCAACCGCGCCCTTCGACGCCGCTCCACGAAACAGCCGGTCGGTCGCCTCGCGGATCGACAGCACGACGGGTGCAATCGCCACCGCCGAGGATACCGCCAATGGCCTATCGCCAAGTTCGGCAGCGCGAAAGCGGCTCGCCGCATCGGCGAAGCGGGCAATCTCGGCCGGATCGTCGAAGCGATCGAAGGTTCGCCCCGGATCGCCGCGCAGCACGACGGTGTTCGCTGTGTCGAGCGCAAGCAGGCCGCCGGTGAAGCGGTGCGGGGTCCAGGATACCGTCATGGCCAAAATCTAACCTATAAATCGTATTTGACAAGTTAGATTCAGCGATGCACCCTCACTCTGGGCTGCGGCGATCTTCGCAGCCTTTTGAGCCTGTCGTTGGCCAGGACCGCTTCGCACTTTTGGGCGGCATGCTTCGAGGTTTTGCATGCTCTATTTCTTCCAGCAGGTGCTGAACGGGCTGCATTCGGGCGCGCTTTATGCGCTGCTCGCCTTTGGCTATGTGCTGACCAACGGCATCCTGCACCGCACCAATCTCGCCTATGGCGCATTGTTCGCCTTTTGCGGCCAGACGATGATCCTGACCGCGGCCTTCGGCTATCAGATGCTGTGGCTGACGCTGCTGGCGGCGGTGGCGCTCGGCGTCGTCGCTGCGTTCCTCTATGCCGCGCTGATCAGCCACGTGCTGTCGCGCAGTGTCTTCGAACCTTTGGCCAACCGCACACCCAATGCAATCGTGGTGACGACGCTCGGCATCCTGCTGCTGCTGTCCGAAGCGAGCCGCATCGCCGCCGACACGCACGATCTGTGGCTGCCGCCGATGCTGGCGCAGCCTATCGTTTTCGCGCAGGGCGCCACCTTCAGGGCAACGCTGACGCTCATCCAGCTCATCGACTGCGCCGTGGTGGTGGCGGCAATCGCGCTGGCCAGCTGGGCTTTTGCCCGGTCGAGCTTCGGACGGCGCTGGCGCGCCGTCTCCGACGACCCCAAGGCAGCCGCTATGTGCGGCGTCGAGGTGCGCGCGGTGTTCCGGCACGCGGTCCTGTTCGGCGGCTTCTGCGCCGCGCTGGCCGGTGTGATGGCCGGGCTCTATTACGGCAATGTCAGCTTCGGCTCGGGCCTCGTCTACGGCCTGAAAATCCTGTTCGTGACGGCGGTCGGCGGCTATCTCTCGCCATTGCGCGCGGCACTCGGCGCGGCCGCCTTCGGCATGGCCGAATCGCTGTGGGCCGGCTATTTCCCGGTCGAATGGCGCGATGCGTGGATGTATCTGTTCCTGGTCACGACGCTGATCCTGATCGGCGCCGGCCGCGACACCGGCAAAATCGCCTGAAACGTCAGACTTTGGTTGCATGACGCCAGGGCAGATCGCCGGTATTGGGCACTGTCTGCCATGCGATGATATTTGCTCCCTCTATCCTTGTTGACCCGTCAGTCCACGCGCGGCATACCGTTGGACCACGCGGCGTGACGGACAAAAGGGGGAAGCCGGCACGCCTCCGGTACAAGGGAGGAATGCATGGCAGGGCTTCTTGCTCTATCCAGGACAATTGATCGCGCCAACGAATTCATCGGCAAGTGGATATCGTGGCTGATCCTGCTGGCGATCCTGGTGAGCGCCGCCAACGCCATTATCCGCAAGGTGTTCGACATATCCTCGAACGCTTGGCTCGAGCTGCAATGGTATCTGTTCGGCGCCGCCTTCATGCTGGCCGCCGCCTATACGCTGAAGCAGAACGAGCATATCCGCATCGACGTCGTCTACGGCCTGTTTTCACGCCGCGTGCAGCACTGGATCGACCTGCTCGGGCATCTCTTCTTCCTGATGCCGTTCGTGACGCTGATGGTGATCTATTTCGTGCCCTATGTGTCGCTGTCGTTTCGCAGCGGCGAGATGTCCAACAATTCCGGTGGTCTGATCATCTGGCCGGCCAAGGCCATCCTGCTCGTCGGTTTTTTCCTGCTCGCGCTGCAGGGCATCTCCGAGATCATCAAGAAGATCGCCATCATGCGCGGCGACATGGACGATCCCAATCCGTTCATTTCCGTGCATGAACAGGCCGAACTCGAAGCCAAGGCGCTGGCCGACGAGGTGCGCTCGTGATGGAGTTCATCGCGCAGAACATGGCACCGATCATGTTCGCTTCGCTGATCATCTTCCTGCTGATCGGCTACCCCGTCGCTTTTTCCTTGGCCGCCAACGGCTTGATGTTCTTCTTCATCGGCGTGCTGCTGTCGCCTTATTCCGGAGGATCGATCAACCTCGCCTGGCCGCTCCTGCACGCATTGCCGGATAATTTCTACGGCAGCCGGGTGATGTCGAACGACACGCTGCTGGCCATCCCGTTCTTCACCTTCATGGGCATCGTGCTCGAGCGATCGGGTATGGCCGAAGACCTGCTCGACACGATCGGCCAACTGTTCGGGCCAATCCGCGGTGGCCTTGCCTATGCGGTGATCTTCGTCGGCGCGCTCTTGGCGGCGACCACCGGCGTGGTGGCGGCTTCCGTCATCGCCATGGGCCTGATCTCGCTGCCGATCATGCTGCGCTATGGCTATGACCGCCGGCTCGCATCCGGTGTCATTGCCGCCTCCGGCACGCTTGCCCAGATCATCCCGCCGTCGCTGGTGCTGATCGTGCTTGCCGACCAGCTCGGCCGTTCGGTCGGCGACATGTATGCCGGCGCGCTGATCCCCGGCCTCGTGCTCACCGTCCTCTATATGTCCTACATCCTGATCATGTCGATCATCCGGCCGAACTCGATGCCGGCGCTGCCGCTCGAGGCCCGTACACTCGGCCATGGCGTGATGTCGCTGCTGGTGGCTTTGCTGGTCACATTAGCGGTTTCCTACGCGGCGTATCGTTATCTGGCGCCGGCGCATGGCGACAATGCCGACATTCTCGGCGCGACTGCCGGAGTCCTGTTCATCTACATCGTCGCCATTGCCGACAAACGCCTGAATTTCAACATGATGTCCAGGCTCGCGCAGCAGGTGATCATCGTGCTGATCCCCCCGCTGGCGCTGATCTTCCTGGTGCTGGGCACCATCTTCCTGGGCATCGCCACGCCGACCGAAGGCGGCGCCATGGGTTCCGTCGGCGCCTTGATCATGGCGGCGGCAAAGGGGCGCTTGTCGCTTGACGTCGTCAAGCAGGCACTGGCCTCGACGACAAGGCTATCGTCCTTCGTGCTTTTCATCCTGATCGGCGCACGGGTGTTCTCACTGACCTTCTACGGCGTCAACGGCCACATCTGGGTCGAGCACCTTTTGACGTCGCTGCCGGGCGGCGAGGTCGGCTTCCTGATCGGCGTTAACATGCTCGTCTTCTTCCTCGCTTTCTTCCTCGACTTCTTCGAATTGGCGTTCATCATCGTACCGCTGCTGGCGCCCGCCGCCGACAAGCTCGGCATCGACCTGATCTGGTTCGGCGTGCTCCTGGGCGTCAACATGCAGACCAGCTTCATGCACCCGCCCTTCGGCTTCGCGCTGTTCTACCTGCGTTCGGTGGCTGCGCGCGTGCCCTATCTCGATCGTCTCACCGGCAAACAAATCGCGCCGGTGACCACCGGGCAGATCTATTGGGGCGCGGTGCCCTTTGTCTGCATCCAGGTGATCATGATCGGGTTGACCATCGCCTTCCCGCAAATGGTGATGCACTACAAGGGAACGACCGTCGATCCGGGCACGATCGACTACCAGGTGCCGGAGATGCCCGGCCTGTCGCCGCTCGGCACGCCGCCGGCGGATGGCGCAGCGCCTGCCGGCGGCGGCACGGCTCCCGCCGCCCCCGATCTATCGCAGCCGCCGAGCTTCGGCGACTCGCCGCCGGCCAAGCCGGCAACGCCACAGCCCGACCTGTCGCAACCGCCAAGCATCAACTGAACCGGCATGGTCAAAACCATGAAAGCGGTGCGGCTGGAAGCAGTGGGCGGCATCACGCTGCGCGACGTCGACATGCCTGACATCGGTGCGGATGAGCTACTGGTGCGCATCGAAGCCTGCGGCGTCTGCGGCACGGATCGGCATCTGTTTCACGGCGAATTTCCGTGCACGCCGCCGGTGACGCCCGGCCATGAGTTCTCCGGTCTCGTCGAGGCGATCGGAAAATCGGTCTCGGGTTTTGCCATCGGCGATCGTGTCACCGGCGACCCCAACATCGCCTGCGGGCGCTGCGTCCGTTGTCACGCGGGACAAGTCAATCTCTGCAGCAATCTGCGCGCCATCGGCATTCATCGCGATGGCGGCTTTGCCGAATATCTTGCCTTGCCGCAGAAGCAGGCTTTCGTCCTGCCTGCGGGTCTCGATCCCATGCACGGCGCGTTCTGCGAGCCGCTCGGCTGTTGCCTGCACGGCGTCGACCTTGCCGGGATCAAACCGGGCAGCTCGGTGGTCGTGCTTGGCGGCGGCGTGATCGGCCTGCTCACCGTGCAGCTGGCAAGATTGGCGGGAGCCACGACCATCATCCTGTCGACCAGGCAAGCCTCGCGGCGCGCCCTCGCCGAGGACCTCGGCGCGACAATGACTATCGATCCAACCACCGCCGATGTCATCGATGCCATCGCCGGACCGGTGGGGCTGGTGCCAGGCGGTGTCGACGTCGTCTTCGAATGTGCGGGCGTGCGAGAGACCGTCGAGCAGTCGATGCGGCTGGCCCGCGCCGGTGGCACGGTCGTCATCGTCGGCGTGACGCCGCAAGGCGTGAAAGCTGAATTCGAGCCGTTCGACCTGCTGTTCCGGGAACTAAAGGTGCTCGGTTCCTTCCTCAATCCCTACACCCATCGCCGCGCCGCCGAACTCATCGCTTCCGGTGCGATCGAGATCGACAGGCTGATCTCCAGGCAGGTGTCGCTTGAAGAAGCGCCAGCGGTGATCGCCAATCCGCCGGCGCCCGGCGAGGTCAAGGTTCTGGTGGTGCCGCGCCGAGGCTGAACCGTCGGCTTCGCCTCCCGGCATATGCAGAAAAGCTCCCTGAGCGGGTTCCGCCCAGAGAGCTTTTGAGCAGAAGTCCGGCCGACTACAGCTTGCCGTTGCGCTGCTGGACCATCATGAAGGTGTCGTAATTGTATTCGGCCACCTGCGCCCAGAGATAATGCTCCTTGCGGAAGCCCTTGATCGATTCCCAGATCTTCTTGAACGGGGCGTTGGAGGCTTCCATTTCGGTATAGACCTCGTTGGCCTTTTCGAAGCAGGCAGCCATGATCTCCTGGCTGAACGGGCGCAGTTTCGCGCCGCCGGCCACCAGTCGCTTCACCGCCGCAGGGTTCAGATAATCGTATTTCTGCAGCATGTTGGCGTCGGCCGCCTGCGCGGCAGTGTGCAGCAGCGACTTGTACGTCGGCGAAAGTTCTTCGTACTTCGCCTTGTTGAACATCAGGTGGACGGTCGGGCCGCCCTCCCACCAGCCGGGATAGTAATAATAGGGCGCGACCTTATAGAAGCCGAGCTTCTCGTCGTCATAGGGACCAACCCATTCGGCCGCGTCGATGGTGCCTTTCTCCAGCGCGGGATAGATATCACCGCCGGCGATCTGCTGCGGCACGACGCCGAGCTTCTGCACCACCTTGCCGGCAAAACCGCCGATTCGCATCTTGAGGCCGGAAAGGTCGGCCACCGTGTTGATTTCCTTGCGGAACCAGCCGCCCATCTGGACGCCGGTGTTGCCGCCCGGCAGGCCGAAAAGGCCCTGCGTGGCGAGAAACTCGTTGAACAGGTCGATGCCGCCGCCATGGTAATGCCAGGCATTCATGCCACGTGCGTTGAGCGAAAAGGGAACCGCCGCACCCAGCGCCCATGTCGGGTCCTTGCCCCAGTAATAATATGCCACCGTATGACAGGCCTCGACCGTGCCGGCCGTGGTGGCGTCGGCGGCCTGCAGGCCAGGCACCAGCTCACCGGCAGCAAAAACCTGAATCTGGAAATTGCCGTCGGTGGCTTCCGACAGCATCTTCGAGAACACCTCGGCGCCGCCATAGATGGTATCGAGCGACTTCGGGAAGGACGACGCCAGCCGCCATGTCACCTTGGGATTGGACTGGGCGATTGCAGGCGCTGCCAGCGTGGCCGCCGCCGCGGCGGCACCGACGCCGGTGACACCGGCCTTGCGAATGAATGAACGACGATCCATGAAGTTCCTCCCTTTTGGATCAACAGGCCGACGTCAGGAAATCCTCGGTTTCCGTGTCGGTTCGTTCGAGACAATACACGGGCAAGAAGTCGAGTCCAGCACGGCGGCCCGATTTGACGGCGAAGCCCGGCTGCCCTGCAACTATAGTCTAACAGGCCGTTTCGTGGCCCATGCGACACGCCGAAACTTGGCATGGAAAAACAACCGGGGATCGCCTATTTTAGCGGCAGGTATCCCTTGCCCAGATGGAACACAGAGCAAAATGCATCAGCCGCTCGTCGCCATATCGACCGACGTTCGTCAGTTCGACAACTACACTTGGCACGCCGCCCCGCAGCAATATCTGGAAGCGGCGATCACCGGCGCCGGCGTGTTCCCGCTGTTGGTGCCGTCATTTGGCGACCGGCTCGACTTCGACGAGCTCCTGTCGTCGGTGGACGGCGTCATGGTCACCGGCTCGAAATCCAATGTGCATCCCTCGCTCTATGGCGGCGACGCCAGCGAAGCCAATGGCCCCTATGATCCGGCGCGCGACGCCACGACGCTGCCGCTGATCCGCCGGGCGATCGAACGCGGCGTGCCGCTGCTCGCCATCTGCCGCGGCATCCAGGAATTGAACGTGGCGCTGGGCGGCACGCTCGGCACCGAGATCCAGGAGCGCGAGGGCTCGCTCGACCACCGCGCGCCGGTGAGCGACAAGCAGGACGAACGCTTCGCCATCCACCAGACCATTTCGATCAAACCTGACAGTTGCCTGGCCGGTGTGTTCGGTGCCGGCGACATCAAGGTCAATTCGTTGCACCGCCAAGCCATCGACCGGCTCGGCTCGAAGCTGCAGGTCGAGGCCGTCGCCACCGACGGCACGGTCGAGGCGGTTTCGGTGCGCGACGCCCGCGCCTTCGCCGTCGGCGTGCAATGGCACCCGGAATACTGGGTCAAGTCGGACAGCAATTCGGTGAAAATATTCCGGGCCTTCGGCGATGCGGTTCGGCTGCACGCCGCAGCGAAGGCTGGCGCGCGGGCCGCAGCGGAATAATCAGTCACCAGATTTCTTATCGCCTATGGCCGCCAGCGACAGCAGCGGCAGCGCTGGGGCATAGGATTCGTAGCCGTCGCCGTCGGCAGTCGCGAAGGTGACGATCGGATCGACGCCGTTGGCGCTGAAGGCGACCGTGCCGTCGTTTTGCTCGCGCCAGAACTTCGCCTGCTCTATGCCCGGCAAGAGCCGGCGGCATTTCGGAGCAACGGTGAGCAGCGACAAACCGTCCGAAATTTCGGCCCCGCGGCTGACTGCACAGACCGCCTCATCGCCATTGGCGACCAGCCTGTAGCTGTTGGACGGGGCGGCCTCGTTGGCCACGCTTTCCCCGCTGCCGCCATGAAACAGCTGAATGCCACCAAACAGCGCTGCGGCAGCGATCAATGCGGAAAGTGCTTTCATCATTCTTCATCCACATACACGGATAGGTTGAATAATGATTCCAAAGGGTTAAGCTGACGTTAATAAGTGTGGCAGCCTCAAGCTCGCGCCTTGACTTCCGCCGTCTCGGGGACCGGCGTCAACGGCCGACGCTTGGCGAACCACGACACCAGATTGTCGACGCACAGATCCGCCATGGCGCGGCGGGTGTGGTCCGAGGCCGAGCCGACATGCGGCAGCAGCGAGGTGTTGGGAGCGTCGAGCAGCGCCTTGGGCACATTCGGTTCGTCGGCAAAGACATCGAGGCCAGCGGCGGCGATGGTGCCGTTGGCGAGCGCTGCCGCGAGCGCTGCCTCATCGACTGTGCTGCCGCGGCCGATGTTGACGAAGACGCCGTTGGCGCCAAGCGCCGACAGGATCTCGGCATTGACCGCCTTCTCCGTCGAGGCGCCCCCCGGCGCGACCGAAATCAGCGTATCGACGGCCTCGGCAAGTCCTTTCAGGGTCGCATGGTACTGGTAGGGAAGACCTTCGACACGGCGCCGGTTGTGGTAGGCGACCGGCAAGCCAAAAGCTTCCAGACGCCGGGCGATGGCCTGCCCGATGCGGCCCATGCCGAAAATACCCACACTGCGCCCGCGCAAGGTCAGCCGGCTCAGCGGATAGTTGCCGTTGCGCACCCAGCTTCCGTCGCGCAGCCAGGTTTCGGCGCGCGGCAGATCGCGGATGGTGTTGATCAACAGCCCGATCGTGGTGTCGGCGACCTCCTCGGTCAACACATCGGGCGTGTTGGTGACCATGATGTTCTTTGCTCGGGCATGGCCGACATCGACCGAATCATAGCCGACGCCGAAGGAGGCGATGAGCTCGAGGTTGGGTAATGCATCCATCATCGCCGCGTTGATGCCGGCAAACGAAGCGATGCCGCGCACATCGTTGCGCATCTCATCGGTGATGAGGGACGGATCGGCGCGTTCTATTCTGACACGCCTGAATGTGCGGTTGATGCGGTCGACCGCATGGTCGTTGAAATCGCCCGGCACCAAGATGGCGACGGTCTGCAACTGTTCGGCCTTGGTCATGCACGCTCCACCGGCTTGCCGGTCGACTGACGCACATGCAGTTCCGGCTTGATCAATTCCTGCGAGGGCCGCACCGTCTGGCCGTTGAGCTTGTCGAGCAACGCGCTGGCGGCGCGGCGGCCAACCTCGCGCTGGCCGTTCCAGACGGTGGTCAGGGCCGGCGTCGCGATCGCCGCCTCTTCGAGGTCGTCATAGCCGGTAACGGAGATGTCGACGCCGGGCACAAGGCCGGCACGGGCAATGCCGTTCATCAGGCCGATGGCGACAAGGTCGTTCCAGCAGCAGGCAGCCGTCGGTCTGTCCTTCAGCGCCAGGAACTGTCCGGCGGCCTCGAAGCCGGCCTGCTTGGTGCGTGGGCCGGCGATGCGCCATGACGGCCTGACTTCCAGCCCGGCCGCCTCCATCGCGTTGACATAGCCCTGGTAGCGGTCACGGCCGGTCGAGGTCTGGTCGGTGCCGCCGATCATGGCGATGCGCTTGTGGCCGAGCGAGATCAGATGGTTGGTGGCAAGGCCTGTTCCATAAGAGTCGTCGCCGCGAAAGACCGGCACGTCGGCACCCTCGACGGTGCGCGCGATCAGCACAGCCGGCAGGCCGTTCTCCTCGGCCATCACGATGTCGGAAGCCGGCGTGCCGATGGCCGGCGACATGATGACGCCGTCGGCGCCGAGCTGCAAAAGCGTATCGATGAAGGTGCGCTGCTTTTCGAGCTGATCATAATGATTGGACAGGATGAAGGTCTGCCGGCTGCGGTCGAGCTCGCTTTCGATCGAGCGCAGGATCTCGGCGAAGAATGGGTTCATGATGTCGTGGACGACGACGCCGACAATGCCGGAACGCGAGGTGCGCAGGCTGGCGGCGCGTCGGTTATAGATATAGCCGATGGCGCGGGCATGTTCCTTGATGCGGTCACGCGTGGTACCGGCAACCAGAGGGCTGTCGCGCAGCGCCAGCGAGACCGTAGCCGTGGACACGCCGAGCGCATCCGCGATCGTCGAAAGCTTGATTTTTTGTGCCAGCGACGTGTGCTCCCCGGACCTGAATTTCCAGACCTAAACTGTTTAAAGGCGGCGTTATGCCACCGATCGGGGGCAAATCAAAGTTTTTTTGCCAACGCCTCGGCCTCGACATCCGAGGCCGCGCGGCTCCGCAGCCGAAGCCTATGCTCGCGATGGACGATGTAGAGACCGCTGGCGACGATGATGGCGGCGCCGACCAATGTCCAGCGGTCGGGAAACTGCTTGAAGACGATCCAGCCGGAAATGATCATCCACACCATCTGCGAATAGGGATAGGGCGCCAAAGCCGTGGTTGTCGCCAGCCGGTAGGCCTGGACCAGCAGCCAGTGACCGACGCCGCCGAACACGCCGAGCATCAGCAGCACGAACCAGTGCCAACCGTCATGCGGCAGGGAAAACGAAAACGGCAGCAGGGGCAGAAGCAACAGCGCCGGCGCCAGCGCCGAAAACAGGATGAGGCTCTCCGATGTCTCGGTCGCCGACATGCGGCGCGTCATGATGACGTAGAAGCAGTTCGACAGCATCGAGCCGAGCGCGAAGAGATGTCCGATGCCGAAAACGCCGACGCCCGGCCGGGTGATGATGAGGACGCCGGCAAAGGCCGTCAGGATGGCCAGCCAGCGCCGCCAGCCGGCCCACTCGCCAAGCAGCGGACCGGCCAGTGCCGTGATCACCATCGGCCCGAAGAAATAGATCGAGGTGGTCTCGGCCAGTTGCAGGGATTTGAGCGCCAGGACATTGAATATGGTCGATCCGAACAGGAACGCCCCGCGCAGGATATGCGCCGGCAGATTGACCGGACGAAACCGCACCGGTTGGCGCCAGCCGCGCAGCAGCGCGCCGACCAGCACGACATGCACGGCAAAGCGCACCCAGGCAACTACCAGCACGGAAACGCCGGCAAGGACGAGGTATTTGCTTGATGTGTCGAGGAAGGTGAAGAAGACATAGGTGGAAAGCATGCACATGATCGCCACCGGGGGCGTCGCGCTTTCTACATGTCTTTGGGGAGCACTCACTTGCAGGCCGGGTGGGAAGCTGGGCTGGAGCCCACCTTTGCGGGAATTGCCGGCTCCCGGCAAGCCAATTGTCGACTGCCGCGACATGAAAGCCTGCTGGCACAACAAGAGCCGCCGGCAGGCGTAGTGCCCTGGCTAGGCGTGCATGCGGGCGCCCTTGGTGATTTTATCGACCAGCTTCTTGTCGGCGCGAAGCGCGATCCCGACCACCTTGGCGTCTTCAGGCGCGAATTCGGCGAAGACGGCACGGTTGGCCGCGTCAAAGCCGGTCGAAAACATTTCCTCGACATAGAGCGAGGTGGTCACGCCGCGCTCCAGCGTGCGCCGATGGATGGTGCCCAGCGTCGTCTGGTCGGCGGACAAAACGATGACCGGCTGGATCGACAGCGGGTTGTAGAGATTGCCGGCGCGGTCGCGATAGGGTGCACCGATGATATCGGGAAACTGCGCGACGATGCCGCTGGTCAGGAAAGCGGTGACGTTGAGTTTCTGCCAGACCGGCAGATCTTCCCTGAGCACGATTGCAAATTTCGTATCGAACATGAGACATTGGCCATTCGGTTTGTGCCCCAATGCGAGGCTGAAGGAGATGATGTCGCACGATCTAGACAGCCAGGCCTACAAGGGTCTTGGACGTTTGTGCGTCGATGCGGCGGAAAACCGTATCATCTCCGCCCCCGATCCCGCAGGCATGGAGCGGATCGAGGCGCGCTTCCATGGCAGCGCCTTCGACCTGCATCGCCACGACACCTATGCGATCGGGGTGACGCTGCACGGTGTGCAGACGTTTCGCTATCTCGGCGCTGCGCGCCACAGCCTTCCGGGCCAGATCATCGTGCTGCATCCCGACGAGTTGCATGACGGCGGCGCCGGCACCGAGGACGGCCTGCGCTACCGAATGCTCTATCTGGAGCCGTCGCTGATGCTCGGCTGCCTTGGCGGCGCTTCGCTGCCTTTTGTCAGGGATGGCGTGGTGACGGACGCCGCCTTTTGCGCAACGCTGCTTTCGGCGCTGGGTCCGTTGGAGCAGGAACTCGACGAGTTGTTCGTCGACGACTTCCTGACGGAACTGATGCAAAGCCTGACCCGGCATGGCGGCCAGTCGGCGAAGCCGATGACCAGGACGGCGTGGCGGGCGGCTGCGCTGGCGCGCGACTATCTCACGGAAAACCTGAACCGGCCGGTGCGTTCCGGCGAACTGGAAGCTGTAACCGGGCTTGATCGCTATGCCTTGTCACGGCATTTCCGTGCCGCTTTCTCCACCAGTCCACATCGCTTCCTGGTGATGCGCCGGCTTCAGCGGGCGCGGCGGATGATCGCCGCCGGCGAACCGTTGGCACAGATCGCGGTCGAAGCCGGCTTCAGCGACCAGAGCCATTTCACAAGGCAATTCAAGAAGGCGTTCGGCATGACACCGGGACGCTGGTCGTCGCTGATCCAGGGCTCTGCCGCGGCGGCTTGATCGCCTGCCGCGACAATCCGCCGGTCAGTCGTCCGATTCGGCGTCGTCGTCGATGAGCACCAGTTCCTCGTTCGAGAGGTTGGCCTCGATGCGGGCAAGCAGTTTGAACAGCGACTTCTGGTCCTTCTTGTCGAGGCCCTTCAGCGCCTGCTTTTCGGTCTTCTTCACCGATTTCTCGATCGCGTGGATGATATCGCGGCCGGTATCGGTGAGGAAAATATGCGCCTGACGGGCGTCTGCCGAGGAGGCGCGTTTTTCCAGAAAACCCTGGGCCTGCAGCCGGTTGATTGTCTTGGTGATGGTGGGTGGGCGCACGCCGAGGCGTCCGGCAAGATTGCCCGGCGTCTGGCCGTCCTCACGGTCGAGCGCCAGCATGATCTGATCCTGGCCGGCATAGAAGCCGTGCGCCAGAAGCCGGGCCGCCAGCGCCGTTCTTGCCAGCCTTGCCGCCGAATGCAGCCGGCTCATTGTCGCAGTCTTATCCGCCTTGGCCATGGTCATCCCTCTTCGGCCGTACCGGTGCGGGCAGCATAGAGGCAGCCGGCCGGTTGGCAATCGACGATGAAAAAGATTCCGGAGCTTCAAACAGCTTTGCCGGCAAGCATTGTGGTGTCCGCCGTGGCTAATGCCAGATGTTTATTTCAGTTAGATGACAAACGAATTCCCGGCCGGAATTTTCGCCGCGAGCAAAGTGATGGAGTGACCGCCGCTCAGCCGGACTTCACCGCGATGATCATCAGCGCCTGATAGGCATCCTCCAGCTCGCGCAGCGCAGCCTGCGATTGCGGTCCGGCCCGCCTGGCTATGCCGTCCGCGGCATTCGAGGTGTCGCGCTCGCCCGACCGGTCGTTGTAGGGCGCGACAGCGGTGAAAATCTGCTCGCTGAGGCTGTCCGGGAAGAACAACTGTCCGGTCATCACCGAACTGTCGTCGGGAAAGACCTTGAAATGGATGTGGGTGGTGCGGCCGCGATACCAGCCGGGATAGATCGTGGCGAAGGAAACGATGCCACTCGCGTCGGTCCTTTGCCAACCACGCAGGAAGGTTTGGCCCGAGGTGTCGAGATCGCGGCCATCACCCTGTCCGGGATAGCCGGAATAGGCGCCTTGCGCGTCGCAATGCCAGATGTCGACACGAGCGCCGGCAAGCAGGCGGCAGCCCGCGTCGACAACCTGCAGCCGGACATCAAGGGCAATGCCCTTCTTGCCTTCGGTGACATCGGCGCGTTCTAGCTTCGGATCGAAATAGAACGGTCCCTCGGTCGCCTCGGGCGTGATGGTGCAGACACCGGCGCCGTTTTCGAACAAGGCCAGTCCGGCATAAGGTGAAGTCTGGTCTGCCATCGCGGCGGCGGGCAGGAAGGCGCCACCGCCGGCGGTGACCGCGATCAAACCGAGCGCCTGGCGCCGGCTCATTGAGAACGAGGATGGCTTGCCGGACATATCTTGCCTCTCGAATTGGCCTCTGTCGCCCTGATCTAGGCGATCACAACGGCTTTCGCCAACGATTCGGCAATGCAGCAAGCCGGTTTGGCCATCGGTTTGCCCCGTGCAAAAGCCCGGCGCACATCCTATATGGAGCCAACAATCCCATTTCTTAGGCCGAATTTTCGCGGCCAAGATAATTCGAGGCAAGCCATGAGCGACGCACAGACGCAGATCCCCGTAACCGTTCTCACCGGCTATCTCGGCGCCGGCAAGACGACGCTGCTCAACCGCATCCTGTCGGAAAACCACGGCAAGCGCTACGCCGTCATCGTCAACGAGTTCGGTGAAATCGGCATCGACAACGATCTGATCGTGGAATCCGACGAGGAAATCTACGAGATGAACAATGGCTGCGTCTGCTGCACGGTGCGTGGCGACCTGATCCGTGTCGTCGAGGGCCTGATGCGCCGCCCCGGCCGCTTCGACGCCATCGTCGTCGAGACCACCGGGCTGGCCGATCCGGTGCCGGTGGCACAAACCTTCTTCATGGACGACGACGTGCGCTCCAAGACCAGGCTTGACGCGGTGGTGGCGCTGGTCGACGCCAAGCACCTGCCGTTGCGGCTCAAGGATTCCAGGGAAGCCGAGGACCAGATCGCCTTCGCCGACGTCGTCGTGCTCAACAAGACCGACCTCGTCACGTCAGAAGAGCTCGCCAAGGTCGAGGCGACGATCCGCGCCATCAATCCGGCGGCAAAGATCCATCGTACCACCCGCGCTGGCGTCGACCTGACCGAAGTGCTCGACCGCGGCGCCTTCGACCTGTCGAGGGCACTGGAAAACGATCCGCACTTCCTTGAGGCGCATGACGATCACGACCATCATGACCACGACCATGACGGCCACGATCACCACCATGATCATGACGGGCACCACCATCATGCGCATGCTTCCGACATCCATGACGTGACGGTGCAATCGGTTTCGCTGCGCGGCGGCGAGATGGACCCGAAGAAATTCTTCCCATGGATCGAGAAGATCACCCAGATGGAAGGCCCCAACATCCTGCGGCTGAAGGGCATCATAGCGCTCAAGGGCGATGATGAGCGCTATGTCATCCAAGGCGTGCACATGATCATTGAGGGCGACCACCAGCGCGCCTGGAAGGACGGCGAGAAGCATGAGAGCCGGCTGGTGTTCATCGGCAGGGAACTCGACGCCGAGCGGCTGAAGAAGAGTTTTGACGCCTGCCAGGCGGCTTGATTTCCAGACTTTATAGCGCTAGCGCTGCCCCTCCTTCCTTCTCCCCTTGTGGGAGAAGGTGGCCGGGCGAAGCTCGGTCGGATGAGGGGTGTTCCAGCTTGGCGCTGACGGAGATCCGTCACCCACCCCTCAACCGTCTCGGCGCTGCGCGCCGATCCACCTTCTCCCACAAGGGGAGAAGGCCGGCCGCACCCAGCCGCGCTGGCGACCCAGCGAGGTTAGACGACCAGCATAAATCTCGAATGGAATAATCTCCCATGCCAACAGTCGCCCCGCTTGATCTCGAAGGCCACTGCATCGCTGCCGTCTTCCTCGGCGACGTGCCGCATTTCGCGATGGCCGACGGCGCCGTCCATCGGCTCGACCATGGCCACAAGACAATTCAGGCCAATGACGGGCTGCTCGCCGCCTTTCTTGATGGGGCCAATGACCGGCTGATCACCGGCGGCGAGGACGGCAAGGTGTTTTCCGTGAAAGCGGGCGGCGAGGTCACGGAATTGGCAAGCGCGGCCAAGAAGTGGATCACCAGCGTTGCCGCCGGGCCGCAAGGCGCCATCGCCTATGCCTCAGGCAAGACGGCCTTCGTGCGCTTCGCCGACGGCAAGACGAGGGAATTCGTCCATCCGCGTTCGGTCGAGGGGCTGGCCTTCTCGCCCAAGGGCATGCGCTTCGGTGTCGCCCGCTACAATGGCGCGACGCTGCATTTCCCGGCCGCCGAGGGCAAGCCGGTGGAGCTTGAATGGGCCGGCGCCCACACCGGCATCACCTTCTCTCCCGATGGCGCCTTCCTCGTCACCACCATGCAAGAAAACGCATTGCACGGCTGGAAGCTCGCCGAAGGCAAGCACATGCGCATGACCGGCTATCCCGGCAAGGTCAAAAGCCTGTCGTGGAGTGTGAAGGGCAAATGGCTGGCGAGTTCCGGCGCGCCGGCGGCGATCGTCTGGCCGTTTTCAGGCAAGGATGGTCCAATGGGCAAGGCACCGCTGGAGCTCGGCACGCGCGGCAACGCCATGGTGACGGCTGTCGCCTGCCACCCGAGCCAGGATGTCGTTGCCGTCGGCTATGATGACGGGATGGTGATGGCGGTGCGTTTTGCCGACGCCAAGGAAGTGCTGTTGCGACGGCCGGGCAAGGGCGCCATCACCTCGATGATGTGGGACAAGGAAGAACGCCGGGTCGCCTTCGGCAGTGCCGCCGGCGATTGCGGCGTCATCGATATCACGGCCTGACCCCGCTCACTCCGCTCCGCACGACACTTTGCCGCTGATTTCAACCGGTTTGCCGTCCTGGTCCGTATCCGCCGCGGCGTCGTAGATGGAGAGCGTATAGCTCCCGTCGTAGACGCCTTCGTCGCTGGTCTTGGTCAGGATCGTCAGTTCGACCGAATTGATCTTTTGGGCGACCTCGTGCTCGCGATAGATGTTCAGCCGCAATTCCTTGCCGTCGAGCCAGTACTGCGTCAGGTTGGAATCCTCGAACACCGTCTTGCGCAGGCTGTCGCCGGCAGGCCGGCTCAGAATTTCGAGGTTGCCTCGAAAGTTGAAGGTCGGCCCGCCCATGCCTCTGGTGACGCCTGCCTCGACCTCGAATGTCGCCGCCGTGTCCTCGGTGGAGCACCAGATGCCACCCGACGCGAAGGCAGCGCCAGCCGACGACAGAAGCATTGCCACACACATGATCGTTCGCATTTTACCCCTCCACCTAAATTCCCGCTCATATTGGCGCTGACTTCGGCAGCACGGTCAAGCGCCGCCGCCAAAGGCTAAGCCAACGCAGGGCAGATGCGCGGCCAATTGCGGATGCGGACACGGATTGGCTAAGAGGGATCGACCAGAGGGGTTTTCATGCACAGCGACACGTCCATCGGCGGCATCGGCCGCGACCGCATTGCCGATTTGCGCGAAACCGAGGGGGCAGCCTTCCGCAAGGCGCGGCCAAAATCGCAAGCCAAGATCGGCAACGGCCTGCCCGGCTTCTTCGGCGGCGTCCCGATGCACTGGATGAACGATTGGCCGACGCCGTTCCCGATCCTGGTCGACAACGCCAGGGGCGCGAACATCACCGACATCGACGGAAACAAGCTCGACGATTTCTGCCTTGGAGACACTGGCTCGATGTTCGGCCATTCGCCGCCACCGGTGGCTCGCGCCATCCGCCGGCAGGCCGGACGCGGCCTGACCTATATGCTGCCTTCGGAAGATGCGCTGGCCATCGGGCCGCTGCTGCAGCAGCGCTTCGGCCTGCCGTTCTGGCAGATCGCGACGACGGCGACCGACGCCAACCGCTTTGCATTGCGCGTTGCCCGTGCCGTCACCGGCCGCGAAAAAATCCTGGTCTTCAACGGCTGCTATCATGGCTCGGTCGACGAAACGATGGTGCGGCTGATCGACGGCAAGCCCGTCAACAGGCCAGGATTGGCGGGCGAGTTCCGCGACTTGACCCGCACGGCCAAGGTCATCGAGTTCAACGATGTTTCAGCACTCGAAGCTGCGCTTAGGGATAAGGACGTCGCCTGCGTCATCGCCGAGCCGGTGCTGACCAATTCCTGCATGGTGCTGGCCGATCCGGGCTACCATGACGCCCTGCGCAAACTGACACGCCAAACCGGCACGCTGCTTCTGATCGACGAGACGCACACGATCTCGACCGGCCCCGGCGGCTACACGAGGAAATATGGTCTCGACCCGGACTTCTTCGTGCTGGGCAAGCCGATCGCCGGCGGCGTGCCGGCCAGTGTCTGGGGCATGAGCGACGACGTTGCCTCACGCTACGCGGATTACAACAGGACCAAGGAGCCGGGCTATTCCGGCATGGGCACGACACTCTCGGCCAACCCGCTTCAGTTCGCGGCGATGCGCGCCACGCTCGAAGAGGTGATGACGCAGGAAAATTATGACCGCATGGAACATCTGGCGCGGCGGCTCGATGCCGGGCTGACCGGCGTGATCGACCGCTACCGCCTGCCCTGGCATGTTTCGCGCGTCGGCGCCCGCGTCGAGTTCATCTGCGCGCCCGGTCCGCTGCGCAATGGCGCCGAGGCGGAAGTGGCGCATGCACCGGAACTGGAAGCCGCCATCCATGTCGCGCTGGTCAATCGCGGCGTGTTGATCGCACCCTTCCACAACATGATGCTGATCTCGCCGGCGACCACCGGGACCCAGGTCAACCGGCTGATCACCGCCTTCGGCGCGGTTGCGGCGAAGCTTGCGGCATGAGACAAGCGGCGATGGACCACCCCAACGCCATGATAACCTCACCTTCGGGCTCGACACCTGCCGAGGCGCACGCCTTTCTCGACGCCCATCCCGAGATCGAGGCCTTCGATATCGTGCTGACCGATGCCAATGGCGTCGGCCGTGGCAAGATCGTGCGCCGGCATGAACTGAAGAGCATCTTCGAGGGCGGCCGCCATATGCCGATCTCGATCCTCGGCCTCGACATCACCGGCGAGGATGTGCACGAGACCGGACTGATCTGGACGACCGGTGATGGCGACCTCAGGGCATGGCCGATCCCCGGCACGCTGGTGCCGCTCTACGGTACGAGCCCGCCCCGCGGCCAGTTGCTAATGGCGATGTACATGCTCGACGGCCGACCGATGTCGTCGGATCCGCGCCTGGCGCTGGCTCGGCAGGTGGAGATCCTCGCGGCCAAAGGTCTCTATCCGGCCGGCGCCTTCGAGCTCGAATTCTTCCTGCTGGCCAATGAGCGCGACGCCGACGGCAAGGTGCAGCCGGCGCGCGCGGTGCTCGATGGCCGCGTCTCGGGCAAGACCGAAGTGTATTCGGTCGACCATCTGCACGGCATGGAGCCGCTGTTTTCCGACATCTATGCCGCGGCCAAGGCGCAAGGCATTCCGGCCGAGACGGTGATTTCCGAATATGCGCCCGGCCAGTACGAATTGACGCTGAACTACCGCAAGGATGTGATGCGGGCGGCCGACGATCTGGTCATGCTGAAGCGGCTTGTGCGGGCGCAGGCGCGCCGCCACGGCGTCACCGCCTGTTTCATGGCCAAGCCGATCGAGAAATATGCCGGCTCGGGCATGCATTTCCATGTTTCGCTGCAGGACAAGGCCGGCCGAAACGTCTTTGCCGAAGCCGGCGGCGAGAGCTGGTCGCTGCCGCTGCTGCAGGGGCTCGGCGGCCTGATCCAGACCATGGCGGAATCGATGCTGGTGTTTGCACCGCATGCCAATTCCTGGCGGCGTTTCGTCTCGCAATCCTACGCGCCGGTGGCGCCGACCTGGGGCGTCAACAACCGCTCGGTGGCGCTGCGCGTGCCGGCCGGCGACGCCAAGAACCGGCGCATCGAGCACCGGCCGTCCGGCGTCGACGCCAACCCTTATCTGATCGCCGCAACCGTGCTCGCCGGCATCATCAAGGGCATGGATGAAGGCCTCGATCCCGGACCCGAAACGACCGGCAACGGCTATGAGGCAGCGGTCACGCGCACGACCATGCCTGTCGACTGGCGCGCCGCGATCGAAGCGGCGCGGACGTCCAGCTTCCTGAAGAACGCGCTCGGCGAGGACCTGCACCGGACCTTCGTGGCAATCAAGCAGTCCGAGTACTTGCGTGTGGCACGCACGGTCAGCGAGTTGGATTACCACCTCTATCTGCACGAGGTTTGATGGATTCATGATGGGCGGCGATCACTTTTTCGCCGCCTCCATCAAATGAGGTAGCGGATCTCCTGTTTAGAACATATCATGAACAGATGAGTGCACTTACCGTCCGTGAAAAGCTGGCGATCCTCTCCGACGCCGCCAAATACGATGCCTCCTGCGCCTCTTCCGGTGCGGCGAAAAAGGACTCGCTGAAATCAGGCGGCATCGGCTCCACCGAGGGCATGGGCATCTGCCATTCCTATGCGCCGGATGGCCGCTGCATTTCCCTTCTCAAGGTCCTGCTGACCAATTTCTGCATCTACGATTGCAGCTATTGCATCAACCGCTCGTCCTCCAATGTGCGGCGCGCCCGTTTCACCATCGACGAGGTGGTGAAGCTGACCATGGATTTCTACCGGCGCAACTACATCGAAGGCCTGTTCCTGTCTTCAGGCGTCATCCGCTCGCCGGACGAGACCATGGGCGAGATGGTCGAGGTGGCGCGCCGGCTGCGGCTGGAGGAGAAGTTCTCCGGCTATATCCACCTGAAAACCATTCCGGAAAGTTCGGCCGAACTGATCGAGAAGGCAGGGCTTTATGCCGACCGGCTATCGATCAATGTCGAACTGCCGACCGACGAGGGTGTGAAGCGGTTGGCGCCCGAGAAGAAGCCGGAGACAATCCGGCTTTCCATGGCCAGGCTGCGCCAGAAGATGGAGGAGAAGGCCGAGCCGACTTTGAAAACCAAAAAGCGCGAACGCTTTGCGCCGGGCGGCCAGTCGACGCAGATGATCATCGGCGCCGACAAGACATCCGACGACGGCATCCTTCACACCAGCGCGCGGCTCTATGGCAGCTATCATCTGCGGCGCGTCTATTACTCGGCTTTCAGCCCGATTCCGGATTCGTCGTCGTCGCTGCCCTTGCTGAAACCACCGCTGATGCGCGAGCACCGGCTCTATCAGGCCGACTGGCTGATGCGGTTCTATGGGTTTTCGCAGCCGGAAATCCTTGCCGGGAGCAGCGACGGCATGCTCGATCTCGCCATCGACCCGAAGCTCGCCTGGGCGCTGCGCAACCGGGGGCAGTTTCCGGTCGACATCAACCGCGCCGACCGCGAAGCTCTGCTGCGGGTGCCGGGTCTCGGCACCAAGGTGGTGGCAAAGATTTTGGAGACGCGCCGGCATCGGCGCATGCGGCTGGAGGATGTCGGGCGGGTCTGCCAGTCGATCGCCAAGCTCAGGCCGTTCATCATCGCCGAAGGCTGGTCGCCTGGTGCGCTGACCGACAAGGCCGGCCTGCGCGACAAGATCGCCCACTCCTGCGAACAATTGTCGTTGTTCTGATCATGCGGCCGGCGGAACTCGATCTCGCCAGATACAGAGTTCGGCTCGACAGCGAGACGGATTTTGCCGGCTGGCGTGACGCGGCACGGCGGCTGGCCCTGAATGAGGTCAGGCCCGAGGACGTCTACTGGCATGTCGCGCCGGGCTCTGATCAGGCAGAATTGCCCGAAGTGCCTGCGCGCGCGCAACTCGTCGTGCCGCGCGACTTCATCGGGCATGCCGAAACGGCCTTCTGCCATTCCGATCCCGGCCGGTTTGCCTTTCTCTACCGAATGCTCTGGCGGTTGCGCGACGAGCCTAAACTGCTGGAAATCGCGTCGGATCCCGACACCAGGCGGCTTGAGGCCATGGAAAAGGCGGTTCGGCGCGACAGCCACAAGATGCATGCCTTCGTACGCTTCCGGAAAATCGGCGACGATGCCGATGAGCGCTATGTCGCCTGGTTCGAGCCGGATCATTTCATCGTCGAGCGCAACGCCGATTTCTTCGTCAGGCGTTTCACCGGCATGCGCTGGACGATCCTGACGCCCTACGCCTCCGCCGATTGGGATGGCGAAAGGCTGGCTATCGGACCGGGCGCGGCCAAGGGCGATGCGCCGGATCAAGACGACACCGAGGCGCTCTGGCGCATCTATTTCGAGAACATCTTCAATCCGGCGCGATTGAAGGTGAAGGCCATGCAGAAGGAGATGCCGAAGAAATATTGGCGGAACCTTCCCGAGGCTTCGCTCATTCCAGACATGATCGCAGGAGCGGACAAGGCCGCCAAGGACATGATTGCGAAGATGCCGACAACACCCGCGCCGCACCACGCCAAGGTGCAGGCACGGCATTGGCCGAAGCAGCCCGCCGAAGCACCGGAAGATGATGCAGACACGATTCCCGAGTTGCGTGAGGTAGCGAAAGGCTGCCGCCGCTGCCCGCTGTGGCGCGACGCGACGCAGACCGTCTTCGGTGAAGGTCCCGACAATGCCAAGGTGATCTTCGTCGGCGAACAGCCAGGCGATCAGGAGGATCTTGCCGGCAAACCTTTCGTTGGTCCGGCCGGCAAGGTGTTCGATGCGATCCTGGATGATGCCGGTGTCGATCGGCAGAAGGTCTATGTCACCAACGCGGTCAAGCACTTCAAGTTCGAGCCGCGCGGCAAGCGCCGCATCCACTCCAAGCCGAATTCCGGTGAGATTCAGGCCTGCCGCTGGTGGATCGACCAGGAATTCGAGCTGATCAAGCCGAACCTCGCCGTGGCACTCGGCGCGACAGCGGCGATGTCGCTGCTCGGCAAGGCGATCCCGGTGACAAAGATGCGCGGACAAGTGATCGAGCGCGAGGACGGATTGCGCGTGTTCATCACCATCCATCCCTCCTTCATTCTGCGCATCCGCGAGTCCGCGGACAAGGAGGCTGAACGCGAACGGTTCCTGCAGGATATGAAGCTGGTGAAGCGGCTAATGGCCGCCTGACCAGTCTGTTTTTCGCAATTCCGGACGGAAAACCGCTTCACACTTTTCCTGGAATTGCTTCAGCTACCTGATCAGAATCGCCCTGAGATCGTTGACATTCGTGCCGGTCGGGCCGGGTACGAAGAGATCGCCAACCGCGTTGAAGGCCGTCCAGGCATTGTTGCCGGCAAGCATGGCCTTGGCATCGACACCGGCCGAGCGCATGCGCGACACGGTCGAGCCATCGGCGAAGGCGCCGGCATTGTCTTCCGAACCGTCGATGCCATCGGTGTCGGCGGCCAATGCGTGGATGCCTTCGACGCCGTTGATGCCGATAGCAAAGGCGAGCAGGAATTCCGAATTGCGGCCGCCCTTGCCTTTTGCCCGTAGCGTGACGGTTGTCTCGCCGCCCGACAGGACCAACACCGGCTTCGAAAATGGTCGGTTGCGCGTCGCCACTTCACGCGCGATCGCGGCATGGACGCCGCCCACCTCGCGCGCTTCGCCCTCGATGGCATCGGAGAGGATAACGGCCTCGACACCCTGCCGTTTCGCTTCCGCAGCGGCGGCTTCCAGCGATACCCCGGCCGAAGCGATCAGATGCACCTCGTTGCGCGAAAAACGCTCGTCGTCCGGGCTTGGCGCATCGGCGGCCGGCGAATTGATATGCGCCATCACCGAGGCCGGCAGTTTCATGCGATAGGCCGATATCGAGGCCAGCGCGTCGGCGCGGCTGCCTGTATCCGGTACGGTTGGGCCGGAGGCGACCATTGCCGGATTATCGCCGGGAATATCGGAGACGATCAGCGACACCACCCTGGCCGGCCATGCGGCCGCTGCCAGCCTGCCGCCCTTGATGGTGGAAAGGTGCTTGCGGATGGTGTTCATCGCCGCGATCGGCGCACCCGAGGCGAGCAGCGCCTCGTTGACGGCGATCTCGTCGGCCAGCGTCAGGCTGCCGGCCGGCGACGGCAACAGCGCCGATCCGCCGCCGGAAATCAGCGCCACCACCAGGTCATCCTCAGTCAGATCCTGGACCTTGGCGAGCAGGCGCCGCGAGGCTTCCAGACCGGCAGCGTCCGGCACCGGATGAGCCGCCTCGATGATCTCGATGCGCTCGCAGGTCGCGCCATAGCCATAGCGGGTGACGACCAGCCCTTCGATAGGGCCGTCCCACGCTTTCTCGAACGCTGCCGCCATCTGCGCCGAGCCTTTGCCCGCGCCGATGACGATGGTGCGGCCCTTCGGCTTGGCCGGCAGATGATCCCGGATGGTTCGTTCCGGGTCGGCGGCGGCGATGGCGGCGTTGAAGATGGAGGTCAGGAATGCCTTGGGATCGAGCACGGTCATTCGGCGTCCCGAGGCAATGCCAGGCCGCGCTTGTCGACGCCCAAATGATCGCATAGCGCATCTACGACGACGCCGTGATCCTCGCGCTCCGGCAGTCCGGAGACGGCGATCACCCCGATGACGCCGGCGCCCTTGACGGTCACCGGAAAGCCACCGCCGGCCAGCACGTAGTCGGCAATATCCAACCCTTCGCCGATCTTGAAGCTGCGGTCCGGGCGCTGCTGTTCCAACACCATACGATAGGTGCTTCTCAGGAACCGTTTGACCACATTGATCTTGCGCCGCGCCCAGTCGGGATTGGAAGCATTCGAGCCCGGCAGCGCGGCATAGAACAGCGGCCGATCCCACAGCCTGATATCGACAATGATCGGCATGGCCTCGGCCAGTGCCCGCTCACGGATCGCCGCGCCGATCTCGAAGGCGACGGCCTCGTCGAACGCCGGGAAGACCAGCGTCTCTTCCTGTTTCTGGATCAGAGCGATGTCGTCCGCAGCGGCCATTTTTGTTCTCCGAATCGTCACAAATCGTGTGTACGACAAGCTCCGCCCGGTCAAGGTCCCGTCGTCGCGGCCACCTTCTCCCCGAGGGGAGAAGAGACGAGCACGGGCCTCGGCTTCCTCCTCTCCCCTCGGGGAGAGGTCGGATTGTCCCGAATTGCCCTTCGCAATTCGGTTGGCAATCCGGGTGAGGGGGTCTTACCCCGCGATCATATCCGCCTTCGCTGCGCGCCCCGCCACATAAACCTCGCGCACGGTGCGGTCGTCGCCAAGCGTCTGCAGGAGAAACAGTTCCTGCGCCAGCGTCTCGACCGTTTCCATCCTGAGCCGCATCGCCGGCGTCGCCCTGGCGTCCAGCACGACGATGTCGGCATCGGTGCCCTCGTCCAGCGTGCCTATCTTTTCCGCCACCGACAGCGCCTCGGCATTGCCACGCGTCATCTGCCAGAAGGACTGGAACGGGTTGAGCTTCTCGCCGTTCAGCGCGATCACCTTGTAGCCCTCGTCCATGGTGCGCAGCATCGAATAATTGGTGCCGCCGCCGACATCGGTGGCGGCGGCGATGCGGAGCGGCTTGTCGCGGCGACGAAAGCGCTGATAATCGAACAGGCCGGAGCCGAGGAACAGGTTGGAAGTCGGGCAGAACACCGCCACCGAGCCACTGTCGGAAAGCGCATCCGCTTCGCGCTCCGAGAGATGGATGCAGTGCCCGAACAGGCTCTTTTTGCCCAACAGCCCGTAGTGCTCGTAAACGTCGGTATAGTCGCGCGACCACGGGTAGAGTTCCTGCGTGAAGGCAATCTCAGCGTGGTTCTCCGACAGATGCGTCTGCATGTGCAAATCGGGATGTTCGCGGCACAGCGCGGCCGCCATCTCCATCTGCTCCGGCGACGAGGTGATGGCGAAGCGCGGCGTGATGGCATAAAGCTGCCGTCCCTTGCCATGCCACTCCTTGATCAGCGCCTTCGTGTCGTCGTAACCCGATTGCGGCGTGTCGAGCACGCCGTCGGGCGCATTGCGATCCATCATCACCTTGCCGGCGATGTTGAGCATATTGCGGTCATGCGATTCGGCAAAGAAGGCCTCCGCCGAAGCCTTGTGCACCGAGCAGTAGGCGGCGACCGTCGTTGTACCGTGGCGCACCATCTCGTCGAGGAACAGCCGCGCGATACGGCGGCCATGTTGCGCGTTGGCGAACTTCGTCTCTTCCGGAAAGGTGTAGGTGTTCAGCCAGTCGAGCAGCTCAGCGCCATAGGAGGCGATGATCTGCATCTGCGGAAAATGCGCATGCGCGTCAATGAAGCCGGGCAGCAGCAGATGCGGCCGGTGGTCGATTTTTTTCGCTACCTCGCCGGCTTGCTTTTCAACATCGGCATAGGTGCCAGCGGCGACGATCCTGCCGTCGCGGATCAGCAGGCCACCATCCTCCTCGTAGCGCCAGGCGGCATGATCGTCGATGGTTTGCGGCCAGCGCACAAAGGAAAGCGTGCGGCCGCGCAGGAGTGTCGAGGTCATGCTATTTCCTCGCGCCTTCGAACCAGGCCACCAGCAGCGCCCGTTCCTTGTCGGTGATCTGCGAGACGTTTGCGGGCGGCATGGCGTGGCTGCGGCCGGCCTGCAGATAGATCTCTCGGGCGTGATTGGCGATGTCGGCATCGGTGTCGAGCATCACGCCCTTCGGTGCATGATAGATGCCCTCATAGACCGGCTCCGCCGCATGGCACATCGAGCAGCGGCCGAGCACGGTGTCGCGTACGGCCGGGAAATGCGCCGAAGCGACATAGATTTGCGCCGATGCCGATTCCCTGGGTTCGCCGGTCAGCACCTTCGGCGCGGTCGACAGCCAGATGATGACAATGAACAGGACGAGTGCCGCCATCCAGGTCCAGGTCGGATTGCCCTTGCGGGCATGGATCGAGTTGAAATAGTGCCGGATCAGCACGCCGATGATGAACACCAGCGAGGCGATGACCCAGTTGAACTCAGTGCCGAACGCCAGCGGATAGTGGTTCGACAGCATCAGGAACAGCACCGGCAGCGTCAGATAATTGTTGTGAAGCGAACGCTGCTTGGCGATCTTGCCATGTTTCGGATCGGGCTTGCGGCCGGCGATGAGGTCGGCGACAACGATCTTCTGGTTTGGGATGATAACCATGAAGACATTGGCCGACATGATCGTGGCGGTGATGGCGCCCAGATGCAGGAAGGCGGCGCGGCCGGTGAACAGGTGCGTCAGCCCCCAGGCGATGAACACCAGCACGCAGTAGAGCACCAGCATCAGGCCGGTATCGCTTTTTCCCAGCGGCGAGCGGCACAGCAGATCATAGACCACCCAGCCGACGCCGATCGTTGCCAGCGACAGCAGGATGCCTGTAGGCACCGACATCGGCAGCACGTTGGGATCGATCAGGAACAGATCGGCTCCGGCGTAGTAGACGACGCACAGCATGGCGAAGCCGGACAGCCAGGTGGCGTAGGATTCCCATTTGAACCAGGTCAGGTGTTCCGGCATTTCGGCTGGTGCCACGAGATATTTCTGGATGTGGTAGAAGCCGCCGCCATGCACCTGCCATTCCTCGCCGAAGGCGCCGACGGGCATGCCGGGACGCTGGCGCAGGCCGAGGTCGAGCGCGACGAAGTAGAAGGACGAGCCGATCCAGGCGATGCCGGTGATGACGTGCAGCCAGCGCACGGCAAAACTCAGCCAGTCCCAGAAAATCGCGAAATCCATCATTGAAATCGTCCCTGCCGATTGGGCGACTTTACGGGTTGGAGCGCAAACGGAAAGAGGCGAGGTGCACGATGACTTTCAAAAAAAAATGGAAAATACTAGGGTAGTCACACGCAGCAGGATGGGAGCCGCCCGAAGGCGGCCTCAGGAAAGCCACTAAACCGCATGGCCTATCTCGACAACATTGCCGTCTTCGTTCGCGTGGTCGAACTCGGCAATCTGTCGGCGGCCGGGCGCGACATGCGGATTTCGCCGGCGGTCGCCTCCAACCGCATCAAGGAGTTGGAGAAGCACCTGGGCGTGCGTCTGTTCAACCGCACGACGCGGCAATTGATGCCGACCGAGCATGGCACGGTTTTTTACGGGGGCGCAAAGCAGGTGCTGGAGGCGATCACCGAAGCGGAAGCCGCGGTCTCGGCGCTTTCCGGTCAGCCGCGCGGCACCATCCGCGTCACCGCCCCCTTGGGCCTCGGCCGTCGGTTGGTGGCCTCGGGCATTCCCGATTTTCACGACAAATACCCAGACATCGAGGTGAGGCTGAGGCTTTCGGACCACAATGTCGACATCATGAAGGAAGGCATCGATGTCGCCTTCCGGCTCGGCATCATCGAGGATTCCAGCCTCAGGATGCGCGGCATCATGGAATGCGAGCGCGTGCTGGTGGCGGCGCCGAAATATCTCGAGGCGCGCGGCGAACCGATCGAGCCGCAGGAACTGATCGGCAAGAAGCACGACTGCCTGATGCTGCGTTATTCCGGCGCGCGCGAATATGTGTGGACGCTGCAGACCCCCACGGGCCCGCAGAAGTTCGAGGTACACGGACCCTACGACACCGACGATGGCGACGTGCTGACCGGCTGGGCGCTTTCAGGCCGCGGCATCATCAACAAGCCGCGCTTTGAGGTCGAGCCGTTCATCCGCGACCGGCGGCTGAAGGTGATCCTGAGCAGCACGCCGCCGACACCGGTGCAGTTCGCCGCCGTCTATCCGCACAAGAAGCTGCAGGATCCAAAAGTGCGGCTGCTGCTCGACTTCATGGCCGAGCGCTGCCAGCGACTGATCAACGATCTGTTGGCTGGGAAATAATGCTGGCCTCCACGTGACCGGCGGTTGGCCCAGCGCCAGCGGTTGCCATCCCCTGAAGTGGCGAACATAGTTCGGGTGGTATTTCGTCTCGCAGGCACCATCGATGGACAGCGGCGCCACAATGCATCTTGCCGTTTCGCTGTTTCCGGGGATCGCCGATCCATCGCCGGAACCGGGATTCAGCCGCCTGACTGGTTTCGTGCAAAAGGCCGAAGCAGCGGGCCTGGACATGGTGCTGCTTGCCGATTCCGCACCGGCGTCCGGCGGTGCCGCGAACAGCCCGATGCCCTTCGAAGCGACCACTTTGCTGGCCGCATTGGCGACTGTCACAAGCAGGATCGGGCTCGTCGCCGCGGCATCGACCGTCGCCCACCAGCCATACAATCTGGCGCGCCGTTTCGCCTCGCTCGACATTATCAGCCATGGCCGCAGTGGCTGGAACGCAACCATGACACAAGCGCCACGGGAAGCAGCCAATTTCAGCCGGCCCGAGGGATTTTCGCCTGACGATTTCCGCCGTCGCAGTGAGGAATATATCGGCATCGTGCAAGGTCTGTGGCGGGGCTGGGATGCGGACGCGCTGCTGTTCGACCAGAGCGGCGGCCGCTTCCATGACCCCGAAAAGATGCATCTGCTCGACCACAAGGGCGGGTTCTTTTCCGTGCGCGGACCGCTGAACGTCGCCCGTTCGCCGCAGGATACGCCAGTGCTCGTCTTGTCGGACCTGAGCGAAGCCGACCTGGATATTGCCGCCCGCACCGCCGATGTCATCCTGCTGGATGACGGACCGTTGGACGGCACGACAGAACGCTACGACGATATCCGGCGCCGTGTCACGGGGTGCGGACGCGATCCGGACGCTGTGAAAGTGCTGACAAACGTCGCGCCTACCGCCAATAGTAAGCTGGCTGCCCTCGCCGACAGGCTGGAAAAGGAATTCCGGGCGAGAGGCTGCGACGGGTTCAACATCCTGATGCCGGCACAGCTTTCAGCGCTCGACGATTTCGTCGATCTGGTTTTGCCGGAACTGAGGCAGCGTGGCCTGTTTCGAGAGAACTATCGCGGCACGACGTTGCGCTCGCATCTGGGGCTTGCCGGCGGAGGTGACCGATGACCGCTCGCCAGATGAAGCTCGGCGCCTTCCTGTGGGCGACAGGCCACCACATCGCCGCCTGGCGCCATCCCAAGGCGCACGTCACCGCCGGCATAGACATCGATCATTACATCCAGCTGGCGCGCACGGCGGAGGCGGCGAAGTTCGACATGATCTTCTGCGAGGACGCCGCCGGCCTGCGCGAGGCCAATGTCGGCATCGCCAGCCAGACCTCGCGCTCGATCGGCTTCGAACCGATCAGCCTGCTTTCGGCGCTCGCCGTCCAGACCAGCCGCATCGGCCTCGTCTCGACGGCCTCGACAAGCTACAACGAGCCCTATGGCCTGGCGCGAGCCTTCCTGTCGCTCGACCATCTGAGCGGCGGCAGGGCCGGCTGGAACCTGGTCACCTCGGCCAGCCCCGTCGAGGCCGCCAATTTCGGCTCGACCGGCCTCATGCCGATCGCTATGAGCGCGCGCGCGAATTCGCCGAGGTGGTCACCGGGCTCTGGCACGGCAAGCTCGATGGCGCTTCTGGATCCGGACATGACGGCCAGAGCTTTTCGGTTCGCGACCCGCTCGATCTGCCGCGTTCGCCGCAGGGCGCGCCGGTGATGGTCCAGGCCGGCGCCTCGGATGTCGGCCGCGACCTTGCCGCCCGCACCGCCGATGTGGTGTTCACCGCGGCGCAGATCTTCGAGGAAGCGAAGGCCTTCTACGACGATCTCAAGGGGCGTCTGGCGGCCTTTGGACGCGAGCCTGACGACATCAAGATCATGCCGGGCGTCGCGCCAGTGGTGGCGGAGACCGAAGCGGAGGCCCGTGAAAAATATGAGGAATTGCAGGCGCTGATCCCCGACGATGTCGGCGTTGCGCTTCTGTCCAGCTATCTCAGCATCTCCGATCTGTGGCGCTATCCGATCGACGGGCCGCTGCCGGATCTGCCGGAGAGCGAGGGGATGAAAAGTCGGCAGGCGCTGGTCATCGAGCAATCGCGCCGCGACGGCCTCTCTATCCGCGAGCTTGCCCGGCATTTCGCCGGCGCGCGTGGCCATTGGCGCATCGTCGGCACGGCGGCCCAGGTTGCCGACGAGCTGCAGGCGCGGTTCGAAGGCGGTGCCGCCGACGGCTTCAACGTCATGCCCTCTTATTTCCCCGGCGAACTCAATGCCTTTGCGATGCTCGTCGTGCCGGAACTGCAGCGGCGCGGCCTGTTCCGCACGGAGTACGAGGGCCGCACATTGCGCGACCAACTGGGTTTGAAACAGCCGGTTTAGCTGTGGCGCAGCCTAGCCTGCCATCACCCTGCCACGCGGAATTTGATGGTCGGCACTTGAGGTTGCGTTGTGACTGACCAGCGCCGTCATGATCTCGGCTGCCGCCAGCGCCGCGATGACCTGCGGGCGCTTGTCCTTGACCGTATCGCCGCCGATCGGCGAGACGAGGCGGGCAAACTCGGCTTCGCTGCCTGCCGCTGATTTCAGGAACCAGTTCCTGAACGTCGCTTTCTTGGTCTTCGAGCCGATCATGCCGACATAGGCGGTGTCGCCGCGTTTCAGCGCTTCGGCGACGATCAGGAAATCCAGCGCATGGTCGTGGGTCAGGATGGCGAAGGCGGCGCCAGCGTGGGCATCGCGCACCATCGCTTCCGGCATAGCTGTCAGTCTGGTCTCGACAGTTTCGGGCATGCCTTCCAATGCTTCGGCCCGGGTCTCGATGACGACGCCGTGCACGGGGAGAAGTGCGATCGCCGACGCCAGCGCCTGGCCGACATGGCCGCCGCCGAAGATGTAGACATGCGGCAAGTGAGCCTCCTCAGCTTCCGCAGCCGCAACCAGATCGGCGGCAAGGGCTGCATCGACGAGCCGGATCAGCACTTCGACGCGCCCGCCGCAGCATTGGCCGATTTCCGGGCCGAGCGGGACGTCCAGGGTAGCGCAGACTTTGTCAACCTCGATGCGGGTTCCCCTCCCCCTCGAGGGGAGGGTGGCGGCGAAGCTGCCGGGTGGGGTCGGATCGACCGGGCTCAACGCCCTGGCGGTGCCTTCTGATAGGACCCCCTCTGTCGGCTTCGCCGACATCTCCCCCTCAAGGGGGGAGAAGAGCATCTGCCTGGCCTTGTCGATTGCCATGTATTCGAGCTGACCGCCGCCGATCGTGCCAAAGATCGCCGCCCGCGAGACGAGCATAAATGCGCCCTTCTCGCGTGGCGTCGAACCTTTTGTGCCAGCCACTTCGACCAGGGCAATCCGGTCGGCGCTGGCAAGGAAGTCTCTCAGGCTTTGCACTTTCGAATTCATCATTCGCATTCCCGTGCGGGAAATATAGGTTTTTTCGGCCCGGATTGCACGCATTGCCGACCTTGCGCCAGACTCAGGCGACGGCCTCTTTCTTCAGCCTCTCGATCGCCATCAGCACGCGCTCCGGTGTGGCGGGGGCATCGAGGCGCGGGCAAATCTTGTTGTCGGCGACACTGGCCACCGCATCCGACAGCGCATGCAGCACCGACATGCCGAGCGGGAACGGCGGCTCGCCGACCGCCTTGGAGCGGTGGATGGTCGGCTCGCCCGCTTCCGGCCAGTCGGCCAAGGTGACGTTGAAGATCTTCGGCCGATCGGAGGCGAGCGGGATCTTGTAGGTCGACGGCGCATGCGTGCGCAGCCGGCCCTTGGCGTCCCACCACAGTTCTTCCGTCGTCAGCCAGCCCATGCCCTGGATGAAGCCACCCTCGATCTGGCCGATGTCGATGGCTCGGTTCAGAGAGCGGCCGCAGTCATGGAGAATATCGGTGCGCTCGACCATGTACTCGCCGGTCAGTGTGTCGACCGAGACTTCCGAACACGACGCGCCATAGGCGAAATAATAGAAGGGACGGCCCTCGCCCTTGTCGCGATTCCAGTGAATTTTCGGCGTCTTGTAGAAACCGGCCGCCGACAGCTGGATGCGGGCCATATAGGCCTGCTTGACGAGGTCGGCGAAGGCGATTTCCTGGTTGCCGATGCGCACCCGGTTGGGCAGGAACAGCACCTGATCGCGCGGCACCTGGTATTTTTCGGCGGCGAAATCGATCAGCCTATCCTTGATCTGACGAGCGCCATTCTGCGCCGCCATGCCGTTGAGATCGGTGCCAGACGATGCTGCCGTGGCCGAGGTGTTCGGCACCTTGCCGGTCGTGGTCGCGGTGATCTTGACCTGGTCGAGGTCGATCTGGAATTCTTCCGCCACCACTTGTGCAACCTTGACATAGAGGCCCTGCCCCATCTCGGTGCCACCATGGTTCAGATGCACCGAACCGTCGGTGTAGACATGCACCAGCGCGCCGGCCTGATTGTAGTGCGTGGCGGTGAACGAAATGCCGAACTTGACCGGCGTCAGTGCCAGGCCGCGCTTGATGAAGCGGCTGTTGGCGTTGAACGCCGATATTTCGCGCCGCCGCCGCGCATAGCTGGCGCTTTGCTCCAGCTCGGCGACGATGCGCTGGATGATGTTGTCCTCGACCGTCTGGTGGTAGGGCGTGATGTTGCGGTCTGATGTGCCGTAGAAATTCTTCTTGCGGATTTCGAGCGGATCCTTGCCGACGGCAAAGGCCACCTCGTCGATGACGCGCTCGGCGCCAACCATGCCTTGCGGGCCACCGAAACCCCGAAACGCGGTGTTCGACACGGTGTTGGTGTAGAGCGGCGCCGACTGGGCATGCACCGCTGGCCAGAAATAGCTGTTGTCGCAGTGGAACAGCGCGCGATCGGTCACCGGGCCGGAAAGGTCCGACGAAAAACCGCAGCGCGCCGCGAACATGAAATCGACGCCGAGGATATTGCCCTCGTCATCGAAGCCGACCTCGTAGTCGACGAGGAAATCATGACGCTTGCCGGTGGCGATCATGTCGTCGTCGCGGTCGGGCCGGATTTTCACGGCGCGATGGTGTTTCTTCGCGGCGATCGCGGCCAATGCGGCAAACTGGTTGCCCTGCGTCTCCTTGCCGCCGAAGCCGCCGCCCATGCGGCGGATTTCCACCGTGATGGCGTTGCTCGGCACGCCGAGCGCGTGGCTGACCATATGCTGGACTTCGCTCGGATGCTGGGTCGAGGAATAGATGGTGACGTCCTGGTCCTCGCCGGGCACTGCCATGGCGATATGGCCTTCAAGGTAGAAGTGTTCCTGGCCACCGATGCGCATTTTTCCTTTTAGCCGGCGCGGCGCCTGACGGATCGCTGTAGCGGCATCGCCGCGCTTCAGCGTGAGAGGCGGCGTGACGAGCTTGTCCTTCTTCGGGTCAAGCGCGCCGATGTCGGTGACGAAGGGCAATTCCCTGTATTCGACCTTGGCCAGTCGCGTCGCGCGACGCGCCTGCTCGCGCGTCTCGGCAATGACGCAGAAGATTGGCTGGCCGTAGAATTGCACCTTGCCGTCGGCCAGCACCGGCTCGTCGTGACGGCCAGTCGGCGAAATATCGTTCTCGCCCGGCACGTCCTTGGCCGTCAGCACGCCGACAACGCCGGGCGCCGTACGCACCGCCGAGAGATCCATGCTGGCGATGGTGGCATGCGTGGCGGTGGAAAGCCCGAGGCAGCCATGCAGCGTGCCGGCCGGTTCCGGCATGTCGTCGATGTAGACGGCGGTGCCGCTGACATGCTTGTGCGCGGAATCGTGGCGCTGATCGGTGGCGACGCCGCCGGCGATCTTTTCAGCCTTGAGGTTAGGGGCAGCATGCTTGTTCATCATGCGCGCCCTTTCCCTTCTCCCCGTTCACGGGGAGAAGGTGGCCCGAAGGGTCGGATGAGGGGCAGCGCCGACGTCGACAGCCTTGCAGACAAAGATCGACGACGGCGCCGCCCCTCATCTGCCTGCCGGCATCTTCTCCCCGTGAACGGGGAGAAGGACGCTACTCGCGACCGTTCGGCTGTTTGTTCACTGGCATTGGTGCTCATCATGCCGCCTCGTTGCGTGACACTTGGAATGGTGCCCGGGTATCCGTGGTCTCGGCGAAGAAGCGCAACAGCAGGTTTTTCGCTGCCAGGGCGCGATACTCGGCCGAGGCCCGCATGTCGGTCAGAGGGGTGAAATCCCTGTCATATTCAGCCATCGCTGCCTCAACCGTCTGTTCGGTCCACGGCTTGCCGAGCAGCGCTTTTTCGACAGAAGACGCCCGCTTCGGCGTCGCCGCCATGCCGCCATAGGCAATGCGCACCTCCGCGACCGTGCCATCGCTGGCCAGCGTCAAGAAGAAGGCGCCGAGGGCTGCGGTAATGTCTTCGTCGCGGCGCTTGGTGATTTTGTGGACCGCGAATTTTGTGCCCTTGGCGGGAACAGGAACGTGCACCGCCTCCACGAATTCGCCCGGCTGCCGGTCCTGCTTGCCATAGGCGATGAAGAAATCCTCCAGCGCGATCGTGCGCTGCTTCTTGCCACGGCGCAGCGTCAGTTGCGCGCCGAGCGCGATCAAGGGCGGCGGCGTGTCGCCGATCGGCGAGCCGTTGGCGATGTTGCCGCCGATGGTGCCCATGTTGCGCACCTGTTCGCCGCCGATGCGATCGAACAACGGCCCCAGCGCCGGGATGCGCTTCACCAATGTCGCGAAGGCATCAGTGTAGGTGACGCCGGCGCCAATCGAAATGACGCCCCTGTCTTCCGAGATGGTGCAAAGTCCGTCGAGATTGCCGATGAAAATGGCCGGCGAAATATCGCGCATGTGCTTGGTGACCCAGAGGCCGACATCGGTCGAGCCGGCGACGATGGTGGCGCCGGGTTCCTTGTCCAGCACGGCGGCGAAATCATCGACATTGGCCGGCACGACCAGCCACGCCTTGGCCGAACCGATCTCGACCCGGGCGCCGTCATGCATGGCCTCGAGCCTCTCGGTGATCGCCTTGCGCTCTACGGCCAGCGGGTCCTTTGCCGCTTTGCCGTAGCTGGAGATGGCATGCGCGGCGCGGATGATCGCCTCGTAGCCGGTGCAGCGGCAGAGATTGCCTTGCAAGGCCTTTTCGATATCCGCGTTCGACGGATTCGATGACTTCATCCACAGGCCATAGAGCGACATGACGAAGCCCGGCGTGCAGAAGCCGCATTGCGAGCCGTGGAAATCGACCATCGCCTGCTGCACCGGGTGCAATTGGCCTGGCCCGCCACGCAGATGCTCGACCGTCACGACGTGTGTGCCGTCGAGCGAGCCGAGGAAGCGGATGCAGGCATTGACGCTTTCATAGACCAGGCCGCCCTCCGAGAGCTTGCCGACCAACACGGTGCAGGCACCGCAGTCGCCCTCGGCGCAACCTTCCTTGGTGCCGCGCAGCGAACGGTCGAGCCGCAGCCAGTCGAGCAGGGTCGCGTCTGATACCACCGACGAAAGCGCCACATCCCTGCCGTTGAGGATGAAGCGGATCTCGTTGCGGATGCTAATTTTGGCCATGCCTCAGCTCCCCCTGTAGGTCGAGTAGCCGTAAGGCGAGACCAGCAGTGGCACATGATAGTGCACAGGCTCGGCCATGCCGAAGCGGATCGGTATCACATCGAGAAAGGCGGGTTTCGGCAGGCTCAATCCCTGCTGGCGCAAATAGTCGCCGGCGGCGAAGACCAGTTCGTATTCGCCGGTGCGGAACTCCGCGCCGGCGAGCAGCGGCTTGTCGCAACGGCCGTCGGCATTGGTAAGAACGGTCTTCAGATGTGTCCGCGCCTTGCCCTCGAGGTGATAAAGCGCGATCGACAGTCCCGCCGCCGGCTTGCCGGTCGCCGTGTCGAGGACATGGGTCGTCAGACGCCCGCCATCGGCATTCGACGTTTCTGCCATTGGCCGCCTCCCATTTCCGGTACGAGCGAATTGGCCCGGTACGATCAAGTATCAACAGTGAATTGTGCGCCAATTAAAGGCGATGCATAAGTCCCGGTCGAGCGGAGTGCGACAAAAACACTTTCAAAAATTTTCGGGGGAATGCGAGAGGCACCCTTTCGATATCCTGATCATACTTCGGGCCATGCCCGGCGGGAGGGACGATGCGTTACAGCAGAGACATGCGCGGCTATGGAGCCAATCCGCCGGACCCCAAATGGCCTGGCGGCGCACATGTCGCCGTGCAGTTCGTCGTCAATTACGAGGAAGGCGGCGAAAACTGCGTGCTGCATGGCGACAAGGCCTCGGAAGCCTTCCTGTCGGAAATCGTCGGCGCGGCACCCTGGGTGGGTCAACGCCACTGGAACATGGAATCCATCTACGAATATGGCGCGCGCGCCGGCTTCTGGCGGCTGCTGCGGCTGTTCACCGAGTCGCAAGTGCCGATCACCTGCTACGGCGTCGCCACCGCGCTCGCCCGCTCGCCGGATCAAGTGACAGCCATGCAGGAAGCCGGCTGGGAGATCGCTTCGCACGGCTTAAGATGGATCGACTACCGCGACCACAGCGCCGAGGACGAGCGCCGCGACCTCGAAGCGGCGATCAAGCTGCATTACGAGGTGACCGGAGAACGCCCGACCGGCTGGTATACTGGCCGCACGTCGATCAACACGGTGCGGATCGTCGCGGAAGAAGGCGGTTTCGTCTACGTGTCGGACACCTATGACGACGAGCTGCCCTACTGGTTCGAGCATGAGGGCGGCGCGCAGCTCATCATTCCCTATACGCTCGATGCCAACGACATGCGCTTCGCTACGCCGCAGGGTTTCAACTCGGGCGACCAGTTCTTTGCCTATTTGAAGGACAGTTTCGATACGCTCTATGCCGAGGGCAAGGCCGGCCGGCCACGCATGATGAACATCGGTCTGCATTGCCGCCTCGTCGGGCGGCCGGGGCGGGTGGCGGCGCTGAAGCGCTTCGTCGACTATGTGAAGTCGCACGACAAGGTCTGGCTGGCGCGGCGCATCGACATCGCCAAGCACTGGCAAGAGGTCAATCCTTATCAACCGGCGGCGCTCAGCCCATCGAAGATGGAATTCGAGACCTTCGTTCATACCTTCGGCGGCGTGTTCGAGCATTCGCCCTGGATCGCCGAACGCGCCTACGAATTGGAACTGGGCCCGGCGCATGACACTTCAGGCGGCCTGCACAATGCGCTTTGCCGCATCTTCCGCTCCGCCAGCGAAACCGAGCGGCTTTCGGTGCTCAACGCCCATCCCGACCTTGCCGGCAAGCTGGCCAAGGCCAAACGGCTGACGGCGGAATCGACCAGGGAACAGGCCTCGGCTGGCCTCGACGCTCTGACCGACAAGGAGCGCGAACTGTTTTCCAAGCTCAACGCCGCCTACGTCACCACCTTCGGCTTCCCCTTCATCATCGCGGTGAAGGGCAAGACGAGGCAAGAAATCCTGGCGGAGTTCGAGGCGCGCATCGGCAACAGCCGCGGCGTCGAATTCGAGACCGCCTGCAAACAGGTCGAGCGCATCGCGCTGCTCCGCCTCAAGGATATGCTTCCGCAATAGGTTTGAACCCATGGATACGATTAGGATGCCCGAGCGAACCTATTACGCACCACATGGCGGCCTCCCCGGCCAGAGCGAGCTTCTGACCGGTCGCGCCGTCTTCACCCAGGCCTATGCCGTCATTCCTCGGGGTGTGATGCAGGATATCGTCACCAGTGCCTTGCCGTTCTGGGACGAGACCCGCGTCTGGATATTGTCGCGACCGCTGTCGGGTTTTGCCGAGACGTTCTCGCAATACATTGTCGAGGTCGCGCCCGGCGGCGGCAGTGACCGGCCGGAACCCGATGCCGGCGCCGAGGGCGCGCTGTTCGTGGTCGAAGGCGAACTGACGGTTCTGCTTGCCGGCAAGAAGCATGTCTTGCGGCCCGGCGGCTTTGCCTTCCTGCCGCCGGCCAGCGGCTGGACGGTTCGCAACGAAAGCAAAGCCGACGTGCGCTTCCACTGGATTCGCAAGGCTTACGAGGCGGTCGACGGTCTCGATGTGCCGGAAGCCTTCTTCGCCAACGAACAGGAGATCGCGCCGACGCCGATGCCCGGCACCGAGGGCCGCTGGGCGACGACGCGTTTCGTCGATCCAGCCGATTTGCGCCACGACATGCACATGACCATCGTCACGCTTGAACCGGGTGCGGTCATTCCCTTCGCCGAGACCCATGTCATGGAGCACGGGCTCTATGTGCTGGAAGGCAAGGCGGTCTATCGCCTCAACCAGGACTGGGTCGAGGTCGAGGCCGGCGACTATATGTGGCTGCGCGCCTTCTGTCCGCAGGCCTGCTATGCCGGCGGCCCGGGCAAATTCCGTTATCTGCTCTACAAGGACGTGAACCGGCACGCCAAGCTCGGCGGCGCCGGTTTCCCTGGGCGGACGCCGTGATGCGGATCATTGCGCGGCCACTGACCCGCGAGAGCTTTGCTCCGTTCGGCGACGTCATCGACATGGGCGGCGACAACCACTACCCGATCAATGGCGGCCGCGCGGAACGCTATCACGATCTGGCGACCGCCGAGGCGACCGGACCGAATGCCCGCGTGCTGATCTCGATGGTGCGCGGCACGCCTTACGAACTGCCGCTGAAGCTGAGCATGGTCGAGCGCCACCCCTTCGGCAGCCAGGCCTTCATCCCGCTGTCGCCGCGTCCATTCCTGGTCGTCGTCTGCCATGATGGCGAGCAAGGGCCTGATGAGCCGCATGCCTTCATCACCGCACCCGGCCAAGGCATCAATTACCGGCGCAATCTCTGGCATGGCGTGCTGACGCCGCTCGGCGAGCCTCAGGATTTCCTGATCGTCGACCGTGGCGGCGACGGCTCCAATCTCGAAGAGTTCCATTTCTCGCACGCCTACGAGATCCATCTCCCTTAATTTTTTTGTGCGTGTCGTTACCCCAAACCCGGGGGCACTTTGGGCGACATGCGGCAGGAGACCCCCTGATGACGGATATTTCGCTGATCGACCGCCTGCTCGACGTTATCGAGCACGACATCGTGCCGAAGACGGCCGACGGCGTCACCCATGGCAACAAGCTGTTCGGCGCCGCGATCCTGCGCAAGGACGACCGGTCGCTGGTGCTGGCCGAAACCAACAACGAGATGGAAAACCCGCTCTGGCACGGCGAGGTGCACTGCCTGAAGCGCTTCTACGAAATGCCCAGGGCTGAACGCGTCGATACGAAAGACGCCATCTTCATCGCCACGCACGAACCCTGCTCGCTCTGCCTGTCGGCGATCACCTGGACCGGCTTCGACAATTTCTACTATCTGTTCAGCCACGAGGATTCGCGCGACAGCTTTGCCATCCCGCACGACCTGAAAATCCTAAAAGAGGTCTTCACCCTCGATCCCGGCGGCTACAATGCCGAGAATGCCTACTGGAAGAGCTTTTCCATACGTCGGTTGGTGCGAACTTTGCCCGAAGCCGAGCGGCAACGGCTGGAAACACGTATCGACGCGATTTCGGCGCGCTACGATGAGTTGTCCGGCGTCTATCAGGCGAATAAGGACGATAACGACATTCCGCTGAATTGACGCGGATTGACCAGCCGAATTCGTTGGCTGGCCCACGACGCGACCCCACCGGCTCCATCATCTGGCGATCCTGGAGCATGCCATGAAAACAGTCACCGAATTTTCCCGCAAGGTCGTCGAATTCCCGGACATGGGGATCGTCATGCCGGACGGCTGCCGGCTCTCGGCGCGGGTGTGGATGCCGGAGGATGCGGGCGACGATCCGGTGCCGGCGATCCTCGAACACCTGCCCTACCGCAAGCGCGACGGCACCATCTTTCGCGATCAGCTGACGCATCCCTATTTCGCCGGCCACGGCTATGCCTCGATCCGCGTCGACATGCGCGGCAATGGCGATTCCGAAGGGCTGATGGACGACGAGTATTCCGAGCAGGAATTGCAGGACGCCTGCGACGTCATCGCCTGGGCGGCAAGCCAGCCCTGGTGCAACGGCAATGTCGGCATGATGGGCATTTCCTGGGGCGGCTTCAACTGCCTGCAGGTGGCGGCCAAGCAGCCGCCGGCGCTGAAAGCCGTGATCAGCCTATGCTCGACCGTCGACCGCTATGCCGACGACATCCACTACAAGGGCGGCTGCCTGCTGATCGAGAACTTCGGCTGGGCCTCGACCATGCTGTCCTACTCGTCGCGGCCACCGGACCCGCTGCTGGCCGGCGACAACAGATGGCGCGATCTGTGGCTGACCCGGCTGGAGAACCAATCCTTCCTGGCGCCGCTGTGGCTGAAACACCAGCACCGTGATGCCTACTGGAAGCGCGGCTCGATCTGCGAGGATTTCTCCGCCGTCAAAGCCGCGGTGCTGTCGATCGGCGGCTGGCATGACGGCTACCGCAACACGGTCTCGCATCTGGCCAGCAACATCGAAGCCCCGGTCAAGGGCATTATCGGGCCATGGATCCACAAATACCCGCACTACGCAGGACCAAAACCCGCCATCGGCTTCCTGCAGGAGGCTCTGCGCTGGTGGGACCGCTGGCTGAAGGGTGTCGACACGGGTGTCGAGTCCGACCCGGCCTACCGCGCCTATGTCATGGACAGCGTGCGCCCAGCGCGCTGGCACCCCGAGCGGCCTGGCCGCTGGGTGGCGGAGCAGGAATGGCCATCGTCCAACATCAAGACGCAGACGGTCGATCTGATCCCCGCAACGGAAAAACCCGCCATCGTTGCCTCGCCGCAAAGCTGCGGCCTGGCCGGCGGCGAGTATTTTCCTTTCACCTTCGGCCCCGAACTGCCTGGCGATCAGCGCCCCGACGATGCCCTGTCGGCGTGTTTCGACCAGCCGGAACTCAGCGAGCCGATCGACATCGTCGGCGCCCCGGAGGTCGAGCTGCAGCTATCCTCTGATCGTCCGCAGGCCAACATCGCGGTCCGGCTTTGCGATGTGCATCCCGACGGCGCCTCGGAGTTGATCTCCTATGGCGTACTCAATCTGACGCACCGCAATTCGCACGAATTTCCGGAGGCGCTGGTGCCGGGTGAAACCGTGTCTGCGCGCGTAGTGCTCGATCAATGCGCCTACCGCGTGCCTGCCGGCCACCACCTGCGCGTTGCCGTTTCGAACGCCTATTGGCCTGCCATCTGGCCGTCGCCGGAGCCGGTCCGTCTGACCTTGTCGGCGGCGACGCTCCGCTTGCCGCTGCGGCCGCTGGCGACAGACGACGAAGCGGCGTTCGCCGAGCCGGAAGGTGCCACTCCCTGGGCAACGGAGACGATCCGCGCCAGCAATTCCGAGCGCCATATCGATCGTGACGAAAAGACGGGAATCGTGACGCTTTCCATCGTTGATGATTTCGGCGAGGTGCGCGATCTCGCTCATGGCCTGGCCAATGGCAGCATCGCCCGCGAGACCTGGACGATCCACCGCGATGATCCGCTGTCGGCCTCGGGGAAGACGCACTGGACGCAGACCCTGTCGCGAAACGGATGGTCGGTACGCACCGAAACGACAGCCGAAATGCGGTCGGACGCGCAAAACTTCATCGTCAGCGCCAGAATCGAGGCCTATGAGGACGAAACGCTCGTCTTCGAGCGCAATTTCGAGGAGAAGGTGCCGCGCGCGCTTCTTTGAGCACCGAGTTCATTGGTCCAATTGCGACGTACGATTTACGCCACGGCATGTCGCATTCGGTCTTGCTTACCGCTTTCCCTTGCGGTCATTATTCTCCTCACAAGAAATAAGAAAAACGACCGCAGAGTCGAACCAACAGAGTGAGGAACTCAAAATGTCGAACGAACTGGAATTTCTTAGCCGGCGTGTCGCGTCGGGCAAACTGAGCCGTCGTGATTTTCTCGGCCGGGCGGCGGCGCTCGGTATCTCCGCGCCCTTCGCCAACTCGCTGCTTTCAAGCGCTGCACGCGCGGCAGGTCCGGTCAAGGGCGGTACACTGAAAGCCGGACTTGTCGGCGGCGAGTCCACCAACAGCCTTGATCCGGCACTGTTCATGACTCAGGTGCCGTTCGCCTTCGGCAAGATGTGGGGCGAATTGATCGTCGAGCTTTCGCCGGAAGGCAAGCTCGAGAACCGCATCGCCGAGGAGATCGGCTCGTCGGACGACGCCAAGGTGTGGACGCTGAAGATCCGCGACGGCGTCGAATTCCACAACGGCAAGACGGTGACCGCCGAGGATGTGGCCGCCACACTTGAGCGCCATTCCGACGAGAAGTCGAAATCCGGCGCGCTCGGCTACATGAAGGGCATCGAGACCATCAAGGCCAGCGGCAAGGAAGTCGTGCTGACCCTGAAGGAAGCCAATGCCGATCTGCCCTATTTGCTCAGCGACTATCACCTGATCGTCCAACCGAATGGCGGCAAGGACAAGGCCGACGCAGGCATCTCGGCCGGTCCTTACAAGGTCACGACCAATGAGCCCGGCGTGCGCCATGGCGGCGAGCGTTTCGCCAATTACTGGCAGGGCGACAAGATGGGCCACGCCGACCAGATCGAGATCATCGTCATCAACGATGCGACGGCGCGCACGGCCGCCCTGCAGGGCGGCCAGGTCAATATGATCAACCGCGTCGAGCCAAAGATCGTCGATCTGATCAAGCGCCTGCCGGGCGTCACCATCCGCAACCACGCGGGTCCCGGCCACTACGTGTTCATCATGCATTGCAACACGGCGCCGTTCGACAACGCCGATTTGCGCATGGCACTGAAGCTGGCCATCGACCGCGAGGAAATGCTGGACAAGATCCTGCGCGGCTACGGCTCGCTCGGCAACGACTTCCCGATCAATGCGTCCTATCCGCTGTTTACCGAGATCGAGCAGCGCAAGTACGATCCCGACAAGGCCAAGTTCCACTTCAAGAAGTCGGGCCATGATGGCGCCGTCCTGCTGCGCACCTCGGACGTCGCTTTCCCGGGCGCCGTCGATGCTTCCCAGCTCTTCCAGCAGAGCGCTGCCAAGGCCGGCATCAAGATCGAGCTCAAGCGTGAGCCCGGCGACGGCTATTGGAACGAGGTCTGGAACAAGCAGCCCTTCTGCGCTTCCTACTGGGGCGGCCGCTCGACCCAGGACCAGATGTACTCCACCGCTTATCTGTCGACCGCCGACTGGAACGACACGCGTTTCAAGCGCCCGGACTTCGACAAAATGGTGCTGGCCGCGCGCGCCGAACTCGACGAGACCAAGCGCAAGCAGATGTACCATGACATGGCTGTCCTGGTACGAGACGAGGGCGGCCTGATCCTGCCGATGTTCAACCAGTTCATCGACGCTACCGGCGCCAAGGTCGGCGGCTGGGTCGATGATCCGCATCAGGAGCTGATGAACGGCTACGCGCTGGCGAAGTGCTGGCTCGAAGCCTGAGCTTGGCCTTGCGGACATGTCCTCACCCATCTTGAAACTGGTGGCCCAGCGCGTTGCGCTGGGCATTCTCCTCTTGTTGGCCGTTTCGGTCCTGATCTTCGCTGGCACCCAGATCCTGCCCGGCGATGTCGCGCAAGCCATTCTCGGACAATCGGCGACACCGGAGTCGCTCGCCAATCTGCGCGAGCAGCTCGGCCTCAACGATCCGGCCTATATCAGGTATTTCCGCTGGCTCGGCGGTGTGCTGACCGGCGATCTCGGCACGGCCATGTCGAGCGGGCAGGATATCGCCACGTCGATCAAGGGACGGCTGTGGAACACGCTGTTTCTCGCCTTCTGGGCGGCGATCGTCGCCGTGCCGTTGGCGATCATTCTCGGCCTGATCGCGGTGCGCTACCGCAATGGCTGGGTCGACAAGCTGATCTCCGGGCTGGCGCTGGCCTCGACCTCCTTTCCCGAGTTCTTCATCGGCTATGTGCTGGTCTATTTCTTCGCCGTGAAATGGCAAATCTTCCCGGGCATCTCGACCGTCTATGACGGCATGCCTTTTGGCGAGCGCATGCAGGCGATCGCTCTGCCGGCGGCCGCGCTGACGCTGGTCGTGCTCGCCCACATGATGCGCATGACACGCGCGGCGATCCTCAACGTCATGCAGTCGGCCTATGTCGAGACGGCGGAACTGAAGGGCCTGTCGGCCTTCAACGTCATCCGCAAGCACGCCTTCCCCAATGCCATCGCGCCGATCATCAACGTCGTCATGCTCAACCTCGCCTACCTGATCGTCGGCGTCGTCGTGGTCGAGGTGATTTTCGTCTATCCGGGCATGGGGCAGTATCTTGTCGACCACGTCACCAAACGCGACGTGCCGGTGGTGCAGGCGGTCGGCCTGATCTTCGCCGCCGTTTATATCAGCCTGAATATCATTGCGGACATAGCGGCGATCGTCGCCAATCCGCGTCTCAGACATCCGAAATAGGGGGCGGATATGCTCGATATCAAACGCATCCCCCTCCCCGCGCTGATCGGGATCGTGCTGACGGCATTGTTCGTGCTGGCGGCGATCTTCGCCCCCTGGATCGCGCCGCACGGCAATGGCGAAATCGTCGGCGACGTCTGGGAACCGATGTCGGCTGCCCATTTGCTGGGCACCGACAATCTCGGCCGCGATCTTCTGTCTCGCATGATCTACGGCGCCCGCATCACTTTGTTCATCGCGGTGCTGGCCACCGCACTGTCATTCTCGCTCGGCGCCATCCTCGGTTTCTCGGCGGCCGTCTTCGGCGGCTGGTTCGACACGCTGCTGTCGCGCCTCGTCGATCTCTTGATGTCTATCCCGACGCTGATCATGGGCCTCGTCGTGCTGTCAGTGCTGCCGACCAATCTGGTGACGCTGATCCTGGTGATGGGCATTCTGGATTCGACCCGCGTCTATCGCCTGTCGCGCGCGGTCGCCGTCGACATCAACGTCATGGACTATGTCGAGGCGGCGAAACTGCGTGGTGAGGGCAGCGGCTGGATCATCTTCCGCGAGATCCTTCCCAACGCATTGTCGCCGCTGGTTTCGGAACTCGGCCTACGCTTCATCTATGCCGTGCTGTTCCTGTCGACGCTGTCGTTCCTCGGCCTTGGCGTGCAGCCACCGGACGCCGACTGGGGCGGCATGGTCAAGGAAAACAAGGATGGCATCGTCTTCGGCATCGCGGCCGCGCTTATCCCGGCGGCGGCGATCGCCCTGTTGGCGATTTCCGTCAACCTGGTTGCCGACTGGGTGCTCAATCGGACGACCAGCCTCAAGGGAGGACGCGGGTGATGGCCGACACCAAAGCGAAATCAGGCCTGCTGCTCGACATCCGCAACCTGCGCATCGAAGCCACCGTCTTCCCGCCCGGCGAGCCGCCAAAGAACATCGTGTTGGTGCACGATGTCTCGCTGACGCTTGAAAAAGGCAAGGTGCTCGGCCTGATCGGCGAGTCCGGCGCCGGCAAGTCGACCATCGGCCTGTCGTCGATGGGCTATGGCCGCGGCGGCGTGCGCATCACCGGCGGCGAGGTGATCCTGAACGGCCGCGACATCCTCAAGGGCGGCAAGGACGGCTTCCGCAAATTACGCGGCCGCGAGGTCTGCTATGTCGCGCAATCGGCGGCAGCCGCCTTCAACCCGGCGCACCGGCTGATGGACCAGGTGGTGGAAGCCACGCTGCTGCACGGTACGGCAACGCGGGCCGAGGCCGAGAAGCGCGCGGTTGCGCTGTTCAAGAAGCTCAGCCTGCCGAACCCTGAAACCATCGGCGAGCGCTTTCCGCACCAGGTTTCGGGTGGCCAGTTGCAGCGCGTGATGACGGCGATGGCGCTGTGCTCCGAGCCGGACCTGATCGTCTTCGACGAGCCGACAACGGCGCTCGACGTGACGACGCAGATCGACGTGCTGGCGGCGATCAAGGATGCCATCCGCGACACCCATGTCGCTGCGCTCTACATCACCCACGACCTTGCCGTCGTCGCCCAGGTCTCAGACGAGATCATGGTGCTGCGCCATGGAAGGCTGGTCGAATGGGGCGGCACAAGGCAGATCATCAAGGAGCCGCGCCAGGAATACACCAATGCGCTGGTCTCGGTGCATGAGATCGAGCATCAGGAGCAGAAACCCGGCACGGCGCCGTTCTTGTCGGTGAAGAACATCACCGCTGCCTATGGCGGCAGCCATATCAAGGTGCTGAAGAACGTCTCGGTCGACATCTATCCGGGACAGACGCTGGCCGTCGTCGGCGAGTCCGGCTCCGGCAAGTCGACGCTGGCGCGTGCCATCACCGGCCTGCTGCCGCCCGAACAGGGCACCGTCACCTTCGACGGGCGCCCGCTGGCAAATCGGCTGGCCGACCGGCCGAAGGAGGATCTGCGCCAGTTGCAGATGATCTACCAGATGGCCGATGTGGCGATGAACCCGCGCCAGACCGTCGGCACCATCATCGGCCGGCCGCTCGAGTTCTATTTCGGCATACGCGGCCGCGAGCGCGACAGGCGCGTCGCCGAACTGCTCGACAAGATCGAGATGGGCAAAGGCTTTTCCGACCGCTATCCGGCCGAGCTTTCCGGCGGCCAGAAACAGCGTGTCTGCATTGCCCGATCGCTTGCCGCCAAGCCGAAGCTGATCATCTGCGACGAGGTGACCTCGGCGCTCGATCCGCTGGTCGCCAACGGCATCCTCAAGCTGCTGCTCGATTTGCAGAAGGAGGAGAACGTCGCCTATCTGTTCATCACGCACGACCTCGCCACGGTGAAGTCGATCGCCGATTCGATCGCGGTGATGTATCGCGGCGAAGTGGTTCGCTACGGCCCCAAGAGCCAGGTGCTGGCGCCGCCCTTCGACGCCTACACCGATCTTCTCCTCTCCTCGGTTCCGGAAATGGAAATCGGCTGGCTGGAGAAGGCGATCAAAGGACGGCGCATGGCCAGCGCTGGCAACTAGAGCGGTTCGCCAGATCAGGGGAGCCGGCGGCCGTCATCCGGATGCAACATTAGAGCGCCACACGTCCTTCGGGACGAGCGCCGCTCGCACGATTTTTTAAAGGGGTAGGACATGAAGACTGAACTCGATTATCTCGCCGAACTCGCCGGTCAAGGCCGGATATCGCGCCGCGCCTTTCTTGGGCGCGCCGCCGCGCTCGGCGTATCGGCGGCCCTGATGCCGGCGCTGGCCGGCAAGGCATTTGCCCAGACGGCGGTGAAGGGCGGTATCATCAAGGCCGGCCTGCAGGGCGGTGAATCCACCAACAGCCTCGATCCGGCGCTGAACCTCAGCCAGGTTACCTTCAGCTTCGGCAAGCTTTGGGGCGAGTATCTCGTGCGCCTCACTCCGGACAACAAGCTGGTCAACCTGATTGCCGAGGAGATTGGCGCCTCGGCCGACGCCAAGACTTGGACAATCAAGATCCGAGACGGCATCGAGTTCCACAATGGCAAGACGGTCGGCGCGGAGGATGTTGCCGCCACCATCGAGCGCCATGCGGACGAGAAGTCCAAGTCCGGAGCACTCGGCATCCTCAAGAACATCAAGGGCGTCAAGGCGAGCGGCAAGGAAGTCATCGTCACGCTCGGCGACGCCGATGCCGACTTCCCTTATCTGATGGCCGACTACCATCTCACCATCCAGCCGAATGGCGGCAAGGACGATCCGAATGCCGGCATCAGCGCCGGTCCCTATAAGGTTAGCGTCAACCAGCCCGGCGTGCGCCATGGCGGCGAGCGCTTCGCCAATTACTGGCTGGGCGACAAGGCCGGCCATGCCGACCAGGTCGAGATCATCGTCATCAATGACGCGACCGCACGGCTTGCCGCCCTGCAGGGCGGCCAGGTGCACATGATCAACCGCGTCGAGCCGAAGGTCGTCGATCTGGTCAAGCGCATCGCAGGCGTTTCCATCGAGAACGTCTCGGGCAAGGGTTACTACCCGTTCAATATGTTCTGCGACACCGCACCCTTCGAAAGCAACGATCTGCGGATGGCGCTGAAGCTTGCCATGGACCGCGACGAGATGCTGGAAAAGATCCTGCGCGGCTATGGCTCGGTGGGTAACGACTTCCCGATCAACGAGGCCTATCCGCTGTTTTCCGCCGACATCGAGCAGCGCAAGTTCGATCCGGACAAGGCGGCGGCAGCCTACAAGAAATCGGGCCACAGCGGCTCGATCGTGCTGCGCACCTCGGACGTCGCCTTCCCGGGCGCCGTCGATGCCGCACAGCTCTATCAGCAGTCCTGCGCCAAAGCCGGCATCAAGATCGAGATCAAGCGCGAGCCCGGCGACGGCTACTGGTCGGAGGTCTGGAACAAGCAGCCCTTCTCGCTCTCCTACTGGGGCGGACGCGCGACGCAGGACCAGATGTATTCCACCGGCTATGTCTCGACCGCCGACTGGAACGACACGCGCTTCAAGCGGCCGGAATTCGACAAGATGCTGTTTACCGCGCGCGGCGAGCTCGACCAGGCCAAGCGCCAGGCGATCTACCACGACATGGCAGTGATGATGCGTGACGAAGGCGGGCTGATCGTGCCCTTCTTCAACCAGTTCATCGACGCGGCCGCCACCAGCAAGATCGGCGGCTATGCCAAGAGCCCTATCGGCGAAATGATGGACGGCTACGCGCTTGCCGAGTGCTGGCTCAACGCTTGAGCGGACTCTGATCCTCCGATTTCATCTATCAAGAACGCCGTGTGCCCAAGACGGCACACGGCGTTCCCGTTTCAACTGCCAACCGCATGGAGCAGCCCGTGGCGCTCAAGTCCAAGCTTCTGCTGATCATCCTCGACGGCGTGCCTTACCGGAACTGGCGCCGGCTGATGGGCAATCTCGAAGGCTGGGTGCAATCGGGCGAGGCGCGCGTCTGGAAGATGCGCTCGGTGCTGCCGTCGACCTCGGCCTGCTGTTATGCGTCGATCCACACCGGGGTCTCACCGCAGGTGCACGGGATTCTCTCCAACGAGAACCGGTTCCGCGTCGAGCAGCCCGATATCTTTTCCGAAGTCAGCAAGGCAGGCGGCAAGACGGGGGCGGTGACGCATTCCTACTGGTCGGAATTCTTCCGCGCCTATCCGTTCGACGTGGTCGAGGACATGGAGTTCGACGAGCCAGGCGGGCCGATCACGCATGGCCGCTTCCACACCATGACCGGTTACAATCTTCGCAACCAGATGACGCCGAGCGATGTCGACCTGTTCGCGACGCTGACGATGCTGACGAAACGCCATGGCATCGACTACGGCATCCTGCACACCTGCACGCTGGACTCGATGGGACACCGCTTCGGCCACGACTGCCACGAGATGGACCATGCCGTCTATGCGATGGACGGGATGCTGGCCGCCTTCCTGCCGCGCTGGATCGAAGCCGGCTATGAGGTGATCGTCACCGCCGATCACGGCCAGACCGATCGTGGCCATCATGGCGGCCATGACGACGAGATGCAGGATTTCGCGCTGTACTATTTTGGACAAGGTAAGGGTCCGCAGGCCGACACGCTGCTCGACCAGCTGCAGCTGGCGCCGACAGTGCTGAGCCGGCTGGGTGTGGCAATACCGGAGACGATGAAGGCTAAATCTTTCTTGGAGTGAGCGGGCGCGCAGAACTCTTCCCTTCCCCCTTGGGGGGAAGGGAAGACCCTGCCTCTGGCAACACTTCCTTACTTCGGTTAGCCTCCGCAAAATTCCTTGGCGGAGGATGAACCTTTTTGGACCGATCAGCGACAGAGCAGACAGGAGCCAGGCGGCTCGACCGGCCATGACGGCAGCGACGGAGACCGATCGCGCTCTCGTCGACCGGGTCGCGAAGGGCGAGCGTGCCGCCGTGCGGCTCCTGTTCATGCGTCACCACGCGCGGGTCTACCGCTTCGTGGCGCGCCAGACGGGATCGGAAATGATGGCCGACGATATCGCCAACGAAGTCTTCCTCGAGCTATGGCGCCAGGCGCCCGGCTTCGAAGGGCGTTCCGAAGTCTCGACATGGCTGCTCGGCATCGCCCGTTTCAAGGCGCTGTCCTTTCTGCGCAAGAAGAAGGAAGACTGGATCGACGACGAGGCCGCCGCCGCGGTGCCCGATGGCGCGGACACGCCGGAAGTCGTCACTATGAAGGAAGACAAGGCCGCCGCCCTGCGGCGCTTCGTCGACACCTTGCCCGAAGAGCATCGCGTGGTCATCGATCTTGCCTATTATCACGGACAGTCGGTGAGCGAGATCGGCGAGGTGCTCGACATTCCGGTCGCCACCGTCAAGACCCGGATGTTCTACGCCCGCAAGAAACTCGGCGAGGCCCTCAAGGCCGCCGGTTACGACAGGGGGTGGCCATGAGCGCCGCTGAAAAGATGTCGCGCCGCGACGAAATGGAAACGCTGCTGCCATTCTACCTGAACGGCTCGCTGGAAGGTTCCGACCTGGAAGCGGTCGAGGAGTGGCTGGCCAGCGATCCGGCCGCACTTGCCGCCCTTGGCGAGGCTGAAGCCGAATTCTCCGGCGCCACGGCCGCCAACGAAGCAATCCGGCCGCCGGCCGATGCGCTCAGCCGCTTTGCCAAGGCACTCGACGCCGAGGCCGGGCCTGCGCGCAAGCCGGCAGGATCGTCCTGGCTGGCGCAGGCCTGGGGCCGCTTCATGGCGGTGCCGGTCGGTGTCGCCTGGGCGGCAGCCGCGGTTCTGCTGGCTCTGGTCATGGTGCAGTCGTTTGTCGAACCCGGCGGCAAGGGCAATGATTTCGAGATTGCCGGCGCGCAAGACGATCCGGCGAAAATGCCGTTCGCCCTGGTCAAGTTCAAGCCGGATGCCAAGATGTCGGACATTTCCGCCTTCCTCGGCAGCAACGGGCTGAAGATCATCGGCGGACCGACCGCCGACGGCGTGTTCCGGCTTGGCATTCCGGCCGCGACAGCTGCCGACTACAACAAGCAAATCGGCCTTGTTGCCGCCCAGGCTTTCACGGAAACTGTGATCGAGGGAAGGAAACCGGTTGATGGCGGCTGAGGCGGTCATTCGATTTGCGGCAGTGCTTGCGACGGCGATGGCAATCGTCGTGCCCGCGTCGGCGCAGACCAACGACCCCAATCCAGACCAGACGAAAATCGACTGCCGCAACGGGACCAACGCGGCGGGCGCCGATTGCGCCAAGGATGGCAATGACACAAAGAGCGGATCGGACGCAGGCCAATCCGGCGCGGTCTTCCTGCCGGCGCTGATCGTCGACCTGTTTCCCAACCCGGCGGCGTCTCCAACACCGGTACCGACGCCCCGGCCGGCGCCCGCAACGCCGCCGGCCGATACTCAAGCCGGCCCCCCGCCCGGTGGCCCGATCGTCTCGCCGACCGATCTTATTGCCGTTCAGCCGCCGCGCGCGGTGGTTGGCGATTTCGTGCCCGACGAGGTGCTGGTGACCGTCGACGGCGATGCCGGCGCTGTCCAGCAGATCGCCGCCTCCTTCGGCCTGCAGGTGCGCTCGCAGCGCCAGTCGCTTCTGCTTGGCACCACGCTGGTGCGCTTCGGCATTCCCGACGGCCGGCCCGTCGGCGTCGTGCTGGCGCAACTGGCCGCCGACGGCCGCACCCAGCGGCGCGAGCCCAACCATGTCTATTCGCTGCAGCAGGCCGCCGGCATCGTCAACTATGCGTTCGATCGTATCGCGCTCGATGCCAAGCAGGCCAGCGGCGAAAACGTCCGCATCGCGGTGATCGACACTGGCATCGACGACACCAACCCGGCGCTGTCGGGCGTCATTGCCGGGCAGTTCGACGCCATGCCCGACGTGCCGATCGAAAAGCGCGATCACGGCACGTCGATCGACGGGCTGATCGCCGGCGTCGGCGTGCTGGAAGGCATGGCGCCGGGCGCAAAGATCTATCACGCCCGCGCCTTCGAGGGCGGCAAGTCGACCATGGACGTCATCCTGTCGGCGCTCGACTGGGCGGCGGAACAGGACGTGCGCATCATCAATATGAGCTTCGTCGGGCCGAAGAACGATTTGCTCGGCGTCGCCTGCCGCAATGCCCGCGCACTCGGCATGGTGCTGGTCGCCGCAGCCGGCAACAACGGGCCGAAGGCGCCCTATGGCTATCCGGCGGCTTTCGATGGTGTCATCGCAGTCACCGCCACTGATGCCAAGGACGGGCTGATGCCGCAGGCCAATCGCGGCGCCTATGTCTTCATCTCGGCGCCTGGCGTCGAGATGGTGGCGCCGAGCGGCGCCGGCTCGGACGTGGTCACCGGCACCTCGTTTGCGGCGGCGATCGTGAGCGGCGCCATCGCCAATCTCATCCATGCCGCGCCCGGTCGAACGGCCGACGGCATCGAGAAGGCGCTCGCGGCCACCGCCAGGGATCTCGGCCCCAAGGGACGAGACAATGATTTCGGCTACGGGCTGCTGGATATCAAGGCGGCGGCGGCAAAGGAATAAATTCTGCGCTAGGCGTCTCCTGGATTTCTTTGGGCATGTGAGCTGCGCTCGAGCTCGCGTCGAATGCAGGACAGCCCCGGACGCAGAGCTTATTATCTCCTGCGCGCCACGATATAAGGACAGGCCTCGTTGCCCTTGGCTGCGTGGACTTCAGTGGCAAGAATGTCGAAGCCTGTGGTAAATACAAGCTGGCTCAGCTCGGCCTCCCGGGAAGACGTTGGTGTAGGGTGCTTTGCCGATCGCGCGCATTGCGGGCAACAGGGCATGGCGGATGAGCGGGTTCATATCCCCGATGCAGGGTGTCTTGCAGATGAACAGGCCCTTGGCTGCAAGCAAGGCGTGAATGCAGCGCAGCGTCCCGGGCAGGTCGGGATGCGACCCGACCTCGGCCTTCTTCTCGGCCAGAACCAGACGCATTCCAATCTTGCAGCGTCGCCCGCGCTCACCTAGGCTGTTCAAACTGGGCTATAGGGAACGCTCGGTCTTCGCGGAGTATGGCATGGAGAAGGCGTGGTTTGAGATGCGCGCCGAGACGCGACGTCGGCTAAGTGATGCAGCTTGGATCCCTCTCAAGCTTCGGGCCGAGAAGAAGCAAGGCAATTATGGTCAGATCGGTTATGTGGCAGAGTTTGAGGGTACTCATTCCGTCGCCATTCGCCTCGACCAAAGGCATTCTGGAGATGACATCAATTGGAGTAGTATCGGCACAGTTGGTGTCTGGGCCTCCAGAGATTCCTACAAGCCGGTAGACATACCGTGGGGTGATGACCAGCAGGACATTGGCGTTGAACTCGTTCTGGAGCAGGCGTTTGACGGAGCTGAAACCTCTATTTGGCATCTAAATCAAGATTTGGTCTTCGCATTGAGCCTTTTTCGAGAGGATGATGTTTGGGTGAGGCCAACTGAAGGCTACGATGAAGTCGTTAGGCTCGAACGTGATGCCGAAGGAAGGGCGACGGGCATTAAGATGCGTGCCGAATACCTCCGCGACTATTTGGCAGCGAGAAGTATGGCTCTTAGGATAGTAACTTATCGAAGTCGCGACCAAGTCGTTGAAGATGGGAGTGCCATTGGTTGGAGTGAAGTTCCGGCTACAGAAAATCGGGATGGAGGAAGATTCGAGGGCCGCGCATGGGCGATCCACGAAGGGGGACATCCCTTCGGCGCGAAGACCGGCGTTTTTCATATGTCGCGCACCGACGTTGATATCGAGGCGGAAGTGCCTCGGATGGATCAGCCAACTGACGAGGGCGTTGAATCACGGCAGTGGACGTTTGAACGCGACGGTCGAAAATTGTGGCAGATTGAGGGGGAGTTCTGGCGCGATGAATGGATCGAGCCGGCAGTCTCTAGCCCTCGTACTCGCCGTGATCGCATCCCCTCTTCGACCACGTTTATCGTCGACGGGTATGGCAAGCGACAATCAGCCGACGATTTGAACTCCGATGATATAGGCCTATGGCTGTGGTTCAACCCGGCTGTTGTTCCCGCGTTGCTCACTCGAAGAGGTGGCGCGCTGAAATGGCATACCCGCGATACCGGGAGTGTTTGGATCGCACCGGGGATGCCTGTCCATTTCGGTATCAACGAACACGGTTTGATCAACGTATATGCGCATGACGTTGCGCGCCTAGAGGAATGGGAGCGCCGCTTGTGGGCAGGCTACAACGTTGCTCCTGACGGCGGCGTCAGCTTGGAACTAACGGCTGCGCAGGTTAAAACCACGCCAGCCAACACGCTTGCGCCAGAGGCGTTTTTGGCAAGGGCGTTGGACGCGTTGGATGAAGCCTTCAAGGCCAGGTTTGGCCGCTCCCTTGTGACGGAGCACGGAGAACGGAACACGATACTCAAACAGACTCACCGTTTCAGGGCAACAGATAGACCAAGCTTACTTGCGCTCGCCAAGGACATTGCTCGGTTGACGGCGGACAGCTTTGACGTCGCCGCTCTGAAGAAGCAACTATCTGTTCCGGAGGGGGAACGGCTAGGGTCGTTGAAAGGCGTCCAGAGGCTGCTTGAGCCCCTAATCGGGAAAGAGAAGGCCCACGAATTGATGGGACCTTTGGTGGGTATTTATGATCTTCGGCTTGGCGATGCGCATCTACCTTCAAGTGCGATCGAGAAAGCCGTAAAGTTAGTTAAGATAGATACGACCGGACCTTTTATAGACCAAGGCCGTGACATATTGCATATTGCGGTCTCGGTCTTGTTCACAATCGCTGAAGTCTTCAACGAAGCACCAAACCTACAGTGAGTCGGTAATATTTCATGCAATCGTTTCACCAAATACTTTTTTGACGATCTACTGTGCATCGATGAAAGTCTGCAACTTATCAAACCGTCGTTCAGAACTTGTCGGGTTTTGACCCTACGCAGGCGCGCCCGCCACCGATCCCCGAACCACCAGATCGACCGGCCAGACCTCGCCTCGCGCGCCCTCCTCCAGTCCTGAAATCCGCGCCGCCAGCCGCTCGGCGACACGGGCGCCGGCGAGACGAATCGATGAACGCGTCGTCGACAACGGCACCGAGAAATTCTCCGGCCTCAGCCAGGGGAAGACATCGTCATGGGCGATCAGCGAGACGTCGCTCGGAATGCTCAGGCCGAGGTCGCGTACGGCGCGCACGACGCCCAGCGCCATGATCAGGCTGGAGCAGGCGATCGCCGTCGGCGCGTCGTCCTCTTCCAGCAAACGCCTGGTGGCGCGATAGCCGTTCTCCTCGGTCATATCGACCGAGCAGACATGGCGTTCGCTCAATGACAGTCCGCTCGCGGCGAGCGCCCGGCGCACGCCGCGTTCGCGATGGATGGCGAAGGTCTCGCGGTCGTCACCGTTGATCAACGCCAGCCGCCGATGACCTAGTTGGATCAGCAGCCTGGCCGCCTCGTGGAAGGCGCCCTCATTGTCGATGTCGGTAAAAGCATAGTCGAAGTCGAAGCCCTCACTGCGGCCATGGACGATGAAGGGAATGCCGAGCGTGTTGACCAGCGCCACGCGCCGGTCAGCGGGCCTTGGCGAGGAGATGTAGACGGCATCGACCTGCCTGTTGGCGACGATGCGCCGGTAGGTCGTCTCCTGGTCGTCGGCGTCGGCCGGCGACAGCACAAGGTCAAGCTCGTGCGAACGGGCATAGTCACCAAGGCCGGACAGGAACTCGACGAAATGCGGATCGATGTCGACCGACGCACCGGTCGGCAGGACATAGCCGATCATGCCGGTCTTGCCGGTCGCCAGCCGGCGCGCGCTCGGATTGGGACGATAGCCATGGCGCTTGGCGGCATCCATGACACGCCTGCGCGTCTCCTCGTTGACCTCGGGATAGCCGTTCAGCGCACGGCTTACCGTGGTTTGCGAAAGTGCCAGCATATGGGCGAGCTGCTTGAGGTTCACGAAAGGTCTCCATTCCCTCAAAGCGCTTTTAAATTGAATCGACCCAAGTGCCAGCGGGGCCGAGCCATACCAAGCCGAACCATAGACGCGGTTCGGGCGTATTTGAAACAAAAATTGCTGCTGCATCGCCATAATAGCATGTTGCAGCGCACTTTTAGGGGCGCAAATGCGCGAACCTAAATCGATTAATCCGCCGGCCTCTTGACTTCCCAGCAATTCAATGGCGTGATCGAGAAAGCCAAAGCGCTTTGGAAGACTCTTCGAAAGGTTGCGGTTCCTTTCCGACTGAGTCACAGTCCTGCGGCGTCAGCGGGCGGAATGGAGGTTCCGTCCGGTGTGTGAGACCCACTGGGAGGAATACCGATGAAGAAAATGCTTTTGCTGGGTGCTGCGTTCGCCACGTTCGCCCTGAACGCGCCCGCGCAGGCCGAACTGAAGTTCAAGCCCGGCGAAGACAAGCGCTTCAACTGGGCGAACTACGAAGAGCTCAAGAAAGTCGACCTCAAGGGTGAGACGCTGTCGATCTTCGGACCGTGGCGCGGCGAGGACGAAGGCCTGGTGCGTGGCGTTCTCGACTATTTCTCGGAAGCCACCGGCGTCGAGATCAAATACTCCTCCTCGGAGAATTACGAGCAGCAGATCGTCATCGACACGCAGGCCGGCAGCCCGCCGAACATCGCCGTGCTGCCGCAGCCGGGGCTCATCCAGGACCTGGCGTCGAAGGGCCTTTTGACGCCGCTCGGTGACGACACCGCCAAATGGGTCAAGGACAATTACGGTGCCGGCCAGTCATGGGTCGATCTCGGCACCTTCAAGGACAAGGACGGCAAGCCGGGCTTCTTCGCCTTCCCTTACAAGGCTGACGTGAAGTCGCTGGTCTGGTATTCGCCGGATAATTTCGAGGAAGCCGGCTACAAAGTGCCGAAGACGCAGGAAGAACTCGCCGATCTCGAAAAGAAGATCATCGCCGATGGCGGCAAGCCGTGGTGCATCGGCCTCGGCTCCGGCGGCGCCACCGGCTGGCCGGCGACCGACTGGGTCGAAGACCTGATGCTGCGCACCCAGCCTCCGGAGGTCTACGACAAATGGGTGAAGAACGAGATCCCGTTCAACGACCCCGCAGTGGTCAACGCCATCGACATTTTCGGCAAGATCGCGACCGACGACAAGATGGTCGACGGCGGCGCAAAGGCGGTTGCGGCAACCGATTTCCGCGACAGTCCAAAGGGCCTCTTTTCGGTGCCGCCGAAATGCTACCTGCACCATCAGGCATCGTTCATCCCGACCTTCTTCCCGGAAGGCACCAAGGTCGGCCAGGACGCGGACTTCTTCTACTTCCCGCCCTATGCCTCCAAGCCCGACCTGGGCACGCCGGTGCTCGGTGCCGGTACGCTGGCGATGATCACCAAGGACAGCAAGAGTGCGCGCGCGTTCATCGAATTCCTGAAGATGCCGCTCGCCCACGAGATCTGGATGGCCGAAGGGGGCTTCGTGACGCCGCTCAAGTCGGTCAACAAGGATGCCTATGCCAGCGACGCTCTGAAGAAGCAGGGCGAAATCCTCGCCAATGCCTCGACCTTCCGCTTCGACGGTTCCGACCTGATGCCAGGCAAGATCGGCGCCGGCGCCTTCTGGACCGGCATGATCGACCTGGTCGGCGGCAAGTCCGCACAGGACGTCGCCACCGATATCCAGAAGAGCTGGGACGCCATCAAGTAGGCGGCCGGCACGTAAGCGACCAACCATTCTCGCACTGGATCCGGGCCGTACTGGCCCGGATCCGACGGCGGCCCGTGCCGCAGCCTTTCGTCATGAGCGCATTGACATGAAGCGCGATCGGCAATGTGCGCAAGCCGCCGATGACGCGCTCCAAACAACTGAATCGGCGCCTGGTCCCCGTCACCAAGGTCATTCCTTGTCGGGTCATGCGCAGGGGGAGAGGGACCCATGGCGGCTCAGATTTTCTCGGCCATAACAGTCATCATCGTCGGGGTCGGCGGTTGCGTCGCCTATTTCTGGGGCGCCAACAAACTGGTCGACCTGATATTCCCGTCACGCGGCGTCGCGGGTGCCGCGGCCATCGACAATCTGCGCCGGCAAGGGCTGGTCAGGCCATGGCTGTTCGTCGGCCCGGCGATGATCATCCTCACCATTTACCTGATCTATCCGGTGGTCGAGACGCTGCGGCTATCTTTTCTCGATCGCAGCGGCATCAATTTCGTCGGCCTGGCGAACTATCAATGGGCGTTCGGCGATCGCGAGTTCCGCAACTCGATCCTCAACAACATCATCTGGCTGGCGGTGGTGCCGGCCGCCTGCACCTTCCTTAGCCTGATCATCGCCGTGCTCACCGACAAGATCTGGTGGGGCACGATCGCCAAGAGCCTGATCTTCCTGCCGCTGGCGATCTCCTTCGTCGGCGCCAGTGTGATCTGGAAATTCATCTACGAGTATCGGGGCGACGGCCAGACGCAGATCGGCATCCTCAACGCCATCATCCAGCATTTCGGCGGCCAGCCGCAGGTCTGGATATCGCTGCCGTTCTGGAACAATTTCTTCCTGATGATCATCCTGATCTGGATCCAGACCGGCTTTGCCATGGTCATCCTGTCTTCCGCCCTGCGCGGCATTCCCGAAGAAACGCTGGAAGCCGCCGTCATCGACGGCGCCAATCCGTTCCAGATCTTCTGGAAGATCATGGTGCCGCAGATTTGGGGCACCATCGCCGTGGTCTGGACCACGATCACCATCCTGGTGCTCAAAGTGTTCGACATCGTGCTGACCATGACCAACGGCCAGTGGAACAGCCAGGTGCTGGCCAACCTGATGTTCGACTGGATGTTCCGCGGCGGCGGCGATTTCGGCCGCGGCGCCACCATCGCCATCATCATCATGATTGCCGTCATTCCGATCATGGTCTGGAACATCCGCCAGGCGAACAAAGAGACGGGAGGACATTGAGATGGCCGTCGCGACCGGAAATTCCTTCGCCAGCCGTTTTGGCGTCCACATCGCCGTGCTCATCTTCGTCGCGATCTGGACCATACCGACCCTCGGCATCCTGGTCTCGTCGCTGCGTGACAAGAACCAGATCATTGCCTCGGGATGGTGGAACTCGTTCGCCAGTTCCACCCAGACGGAAGCCGGCCGGCTGCCGCCCGCCTCGGCGCAAGTCGAGAAGGACGGCAAGTTCGTCCTCGAAGGCAATATCTTCGGCGACGGCGCCAAGCGCGACATCAGCGCCTTCGGAGTCAAATCGGCGGCACCGACGCAATATCCCGCCGGCACCACAGCCGAGCTCGGCGACGGCGTGACCTTGCAGCTCAATGCCGACGGCAGCTTCATCATGCATTCCCCGAAAGCATTCGAAGGCGATCGCGGCCAGCGCGTCTATTATGCTTCGTCGGCGCCGCCGAAATTCACCACCGACAATTACAGAACCGTGCTGTTCTCCGAAGGCATCGGACGGTCATTCATGAATTCCCTGACCGTCACCATTCCGGCTACCGTCATCCCGATCCTGATCGCCGCCTTTGCCGCCTATGCGCTGGCCTGGATGCGGTTTCCCGGCCGGGCGCTGCTGATCGCCGTCATCATCGGCCTGCTGGTGGTGCCATTGCAGATGTCGCTGATCCCGCTGTTGAAGCTCTACAACGGCGTCGGCGCTTTCTTCGGCATGCCGTCGAAGACCTATCTCGGCATCTGGCTGGCGCATACCGGCTTCGGCCTGCCCTTCGCCATCTACCTGCTGCGCAGCTACATTGCCGGCCTGCCGCGCGAAATCATGGAATCGGCGCGCATTGATGGCGCCAGCGATTTCGAGATCTTCGTCAAGATCGTCTTGCCGCTGTCGTTCCCGGTGCTGGCTTCGTTTGCCATCTTCCAGTTCCTGTGGGTATGGAACGATCTGCTGGTGGCGATGGTTTTCCTCGGTACAGAGGCAGACCAGATCGTGCTGACCGCCAAGCTCAACGCGCTGTTGGGCTCGCGCGGCGGCGACTGGGAGATTCTGACGACATCGGCTTTCGTGACCATCATCGTACCGCTGATCGTGTTCTTCTCGCTGCAGCGCTATTTTGTCCGCGGGCTGCTTGCCGGCTCGGTGAAAGGAGGCTGAGACGATGCAATCCGCTTTGAAGGCCAGCTCGAAGCCTGACCTCGCCATCGATCGCGACTGGTGGCGGGGCGCGGTGATCTACCAGATCTATCCGCGCAGCTATCAGGACTCGAATGGCGACGGCATCGGCGATCTCAAGGGCATCATAGGCCGCCTCTCCTACATCGCCGCACTCGGCGCGGATGCCATCTGGATCTCGCCGTTCTTCAAGTCGCCGATGAAGGATTTCGGCTATGACGTGACGGATTACTGCGATGTCGATCCGATGTTCGGCACGCTGGCCGATTTCGACGCGCTGACCGCCGAGGCACACAGGCTGGGCTTGAAGGTGATGATCGACGAGGTGCTGTCGCACACTGCCGACAGTCATCCCTGGTTCAAGGAAAGCCGGTCGAGCCGCAGCAACCCGAAAGCCGACTGGTACGTCTGGGCAGACGCCAGGCCGGACGGCACACCGCCCAACAACTGGCTGTCGATCTTCGGCGGCTCGGCGTGGCAATGGGACACCAGCCGCCAGCAATATTACATGCACAATTTCCTGGCCGAACAGCCCGACCTCAACTTTCACAACCACGAAGTCCAGGACGCATTGCTCGACGTCACCCGCTTCTGGCTGGAGCGCGGCGTCGACGGTTTCCGGCTCGATACCATCAATTTCTACTTCCACAGCCAGGGCCTGGAAAATAATCCGCCGCTGCCGCCGGAAGAGCGCAACGACCAGACCGCGCCGGCGGTCAACCCCTACAACTACCAGGACCATCTCTACGACAAGAGCCGGCCCGAGAACCTCGGCTTCCTCGAACGGTTCCGTGCCCTGCTCGATGAGTATCCGGCAACCGCAGCGGTCGGCGAGGTCGGCGATTCGCAGCGCGGGCTTGAAGTGGTTGCCGCCTACACCGCAGGCGGCAAGCGCGTGCACATGTGCTACTCCTTCGATTTCCTGGCGCCGGAAAAGATCAGCGCGGGCAAGGTCCGCTCGGTGCTGGAATCCTTCGGCAAAGTCGCCAGCGACGGCTGGTCGTGCTGGGCCTTCTCCAACCACGACGTGATGCGCCCGGCCTCGCGCTGGGCCGCCAATGAGGCCGACCCGACCGCCTACCTCAAGGTCATCTCGGCGCTGCTGATGTCGTTGCGCGGTTCGGTCTGCATCTACCAGGGCGAGGAGCTTGGGCTCGGTGAGGCAGAGCTGCGGTTCGAGGATCTGCAGGATCCCTATGGCATCCGCTTCTGGCCGGAATTCAAGGGCCGCGACGGCTGCCGCACACCGATGGTGTGGGATGGCAGCGCCAAGAATGGCGGCTTCTCCCAGGCAAAGCCCTGGCTGCCGGTGCCGGCCAAGCATCTGGCGCAAGCGGTCAATGTCCAGCAGGGCGACGAGGCTTCGCTGCTCGAGCACTACCGGCGCTTTCTCACCTTCCGGCGTGCCCATCCGGCGCTCGCCAAGGGCGACATCACCTTCATCGAAAGTGAGGGCGACACCGTCGCCTTCACGCGCCGCGCAGGCAACGAGCAGATCGTCTGCGTCTTCAATCTGGGAGCCGGGCCGGCCAAGGTTGACCTTGGCGGCCGATCGCTGCAACCTCTGCCCGGGCACGGATTTTCGGGGCAGGCGAACAGCGGTTCCATCGAGCTTGGCGGCTACGGCGCCTGGTTCGGGCGTCTCGACTGAATTCCAATCACTGGAGGAAACCAAATGGCCGATGTCACGCTAAGACAAGTGAAGAAGTCCTACGGCAATCTGAACATTCTCCACGGCATCGACCTCGATATTAAATCGGGCGAGTTCATCGTCTTCGTCGGCCCGTCGGGCTGCGGCAAGTCGACATTGCTGAGATCGATCGCCGGGCTCGAGGAAATCACCTCCGGCGAGCTCAGAATAGCCGGCGAAGTGGTGAACGACGTGCCGCCGTCGAAACGGGGCATCGCCATGGTGTTCCAGTCCTACGCGCTCTACCCGCACATGACCGTCTACGACAACATGGCGTTCTCGATGAAGATCGGCAAAGAGAACAAGGCCGAGATCGACCGCCGCGTGCGTCAGGCCGCCGAGATCCTGCAGCTGACCAAATATCTCGACCGCCTGCCCAAGGCGATGTCGGGCGGCCAGCGCCAGCGCGTCGCCATCGGCCGGGCCATCGTGCGCAATCCGAAGGTGTTCCTGTTCGACGAGCCGCTTTCGAACCTTGATGCGGCGCTGCGAGTCGCCACCCGCATCGAAATCGCCAAGCTCAAGGAATCGATGCCCAACACGACCATGATCTACGTCACCCACGACCAGGTCGAGGCAATGACGCTCGCCGACCGCATCGTGGTGCTCAAGGACGGCCATATCGAGCAGGTCGGCACGCCGATGGACCTCTACAAGAAGCCCGGCAATCTGTTCGTTGCGCAATTCATCGGCTCGCCGGCCATGAATATCCTGCCCGCAACCATCGACAAATCAGGCAATCCGACCGTCGTCAGCCATGTCGGCGGACGCAAGGCAACCGTGCCGATCGCGACGCCGGCTTCGGCAAAGGGCGCTGCGGTGAGTTTTGGCGTGCGGCCGGAGGACCTGATCATCGCCAGCGGCGCGGACTATCTGTTCGAGGGGACGGTCGACTATGTCGAGCAGCTCGGCGAGGTGCAGCTGGTCTATGTCGACATCGGTCGCGCCGACCTGCCGCTGGTGACCAAGCTGCCCGGCAATGTCGAGGTCAAGCGCGGTTCGACATTGCGGCTGAGCGCCAATGGCGAGGACCTGCATCTCTTCGACGCTGACGGACGGTCGTTTGCCCTTCATGAGGCTGAAGCGAAGGCGGCCTGAGGCAGAACCGCGTCTTGGACAAAAAAGAGCAGCGGGCCAGGCCCGCCGCTCTTTTTTTGAAGATCAGCTTCGGCTGTTAACGGCCGAAGAGATTCCGGTCGCTGCCCTGAGGAGCGGACTTCTCTACGTCGCCCGACGAATTGAGCAGCTTCTCGACGAGGCCACCGCTGTTGCGGACCGAGCTCGTATGCGCGCTGTCAACCGAAGTAACCGCAGGCTGGTTGGCGCCGTTGGAGCCAAAGTTGTCGCTGCCGGCGAAAGCACTGCCGGTGATGGCCAGAACGGCGGCGGCAGCAATAAGGATCTTGTTCATTTTAGTCTCCTGAATTCTGGATTTCGCCAGACGGCAGACACAGCTGCCGTCGCTTGCGAAATTGGTTTTAGCGACCGAAGAGGTTACGATCGCTGCCCTGAGCGGGTGTCTGGGCAGCCGGTTCCGAGGTCTTGGTGGAAGCCGTGTACGACTGGTCCACAGCGGCGGCAGGCTGGTTGGCGCCGTTCGAACCGTAGTTGTCGCTGCCCGCGAAAGCGCTGCCGGTGATGGCCAGAACGGCGGCGGCAGCAATGAGGATCTTGTTCATCTTAAATACTCCTGAATGTCTGAATTTCGAATGTCTGAATTTCGCCAGGGCAGCGGGCGAGCCCGCCGTCGACTGGGAATCGGCTGTTAGTTGTTGCCGAAGAGGTTGTGGTCAGCACCCTGGGCAGGCGCCTGAGCAGCCGGTTCCGACTTCTTGGTCGAAGCGGTGTACGAGCTGTCGACAGCAGTGGCTGCCGCGGCGTTCGAACCGTAGTGGTCGCTACCAGCGAAGGCGCTGCCGGAAATGGCCAGAAGGGCTGCGGCAGTGAGAATGATCTTTTTCATTTTTGTACTCCAGTATCGTCTTTTTCCGTCCGTCTAGCGGCGTGTCTTGGAAATGAAATCGCGTCGTTCGGACAACCCCGATGTGGGAGGGCAACCCCGCCTTTTCCAATCACGAAGTTGTTCCGTGTGGACCATGAATCCACACCTTGAAATTGTGCCAGGGGAATCTAGAGATACATTTTTGCTTTCTATATCAGCATGTTAAGTTTAACCATCCGATGGATCACTGACTGTTTCAAAGGCCCGGCGTTCACACCATCCTGCACGCACCGTCAACAGAAACGAACCGTTCGGTTCGATTTTAGGTCAAGCTAATAGTCACTTTTCGAAACCGTTAACCTTTTTTGACCCCCGCCAAGGGTCGGACTCGGGAAGATCGCAGCCGGCAAATGGCCGCCCGGGAGGCGGGATTTCGGCCCGCGACGATCTGCGGTGACGTTTCGCATGCCGTGTCGCGCCGCATGGATACGATGTCGTTTTCATGCCGACGGCGCGCCAGCGATCGTGGTTAGATCATACCCATCTCAGGTGCCGCTTCGTGACGACGAGGCGGAGAATTGGGAAGCCGGTCAGAATCCGGCGCTGCCCCCGCAACGGTGGTGGAGTTCAAGTCGCAACGGGAGACCACTGGGCAACTGCCTGGGAAGGTGTCGCGATGGTCCGCAAGGACAACTCCAGAGCCCGGAAACCAGCCCGAGATTTTTAGACTCGACTGATCGCGGTGGGCGGTCAAGAGGTGGATAGCGCATGTCCGGCACCTAGCCGGCCTGCGTTTCAATCCTTCCTCCATCACCACCAGTTCAGTCCTTAGAAACGAGGACAGGACATGGATACCCGCAACGACATGCTGAGGCTCCTGAAGGGGCGCCGGCAAGGCTTTTCGCTGGAGCAGCCCTTCTACACCGATCCAGACTACTTCAAGCTCGACATGGAGCTGATCTGGTATCGCGACTGGCTGTTCATCGGCCATGATTGCGAACTGCCGAAGCCGGGCAGCTACATCACCGTGCAGATCGGCGACTATCCGGTCGTCCTTGTCCGCGACCAGCAAGGCAAGATCAACGCCTTCCACAATTCCTGCCGCCATCGCGGCAGCCGCGTGTGCAACGCGGAAAAGGGTACGGCGGCAAAGCTCGTCTGCCCCTATCATCAGTGGACCTATGAGCTGGACGGCCGCCTGCTGTTTGCCCGCCAGATGGCCGACGGTTTCGACAAGAGTGATTTCGGCCTGAAGCCGGTCGCCTGCGAGAGCGTCGGCGGCTACATCTTCATCTGCCTGGCCAAGGAGCCGGCGGATTTCGCGCCGATGCGGGCGATGATCGAACCTTATCTTTTGCCGCACCGTTTGCGTGAGGCAAAGATCGCCTTTGAGAGCACGATCATCGAGAAGGGCAACTGGAAGCTGGTCTGGGAAAACAACCGCGAGTGCTACCACTGCGTCGCCAATCACCCCGAACTGTGCAAGACCTTCCCCGAGGCTCCGACCGTGACCGGCGTCCAAGGCGCCGACAGCGACCCTGAAATGGTCGCGCACTGGGCCAGATGCGAGGCATCAGGCTTGCCGAGCAAATTCCGCATCGATCCGGCAGGGCAGTACCGCGCCACCCGCGCGCCGCTGCTGCGCGATGCCGTCAGCTACACCATGACGGGAAAACGGGCGGTCCAGAAGAACCTGTCCGACAGCGTTTCAACCGACCGCATCGGCTCCTTGCTGCTCTACCACTATCCGACCACCTGGAACCATATCCTCGGCGACCACGCCGTCACCTTCCGCGTGCTGCCGATCAGTGCCACGGAAACCGCGGTGACGACGAAATGGCTCGTCCACAAGGATGCGGTCGAAGGCGTCGACTACGACCTCGCTGAGCTCACCCATGTCTGGACCGAGACCAACGACCAGGACCGCCGCATCGTCGAGGAAAACGCCTTCGGCATCCTGTCGCCGGCCTACGAACCAGGCCCCTATTCGGAGCTGCATGAGGGCGGCGTGATCCAGTTCGTCGAGTGGTACGCGTCGTTCATCGGGCCGCGCCTTGCCGAAGGCGGCCGGCCGGCCCTGCGCAGCGTCGCCTAGCTCAGGGGACAAGAGGATGAATGCGATGACGGACCTTGGCCTCTATCGCCATCTCGACCAGATGACGCCCTGGAACGACCGGCTGCAGGTGCTGGAAGTGATCGGCGTCAGCGACGAAGCGCCGGACGTGAAGACCTTCACCTTCCGCTCCGACAACCAGACCTGGTTCCGCTACAAGCCGGGCCAGTTCGTGACGCTGGAACTGCCGACATTGGACGGGCCGCTGATGCGCACCTACACGCTGTCGTCCTCGCCGTCGCGGCCATTCTCGATCGCGGTGACGGTCAAGGCGCAGGCGGGCAGCACCGGCACGCGCTGGATGTTCGACCATCTGACGCCGGGCTCGCACGTCAAGGCCTATGGGCCGACCGGTGATTTTTCGCTGCATAGCCACCCGGCGGCCAAATATCTGTTCATTTCGGCGGGCTCCGGCGTGACGCCGATGATGTCGATGCTGCGCTGGTTGAACGACTGTGCGCCATGGACAGATGTCGGCTTCGTCAACTGTGCGCGTCGCCCGGAAGAGATCATTTTCCGCAAGGAACTCGAGCTGCTCGGCAGCCGCATGCCCGGCCTGTCGCTAGGCTTCATGATCGAGGAGCGGTCGAGCCGCGAGGGCTGGTTCGGCCATATGGGCCGCATCGACGCGATCCGGCTGCCATTGCTGGCGCCCGATTTCCGCGAGCGCGAGATTTTCTGCTGCGGCCCCGATCCCTTCATGCGCGCCGTGCGCGGCATGCTGGACGCCGCCGGCTTCGACATGGCGAAATACCATCAGGAAAGCTTTGCTGCGCCTGCCGTGGAGGAGATCCCGGCGCCGTTCTCGCCGCCGGCGGAGGACGGCGCTGCTGCTGCCGTCGAGGCCGTGACACCTATCCGGTTTTCGCTTTCCGATGTCGATGCCGAATGCGTCGCCGGCCAGACCGTGCTGCAGACGGCACGCGCCTCTGGGGTGCGGATTCCCGCCGCCTGCGAGTTCGGCCTGTGCGGCACCTGCAAGGTGAGGAAGGTCGCGGGCGATGTCGAGATGAGTCACAATGGCGGCATCCTCGATCACGAAATCGAGGACGGCTTTATCCTCGCCTGTTGCTCGAAGCCGCTTTCTGCGCTTGAAATCGAAGCGTGACCGGCTGCGCTCGCCCCCGAGCCTGCGCCATCTTGCCAAAAACCCTGCAAATGGTTAGACGCCTGCAACGGTGGGGTTGACCGTAGGCCCGAAGATCATCTCCGCGGCCTGCTCGGCGGGGGAGCAAACATGCGACAATCCGGCATCTATGCCATTGCCAGCAAGGATATCGTCTTTGAATCCTTCGACGGCGAAGCCGTCGTTCTTGACCTGACCACGGGTAAATATTTCGGCTTCTCTGATTCAGGCAGCAGACTTTGGGATGCACTGTCGTCCGGCGTGCCTGCCTCCGAACTGGTCGGCGCCGCGACCGGCATTGGCGCCCTCGATGCCGCCGCGATTGACGGCTTTGTTTCACAATTGCTCGAATTCGGTTTGCTGGCGGCCGTAACCGATGGCGTGGCAAGACCGGCTCCAAGCGAATTGCTGGCTCAGCTCGCCGCTGCCAGAGAGCCCCTGAAGGTCGACATCCATGACGATCTCGCCGATCTCATTGTCGTGGATCCCATCCACGAGGTCGAGGAGCCCCTCGGCTGGCCCGCGGTGAAGCAGGCCAACTGAAGCGCCCATCAGGTTCTCGTTGCCGGGCAGCTCCGGAACAGGCAGACCCATGCCGAACGTCACTCTCGAAAACTTGGTTGACTACGCACGCCATGTCCTGGCGCAAGCAGAAAGCAGCGCCGCGCATTATCCGCTGACCTGCAAGGTGGGCTTGCCGCATCTGGATCTGACCGCGCATGTCAGCGTCGGCGCATTGGCGGATGCCGTCGCTCATGGCTTTGTCACGGCTCCGGGCAACCGAACGCCTGCCGACAGCTGCCGCGTCTTCGTCGCACATCCCGGCATAGACGGCATCGCGGCACCGGTCAGTTGGGGCCAGGGGCCCTTCACGCAGCATGGCTTCGCCACCCGGCTGGCGGAGGCCGGATTGCGCGGCAACCATTTTCACGACCTGGATTTCTGGCAGTTCTATGATCCGCAACGTCGCGTTGGCGTGCAGTTGATGGCTTCGGCCGATGCCTTTCCACCGTGGGAGCCGGGAGCGCCGCTGCGCCCCTTCCTCCATTGGGAATATGCGGCGCGCGGCATGCGCCTTGCCCATGCCGGCACGCTCGGCGCCAATGGCAAGGGCGTGCTGTTGGCCGGCGCGGGCGGGGCCGGGAAATCCGGAACCGTCGCCGCCGGCCTCCTCAACGGACTGGACAGCGTCGGCGACGACTATGTACTGGTCGACCTCTCCAACGGCCTGACTGCCCGCCCGCTGTTTTCAACACTCAAGCAGGATCCCCAGGGATTCGCTCGGCTCGGGCTGAAGCACCGGCTGCCGGCGCATGGTCCGCTCAACTGGCAAGGCAAGCATGCTTTTCACATTGATGACATCGCGCCCCGGCCGGTGCCTGAAACTCTCGACATTGTCGCGCTGCTGGTGCCACATATCGGCGGAGGCGAGGCAAGTTCGATCGTGCCGGTGTCGCGCAGGGATGCCATGATCGCCTTGGCGCCGTCGGGCATAGCGCAGATGCCGGGCGAGCGGGAGAGCGGCTTTCGCTTCTTCAGCGACCTGACCCGCCTGCTGCCGTGCTATCGTCTGTCGCTGGGGACGCAGCCACAGGAGATAGCCGGCACGATTGCGGACTTTCTCACGCGGGGCGCTTCGTGAAACTGAGCGTGATAATGCCCGTCTACAACCGTGAGCGCTATGTCGTTTCGGCATTGCGCTCGCTGGTGCGGCAGCGGGACGCCGCCGATCTCGACATCATCGTCATCGACGACGGCTCGACCGACGGCTCTGCTGGGGCCGTGCGCTCGATGATGCGCGAAAACCCCTGTATCCGACTGTTCCAGCAATCCAACATGGGCGTGGCCAGGGCGCGCAACGCCGGGCTGCGGCAACTGCCGCCGGATGCGGAGTTCGTTTCGTTTCTGGATTCTGACGACATCTCGCTGGCCGGACGGTTCAAGAAGGACCTCGCGCGCTTCAGAGCAGACCCCGGACTCGAGCTAACCTACTCGCTGATGACGCTGGTTGATCGGATTGACGATGAGCGGCTGAAACCGGCAGTCGACAGCCGCACGATGACGCTTCGGGGAATTTCGCTGAGCGCCGCCGTGTTCAGCAGAGGGCTTGTCGACCGGACGGGCGAGTTCGATGAGGATTTCGAGCAGGCTGAGGATACCGACTATCTGCTGCGCGTTTTCGAGGCGGGACCGAACTACGAATTGTTGGACGCCGTCGCGATCTACTACCGACGCCATGCCGGAAATGTCACCAAGGAACATAGCGGCAGGGTCCGCAACCACTTGCGTGCAATCCACAAGTCGATGCGGCGGCGCAAGGCCGATCCGGCACGGCGAGAGGTCCAGGGAATCTTCGAATTGAAGAGTCCCACCGATTGGCGGATGCTATGATGCTCGACACAATCAAGTCGGATCAGCCAAGCCCGGAACGCTGCCGGAGACGCCCATGAAGCTGAGCGTCATCATGCCGGTCTACAATCGCGAACAATTCGTTGGCCTCGCGCTGCGCTCGCTGCTCAGGCAGCGCGAAGACATCGATCTCGACATCATCGTCATCGACGATGGGTCGACCGATGGTTCGGCAGCCGTCGTACGGTCGTTGATCGACGAGGCCCCGTGCATTCGTCTTTTCCAGCAGAGCAATGGCGGCGTCACAAAGGCGCGCAATGCCGGGCTGAAGCAGTTGCTGCCGCAGACCGGCCTGGTGTCGTTTCTCGATTCGGACGACATCTCCCCGACAGGGCGCTTCAAGGCGGATCTCGCCTGCTTCGGAGAAGATCCTGGCCTGGACCTGACCTATTCGCGCATGACGCTGGTCGACAAGATAGATGGCGAGACGCTGGAACCGGCCGCCGACAGCCACTCCATCACCGTGCGAGGGATCCACCTGTCCGCCGGGATCTTTGCGCGAAACCTCATCGAGCGCACCGGAGGTTTCGACGAGGATTTCAAACAGGCCGAGGACACCGACTATCTTTTGCGTATCTTTGAGAGCCAGACAAAATACGTTATGCCCGATACGGTGGCCCTCTACTACAGGCGTCATCCCGGCAACATGACCAAGGAAGCCGATGTGCCCTTTCGCGAGTTCATGCGCGCCATTCACAAGTCGATGAAGCGTCGCAAGGCCGACCCCAACTTGCGCCGAGTGGAGGGAATCTTCGACTTCAAGGATCTCGCGCAGTGGCGATTCCTTTGATGGCAGCCTACGGCGTCGTCATTCCGGCTTTCAACGCGGCCGCCACCATCGGCGCGGCCCTGAACTCCGTCCTGGCCCAGACGGCAAGGGCGGACGCCATCGTCGTGGTCGATGACGGTTCGACCGACGATACGGTTGCGGTGATCGATGCGATGAACCTGCCGGTGACTGTGCTGCGACAGGACAATGCCGGACCTGGCAGCGCAACGACCCGTGGCATTGCGGCACTCTCGACGCCGCTCATCGCGACGCTCGATGCCGACGATTTGTGGTTGGCGGACAAGATCGAAAAGCAGCTGGTCCATCTCGACCGTCATCCCGGGACAACGGGCGTCTTTACGCATTGGCGGACGTTTCGCGGCGACAGCCCCGATTTGCCCGATGCGACCAGTGGAGCTGGCTGGTCGCGCACGACGATGATGATCCGCCAAGAGGTGGTGCAGAGCGTCGGTCCCATCATCGACCCACCAGGCGGTCGCGGCGAGATGATCGACTGGATCGCCCGGGTTCGTGAGGCAGGCCTTGCCCTTGCCATGCTCGACGACGTGCTTGCATTGCGCCGCATCCGTCCGGGCAGCCTTTCCTACGGCCGCGATCCGGCACGCGACAGGGGCTATCTCCAGGTCGCAAGGCTCGCCATGCAGCGGCGAGCCCAGAACAAGGCAGGTTCCAGTTGAACGCCAGGCCTGTTCGCCGCATCGGCCGCCGCTTCCCGGACTATGGCTGGTCGTGGCCCACCGGCCAGCTGGACCTGTTGCTGAAGGCGGCGCTGCTCTCCGATGAGGACGCGGCCGCTGCCTGTGCCGCGCGCTGGCTGGACGAGAACGACATCGATCTCGTCTCGTTTCGAGAACATCGCCTGCTCGCCGCCATCTCCGACAGGTTCGGCAGGAAGCTGGCCGGGCATGCCGCCCATCCGCGCCTCGTCGGCCTGCAGAAGATGCTGTGGACGAAGTCGCGCATGGCGATGCGCGAGGCCGAGCCGGCGCTGAAGGCGATGGCCGACGGCGGCGCCGACATCATGCTGATAAAGGGCGCCAGCCGCATTGCCTTGAACGCGTCGGCGCAGCGTGGCCGGGTGGCGCATGATATCGACATATTGGTGCGCCCGCGCGACATGGCTGCCGTCTTCGACATCTTGCGCGATCGCGACTGGCAGATCGCCTCGGGCGTCAGCGCGCAATATCTGCGAACCCGGTTGGCGTCGCTGCGGTCGATGAACTTCTTCAAGGGCCGTTTCGGTGACATCGACCTGCACCAGCTCGGCTATGACGGGTCGCAGACGAGCGCGGAAGACGACCTGGCGATCTGGCAACGGGCGGTCCCGGCACACTTCAGCGGCGTCGCGGTCTTTGTGCCGTCGCCGGCCGATCGCATGGCCTTGGCCATCGCCCATGGCGGCCTCGACGCCCATACCCACAGCGACTGGCTTGTCGACTGCGCGGTCGCCATCCATGGCGAAGACGTCGATTGGGACATGTTCCTCGACATCGTCGGCAGACGCGGCCTGGCGGTTCCAGCGGCGGTGGCGTTATCCTATCTGGCGTTTGAGATCGGCATTCCGGTGCCGGAACCGACAATGGTCAGAATCTTGGAGATGGCCGACGGGGCCGGCCTGTCGCGTTGGTCGTCGGTTCTGCAAGCCAAGCCGCGCACGGATTTCGGCGGTCTTGTCTGGCTGTCGCGCGGGCTTGCCAAGCAGTTGCGCCTGAAGCGGAAGAAGGGCCGGTTGCAGCAGGAGCCGCCCGCCACACCTTGGCGCGGCAGATCGGCCGCGCGCAAGCCTCAAGCAGCATCGGCGCCTCTGGTGTTTTCGCAGGCCATCGCCTGTCCGCAAACGACCGGCGACATGATGCTCGAAATCACCGTCAGGATCGGCGTTCCGCCGGTCCGGCGCCGCATCGAGATGGAGATCAATGACGGTGGCGAGCATATTGCCCGCCTGCGCGCCATGGCCATCAGCCGGTCCGGCAGGGAACGCGTGCTGCATTTTCGCGGCAAGGTGACTCTCGGCGGCGCGCGAGTTGCCTTGACGCTCGAGGCGCGACCATCGCGACAGTTTCGCGAGTGGAACGACGCGGCCACGGTGGCCGCCTATGGCGCCTTGCCTTTCCAGTTGCTGTCGGCGGATTTCTTTCCGGTCGGCTGAAGGAAGGCTCACCCGGCAGCTATAAGGCGTCGGGAGTGATCAGCCTCAAGGATGGGAAATAGGTCTGGTAGCGGCCGACATCACGGGTCAGAAGCGGAAGCTTGGTGACGGCGGCATGTGCGCCGATGAAGAAGTCAGGCAAGACGCCGGTCCTCGATCCTCCTGATCGGCGGTATTGCGTGAATACCTTTCCAGCAAGGAAAAGGGCGGCTCTTGGCATCGGAGCCATTTCGAGACCAGCCGCATCCAGAAATGCCTCAAGATCCTCGATTCTGATGTAGCGAACGGCAAGTTCTGCATAGACCGCATCATTGATCAACAATGGCCCATCGAGGCTTGCCGCCTCGAGTTGCGCGATCGACCAGCCCGCCCAATTGGGATCGTCCGTAACAAGGTCGAGCAGAACGTTGGTGTCGACGAACGTCACGCTCCGCCACGCGTCAGCGCCATGATAGCCTCGGTCGTGAGCCCCTCGCCGGCATGGCCGCGCAGATTGGCGAAGCGGCTCGCAGGCGGCTTTCTGTCAACCCGAGCCAACACCACGCTGCCATCGGCGGCGCGCCGGAAATCGACTCTGCTGCCCGGGACGATCCCCAGGAGGTCGCGGACGGGTTTGGGAATGGTCACTTGTCCCTTTGCCGTGACGGTGGTGGCCATCTTCACTCCTTGGTAATACCATATTCCGACAAGGTATTACCTCATCGGTCGATTTTCAAGGCTTGAAGCATCGTGTCTCGACCGAACCGCCAGAGTCCGTTCAAACTCCGTAGCGTTCGGTGCGAATGATTTCCGCTGCAACGCCGGCATCGATCAGCGCTTGGGCGGCCGCGGAAACGAAGGCGTTGGAGCCGCAGACGAAGGCGATGCCAGGCGGCTCCGGCAGCCGCGTCATGGCTTGAACCATCATCGCGACGTCTACCCGCCGCGCATAGTCGGCTGGACGGCGTGCGGCTTCGCGCGTCAGTGTCAGCATCAGGTCGAAGCCGTCCTGGCGTTCGTCGAGGGCGATCAACTCGTGACGAAAGATCACTTCGTCCCAGACCCGGACCGAAAAGACCAGGACGACGGGCACCGCTGAATTACGCGCGGCGCGGTGGCGGAGCATCGACATCAAGGGCACGACGCCCGAACCGCCGCCGACCAGAACAAGCGGTCCACTCTCATCCTCCGGCCAGACGAAATGCCCGCCAAGCGGCCCGCGCAGTTCGATTTCATCGCCCACTGCCGCGACCTCGTGGAAGAAGGGCGAGACCTCGCCATCGTCGAGTTTTTCGATCGCCAGTTCGATTGCGCCGCTCGTTTCGGGCGCGGAGGCGATGGAATAGGAGCGGCGCGCCTGATAGCCGTCCGGCGCCGTCAGCCTGACGTCGACATGCTGCCCGGCGCGATAGGCGAAGGGCCGAGACGGCTGGAAAAAGAAGCTGGTGACACGCGGCGTGCGCTTTTCGATGCGGACGATGCCGGCTGTTTGCCAGGGCGACTGCACTGCCGCCGCATCGCTCATGGATCGTCCGTGTAGCGCTGCTCGCGCCATGGGTCGCCATAGATATGGTAGCCACGCAATTCCCAGAAACCGGGCTCGTCTCGCGTGGTGAATTGCAGGCCGTTCAACCATTTGGCCGACTTCCAGAAATAAAGATGCGGCACCAGCAGCCTTGCCGGGCCGCCATGGTCCGGTGTGATCGGCTTGCCTTCGTAGAGCAGCGCCACCATGGCCTTGCCGGCGGTGAGGTCCTTGACCGGCACGTTGGTGGTGTAGCCGTCGAACGCGTGCGCCAGCGTGAAGCCGGTCGGCGGCTCCACACCCGCATCGGCAAGGATATCGTCGACCAGCACGCCCTGCCACGGCGTGTCGAACTTGGTCCATGCTGTCACGCAATGGATATCGCGTGTCATCTTGGTCATCGGCAGCGCGTTGAACTCGGTCCAGTTCCATTTCTTGATCGGGCGTGGCCCATGTTTCAGCGTGAAAGACCAATCCTCGGTACGCACGCGCGGCGTCGGACCGGCCGACAGCACCGGGAAACCCTGTTCCAGATACTGGCCTGGCGGGATGCGGGCATCGCCATCGGCTGGCGGGCGCCGTCCTGAAGAGAAACCTCGGGTGACCATAGCGGCAATCCCCATGCAATCAGGCCACTATCGGCCTGACGCAATGTTCTCGAAGATGCCGTGACGGGCAACCGAAATCTTGACGGGCGGAGACCGGCGGGATCGTCACCGATGGACCTGCCGCTCCCATGTTCACGTCAACGCCATTTCTCAGCCATTGGCAAAAGGCACCGCGATGTACATTTGAGCGTCGCCACGCTCGATCAGCAACAGCACCGATTTCCTGCCGGACTTGCCGGCCAAGGCGATCGCCTGGGTTACCTGCCTGGCGTTCTTGACCGGCACCTGATTGACGGCAACGATGATGTCGCCGGCCTGTATTCCGGAAGCGGCGGCCGCTTTGTCGGGGTTGACGCTGGCAACCACCGCGCCGTGCTGCTTGCCGGCTAGGTTCATCTGCTGGCGAATGTCGGGCGTTATATCCATCAAGCCGAGCCCTATCGCCGGAGCGCGCCCGGCGCTCGGCGCGTCGGACCCGTCGTCCAGCGACGCGGTCTTCGCATCGGCGCTGTTCTGGCCGACATCGACGGAAATCCGCATCGGCTTGCCCTTGCGCCAGACATCCGCCGTTTCCCTGGCGCCCGGCGCGACATCGGCGACCGCCCGCGACAGGTCCTTGGGGTCCTTCACGTCCTGCCCGGCAAAGCTGGTGATGACGTCACCCGTCTCGATGCCGGCGTTGGCCGCCGGCGAACCATCGTTGACCTCTGAGACCAGTGCGCCGCCGGAATGGTCGAGCCCGATGGCGCTCGCGACATCCGGTGTCACCTCCTGGATCTGTACGCCGAGATAGCCGTACTGGATGGAGCCGCCCTTCATCAACTTGGCGACCACCTTCTGGGCCTGATCCGATGGAATGGCAAAGCCGACACCGACGCTGCCGCCATTGGGTGAATAGATTGCCGTGTTGATGCCGACGACATTGCCGGCGACATCCACCAGCGGGCCGCCGGAATTGCCGTGGTTGATCGGCGCGTCGATCTGGATGAAATCGTCGAACGGGCCACTATGCAGGTCACGGCCGCGCGCCGAGACGATACCTGCCGTGACGGTGGTGCCGATGCCGAACGGGTTGCCGAAGGCCAGCACCTGGTCGCCTGGCATGAGCTTGTCGGAATCACCCCATTTGACGGTCGGCAGGGGTTTGTCTGACTTGACCTTGAGTACGGCGAGATCGTTCTTGGCATCGCGGCCGATGAGCTTGGCCGGAAGTTCGGTGCCGTCGTCGAGCGTCACCTTGATCGAAGAAGCACCATCGATGACGTGGTTGTTGGTGACGACGGTGCCATCCGCGCCGACGATGAAGCCGGAACCCAGCGCCTCGGCGCGCTGCGGTTGCTGTTGCGGCGGCGTCTTCGGCGTCGGCATGCCCTGGTCACCGAAGAACTGGCGGAAATAATCATCGAAAGGCGAGCCGCCGTCGAAAGGAGAGGCATCGCTCATCGTTTCAGGCTGTGCCTTCATGACGGTGGTGACCGTCACCACCGCCGGCTTGTCGGCGGCAACGATGGGTGCGAACGAGCCATTGGGCGCGGTGATGCCGGCGACAGGTGTCTGGGTTGTCGGAATAGTGTTGCTCTCGCCTTGGGCGAAAGACATGACGAAGGGGGATATGATCAGCGCAGCGCCCAGCAAGGCCGCGACGCGATGCCTGCGAAGAATATCTGACATGGTCGTTTGTCCGGGCGAGAGTTGATCCAGCGCCGTGGCCTCTCCCGTGCGGGGAAATCGGTCATCGGCGTGTCGAGGTTCGCAATTGCCCGTCTCGCCTACATGGCAGCCAACCGGATCGACGGCCTTGCATCTAGGGCGCGGATTGGCCCGATTTAGGGTTTCCGGGCGACCTTACGAAGATTTAATATCCGCACGGCGGCAGGTTCGCAAAGTCGTCGGGCCGCACCTTGCCGTCTCGCTGGAGCCTCAGCCACCGGCGGTTCGCTCGAGATAGGCCGTGGCAATATCGCGCATGCGCTTGCCGTCGAAGCTCGGTCCGTGTCCACCATGACCGATGCGGATCGGCAGGTCGAGCAGGCGCTGCATCGTGCTGACATAGGCGGCTCCGTCGGAATCCGGCAGGTCGTCGATCAGCATGGCGTCGTAGATGGCATCGCCGCTGAAGAACAGGCCGTCGACCTCGTCGAACAGCGCGATCGAATCCGGTGAATGGCCCGGCAAATGCAGCACGCGAAATTGCCGGTCGCCAAGATCGACGACATCGCCCTCGTCCAGGGTTCGCGTCAACGGCGCGGGCGGGATCCTGTAGTCGGCCGACTTCCATCCAGGCGCCGGCGGTTTCGAGACGGCACCCTCGAGGTCATGAAACATGTAGGCGTAGGTCGCGGCCTCATCCATGGTCTCGAACCGAGCCGCGCTCATCCTTGGCCCGGCCCGCAACGGGAATTCATGCAGCGAGCCGACGTGGTCGAGATGGATGTGGGTGGCAACGACCAGCAGCGGCTTGCCCTCCGCCGTCTCGATCTGCGGCGCCAGCGGACAGATGCCCATGCCGGTGTCGACGAGCAGGTCGGCATCGCGACCGCGCAGATGCCAGATATTGGCCCGAACATAGGCATGGACGAAGGGCTCGGTCAGCATCGTCGTCTTGTCGTCGACGACGCTCCTGCTGAACCAGTCGGGCATCACCTGTGAGCCGGGCATCAAGTGTGAGCCCGGCATCAGACGAAGGGCTTCCCGACCTTGTACTTTTCCGGCACCAGCCGCTTGAGATAGGCCATGCCGGCATCCGACAGCTGATTGACATCGGGCTTCATGAAATCGTCCGGCATGTGGCGTGTCTTGCCGGCGACGTTCTTGAGCGGCACTTTCTTCAGCACCGTTCTGGTGCCGTCATATTGCAGGGCCACCGAGCCGCCGCCCTGTTCGGCGACGGTGACGGCGAAAGCGCCGGCATCGAACGCCTCCTGCGCGTCGACCGCGCTGATGGCGCCGATATAGCCGCGCGGCATGTAGCCGAGCGCATCGACGCGGGCCCGCTTGCCCGGCAGGCCTTCCGCCAACGCGCGCTCGAGTGCGGCCGGCAGGTCGCTGCCCGACAGCTTGACGTTGCCGTGCGCGTCGCGCTCAAGCTGGTCCGGCGGCACCAGGCTTTCGACCAGTGCCTTGCCGTCGGCGGTGCTGACCCCTTCCGAAACGGCGACGATGCAGCGCTTGTGGCGATCGAGCGTGGCGCGGACGTCGTCGATGAAGCCGGCGGCCGAGAATGGGCGCTCGGGCACGTAGACGAGGTGCGGGCCGCTGTCGGGGTCGAGCTGCCAGGCAGCGGCAGCCGCGGTCAGGAAGCCGGCATGCCGGCCCATGACGATGCCGACATAGATGCCGGGCAGCGCACGAAAATCGAGATCGACGGACAGGAAGGCGCCGGCGACGAACTCGGCCGCCGAAATGAAGCCCGGCGTGTGGTCGTTTTCCTCGAGATCATTGTCGATGGTTTTTGGCGCATGGACGAAGGCAATTGAGCCGCCGGCGGCATCGGTCAGGATCTGCTGGGTACCCGACGTGTCGTTGCCGCCGATATAGATGAAGGCGTCGGCGCCGGCCTTCTTCAGGCCGTTGAGGATGACATCGCAATAGGCGGCGTCGGGCTTGTCGCGGGTCGAGCCGAGGGCGGCGCTCGGCGTGCCGGCAATCAGCCGCAGCCGGTCCTCGGGGATGGCGGAAAGGTCGACATAATTGCCGTCACGGATGCCACGCACGCCATGGATTGAGCCCAGCACCTTGGCACCTGGATGCCGCTTGCGGATCTCCAGTGTCGCCCCGACAACCGTCTGGTTGATGACGGCGGTTGGGCCGCCGCCCTGCGCGATGACAAACGTTCCAGCCATGCTTGATTTCTCCCGGCGCGATGGTTTTCAAGGCACCTTGGCCTGTCTTGCCGCATCGCGCAACGGGAGTTTCGAGCGGCGCCAACACGCCGCATAAGCGTCAGACGACGACGACCGGATTTTTCTTGGAGACGCGGCTGTAGAGGTCGATGATGTCCTGGTTGATCAGGCGCACGCAGCCCGACGACATCGCCTGGCCGATGCTCCACCATTCGGGCGAGCCGTGGATGCGATAGCCGGTGTCCTTGCCGTCCTGGTAGATGTAGAGGGCACGCGCGCCGAGCGGATTGGTGAGGCCGCCGGGCTGTCCGGCTTGCCATTTCACCAGTTCAGGCTTGCGGGCAATCATCTCCGGCGGCGGCGTCCAGGTCGGCCATTCCCTGCCGTACTGGATGTTGGCGCGACCCGACCAGCGGAAGCCATCCTTGCCGATGCCGACGCCGTAGCGAATGGCGTCGCCACCCGGCTGGACGAGATAGAGCATGCGCTCCTTGAGATGGACGACGATGGTGCCGGGCGCCTCGCCTGTCGTGTCGACGACGATCTGGCGGCGGAATTCCGGCTTGACCTTCAGATATGGCACTTCCGGCACGTTGAAGCCGCCGTCGGTCAGCCCGGCATACATGACGCCGGGGCTGGTGATGTTCTTGTCGACGCTGATGCTTGGCCGGATCGGCCGCACGGAACCCGTGGTGACGTCGTCGAGCTCGAGCGCCGGCAGACCCAAGCCCGAGGTCGAGCAACCGGCGGCGCTCAGCAGCGCGAGCGCCCCTGCCCCGGACAGGATGGCGCGGCGGGAAAGATGATGATCGGTTTCGATTGCGTCGCCATTTCCCGGCGGCGTCAGACCTTGCGGCAACTCACGCATATACCCAGACCCTACGCTGTCGGCGGGAAGCACGGTCCGGCCGGATAGCGGGCATTTTCATCATTCATGGTTGATAAAGCGTGAAGACATTGCACAGCCTGCATTTGCGCATGGCCTTGACGATGTCCGACCTTCTTGCCTGGGCTTGAACGAAGGCTGCTGCACAAAGAGACCTCGGTCGGGTCATATTCCCGGCGCCGGCGTTTCCTACTCCTCAAACCATCAGCGAGGGGCCTCCATGTGCAAGATCTTAAAAACCGACATCAAGCTTTTTGCCGCTGCCATTGTCGCGGCGGCAACCGTTCTCGGTGCCAATGTCAGCCTGGCCGATATCGTGAGCACGCTGAGCGGCGCGAACTGACACCGATCTGCCGCTGGCGCAGTCAGGGAAATCGCCTCTTTACATTCTCCTGGGCCTAAGGATTTATCCTCTTCTTTAAGCTCAAGGGAGACGATCATGTCCTTCGAAAACTGGGCCGCCTTCGCCGCCGCGTCGACGATCCTCCTCATCATTCCGGGTCCGACCATCCTTCTCGTCGTGTCCTACGCGCTGGGCCAGGGCTGGCGTACCGCTCTGCCGATGGCAATCGGCGTGGCGCTGGGCGACTTCACCGCGATGACCTTGTCGATGCTGGGTATCGGCGCGCTGCTGGCAGCTTCGGCGACCGTCTTCACCATCCTGAAGCTGATCGGCGCCGGCTATCTGATCTATCTCGGCGTGAAACTGTTTCGCGCCGGCGGCGCGCTGAAAGCCGAACCGCGCACCGACGCGGTCTCCTCGGCCAAGATGATGGCGCACGCCTGGCTGGTCACCGCGCTCAACCCGAAAAGCATCACCTTCTTCGTCGCCTTTCTGCCGCAGTTCCTCGACCGGCACGCCGATTTCTGGACGCAGATGCTGATCTTCGAGACGACCTTCCTGGCGCTCGCCTTCGCCAATGCCTTTGGCTATGCGCTGATCGCCTCACGCGCACGCAACGTGGTGCGCAATCCCAAGGCGATCCGCATCTTCAACCGCACCGGCGGCACGCTGCTGGTCGGCGCCGGCATCGCCACGGTGGCGATGCGCTCCAGCAATTAGGCTCTCTGTCTGACCATGACCCCGAAACTGTTTTTCGGGATCATGGCCAGCCTTACCATTTGACGCTGAACCCCAGATTGCCTTCGAGGATCCGACGCTCGTCGCCGCCGAGATTGGTGGTGTAGTCGCCGGTGGCGAAGATGCTGACCTTGTCCGTCACCTTGGCGATCACACCGCCGCCGAACTCGAACGAGGTCGATCTGCCCCCGGTGGAGATATCGGTGGTGTCGAAATTGACATGGCTCGTGCCGCCGAAATCGTGCCAGATGTTGGCCTTGAGGTACGGCTGCAGCGCCATGCCATTGATCGTTGTTTCGCCTTGCAGCCGTGCGCCGAGCCGGCCGGTCACGTTGCCGTCGGTATCAAAGGAAACCGAAGCAAAGCGGTCCGATGCATCGTCGAGCGACAGTTGCTGCCAGACCAGTTGCGCCTGCGGTTCAAGCGTCCAGCCTTGCCCCAGCGCGATGGGATAGCCGCCTTCCAGCGAAGCGGTGACACCGGTCCCGCCGACGTCGATGCCGATGCCGCGCGACGATGTTGCGTCTCCGCCGAAGAAGGTGGCCATGAGGACGCCGTCCAGGTACCAGCCACCCTGACCGATCCGGGTCCAGTAGCCGCCGACGCTGGTGCCGTTGATATCCATGCTGCCGACGGACAGATTGTCCCAGCCCAGCGCCTGGCCGCGCACGTCGCCATTCATGCTGGCATAGGCGACGAACAGGCCGGCGCGATCGGTCTGGCCCGACGCGGTTTCGCGGCCGAACAGATCGAAGCCCGCCTGGAGGCCGAACAGGGTGCCGTCGAAGGACGGCGATACCGTTCCTGAATACGCCATCTTGCTGTCCTGACCGAAGATGCGGCCCCAGACCGGCGACAGCTCGGTGTTCGACAACAGGCTCTGCTCGCCGCGCCGTTCGTGGAAGGTGCCGAGCGTCGTCATCGCCAGATGTTCGGCGACCGGGGGCAAGGCGGAATAGACCGGAACCTCGATGCGATAGAGCAGGATCTCCTCGCCCGCCGCCGGTGTCGGCAGGTCAGGCACATCCGTTGGCACCACCGGTGGCGGCGGGGGCGGATCCGCAACTGGTGCCGGCGGTGGTGCCGGCGGCGGCTCGGGCTCCGGATCGGCGGCCTGCACCGGCGGTGTCGGATCGACCGGCGGGTTGTTGATGTCGCCCTCGGTCGGAGGCGGCGTCGGCGGCAGCTCGGAAGGCGGCGGCGGCGGCGGTTCGGCCGCCGGCGGCTCTGGTTCCGGCGGCGCAGTAGGTTCCAGCGCCGGCGGGGCGGCGGCCGGAGGGGCCGGCGTGTTCAGCGTCGAGCGCAGGTACCAGTTCTCCTCGCTGCCGGCGCTGACGCCGCCCTTGAACAGATAATATTCAAAGGCACCGGCGGCGACCGGGGCGTCGAGCGCGAATGTCGTGGCGCCCGAGGTGGCGCCGTTGATTGCCTGGACGACCATGATGCCGTCCTGCGTGGTCGCAGCCCCCGCGCCGCCGAGATTGACCACGGAGATCCCGGTCGAACCGGAAGCCGTTCCGCTCGACAGGACCAACTTGTCGGATGCGGAGGAATCGTCACCGAGCTCGGTCTGGATAAGCAGCAGGCCACCCAGGCCGACATAGTTGCCCGAAATCGTCAGGCTGTCGGTGGCACCGGTGCTGCCATTGGTCAGGTCGATGCGGCCGGCATTGGTGACCTGCGCCAGCTGGCCCGCCGTAAAGGCCTGGATCGCCGTGTTGAAGCCGCCGCCATAAAGCGTGCTCGCGGCATCGACACTGAGCGAACCTGTGCCGGTGCCGCTATCGCCGAGCACCAGATTGCTGTCCATCGTCAGCTCGGTGTCGTTGGTGGCGTCGATGCTCTCCCAGTTCTGGAGCCGGCTGACCCCATCCAGTTTGACGTTGTCCAGTGTCAGCGCGTCGGTACCGAGGCCGCCTGATATGGCATCCGTGGCACCGAGATTGGCGTTGGTGAGGTTGCTGAGCCTGGCGGTGTCGTTGTCGCCGCCGAGATCGACGGCGCCATAGATGATGCCGCCACCGTTCCAGACGAAATCGTCGGCGCCAAAACTCATCAGTATATCGCCACCGACCGTGCCCCCGGTGATCGTGACACTGTCATTGCCGCCGCTGACGCTGATGTTGCCGCCGATGGTGCCGCCCGACAGGATGATCGTGTCCTTGTCGAAGCCGGTGACGAGGTTGCGGTCGATGGTGCCGCCGGACATGTTGAAGTAATTCTGGTCGAGCTTCATGTTGACGCGGCCGATGCGGCCACCGGTCATCACGGCGCGGTCGCCATCGTCGAAGAAATCGACGATGCGTCCGCCGGTCATGGTGAAGGTGTCGAGGCCGTCGCCCTGGTTGAGCGAGCCGATCTGGCCGCCGCTCATGTTGAAGTCGTCGATGCCGGCGCCCTGCTGGACATTGCCGGCGACGGTCCCCGCGCCAATGGTGAAAAAATCCGTGCCGCCACCCTGATCGACGGTGCCGGTGATGGTGCCGGACTGCATGTCGATGCGGTCCGTGCCGACGCCAAAGCTGACATTGCCTGATATCTGCCCGGTGCCGCCGGCAGGAAAATTGAGCGTGTTGTCGCCATCGGCATCGGTGAGGCTGCCGCCAGAGTCGCCGCTATCGCAGGTGTAGACGGTGTTTCCAGCGGATGGACCCAGCACGCATGCGGCAAACGCGGCGGAGTTGGGCAGCAACGCAAAAGCTGTAGTTGAGAAGATGCTAATAAGCCACGGGTGTAGCGGCTGCGGCTTTCGCCGGAGCGAAGCAACTGCCACCTGAGCATCCCCCGAACGACTGTTCGGAGGCGAGTTCTTCATATGCCGCATCGCGTCCCCTCTCGATTCGCGATTCCAGCCCCCGCCAGCCGCCGTAATGAAGACACAATTCATTCGATTTTACAAAGCCTAATCTGCCCCGCATGGTTGCTAAACTGCAAAGACTACTGAAATGATCTGGCGTAGCGCGCGGTTGGCGTGTCCGTGGCCCATGCTTTAGGATCGGTTTGGGCCGAAGGATCGAGGCCCTGTCACGAATCGATGAAAGGACATCGCATGGCAACCAGGGACGTATTCGGCCTGGCGCTTTCGGGCGCGACGGCGGCGGGATCCACCCCCTACAGCCAGGCGGTGCGTGAACTGCAGTGCTTCATCGGCGACCCCGTAGCCTCCGTCGACCGCGCCATCGCGGAAGATCCCGGCTTCGTCATGGCGCATGTCTTCAAGGGCTATCTGTTCGGCCTCGCCACCGAGCGGGAGGCGACAGCGGTGGCCAAGGCTTGCCATGAGGCGTCACTGCCGCTTGCCGCGACCACGCGCGAGCGGGCGCATGTCACAGCCCTGGGTCATCTCGCCAACGGACGCTGGCATCAAGCCAGCCGCATTCTCGAGGACATCACCATCGAGACCCCGCGCGACGGGCTGGCGCTGCAGGTCGGCCACCAGATCGATTTCTTCACCGGCAATGCACGCATGCTGCGCGACCGCATCGCACGCGCCCTGCCGTCCTGGCAAAGCGGCATGCCCGGCTACCACGCCATGCTCGGCATGCACGCCTTCGGGCTGGAGGAAATGGGTGACTATGTCAGGGCCGAGCAGCTTGGCCGCGCGGCGGTCGACATCGAGCCGCGCGACGGCTGGGCGCAGCATGCCGTCGCCCATGTTATGGAGATGCAGAGCCGGCAAAGGGATGGCATCGCCTGGATGCAGGCCAACCCGGAAGCGTGGACAAGGGAGAGTTTCCTGCAGGTCCACAATTGGTGGCACCTGGCGCTGTTCCACTATGATCTCGGCGAGACCGACGCGGTGCTGGCCCTCTATGACGGCCCCATCTACAGCGTGCAATCGACGATGGCGCTCAACATGGTCGATGCCTCGGCAGTCCTGTGGCGGCTCGCCCTCGGCGGCGTCGATGTCGGCGACCGCTGGGCGGCGCTCGCCGCCAATTGGCATAAGGCCGGCGCCGGCAATTATGCCTTCAACGATGCCCACGCGATGATGGCCTTTGTCGGTGCAGGGTTAGATGCGCCGGCCCTCGCTTTGCTTGAGGCTCAGCGCGAGGCCATGCGTGGCAGCGACGACAATGCGGCTTTCACGCGGGATGTCGGCCATCCGCTGACGCTCGCCGTCAAGGCATTCGGTGAGGGCAATTACGCCGAGACCGTGCGCCTGATCCGGCCGATCCGATCGATCTCCCATCGCTTCGGCGGCAGCCACGCCCAGCGCGATGTTATCGACCTGACGCTGATCGAGGCAGCGTTGCGCGCCGGTGACGGTGCGCTGGCCAGGGCGCTCACGGCCGAGCGTTCGATGGCGCGGCCCGACAGTCCGCTGTCAGCGCTGTTTGTGCGACGCGCCGCCGATTTGTCGGAGAATTGACCCGAAGCGGATCTTGTTTTAAAAACTGGCCAAGCCAGATTTTTTCGAGACCCGAAAAAATTAACTGGCGTGGGAGGAAGACATGTATCTGGGCCTCGATCTCGGAACGTCGGGCGTCAAGGCGCTGCTGATCGATGCCGGGCAAACCGTCATCGGTTCCGGCCATGGTTCGCTTGATGTTTCACGGCCGCATCCCGGCTGGTCGGAACAGAATCCCGAGCACTGGATCCGGGCCTGCGAAGACGCAATTGCCGAGCTCAAATCCTCCCATCCGGATGAACTCGCGGCAGTCAAGGGCATTGGCCTGTCCGGGCAGATGCATGGCGCCACGCTGCTCGACGCCGCCGACAAGGTGCTGCGTCCCTGCATCCTGTGGAACGACACGCGCAGCCATGCCGAGGCGGCTGTGCTCGATGCCGATCCGCGCTTCCGCGCTCTGACCGGCAACATCGTCTTTCCCGGTTTCACCGCGCCGAAACTTGCCTGGGTGAAAAACAACGAACCCGCTCTCTTCGCCAAGGTCGCAAAAGTGCTGCTGCCCAAGGATTTCCTGCGGCTCTGGCTTTCGGGCGAACACATTTCGGAGATGTCGGATTCTGCCGGTACCTCCTGGCTCGATGTCGGCAACCGGCGCTGGAGTACGGACCTGCTCGCAGCGACGTCGCTCGACGAGGAGCAGATGCCGTCGCTGGTCGAGGGTACGCACAAGGCAGGCGTACTGCGCAGTGAATTGGCCTCGAAATGGGGCGTCCAGGCCGGCATTCCAATCGCCGGCGGCGCCGGCGACAATGCGGCCTCGGCCTGCGGCATGGGCACGGTCGGCGCCGGCCACGCTTTCGTCTCGCTCGGCACATCGGGCGTGCTGTTTGCCGCCAACGCTTCCTACCTGCCCAACCCGGCCAGCGCGGTTCACACCTTCTGCCACGCCCTGCCGAACACCTGGCACCAGATGGGTGTCATCCTGTCGGCGACGGATTCGCTCAACTGGCTGTCCGAGATCACCGGGAAGAGCGCCGGCGAATTGACCACTGAGCTCGGCGACACATTGAAGGCGCCGAGCGGCGTGTCCTTCCTGCCTTATCTCTCGGGCGAGCGCACACCCTACAATGATGCCGCCATTCGCGGCGCGTTCACCGGGCTGGCGCATGAATCGAGCCGTACCGTGCTGACCCAGGCCGTGCTGGAGGGTGTAGCCTTTGCCTTCCGCGACAGCCTCGAAGCCCTGGCCACGGCCGGCACGAGTTTGACGCGGGTGACGGCGATCGGCGGCGGCGCGCGCTCGCACTACTGGTTGAAGGCGATTGCCACCGCGCTTCAACTGCCTGTCGACATTCCCGCCGACGGCGATTTCGGCGCCGCCTTTGGCGCCGCGCGGCTCGGCCTGATCGCGGCGACGGGTGCCGATCCGCTTGAAATCTGTACGGCACCGAGGACGGATGCGACGATCGAACCGGACGCGGCGCTTGGCGGCGTCTATGCCGATGCCTATCAGCGCTACCGGGCGCTGTACCCGGCAATCAGGGCTGTAACCGCGTGAGTCAGTGCGAGGCGCCCCCCTCTGCCCTGCCGGGCATCTCCCCCTCTAGGGGGGAGATCGGCAGCGTTGACGGCTTTACTCGTCTTGCAAGGTTGATAATTAGCGAAGGCGGGAAAGACAGCCAATCTCCCCCCTTGAGGGGGAGATGGCCGGCAGGCCAGAGGGGGGCGCTTCACGCCCGCCTCCCCCGGAAGTCCTCACTGCGCCGGCACCTTGTCGAGAAAACCAGTGACGCTCTTCAGGCGGCCGTTCTCGATGATTCCGATATCGGTGCCTTCGATCACAGAAGGCGTCCCCTCAGGGCCAAGGTTCCACGAGAAGCGGATCTTGTCGGCAAAACCGTCCGGCGTGCCCTTCAGCGAGAACCGGAAGCCGGCAAAGCGCTGTTGCACGCCGTCGATGAGTGCCGCGACACCCGCATGGCCATCGCCCTGCATGAGCGGATCGCGATAGCTGACGTCTTCGGTGAAGGTCGCCTTGAGCAAGTCGGCCCGGCGGCCGGCATCGCTTTCGTTCCAGGCGGTGATGTAGCCTTGGGCAATCTTGTTGAGGTCGGTCATGGTCTGTCTCCTTCGTTTGACGGTTTTGACATGACCCTTTTCGACCAGCGCCGGCCTGAAACCAATTACGCCTGAGGTAATGGCGGCAGAACTTTGTGAGAGGACAGAAATCATGAGCAGCGGATTTTTCGGCGACATCAAGAAAATCAAATATGAAGGGCCGGATTCGACCAATCCGCTGGCCTATAGGTTCTACAATCCCGACGAGGTCGTCGCCGGCAAACGGCTGGAAGACCATCTGCGCTTCGCCGTCGCCTACTGGCATTCTTTTGCCTGGCCGGGCGGCGATCCGTTCGGCGGCCAGACCTTCGACCGGCCGTGGTTCCCCAAGGCCGGCGGCACCGACACGATGGAACTGGCGAAACTGAAAGCGGACGTCGCCTTCGAGATGTTCTCGCTGCTCGGCGCGCCCTATTTCTGCTTCCACGACGCCGATGTGCGGCCGGAGGGCAAGGACTTTTCCGAAAGTGCCGCGCGTCTCGACGAGATCGCCGACTACTTCGCGGGAAAGATGAAGCAGACCGGCGTCAAGCTGCTTTGGGGAACGGCGAACCTGTTTTCCAATCGCCGCTTCATGTCGGGTGCGGCCACCAATCCCGATCCGGATGTGTTTGCCTATGCAGCGGCGACGGTGAAGAGCTGCCTCGACGTCACCAAGCGGCTGAAGGGCGAAAACTACGTGCTGTGGGGCGGGCGCGAGGGCTATGAGACGCTGCTCAACACCGACCTCGCCCGCGAGCAGGAACAGGCCGGCCGGTTCCTCAGCATGGTCGTCGACTACAAGCACAAGATCGGCTTCAAGGGCGCGATCCTGATCGAGCCGAAGCCGCAGGAGCCGACCAAGCATCAGTACGATTACGATGTCGCCACGGTCTACGGCTTCCTCAAGCGCTTCGGGCTGGAGAAGGAGGTCAAGGTCAATATCGAGCAGGGCCACGCCATCCTGGCCGGCCATTCCTTCGAGCACGAACTGGCTCTGGCCAATGCGCTCGGCATTTTCGGTTCGATCGATATGAACCGCAACGACTATCAGTCGGGATGGGACACCGACCAGTTCCCCAACAACGTGCCGGAAATGGCACTGGCCTACTACCAGGTCCTGCAGGCCGGCGGGTTCAAGACCGGCGGCACCAATTTCGACGCCAAGCTGCGCCGCCAGTCGCTCGATCCGCAGGACCTGCTGATCGGCCATATCGGCGGCATGGACTCTTGCGCACGTGGCCTGAAAGCCGCGGCCCGCATGGTTGAGGACAAGGCGCTATCGGCGCCGCTGGCCGAACGTTATGCCGGCTGGAACACGGCCGAGGGCAAGGCGATGCTCGCAGGCAAGCGCACGCTTGAGGATATCGCCGAGCGTGTCGTCAAGAAGAGGATCGAGCCGCAGCCGAGGTCCGGCCGCCAGGAACTGCTGGAAAATATCGTCAACCGCTACGTGTAAGGCGCGCGCCGCTCCATCTCTGGACCGACATCCGGCACCACTGGCTGAAAGCCGCCGCCATCGCTATCTGCTAGTCAGCCCACTTCGCGAGAGGCTGCCGAGGATCGCACAGATCTTCGGCAGCCAGCGTGAGATCAAGATGCCACGCATGTCGCCGAAAGAGAGCCCGTGCGGCAGCCTTTATTTTTATGCATGTCGTCATCCCAAAACCGCTGGCATTTTTGGGCGACATGCATTGGCGGGAGACGGAAAATGGCAGAGGATCGAATCATCGTGCGCCCGGCGCAGGCGAGCGATATTCCGGCGTTGAAGCAGGTGCTGCAGGAAACGTTCGAAGGCACATGGCTGCCGAACATCACCGAAGCAGCGGCGCGGCGCTATGTCGAGACGGATATTGGCGGGCGCTATGTCGACCGGAGTTGGCCTGAGTTCGCCGTTGCCGAGATCGATGGCGAGGTCGCCGGCCTGATCCATTGGCGCGCGGACTTCATCGAAGCCCTGCACGTGATGGCATCCCGTCAAGGGCAAGGTGTCGGCCGCAAATTGCTTGCCCATGCCGAACAGACGATCGGCGCCGCCGGATTGGCGCAGGCACGGCTGGAAACCGACACGTTCAACCTGCCTGCACAAGCACTCTACAAGGCGGTCGGCTATATCGAGAAAAATCGCTATCCCGATGACGAATGGGACAGTGGCTTCACCACGGTGCTGTTCGAAAAGCGGCTGTAGATTTCTCCTTGACCTGACCTGCCAAGGCGCAGGAACAGCTTTGCGCATGGCCCGGTCTCGCGACATGGTTTTGCCCTTCGACGCCCTTCAATGACCTCGCTCTTGCCTTCAAACTGCCGTCACGAATCTCGTATAAGAGTGGCTCGTGGCGGGAGAGGAAGAAGGAGGCGAACCGATATGCAGAACGAACGTGAAATCGACGCCCTGCTCTCACCTGGCGAGGCTGGATCGATCATCGACCGGCTGATGGCGATGCCGAGGAAAACGGACGACGCCAAGATTTCGAATGAATGGGATCGCGCCGTGGCCAGCCGCTTCGAGACCCGTCTGGCCAGACAGATGCGCTCGCAAATCGACGGCGATCGTCAGAACGCGGCCTGATCGCGCGTTGAAACCTACCCCCTCCGCAACCTGACCGGCGCTTCGCCAAAAGCCCTTGAAAACGCCCTCGAAAATGCCGCGGCGGACGAGAACCCGGTCCGCCCGGCAATATCGGCCATGGCAACCCTCGTATCGACCACCAGCCGGCGCGCGGCACCGAGGCGCAGCCTGAGGTAATAGGCGCCCGGCGTCTCACCGATCGATTTGCGAAAGATGCTCTCCAGCGTTCGCGCCGTCACGCCGGCGCGCTTGGCCACCGCCTCTATGGTCAGGGGCTGGTCGACATGAGCTTCCATCAGTCGGATGGCTTGTGCAAGGCGCGGGTCGTAGCCGTCGAGGCGGCCGAGCGAGACCAACGGCTGCGCGTCGGTGGCGGCGCGCGCCTGGTCGTAAATGAAGACGCTGGCGACATCGAGCGCGACGGCCATGCCGAGCCGCGTGCGGATGAGATGCAGCATCAGGTCGAAGGTCGGCGACGCGCCGCCCGAGGTGAACACCGGCCCGTCGATGACATAGCGGTCCGGACGCACGTCGACGCCCGGGAAAGCGGAGGAAAAATCTTCCATGTCCTCCCAATGGGTGGTGGCACTGCGCCCTTCCAGCAGGCCGGCGCGCGCGACCAGCCAGGTGCCGGCTTCGACACCGCCGCACGCGCGTGCTGCGCGCGCCGCCCGGCGCAGGCCGGAGAGCAGGGCTGACGTCGCATAGTTCTGGGTGCCGAAGCCGGCGACGACGACAAGAACGTCCGTTGCATCGGCCGCATCGAAGCGGCCGCTGACCGCCACCGGCAGGCCGCAGGTGGTGACCGGAGCTTCGCCGGTCACCGAGACCAGCTTGAAATCGAACAGGGTTTCGCCGGAGATGCGGTTGGCGGCGCGCAGCGGATCGACGGCCGACGCCACGCACATGATGGACGAGCCGGAAAACACCAGCAGCGTCACCTTGAGCGGCAGGCGCTCGGCACGAAAGATCGTTGGTTTTTCGCTTTTCGTCATGGAAGCTTCGTAAAACGCAAAACAGTTTCCGGCAAGTCGGGCATTGTTGAGGTCTGTTTCTATGGAGGAGAATTCCATGCCGCTCGCGATGAACCGTGAGGTCTTCATTACCTGTGCCGTGACCGGGTCCGGCGGCTCGCAGGACCGCAGCCCGCATGTGCCGCGTTCCCCCAAGCAGATCGCCGATTCGGCGATCGACGCGGCAAAGGCGGGTGCGGCGATCGTTCACTGCCATGTCCGCGATCCCGAAACCGGCAAGCCGAGGCGCGACGTGCATCTCTATCGCGAGGTGACCGAACGCATCCGCGAGGCCAATGTCGACGTGGTACTGAACCTGACCGCCGGCATGGGCGGCGACATGGTGTTCGGCTCGCCGGAAGCGCCGCTGCCGCTCAACGAAAAAGGCACCGACATGGGCGGCGCCACCAACCGCATGGAACATGTGCGCCAATGCCTGCCGGAAATCTGCACGCTCGACTGCGGCACCATGAATTTCGCCGAAGCCGACTATGTCATGACCAACACGCCCGGTATGCTGCGCGCCATGGGCGGCATGATGACGGCGCTTGGCGTCAAGCCGGAGATCGAGGCCTTCGACACCGGCCATCTGTGGTTCGCCAAGCAACTGGTCGAGGAAAAGGTGCTGAACCCGGATGCGCTGGTGCAGCTTTGCATGGGCGTACCGTGGGGCGCGCCGGATGACCTCAACACCTTCATGGCGATGGTCAACAATGTGCCGTCGACCTGGAACTGGTCGGCCTTCGCTATCGGCCGCAACCAGATGGCCTATGCCGCGGCAGCGGTGCTGGCCGGCGGCAATGTCCGCGTCGGTCTCGAAGACAATCTGTGGCTCGACAAGGGCGTGCTGGCGACCAACGCGCAATTGGTCGAGCGCGCAGCCAGCATCGTCACCAATCTCGGCGCCAGGATTCTTGGGCCAGAAGAGGTGCGGCAGAAGCTCAACCTCACCAAGCGGGCGCCGATCGCGGCATAAATTATTCCTTGGGAGGTCGACATGACTACCGTCAAATTCACAGCGATGAAGGATGGCGACCGGGACGACTACGAGTTCCTGACCGCGCATGAAATCGACTATGCGGCCAGGACCGGCGAACGGCTGCTCGACGCGCTGGTGCAGCTCGACGCGGGCCTGTCCGGCTACAAGATCACCCGGCTCGGCCATTCGCTGCAGGCGGCGACGCGTGCCTGGCGCGACGGCGCCGACACCGACTGGATCGCCTGCGCGCTACTGCACGACATCGGCGACATCTATGCGCCTTACAATCACGATGAATATGCCGCTTCGATCCTCAAACCCTTCGTGCGCGAACAATGCACTTGGGTGGTGGAGAAACATGGCGACTTCCAGCGGCTCTACTATGCCCATCACCTCGGCGGTAACCGCCATGCGCGCGACCGCTTTGCCGGCCACGCCTATTTCGACGATTGCGACCAGTTTTGCGAACGCTGGGACCAGTCCAGCTTCGACCCCGATTATGACACGCTGCCGATCGAATTCTTCCGGCCCTTCGTCCTCGAAGTCTTTGCCCGCAAGGCATACGACCCGTCCGTGATCCGCGCCGGCGAACGCGTGCCGCTCATAGATCCCACAACCGCCATGACCAGAACCGGAGCTTCCGCATGAGCATCATCAACAAGGCAGCCGCCATCGGTGGCGGCGTCATCGGCGCCGGCTGGGTGGCGCGGCTGCTGCTCAACGGCATCGACGTGTCGATCTTCGATCCCGATCCCGAGGCGTCGCGCAAGGTCGGCGAAGTGATGAAGGGCGCGCGCCGCGCCTACAAGCAGATGGTGCCCGGCGGTTTGCCGAAAGAGGGCAAGCTGACCTTTGCCAAGACCATCGCCGAGGCAGTGGCCGATGCCGATTTCATTCAGGAAAGCGTGCCGGAACGGCTCGACCTCAAGCACCGGGTGCTCGCCGAGATCGATACCCACGCGCCGGCCAATGCGATTGTCGGTTCCTCGACCTCCGGCATCAAGCCAACCGACATGCAGGTGGCGATGAAGAAGCATCCGGAGCGGCTGGTCGTCGGCCATCCGTTCAACCCGGTCTATCTCCTGCCGCTGGTCGAGATCGTGGGCGGCGAGCAGACCTTTCCCGAGGCGATCGAGGTCGCCAAGGAGATGTATGCCTCGATCGGCATGAAGCCGGTCGTCATCCGCAAGGAGATCGAGGCCTTCGTCGGCGACCGCCTGCTCGAAGCGGCATGGCGCGAGGCGCTGTGGCTGATCAAGGACGGCATCTGCACGGTCGAGGAACTCGACGACATCATGCGCTATGGCTTCGGCCTGCGCTGGGCGCAGATGGGCATGTTCCAGGTCTATCGCGTCGCCGGTGGCGAGGCCGGCATGCGCCACTTCATGGCGCAGTTCGGGCCCTGCCTGAAATGGCCATGGACCAAGCTGATGGATGTGCCGGAGTTCAACGACGAACTGGTCGACCTGATCGCCACGCAGTCGGACGACCAGGCGCATGGGCTGTCGATCCGCGAGCTGGAAAAAATCCGCGACGACAATCTGGTCGCCATCATGGACGCGCTGTCGAAGCAGAACAAAGGCAAGGGCTGGGGCGCCGGCGCGCTGCACAAGGACTATACCAGGCAGCTCGCCAAGCTGGCGGCGAAGAAGCCCACGGCCTCCAAGGCGGCCGAGAAGGCCAAAGCCTTGAAACCGGTGAAGAAAGCCGAAAAGCCGAAGAAGAAGCCCGGCAAGAAGAAAGGCTGAGAGCATGGATTTCGGGCTGTCGGAGGAACAGAGGCTCATCGTCGAGACGACGCGTGCGTTCGTCGAGAACGAGCTTTACCCGCATGAGCGCGAGGTCGAGCGCACCGGCGTGCTGCGCCGCGACCTGATCGAGGAGATCAAGGTCAAGGCGATCGAAGCCGGGCTCTATGCCGCCAACATGCCGGCCGATGTCGGCGGTGCTGGCCTCGATACGGTGACCTGGCTGCTCTACGAAAAGGAGCTTGGCCGCGCCAATTACGCGCTGCACTGGACCTGCGTGGCGCGGCCCTCCAACATCCTCCTGGCCGGCACGCCAGAGCAGCGCGAGAAATATCTGTTCCCCTGCATCCGCGGCGAGAAATGGGACTGCCTGGCGATGACCGAGCCGGGCGCAGGCTCCGATTTGCGCGGCATGAAGGCGACCGCCGTACAGGACGGCGACGACTGGGTGCTGAACGGCACCAAGCATTTTATCTCCCACGCCGACCTCGCCGACTTTGCCATCGTTTTCATGGCTTCCGGCGAAGAGGATTCGCCGCGCGGCAAACGCAAGAAGATCACCGCATTCTTCGTCGACAAAGGGACGAAGGGCTTCACCGTCCGCGATGGCTACCGCAACGTCTCGCATCGCGGCTACACCAACGCCATCCTCGAATTCGACGATTGCCGGCTGCCCGCCGCCCAAGTGTTGGGCGAAGTCCACAAGGGTTTCGACGTCGCCAATTCCTGGCTCGGCGCCACCCGGCTGCAGGTCGGCGCCACTTGCCTCGGCCGCGCCGAGCGGGCGCTTGGCCATGCCGTCGAATATGCCGCGCAGCGCCAGCAGTTCGGCCAGCAGATCGGAAAGTTCCAGGGCGTGTCGTTCAAGCTGGCCGATATGGCGACCGAATTGAAGGCCGCCGACCTGATGGTGTTCGAAGCCGGCTGGAAGTACGATCAGGGCACCGTCACCGACCAGGACATGGCCATGGCCAAGCTGAAGGCCACCGAGATGCTTGCATACGTTGCCGATGAGGCGATCCAGATTCATGGCGGCATGGGACTGATGGACGATTTGCCACTGGAGCGCATCTGGCGCGACGCGCGCGTCGAGCGCATCTGGGAAGGCACGTCAGAGATCCAGCGCCACATTATTTCAAGGGCGCTGCTGCGTCCGTTCGGGGCATAACATATGCATAAACTTGAGCGTCTCCTGCGGCCGAAATCGATCGCCGTCTTCGGCGGTGCGCAGGCCGCGGCCGTCGTCGCGCAATCGATCAAGATGGGCTTTGCCGGCGAGATCTGGCCGGTGCATCCGACCAAGGACGAGGTCGCGGGCCGCAAGGCCTATCGTTCGGTCGCCGATTTGCCTGACGCGCCGGACGCCGCCTTTGTCGGCGTCAACCGGCATTTGACCATCGAGGTGATCAAGGCGCTGGCCGAGCGCGGCGCCGGCGGCGCCGTCTGCTTTGCCGCCGGCTTCCTTGAGACCGAGGCCTACGACGACGACGGCGAGCGGCTGCAGGCCGAGCTGGTTGCGGCAGCCGGCTCGATGCCGATCATCGGGCCGAATTGCTACGGCCTGATCAATTATGCCGACGGCGCGCTGCTGTGGCCCGACCAGCATGGCGGCATAAGATTGGCCGAGGGCGGCAAGGGCGTCGCCATCATCACCCAGTCCTCCAACATCGCCATCAACATGACCATGCAGAGGCGCGGCCTGCCGATCGCCTTCCTGATGACCGCCGGCAACCAAGCGCAGACCGGTCTGTCCGAAATGGCGCTCGGCCTGATCGAGGACGAGCGGGTCACGTCGCTCGGCCTGCATATCGAGGCCTTCGATTCGGTAGCCGGCTTCGAGAGGCTGGCGGCACGGGCGCGCGAGCTGAAAAAGCCGATCATCGCCATGAAGGTCGGCCGTTCCGAACAGGCCAGGCAGGCGACCGTCTCGCATACCGCCTCGCTGGCCGGCTCGGACGCGGCCTCGGGTGCGTTCCTGCGGCGGCTCGGCATTGCGCGTGTCGATTCGATCCCCGCCTTCATCGAAGCGTTGAAGCTGCTGCATATCACCGGACCTTTACCCGGCTATAGGCTGTCGTCGATGAGCTGCTCCGGCGGCGAGGCCTCTGTCATGGCCGACAGCGCCGAAGGGCGCTGGGTCAATTTCCCTGTGCTGACCGACAGCCACCGCGCCCATGTCAAATCGACGCTCGGGCCGCTGGTCGCGGTCGCCAATCCCTTGGACTATCACACCTTCATCTGGAACAACGAGCCGGCGATGACCGCCACCTTCACCGCCATGGTGTCGGGCGGCTTCGACCTCAACATGCTGGTGCTGGATTTTCCGCGACCTGATCGTTGTTCGGTCACCGATTGGTGGGCGACGTTGCGCGCCTTCGAATCGGCGCTGAAGACCAACAAGGCGCATGGCGCGATCGTCTCGTCGCTGCCGGAAAACCTGCCGGAGGAGTACACCGCCGAACTGATGGCGCGCGGCATGGTGCCGTTGTTCGGCATTTCGGAAGCCATGGATGCCGCCGGGGCGGCGGCCTTCATCGGCTGGGCTTGGGCCGAACCGCAGGCGCAGCCGATCGACACTTCTGCTGCCGGTGCGCCTGGTGGCGACCATGTCACGCCCGACGAGGCCGAAGCAAAATCGCGGCTGATCAAGGCCGGCCTGCCGGTGCCGAAAGGCGAACGGGCCGCCAATGCGGTCGAGGCGGTGATTTCGTCGATGGCGCTCGGCTTTCCCGTCGCACTGAAGGCGCTCGGCGTCAGCCACAAATCCGAAGTTGGCGCCGTCAGGCTCAACCTCAGGGATGCCGAATCCGTCAGCACCGCGGCGCATGACCTGTTGCCGCTCGGCACCGGGCTCTATGTCGAGCGCATGGTGCGCGACGGTGTCGCCGAGCTCATCGTCGGCTTCACCCGCGACCCGATGTTCGGTGCGGTGATGACCTTGGGCACCGGCGGCGTGCTGGTCGAATTGTTGCGCGACAGCGTCACGCTGATGCTGCCGGCGACGCGCGACGATATCGAGGCGGCGCTGCGCGGCCTGAAACTGTTCCCGCTGCTCGAAGGCTATCGCGGCCGGCCGAAAGCCGATGTCGCGGCCGCCATCGATGCCATCTCGGGCATTGCCGGCTTCGTGCAGGAGAATGCCGGCGAGATCGAGGAACTCGACATCAACCCGCTGATCGTCTGTGCAGAGGGCAAGGGCGCCTGGATCGCCGACGCGCTGCTGGTGCTGGGAGAGAACAAGAATGTCTGACGTCATTTCGACCCGCCGCGAGGGCCCGATCCTCGAAGTCACCCTCGACCGGCCCAAGGCCAACGCCATCGACCTGAAGACCTCGCGGCTGATGGGCGAGACCTTCAAGGCGTTCCGCGACGATCCGGAATTGCGCGTTGCCATCGTCAAGACCGCCGGCGACAAGTTCTTCTGTGCCGGCTGGGACCTCAAAGCCGCTGCCGGCGGCGATGCCGTCGATGGCGACTATGGCGTCGGCGGCTTTGCCGGGCTGCAAGAATTGCGCGACCTCAACAAGCCGGTGATCGCTTGCGTCAACGGCATGGCGGTCGGCGGCGGCTTCGAGCTGGCGCTGTCCTGCGACCTCATCTACGCCTCCGATCATTCCTCCTTCGCGCTCCCCGAAATCCGCGCCGGCACGCTGGCCGACGCGGCAACGATCAAACTGCCGAAGCGCATCCCCTACCATGTCGCCATGGACCTTCTGCTGACCGGCCGCTGGATGGATGTGGCCGAGGCGCATCGCTGGGGCCTGGTCAACGAAGTGCTGCCCAAGGAGAAGCTCGAGGACCGTGTCTGGGAGATCGCCCGGCTGCTCGCAGGCGGCCCGCCGCTGGTCTTTGCAGCGATCAAGGAGACCGCGCGTGTGGCCGAGGCGCTGACCTTCCAGGACGCCATGAACAAGGTGACCCGCCGCCAGCTGCCGACGGTCGATGCACTCTACGGCTCCGAGGATGGCATGGAGGGTTTTCGCGCTTTTGCGGAGAAGCGTGAGCCGGTTTGGAAGGGGAAGTAGTGGATACCGCCGGAACGATGGCGCTTACCCCCCTCTGGCCTGCCGGCCATCTCCCCCTCAAGGGGGGAGATTGGCAGCTTCGATCTCTGCACTCTTCTTGCGACGCAGAAGGTTGGCGAAAGTCTTCGCAACATCCGATCTCCCCCCTTGAGGGGGAGATGTCCGGCAGGACAGAGGGGGGCGCCCTGGCTCAGCCTTGGGCGCCTTTCCAGCACCCATGACCGATTACAAAACCCTCATCGACGCCGAGACCTGGGCGTTCATAGAGCGGACCAATTCCTACTATCCGCCCGACACGATCGACTACACGATCGCGCAGCAGCGCGGGATCTATGACCGCATGTGCCGCGAATTCTTCGCCGGCTATCCCGAAGGCGTGGCGGTCGAAACCTCAGCCATTGCGACGCCCACGCACGACATCCCGATCCGCACCTACCGAAGCACACACAAAGCTGCGGTGACGGTGCTCTATGTCCATGGCGGCGGCTTCATCCTCGGTGGGCTGGACAGCCACGACGATGTCTGCGCCGAGCTCTGTGCCCGCACCGGCTATGAGGTGGTCTCGGTCGATTATCGGCTGGCGCCGGAGCATCTGCATCCGGCGGCCTTCGACGATGCGATGAGCGCCTTCGAATGGGCCGCCGCCAATCGCGATCATCCTATCGTGCTGTGCGGCGACAGCGCCGGCGGCAATCTCTGCGCCGCCGTCAGTCACGCCACGCGTGACCGTTCGAAAAGGCCGGTTGGCCAGGTGCTGATCTATCCCGGCCTCGGCGGAGACCGCGCGAAAGGCTCCTATGTCAAGCACGCCGAAGCGCCAATGCTGACCGTGCGCGATCTCGAATTCTACAAGCATATCCGCACCGGCGGCGTTGATAGGACCGGGGACATCACGCTGTCGCCGCTCGCCGACACCGACTTCTCCAACCTGCCGCCGACTGTGCTGATCACCGCTGAGTGCGACCCGTTGTCGTCGGATGGTGAGGCCTATCGCGACCTGGTCGTGGCGGCGGGCGGATGCGCAACCTGGTTCGAGGAAACGGGGCTGGTGCATGGTTATCTCCGAGGCCGGCACATGGTCGGCCGCGCCCGCGCCAGCTTTACGCGGATCACCGAGGCGGTGACCGCGCTTGGACAGGGCGACTGGCGCTGGTGATCGCGGCTAGACTCTGAGGGCCGACAGGCGCCGCTCATCCCACCGAAGCGGCCACCGCACGGCCGGCGCTGCGGCCGGAAAAGATGCAGCCGCCGAGGAAGGTGCCCTCAAGCGCCGCGTAGCCATGCACGCCGCCGCCGCCAAAACCGGCGGCTTCGCCGACGGCGTAGAGTCCCGCAACCGGCTGGCCATCGGCACCCAGCACGCGGCTGTCGAGATCGGTCTGCAGGCCGCCCAGCGTCTTGCGGGTCAGGATGTTGAGGCGCACCGCTATCAGCGGGCCGTTTGCCGGATCGAGCATCTTGTGCGGCTTGGCCGTGCGGATCAGCCGGTCGCCGAGATAGGCGCGCGCCCCGCGCAGAGCGGTGATTTGCATGTCCTTGGAGAATGGGTTGCCGAGCTGCCGGTCGCGGGCGCGCATTTCGCGCTCGACCTGGGCTACCTCAAGAAGCGGCTCGCCGCCGGCAAGCGCGTTCATGCGCGCGACCAGCGTCGGCAAGTCGGCCTCGACGATGAAATCCTCGCCCTTCTCCATGAACGCCTTGACCGGACCCGGAATGCCCGATGTGGCGCGGCCGAGCACCTGGCGCCAACTCTTGCCGGTCAAATCGGGGTTCTGCTCGGAGCCCGACAGCGCGAACTCCTTCTGGATGATCTTTTTGGTCAGGATGAACCAGGAATAGTCGAAGCCGGTGCTCATGATGTGGGCGAGCGTGCCCAGCGTGTCGAAGCCGGGATAGAGCGGCACCGGCAGGCGCTTGCCGCGCGCATCGAGCCACAGCGATGACGGGCCGGGCAGGATGCGGATCGCATGATCGGTCCAGATCGGCGACCAATTCTTGATGCCCTCGACATAGTGCCACATGCGGTCGCGGTTGATGATCGAGCCGCCGGCCTGTTCCGCGATTGCCAGCATGCGGCCGTCGACGTGATCGGGCACGCCGGTGATCATGCGCTTCGGTGCGGCGCCCAGCCGTTTGGGCCAATTCTCCCGCACCAGTTGATGGTTGGCGCCGATGCCGCCGGAGGCGACGATCACCGCTTGCGCGTGAAGCTCGAAATCGCCTGATATTTCGCGCGAACTCTTGTGGCCGCGCTCGACAGCGCTGGGCTGCAGGATGTCGCCACGCACACCGGTCACAACAGCACCCGTCCGCGTCAGTTCATTGACCCGATGACGGAACTTGAAGCTTATCAATCCGCGTTTTTGCGCCTCGCGCACGCGCTGCACGAAGGGTTCGAGAACGCCGGGGCCGGTGCCCCAGGTGATGTGGAAGCGCGGCACCGAATTGCCGTGGCCGATGGCATTGCCGCCACCCCGCTCGGCCCAGCCGACGACGGGAAAGAATTTCAGGCCGCGCTGCATCAGCCAGGAGCGTTTCTCGCCGGCGGCGAAGCCGACATAGGCTTCCGCCCATTTGCGCGGCCAGAAATCCTCCGGCCGATCGAAAGCCGCGGTGCCCAACCAGTCTTCCAACGCCAGGTCATGCGAATCGCGGATGCGCATGCGCCGCTGCTCGGGCGAATCGACGAGAAAAAGGCCGCCGAACGACCAGAACGCCTGACCGCCCAGCGACTGCTCCGGCTCCTGGTCGACAATGATGATTTTCTTGCCGGCCTCGGCAAGCTCGGCGGCGGCAACCAGCCCTGCAAGGCCGGCGCCGACAATGATCACGTCCGCATCGTCAGCCATCTTTCCTCCCAGAATTAGCCGGCTACTTCAATTGCAAGGGGTCAGACGGTCTCCCAGCCTTCTTTGCCGCCGGCGCGGAAGATGGCATCGATGACTTTCTGGTTGAGCACGGATTCCTCCAGCGTGAAGACGCGCTCCTTGCCGCCCTGTGCCGCACGCGCGAAGGTCTCGACCTCCAGCCGGTATTGCTGCGTGCCGGGAAAGCGGAACACTTGCGCCTCGGTGTGGTTCTGGTTGTGCAGTTCGACGCGGTGGTGGTCGTAAAGCCCGGCATTGAAAGGCGAGAACAGCTCGATGAAACCCTTCTCGCCGTGGAACACCATCACCTGGCGCGCCGCCATCTGCGTCGACAGATAGAAGGACAGCTCGAAGTCGCCGAAATCGGCGCGGATCGAGGAGTAGATGTCGGTGCCGAATGTCTTGTCGCGCTCGATAGTCGCCTGGACGCGCAGCGGCTCCTTGCCGGTCGAAAAGCGCGTCGACACGGTCGGGTAGACGCCGATGTCGGGCAGCGCGCCGCCGCCGAGGTCGAGCTGGTTGCGCATGTTGCTGGGGTCGACATTGTAGTAGGAGAAGGCACCCTGCACATGGCGCAGCCGGCCGATGGCGCCGCTGGCGATGAGGTCGCGTACCTTGATCCATTGCGGGTGGTAGATGACCATGAAGGCCTCGCAGACCAGTACCTTTTTCTGGTCGCGCAGCTCGATCAGCGGGGCAATGTCCTTGGCGTCGAGCGCCAGCGGCTTTTCGACCAGCACGTGCTTGCCGGCTTCGATGGCCTTGGCCGCCCATTCGACATGCTGCGAGGTCGGCAACGGGATGTAGACGCCATCGACCTCGTCGGAGGCAAGCAGTTCCTCATAGGAGCCGAAGGCATGGCGCGCGCCGAAGCGCTCGGCCAGCGCCTTGGCCTTCGACAGGTCACGGCTGGCGATCGCCGACAGCACGCCGTTCTCCGCCTCGACCATCGCCGGCAACAAATGCTCGCGGCCGATCTTGGCCGTCGACAACACACCCCATCGGAACATCAGGCTTCTCCATCACAATTACAGGCAACGAGGTTTGCCCGAAATCGCCGGAAAAGCCAATGACGAGGGTCAGCCCCTTTTGCCGGTCAGCGTCATGTCGAAGTCGACGATGTTGGAATAGATTGGCGTGCCGACATCCATGCCGTAGCGCGACCTCAGCACCTTGCCGGTGACATGGAATTTGATCGTCCCGGCCTTGAGACCGCCAAGCTCGGCCGTGAACTTTTCCGGAAACGTCTTGCCGCGCGCCGTCAGCCGGCCGCTGACGAGGGCCGTGGTGTCGCTGGTTCGGGTCACGCTGGTAGAGCGGAACTGGATCTCCGGGTTGTTGGCGGCATCGAACACCGCGTCGGAGCGCAGGAAGGCATCGATACGGCTCTGGCCGGTGCCAACGCTTTCGGGAAAGATGGTGAAATTGACCTGCGAGTGCCCGACATCGCTGTTGTCGATGCGGATCGAGCCCTTGAAGCGGGCGAAGGCGCCATTCAGGCCGCCGGCGCCGACCTTGCCGATGGAGAAGCGGATGCTGGAGTTGGCCGGGCTGATCGAATAGCTGCCGGCGGCGTCACCAAGCGCGACGGCCGCTGAAACAGGCATGGCGAGGCAAGCGGCGACCGCCGCAAATCCGAGGATGCGCGTGTACATGGGGATGTTCCTTGTTGGAGGCAGCGCATTCCTGCGCCCTCACTCCATGAACGAATGAACCGCTCGCTCTATTCCGGATCTGACGAAGGCGTGATCATGCGCATGAGCACGCCATCCCTGAGCTGGAAATGATGCCGCAGTGCCGCCGCAACGTGGAGAGCCACAAGCGCCATGCCGGCATAGGCAAGATACCAATGCGCCGCCGCCCAGAAGCTTTCGGCACCATCCGATTCGGCCAGCGGCAGGTTCGGCATGACGAACAGGTTGAACGGCAGGCTGGGTATCTCCAGCATCGAGACCGACACCAGCGCCCAGCCGGACAAGGGCAAGGCAAGCTGAAACGCGTAGAGCGCAAAATGGGCCAAAGGTGCCGCCCGACGTTCCAAAGTCCCGACCGAGCGCGGCAGCGCCGGCGTTGTATTGCCGCAGCGCCAGACGATGCGCAGGATGATCAGGCCGAGCAGCAGGAAGCCGAAGGATTTGTGCAGCTGGATCAGTTCGAAGGCGGTGCGCTGGCTGGTCACCCGCACCATGACGAAGCCGAGTCCGAACTGGCCGATGAAGATCAGCGCAATCAGCCAGTGAAGAATGATCGCGCCCCAGCCATAGCGGGTGGTGCTGTTGGTGATCGATGTTTGCATCGTTGGTGAACGACCGCGATGCCGGTTATCTTCCACCAAGGGGGGGCGAGCCCGCTCTATCCACTCACCTTGAAGAAATCGACAAACGCCCTGAGCGCTGGCCGCATCTGACGGCGGCTCGGATAATAGACAAAGAAGCCGTCGAAGGGCGGGCACCAGTCCTCCAGCACGCGGATCAGCCTGCCGTCGGCGAGCGGGGCGCGGACATAGTCCTCAAAGACGAAGGCGAGCCCGGCGCCGTCGACCGCCGCCTGGGCGATCAGATGGTCCTCGTCGAGGATCAGCGGTCCCTCCACCGCCATCTCGATCGTCTCGCGGCCTTTCTCGAACTCCCAGCGGTAGAGGATGCCGCTGGAGAAGCGGAAGCGGATGCAGCGGTGGCCGGCCAGGTCGCGCGGGTGGCGCGGCTTGGGGTTGACCTCGAAATAGACCGGGGCGCCGACCACCGCGCCGCGAAGGTCCGGCCCGATGCGCACCGCGATCATGTCGCGCTGCAGGCTCTCGCCAAGCCGGACGCCAGCATCGAAGCCGCCTTCCACCACGTCGGTGAAGCGGTCCTCGATGACGATCTCCAGCACGATGTCGGGATAGGCCGACGCAAAGGCGCCCAGCCGTGGCGTCAGCGCCAAATGCGCTGCCGTGCGCGGCACGGTCAGGCGCAGATTGCCGGCCGGCCGGTCGCGCGTCTCGATTGCCGTCTCCAGCGCCAGGTCGATCTCCGACAGCGCCGGCCGCAACCGCTCCAGCAACTGCGCACCTTCTTCGGTCGGCGCGACGCTGCGTGTGCTGCGCGCCAGCAGCCGAACGCCAAGCCGCGCCTCCAGGCTGGATACCGCGTGGCTGACAGCCGAAGGCGCGATGGCCAATTCCCTGGCGGCGCCCCGAAAGCTGCCGCATTGAGCGACAGTTGCCAGCACGGCCAATTGGGAAAGATGCGCGCGATTCATTGATCTATCTTTTAGTACAGCCCGGGCGGATGAAAGCCGATTATCGAACACAAGGCAAGGCGCTATTTCTCCCACATCGCAACAAGGAGACGCGTTATGCAAACCCGCAAGCTAGGAACTGAATTGAACGTCTACCCCGTCGGCCTCGGCTGCATGGGCATGAGCTTCGCCTATGGCGGCCAAGCGGAAGCCGATGCGATCGCCACGCTGCACCGCGCCGTCGACATCGGCGTCAATTTCTTCGACACGGCGGAGGTCTATGGCCCCTTCGAGAACGAGATTCTGCTCGGCAAGGCGCTGAAGCCGGTGCGTGATCATCTGACGATCGCGACAAAATTCGGCTTCCGGATTCTGGAGGAAGGTACAGGCCTCGACCGCATGGCGGGCGTCGACAGCCGCCCCGAGCACGTCAAAGCGGTCGCCGAGGCCTCGCTGAAACGGCTGGGCACCGATGTGATCGACCTCTACTACCAGCACCGTGTCGACCCCAACGTGCCAATCGAGGATACGGTCGGCGCCATGGCCGAACTGGTGCGCGAGGGCAAGGTGCGCGCGCTTGGCCTGTCCGAGGCGAGTGCCGCGACCATTCGCCGGGCCCATGCCGTGCATCCGATATCGGCCGTGCAGAGCGAATATTCGCTGTGGAGCCGCGACCCGGAAGACGAGGTGTTCGCCGTCTGCCGCGAGCTCGGCATCGGCTTCGTTCCCTATAGCCCGCTCGGCCGTGGGCTGCTGACCGGCACGATCGCCAAGCCCGAGGCCTTGAGCGACGGCGACTGGCGCCGGACCTTGCCGCGCTTCCAGGCCGAGGCGATGGAAGCCAACGCCGCTGTCATCGCCACCTTGGAAAAGCTGGCTGTTGAAAAGGGCGTGACCTCGGCACAGCTGGCGCTGGCCTGGGTGCTGCACCAGGGCGATTTCATCGTACCGATCCCCGGCGCGCGCAAGATACGCCATCTGGAGCAGAACACGGCGGCGGCGGACGTCGAGCTAAGCGCGGCCGAGGTGCAGGCTATTGGTGACGCGCTGTCGCCCAACAAGGTTATGGGCAAGCGCTACACCGAAGAGTTGCTGGCACTGGTGAACGGCTAGGTCTTCCCCCTCCCCCTTGTGGGGAGGGTCGGCTCGCTGTCGCAGCGAAGCGGAGACAGCGGGACGGGGTGGGGGAGCGCCCTACGAAGACCCCCACCCCGCTCCGCTGCGCGGATCGACCCTCCCCACAAGGGGAGGGTGAGGTCACCACGGCACAACCGTAATCTCCGGCCAGCACTCCCTCGCCCTCGCCCCCTTCACCTCATGCGTCTGCTGGTTGTCCATCACCCGGTTCGGTGTGATGCGGAACGAAAAAACATCATCCAGCCCGAACGGCGCCACCAACACCAGCTGCCCGTCAGCATCGTATCGAACCCCGACGGCGTGCGTCTTCGACGCGAAATAGCAGACGGGATCGCTGGCGTTCGAATAGCGCGGGCACGGCCGCCCGAACTTCTGCGGATACCAAAGATGCACCCGCGCCTGATTGCGCACCTCGACCGGCAGCGGCAGTCCTTCGAAATGCTTCTCCGCGCGGCGAATAACGGCGTCCTCGGCCTCGTAGGAGAGGTCGCTGTCATCGAAGTAGAACAGGTCGACATCCCTGATGCCATACCCCGAAGGCTTGCCGGTCAGATGGTTCCAAACACTGTTGTAGAGCGCGCCGGAAACCACCAGCCAGTCCGGCAGGTCGAGCGTGCGAGCCAGCGCCAGCGCGTCGCGTAACAGCGGGTCGGCAAGCACGATGGCGAGAAACGCCGCGCGCTGCTCTTCAAGAGGAAGGCCCGAATAGCAGAGAGGATCCATCGCCCTTTGGAGAGCGATTCGGCAAGTATCCGCAATGCTTCGCCCATAGCGCCACCAAAGATGTGGCCAGATTGCAACGTGACCGGACCATGATGCTCGGCCTGGCCCTAAAACAGCCCCACCCTCGTCATCTGACGACTATGCGCGTCTGCCCATCTGCCGGCATGGACGATTGCTATTGGAATTTTCCACACCGGCTGGGGTAGCCTGGGCATGCAGATATCGTCGGTTTGGCCAGCAGCATCGTCGAGAGGACCGATCGACAGGGCAAAATTGACTGCGAAGTGGTTCTGGATTGCCGCGACCTTCTGCGTTCTGATCGCAGCCTCGCTCAATGCAAGTGCTGCGGCGGAGCCGATCGTGATTTCCCCGGCCACGCTGCCGGATGGGAGAGTTGGTGAGCACTATGATCGGACGCTGATGGCTTCAGGCGGAGCTGGCGGGCCATACACGTTCGCGCTCACTTCGGGGGTCACGCCGGTCTCCTTCAGCAGCGGCGGCGTCCTCTCCGGGGCAGTGATAGCCGCCCCCGGCACCAGATCAGGTCGGCAACACCGGCACACGCGACTACACGATTGTGATCGCGGACAACCCGGTCTTGATTTCGCCTGCTGCGTTGCCCGGCGGGCAGATTGGCCAGCCGTATAACCAGGCGCTGACGGCTTCGGGTGGCGCTGGCGGTCCCTACACGTTCTCGGTCGTTTCGGGCTCCATGCCCGTCGCCTTCAGCAGTGCCGGCGTCCTCTCAGGGCCAGTGATAGCCGCCCCCGGCGTCTACAGTTTCAGGGTCCGGGCGACAGACCATGTCGGCAACAGCGGCGAACACGACTACACCATCGTGATCGCGGACAACCCGGTCGTCATTTCACCAGCTGCCTTGCCCGGCGCGCAGATTGGCCAGCCCTATAGCCAGGCGCTGACGGCTTCGGGTGGTGCTGGCGGCCCCTTTACGTTCTCGATCGTTTCGGGCTCCATGCCCGTCGCCTTCAGCAGTGCCGGCGTCCTCTCCGGGCCGGTCATAGCGCCCCCCGGCGTCTACAGTTTGAGGATTCGGGCGACGGACCATGTCGGCAACAACGGCGAACGCGACTACACGCTTGCGATCACCACTGGCCCGCCCATCGTAATTTCACCGGCAGCTTTGCCCAATGGCCAGGTTGGGCAGCCCTATAGCCAGATGCTGACCGCAACCGGCGGTGTGGGCGCGCCTTACACGTTTCAGCGGATGATCGGAAATCTGCCCGAAGGCGTTTCGCTCGCAACCGATGGCACACTCGGCGGCACGCCGACCGAGAGCGGATCATTTGCCTTTGCCGTCGATGTGTTCGACACCTCCGAGAACAGGGCAAGGCGCGAGTATACGCTGGACATCGCTGCGGCCCCCCGACCGACGGCGCCGTCACTGACCATGACGATCGTTGCCGGCATGTCGGCTTCGCTGCCGTTGACGCCGGGGGCTACCGGCGAACCATTCAGCGCCGCGGCGATCATGTCCAGCGCCCCCGCCGAGGGCGGCACGGCGACGCTGTCCGGCGCGCCCAACTACCTACTGACCTTCGCGTCCTCGCCGGTGTTTTCAGGCACCGTCATCGTAACGTACACACTGACCGGCCCCGGCGGCGTTTCCGATCCGGCCACGGTGACCATCACCGTCACCACGCGGCCGGACCCCTCCGACGATCCGGAGGTCGCCGGGCTGCTCAATGCCCAGGCGCAAGAGGTGCAGCAATTCGCCGCCGGGCAGACAGACAATATCAACCATCGCATGGGCGCTTTGCGAAGCGAGGCGTGCCGCAAGGCCTTTGCGAATGGGCTCGAACTGTCTGGCCAAGGCGCCGATGGCAATGCCGCCAGCGTCGACTTTCCAGACGGATCCGATTGTGGGGGCGACGCGGCAAAGCTGGGCTTCGGCTTGTGGGCCGGCGGCCACATCGATCTCGGCCATAGTTCGCCTGACGATAGCGCGGAGCGGGACTCCGTTTCGATCAACATGACCACCGGCATCGACTACCGTTTCAACGACCGTTTCGTCGCCGGTCTGGCCGTCGGCTACTCCAGCGACGACAGCGACATTGGCGGCAATGGCACCGAGAGTTCCGGCGAGGCCTACAGCGCGACGCTCTATGCAAGCTATCGCCCGGCCGACAACCTGTTTCTCGATGCCCTGGCCGGCTACGGTTCGTTCAGCTTCGATTCGAAGCGCTTCGTGACAAGTGTTGGCGGCTTTGCCGACGGTCAGCGTGACGGCGACCAGATTTTCGGCTCGCTGACTGCCGGTTTCGATCATCGCGTCGGCGGGCTGCGACTCACTCCGTTCGCCAGGTTGACGGCATCCTCTTCGAGCCTCGACGCGTTTACCGAAACCGGAGCAGGCATCTATTCGCTGAGCTTCGGCAAGCAGAGCGTCGACAGCCTCGGCGGCACGCTTGGCCTTGCCGGCGGCTATGACATGCCCGTGGCCCTCGGCGTCTTCACACCACGCTTCCGGTTTGAATACACTCACGAATTCTCCGGCTCGAGCGGCGTCGATATCCGCTACGCGGATAGTCCGGATGGCCTTGTCTATGGCTTCCAGACGCAGCCTTTGGCGAGTGACCAGGTGATGATCGGCCTGGGCGCCGATCTGCTGCTGCACCAAGGGTTATCCATCGGGCTCGATTATCGCGGCACAATCGGCTTTCAAGACAGCTACAGCCATGCCTTTGGCCTGAGGGTCGGCGGCGGGTTCTGACCATTGCGGCAACGGCTGCTCATCCGTCCCGTGGACGGATGAGCAGCCCCATCGCTAACAGTTCAGTCGCCTTGGGCGCTACGTCCTCAGAACGCCACCGGCCTGCTTACCGACATTCTCGACGATACGCTTGGCCAGTGCCTCGAAATCCTCGTCGGTCAGTGTCTTTTCAACCGGCTGGATCGACACTTCGATGGCGATCGATTTCTTGCCCTCGCCCAGCGAAGCGCCTTCGAAGATGTCGAAGACCGAGACGGCGGTGATGAGCTTCTTGTCGGCGGCGAGCGCCGCGCGCACCAGCGTGCCGGCCTCGACCGTTTTGTCGACGACGAAAGCGAAGTCGCGCTTGACCGCCTGGAAGGGGGACAGTTCCAGTTTCGGCTTGGTTTTCGTCGGCTTGGCCTTCGGCTCGGGCACGGCATCGACAAACACTTCGAAGCCGCACAGCGGGCCGGAAACATCGAGGCCTTCCAGCGTCTTCGGGTGGAATTCGCCGAAGGTGCCGAGCACGGTTTTCGGACCGAGCTTGATCGTGCCGGAACGGCCGGGATGATACCAGGCCGGGCCGCCGGCCTCGATCTGCAGCCGGTCGGCAGGCGCACCGCAGGCTTCCAGTGCGGCGATCGCGTCGGCCTTGGCGTCGAACACGCCGACCGGGCCTGAATTGCCGGCCCAGTTGCGGCCTGAGCCGTCGAGCTTGGCGGTGCCGCGGCGCACGCCGGCGGCCACGCGCCGTTGCTGGTCGGCGCCGTCGCCCTCATAGGTGCCCGAGACTTCGAACAGCGCCACGTCGCCGATACCCTTGTCGGCATTGCGCTGGGCAGCAGCGATCAGGCCCGGCAGCAGCGAGGGCCGCATGTCGGACATGTCGGCGGCGATCGGGTTGGCGAGCTTCAGCGCGGTCTGGCCGCCGCCGAACAGCTCGGCGTGCTTGGCCGGAATGAACGACCAGGTGACGGCCTCCATCATGCCGCGCACGGCGAGCGCTCGCTTGGCGGTGCGGGTACGGACCTGTAGCGTGGTGAGGATCCTGGCGTTGACCGCGTCATGCGCACCGAGCGGCTGCGGCGCGATGTTGTCGACGCCGTGGATGCGCATGACTTCCTCGACCAGGTCTGCCTTGCCATCGACGTCGGGGCGCCAGGACGGCACGGCGACATCGACGACATCGCCCGATCCCTCCAGCTTGAAGCCGAGGCGCGACAGGATGTCGAGGCTTTCCGCCTTGGGAACCTCGATGCCGGTCAGCCTCTTCACTTCCGAAAGCGGGAAGGAAACGATCTTCGGCTTGTGGCCGGCATAACCGACGACTTCCATTTCGGTCGGCGTGCCGCCGCAGAAATCGAGCACCAGTTTCGTTGCCAGCTCGACGCCGGGAACCATGAATTCGGGGTCCACCCCGCGCTCGAAACGGTAACGCGCGTCGGTGATGATGCCGAGCGTGCGGCCGGTGCGCGCCGTGGTGATCGGATCCCAAAGGGCGGATTCGATCAGCACATCTGATGTGTTCTCGTCGCAGCCCGAATGCTCGCCGCCCATGATGCCGGCGATGGACTCGACGCCGTTGTCATCCGCGATGACGCACATTTCCGGCGTCAGCGTGTATTCGCGGCCATCGAGCGCCTGCACCTTTTCACCATCGCGCGCGCGGCGCACGACGAGATTGCCGGCAACCTTGCTGGCGTCGAACACATGCAGCGGGCGGCCGCGGTCGAAGGTGACGTAATTGGTGATGTCGACCAGCGCGCTGATCGGCCTCAGCCCGATGGCGATCAGCCGCTGCTGCAGCCATTTTGGCGACGGCCCATTCTTGACGCCCTTGACCAGCCTGAGCGCGAAGCCGGGACAGAGCTCCGGCGCTTCGATCGTTACCTTGACCGGACACATGCCGTTGCCGACATGCGGCATGATGGCGCCGCCGACGAGGCGGCCAAGCCCGCTCGCCGCCAGATCCCTGGCGATGCCGTAGACGCTGGTCGCATCCGGCCGGTTCGGCGTCAAATTGATCTCGATGACCGGATCGTCGATGTGCGCATAGGCAGCGAAGCTGGTGCCGACAGGCGCATCCTCAGGCAGGTCGATGATGCCGTTGTGCTCGTCGGACAGTTCCAGCTCGCGCTCGGAACACATCATGCCATGGCTTTCGACCCCCCTGATCTTGCCGACCGTCAGCGTCACGTCGATGCCGGGCACATAGGTGCCGGGCGCGGCAAAGGCGCCGATCAGGCCGGCCCGCGCATTGGGCGCGCCGCAGACGACCTGCACGGGTGGCTTGCCGTTGCCCGTATCGACGGTCAGCACGCGCAGCCGGTCGGCATCGGGGTGCTGCACCGCCGTCAACACCCTGGCTATGACGAAGGGTTTCAGGCTCGACTTGTCGTCGACATGCTCGACTTCGAGGCCGATCGAGGTCAGCCGCTCGACGATCTCGTCAAGCGTGGCATCGGTCTCTAGGTGGTCCTTGAGCCAGGAGAGGGTGAATTTCATGGGACTGTTCCGTCTGGTCTTTTGACGCTTGTTTTCAGATGTCTCGGCAGGTCGTCGGATATATGCAGGAAGGCAAGCTGTTCGCTGACATAGGCATGCTGCGTCGGCTCAAAATCGGCCGGCGCATCCATGGCGCCGAGCATGAAGTAGATGTCGTCCTCCAGCCGCTCGTCGACATAGGCGATGGGTGAGCCGCAGGTGCCGCAGAAGGAGCGCGTCACCGGGCCGTTCTCATACATCTTCAGCGCCTTGCCGGTGAACGCGACCTGATCGACCAGGAAGCCGACAAAGGCCGACATCGGCGCGCCGCTGGCCCGCCGGCAATCGCCGCAATGGCAATAGCTGACGTGATGCGGTTCGACTGATGCCTCGAACCGCACGGCGCCGCAGCGGCAGCCGCCGGCATAGGGCGCTGTCATGCGCTCAGGCCTCCGAACAGCGTCGGCATGTCGAGCGGCCTGAACCCGTAATGCGACAGCCAGCGCACGTCGGCATCGAAGAAGGCGCGCAGGTCCGGCATGCCGTATTTCAGCATGGCGATACGGTCTATGCCCATCCCCCAGGCAAAGCCCTGATATTCGTCCGGATCGAGCCCGCCATGGCGCAGCACGTTGGGGTGCACCATGCCGCAGCCGAGGATCTCCATCCAGTCGGAGCCTTCGCCGAAGCGCACTTCGCCGGGCCTGGAGCGGTCACACTGGATATCGACCTCGAGGCTCGGTTCGGTGAACGGGAAGAAGGACGGCCGGAAGCGCATCTTGACCTGCGGCACCTCGAAGAAGGCCTTGCAGAACTCCTCCAGCACCCACTTCATGTTGGCGACGTTGGCCGTCTTGTCGATCACCAGCCCCTCGACCTGATGGAACATCGGCGAGTGGGTGGCATCCGAATCCTGCCGGTAGGTCTTGCCCGGAATGACGATGCGGATCGGCGGCTTCTTCGTCTCCATGGTGCGGATCTGCACCGGCGAAGTGTGGGTGCGCAAAAGCTTGCGCTCGCCCTTCTCGTCCGGCTGGAAGAAGAAGGTGTCGTGCATTTCGCGCGCCGGATGGCCTTCTGGGAAATTCAGCGCGGTGAAATTGTAGTAATCGGTCTCGATATCGGGACCTTCGGCGATGGAAAATCCGAGGTCGCCGAAGATCGCCGCAATCTCGTCGATGACCTGGCTGATCGGGTGTATACGGCCGCGCTCAGCCGGCGACTGCCGCACCGGCAGCGTCACATCGACCTTTTCGGCGGCGAGGCGCACGGTGATCGCCACATCTTTGAGCTCAGCCTTGCGGGCAGTCAGCGCGTCGGTGACGCGGTTCTTGAGGCCGTTGATGGCCGGGCCTTTGACCTGACGCTCCTCGGCGGTCATCGCGCCAAGTGTCTTCAGCATCTCGGACACGGCGCCCTTCTTGCCGAAAGCAGCGATGCGCACGGCCTCGATGGCCGGCTCATCGGCGGCCGAGGCGATTTCGGCCAGAAGTGAGTTTTCAAGCGTATCCAGGCCAGTGGTTGCGTCGTTCACGGTCAAAACTCGCTACGTTGGAAATCAGCTCTAAGTGAAAGTCACTTTTAAGTTGAAGTTCAGGCAAAAGAAAAACCCGCGCCAGCCGTGCCAGCGCGGGTTCCCCAAATCAGAATTGCGAATGCTTGGGAAGCGCTGGTCTTAGGCGACAGCGCTTTCAAAAGCGTTCGGCGTGGTGTTCTTCAGATATTCGAGCGCCACCTTGGCCTTGGCGACCAGGGCTGCGAAAGCCTGCGGCTCATGGATGGCCATGTCCGACAGGATCTTGCGATCGATCTCGATGCCCGACTTGTTGAGGCCGTCGATGAAACGGCCATAGGTCAGGCCATGCTCGTGCGTCGCGGCGTTGATGCGCTGGATCCACAGCGCGCGGAACGAGCGCTTGCGGTTCTTGCGGTCGCGGTAAGCGTACTGCAGCGACTTTTCCACCGCCTGCTTGGCGATGCGGATGGTGTTCTTGCGGCGGCCGTAGAAGCCTTTCGCGGCTTTCAGGACCTTCTTGTGCTTGGCGTGCGAGGTGACGCCTCTTTTTACGCGTGCCATGTCATGATCTCCTTAAAAGCAATTCCAGGAAAAGTGCCTTGCGGTTTTCCGTTCGGAATTGCGTAAAACAAATGCGTGTCCAGACCGAATGCCTTATTTGAGCGGGATGTTATCCAAAAAGTCTGCAACTTTTTGGCATCACGCCTTAGAGGCCGTTCGGCAGAAAATTCTTGATGACCTTCTTGCCATCCGGTTCAGCCAGAACCATCGTGCCGCGGGCATTTCGAATGAACTTGTTGGAACGCTTGATCATGCCGTGACGCTTGCCGGCAGCAGCCGACAGGACTTTACCCGTACCTGTGATCTTGAACCGCTTCTTGGCGGCCGATTTGGTCTTCATCTTGGGCATTTTGCTACTCCGTATTGTTGGCGCACTATCGCGCTTCTTGTTCGCTTCGGGCCGACCAAAGCCCGAAAAGCAAATGAAACCGCCACGGCATGCCCTGCCGGGCGGTTTTCTTGAACGGCGGTCCTATACGTTAAAGACGGCCCGCGCGCAACACCTGTGGAGATGCGGCGCTGTGTCCTTGGTCAGGGCAGCGTGAACCAGACCGGCAACATGCCTGACAGCTGGGCTCCGTCTATCAGTTCGAAGGCCGGCAGGGCGATGAGAAACACCAGGCCGTCGAGCAGCGTGGTCAGCAGCAGCCGAGGCTTGAAGCTGCCCGTGTCGCCCTCCTGGTAGAGCGACAGCTTCGGGAAGAAGCGCGGCACCTTCTCCAGATAGGCCTGGTACGGCGCGCCGAGCGCTTCCTTGAGGAACTTCTCTTCGCGCAGGATGACGATGTGGAAGGCACCCGCGCACAGCAGCGCAAAGAGGATGATGCCGGAGAACGAGCCGATCTGGGCGCCGACGCCGGCCGCGGCCACGGTCGAGAACACATACAGTGGGTTGCGGGTGATCGAGTAAGGCCCGCCGGTCACCACCTCGGAAGATTTGCGCCCGCCTATGTAGAGCGTCGCCCAAAGGCGCCCGACGATGCCGAGGAAAATCAGCAGCACGCCGAACATTTCGATCGACTCATGCACCCAGGTTTCAGGCGGAAAACTCGATTGGCCGAACAGTAGTGCCAGAAACAGCACCACCACCAGCACCGCAAGCACCATGCGGCGCATATGCTGGTAGTTGCCCAGCCCGTGTGCCTCGACGGGCGCAGACTTGATTTCATTGACCATGGCGGAATCCGATCGTCGAAAAACTTGCCGGCGATCGCAGCTTCTGGCCAAGGAAACAGGGCCCCGCCGATCGTTGGGATGACTTGCAGGATAATTCAGGCGGATTTAATGCATGTCGCCTCTTTGACTGCCTATCGCCGCTCAATACAGCGACTGCCTATCGCCGCTCAATACAGCCAGAAGAGGACGGGAATTACACCGCTTTCCTGTCCGGACTCGATGAGTTCGAAAAACGGTATGGAAACCAGAAACATCAAGCCGTCGCGCAGCGTGTGATTGAAGATGCGCGGTGTGAAGGTGACCTTGGCCTGATCGCGATAAAGCCGGGGATTGGGAAAAAAACGCGGCACCCGTGCGACGTAGTCCTTGTACGGCGCCCCGAGCACGGGCGCCAAATGCCGTTCCTCGCGCAGCGTGACGATGTGGAACGCGGCCGCGCACAAAACCGCCGACGCTACCGCGACGATCGCGCTGCCGGTCTGGGTGCCGATGCCGACGGCCGCTACGGTGGAGAAAAAATACAGCGGGTTACGCATCACCGAATATGGGCCGGTCGTAACCACTTCGGCCGACTTGCGGCCGCCGATATAGAGGATCGACCAGAGCCGGCCGCCGATCCCGATCAGTATCAGGGCGATCCCGTGCGCCTCTATGCGTTCGTGGGTTAGTTCATCGTGCGGGGAGCCGCCGAAGATCAGCAAAGCGCAAAAAGCACCGATTAGCAGCGCCAGCAGGACGCGCCGGCGCCGCTGATAGCGGCCCATTTCACTCGTAGAACGTGCCGCAGCGGTCATGGGAGAATCCTTTCGCCGCGAGGACCGGCAACCAGAATCCTTGTCGATGCAACTTGCGGAGAAATCATGGCGAAGACAAAACAAACAAAAGGCCGCCGAAGCGGCCTTTGCTTTTGACGGGGATCGCTCTAGCGCGGCGACAGCACCATCATCATCTGGCGGCCTTCGAGCTTCGGTTCCGCCTCGACCTTGGCGATCGTCGCCACTTCCTCGCGGACCTTGTTCAGAAGCTGCATGCCGAGTTCCATATGCGCCATCTCGCGGCCACGGAAGCGCAGCGTCAGCTTGACCTTGTCGCCTTCCTCGAAGAAGCGGCGAACCGCCTTCATCTTGGTCTCGTAGTCATGGCTGTCGATGTTCGGGCGCATCTTGATCTCCTTGATCTCGATGACCTTCTGGTTCTTGCGCGCCTCGGCCGCCTTCTTCTGGTTAGCGTATTTCAGTTTGCCGAGATCGAGTATCTTGACGACGGGGGGCACCGCATTGGGCGATATCTCGACGAGATCGAGCCCAGCCTCTTCGGCGAGCAGCAATGCGTCGTTGATGGAAACATCGCCGCGGTTCTGGCCTTCGGCGTCGATAAGCTGGACCCGGGGAACCCGGATGTCACGGTTGGAGCGCGGGCCATCCTTGGTCGGCGCCGCTGCTTTGAAAGGTCTGCGAATGGTCGTGGTCTCCTTGGCCGTTTCGTTCAGGGTCTGTCAGTGTTGATGCATGGACGCGCCAATGTGGTGAGCGCGCGGGCGGAGTCAATAGCACAGCATTGACAGAAAATCACCCTGATCGCTGCTCTGCACCAAACAAACAACATCGTGAGCACTTTTCGCCACGCCACCGTCCGTGTCACAAGACCGGCGTTGAGGAAAAGCCATGACTGCCACGCCCCCAATCTTTCTGGATGTAGATGGATCGCGCATCGCGGTGCGCCATACTGCTGGCTCTACGCCGGGCATCGTCTGGCTCGGCGGTTACAAGTCCGACATGCTGGGCACGAAGGCTCAGACGCTGTCGGACTGGGCGGCAAAAGAAGGCCGCGCCTTCCTGCGCCACGATTATTCCGGCCATGGCGAATCCGGCGGCGCCTTTGCCGACGGCACGATTTCGACATGGCTTGCGCAAAGCCTTGCCGTGTTCCGGCATTTCACCCGGGGCAGCCAGGTCCTGGTCGGCTCCTCGATGGGCGCCTGGATCGCGCTGCGCATGGTGCAGGAATTGCGCAAGGCAGGCGATAGCAACGTCGCCGGCCTGGTGCTGCTGGCGCCGGCCCCGGATTTCACCGCCGAACTGGTCGAACCGGTGCTGACCAAGGCGCAGAAGCGCGATCTCGCCAAAAAAGGTTTCTTCGAAGAGCCGTCGGACTATTCCACGGAACCCTACATCTACACCCGCGCGCTGATCGAGGACGGGCGCGACAACCGGGTTATGACAGGCCCGATCGACACCCATTGCCCGGTGCACATCCTGCAGGGCCTGGCCGATGCAGATGTGCCGGCAAGCCATGCGCTGAAGCTGGTCAGCTTGCTGCCCGCCGACGACGTGACACTGTCACTGATCCCCGACGGCGACCATCGCCTGTCGCGACCCCAAGATCTCGACATGCTGGTACGGGCCGTCGATGCGATGGTGCAGAGGGGAAACTGATGCGCGCATCCATTCCGATATCCGCTTTCGTCGCGGCGATCGTCGGCTTCGGCGGCACGCTGGCCATCGTCATCGCAGCCGCCACCGCAGTCGGTGCGACGCAGATAGAGACGGCAAGCTGGGTGACGACGATCTGCCTGGCCATGGCGATCGAGAGCCTGTGGCTGTCATGGCGCACGAAGATGCCTGTCATCACCGCATGGTCGACGCCGGGCCTGGCGCTGATCGCGGCATCGAGCGGCTTTTCGATGAGCGAGGCCGTCGCCGCCTTCATCGTCACCGGCGTCCTTCTGGTCGCCACAGGGCTGTTTCGGCCCCTGACCAAGCTGATCTCGAGGATACCGCCCTCGGTCGCCTCGGGCATGTTGGCCGGTATCGTCGTCACCTTCGCGCTAAATGCGGTGAAGACCATTCCGGTCGACCCATGGCTGATCCTGCCGCTGATCGCCGCCTTCTTCGTTATCAGGCTGTTCAACCCGGCGCTGTCGGTGCTGGCGGTTCTGATCGGCGGTGGCCTCGCCGCTTTCCTCACCGGCCGCGTCGGTGGCCTGCCGACACCGGAACTGTCGACGCTTACGCTGATTGCGCCTGACTTCACCACCAAGGCGGTGATCGGCCTGGCACTGCCGCTCTACCTCGTCACCATGGCGTCGCAAAACCTGTCCGGCCTCGCCGTGCTGCGCGCCGCCGGCTATCACCCGGAGCCCGGCCCGCTGATCGGCGTCACGGGCCTGTTTTCGTTGCTGTCGGCGCCGTTCGGCGGCTCGACGACCAATCTGGCGGCGATCTCGGCGGCGATCTGCACCGGACCGGACGTCCACCCCGATCCCGCCGAGCGCTGGAAGACCGGGCCGTTCTATGCGCTCGCCTATCTTATCTTTGCGATTTTCGGCGCTTCGCTGGTGGCGATCTTCGCGGTGCTGCCGCAGAGCCTGATCGTGCTGGTGGCAGGCCTGGCGCTGATGGCGTCGCTCGCCAACGCGCTGTCTATCGCGCTGAAGGAAGAGGCGGATCGCATGGCCGCCACCGTCACCTTTGTCGTCACCGCGTCGGGTCTGACGCTGTTCGGCGTTGGCGCCGCATTCTGGGGCCTGATTGCCGGGCTGGTCGTGCTTTTCCTCGATATGATCAAAAAGCGATAATCATTTCAGATGCTTGTCCGGATTTGGCGGACATTGTCTTGAATCGCCGTTTTTCTCTTCCCATTTCGATTCCACGCAGCCCGGATTTGGCTGTCTCCAACCGAAGGAATGGGAGAAAATGAACGCATCCGCATTGATCCGTCCGGCCTGGACGCCGGCAACCATCGCGTTGATGGTTGTAGGTTTCATGGTGTTCTGGCCACTCGGCTTCGCCATGCTCGCCTACATCATCTGGGGCGACCGCCTCGATGGCTTCAAGCGTGACGTCAATCGCGCGACCGACGGCATTTTCGCCGGCTGCCGCCGCGGTTCCGACAAGGCCGCGCGCTGGGGCAATGGCTCCGCCCGCACCGGCAACGTCGCTTTCGACGACTGGCGCGAAAAGGAACTTGAGCGGCTGAACGAAGAGCGCCGCAAGCTCGACGAGATGCTGACCCAGTTCGACGAGTATGCCCGCGAATTGCGCCGCGCCAAGGACCAGGACGAGTTCGACCGGTTCATGGCCAACCGCAACAAGTCGACGGCTCCGACGAAGACCGATCCAAGCACCGGAACGACGACCACCAAGCGTGGCAAGGGCTCGAACCTGCTTGACGACTGAGGCCAAGCGACTGGCCACATCGTGAAAAACGGCGTCGCGCGAGCGGCGCCGTTTCTTTTTTGTTCTAGTCGTTTTTCTCGAATCGCGTATCGTCCCGCCATGACTCTCGGCTTCTTTCGCAATCTGACAAAGCCCAAGCCCACGCCTGTCGTGGAGCGCGAATATTGCGTCGCCGGCCGCACGCTGCCGCTCAAGATCGTCGAGAGCGCCAGGGCGCGCCGAATGACGCTGCGCATCGATTCAGGCGGCCAGGGTCTACGCATAACCGTGCCGCCAGGCCTGCGCCGCGGCGAAGTGGACAGGTTCCTCGAGCGGCACCAGGACTGGCTGGAGCAGCGACTGGCCAAGGTGCCGACGCGGCCGCAGGTGCGGCCCGGCATCAGGATCCCGGTGCGCGGCGTGCCGCACCGCATCGTCCATGAACCATCAAAGCGCGGCACCGTCACCGTGTCGCGCGACGAACGTGGCCCGCTCTTGATCGTGCATGGCGACCGCATACATCTGCCGCGTCGCCTCGCCGATTTCCTCAAGCGCGAGGCCAAGAAGGAAATCGAGAAGCTGGTGGCCAAACACACCGAGGCGCTCGGCAAGCGCGCCAAGGCTATCCGCTTCAAGGACACATCAAGCCGCTGGGGGTCATGCACCTCCGAAGGCAATCTGTCCTTTTCCTGGCGCATCATGATGGCGCCGTCGCCGGTCATCAACTACCTCGTCGCGCATGAAGTGGCGCATCTCAAGGAGATGAACCACGGTCCGAAATTCTGGAAATTGTGCGAAAAGCTCTGCCCCGACACCGATCGCTGCAAGGACTGGCTGAAGCGCAATGGCGGTGCGCTGCAGGCGATCATGTTCGAGTAGATCGCTCAGTCGTCGTTGGCGGCGTTCAAGTCCTCAGGCCGTAGCCCCTCATCCTCATGATGCGGCCACGGCAGGAAATTGCCGTCGAATTCATCGCCGCCGAAATAGTCGAGCGCGCGGTGCGCCTCGGCGCCGTTGAAGGCGGCCTTGTCGATCAGGTGCGCGATGACCTCGCGCGCCTGCGCGATCTTCTGCCTGAGTTCGGCAATTGTCCTGTCGGTCATGATCGTGCTCCCGCCATGTGTCCTATTCATCCATAGGTAGCGCCTTTGGCCGCGCCGGCAAACAGTATGCTTTTTCTCGACTCTTATCGCTTTTCATGCCAATTCCCGCGCCATGGCACTCGACATCAAGATCTGCGGCTTGAAGACCGACGCGGCAATGGCTGCGGCGCTGGCCGGCGGCGCCAGCCATGTCGGGTTTATCTTCTTCGCCAAAAGCCCACGCTATGTCGAACCCGCCGAGGCTGGCCGTCTGCGCGAGGCGGCGCGCGGCAAAGCGACGGCGGTTGCCGTCACCGTCGATGCCAGCGACGCTTTCCTGGATGAAATCGTTGCCCAAATGCAGCCCGACATGCTGCAACTGCATGGCGCGGAAACGCCCGAGCGCGTGGCCGAGGTCAAAGCCCGTTATGGTTTGCCGGTGATGAAGGCGCTGCCGCTCAGCGAGGCCGCCGATCTCGAACGGATAAAGCCATTCATTGGCATATCAGACCGGTTCCTGTTCGACGCCAAGCCGCCGAAAGGCTCAGAACTGCCGGGCGGCAATGGTGTTGCCTTCGATTGGCGCATTCTTGTCGGCCTTGACGGCGGCGTCGATTACATGCTTTCCGGTGGGCTCAACGCCGCCAATATCGGCGATGCCCTTCGGCTTGCCGACCCGCCCGGAATAGACATTTCCTCAGGCGTGGAAAGCGCACCGGGCGTCAAGGATCCGGCGCTGATCGAACAGTTTTTCCGGGCCGTCAGGACCGCGCGGAACACCCGCGCAGCCTAGTAGTGCCTTAAACCAGAGCATGTCCCGGAAAAGTGGGAACCGGTTTTCCGACAAGGACATGCTTCATAAGTCAAGATGCCAGGAGATCGGCGATGAACAAGCCGGCGACACCCAATTCCTTCCGCACCGGACCCGACGAACAAGGCATGTTCGGCATTTTCGGCGGTCGTTTCGTTGCCGAAACGCTGATGCCGTTGATCCTCGATCTGGAACGGCATTGGAACGAGGTCAAGAACGATGCGGATTTCAGGGCTGAGTTGACGGACCTGTCGACCCATTATGCCGGGCGACCCTCGAAGCTCTATTTCGCCGAAGGCCTCACGAAGCATCTCGGCGGCGCAAAGGTCTATTTCAAGCGCGAGGATTTGAACCACACCGGTTCGCACAAGATCAACAACTGCCTGGGCCAGATCCTGCTGGCCAAGCGCATGGGCAAGAAGCGCATCATCGCCGAGACCGGTGCCGGCCAGCACGGCGTGGCGTCGGCCACGGTCGCGGCCCGCTTCGGCTTCCCCTGCGTCGTCTATATGGGCGCCACCGACGTCGCCCGGCAAAGCCCCAACGTCTTCCGCATGAAGCTGCTGGGCGCCGAAGTGCGGCCGGTGACCGCTGGTCACGGCACGCTGAAGGACGCCATGAACGAGGCGTTGCGCGACTGGGTGACCAATGTCGAGGACACCTATTACCTGATCGGCACCGCCGCCGGCCCGCATCCCTATCCGGAGCTGGTGCGCGACTTCCAGTCGGTAATCGGCACCGAAGCGCGGGCGCAGATCCTCGAGCAGGAAGGCCGGCTGCCGGACACCATCATCGCCGCTGTCGGCGGTGGTTCGAACGCCATCGGCCTGTTCCATCCCTTCCTCGACGACAAAGAGGTCCGCATCATCGGCATCGAGGCCGGCGGACGCGGCCTTGACGGCATCGAGCATTGCGCCTCGATGAATGCCGGCGCGCCGGGCGTGCTGCATGGCAACCGCACCTATCTCCTGCAGAACGCCGACGGACAGATCATGGACGGCCATTCTATCTCGGCCGGTCTCGATTATCCCGGCGTCGGCCCCGAGCATTCCTGGCTGCGCGATTCAGGCCGCGTCGAATACGTGCCGATCCTCGACGACGAGGCGCTGGAGGCCTTCAAGCTGACGACGCGCGTCGAAGGCATCATCCCGGCGCTGGAATCCGCGCATGCCATTGCGCATGCGGTGAAGATCGTGCCCGCCATGGACAAGGACCAGATCGTCATCGTCAACCTGTCCGGCCGTGGCGACAAGGACGTGCATACGGTGGCCTCGATGCTGGGTATGGAGATCTAGGCCCCTTTGGACAGTTTCGATTTGGGAGTTGATTATGAGCAAAATTCGTCCAAAGGGCCAGACATGGTGACCCGCATCGACCGCCGCATGGCAAAACTGAAAGCCGAAGGCCGCCCGGCGCTCGTCACCTATTTCATGGGCGGCGACCCTGACTACGACACCTCCTTGTCGATTATGAAGGCACTGCCCAAGGCCGGCGCCGACATCATCGAGCTCGGCATGCCGTTTTCCGACCCGATGGCCGACGGCCCGGCGATCCAGGCGGCGGGCCTGCGGGCGCTGAAGGGCGGCCAGACGCTGGTCAAGACGCTGAAGATGGCGGCCGACTTCCGGACCAGTGACAATGAAACGCCGATCGTGCTGATGGGCTACTACAATCCGATCTACATCTATGGCGTCGACCGCTTCCTCAAGGACGCGATCGCCAGCGGCATTGACGGGCTGATCGTCGTCGACCTGCCGCCCGAGATGGACGAGGAACTGTGCATTCCGGCGCTCAAGGCCGGCATCAATTTCATCCGGCTGGCGACACCGACGACCGACGACAAGCGCCTGCCGAAAGTGCTGCAGAACACGTCGGGCTTCGTCTACTATGTGTCGATGACCGGCATCACCGGCTCGGCGCTGGCCGACACCGGCAAGGTGGCGGCGGCGGTCAAGCGCATCAAGGGCCACACCGACCTGCCGGTCTGCGTCGGCTTCGGCGTCAAGACCGCCGAGCAGGCCCGGGTGATCGGCGCCAATGCCGACGGTGTCGTCGTCGGCACCGCGATCGTCAATGCGGTTGCCAATGTGCTGGGACCGAAGGGCGAAAAGACCGCCGATCCGGCCGAAGCCGTCGCCACGCTGGTCAGCGGCCTTGCGCAAGGCGTGCGTTCGGCCCGCCTTGCTGCTGCCGAATAGTTCTCCTACCTCTTCCCAATCCTCGTCAGGACAGGAGCCGAAGCGATGAACTGGATCACCAATTACGTTCGCCCGAAGATCAATTCGATGCTCGGCCGGCGCACCGACATGCCCGAGAACCTCTGGATCAAGGATCCGGAGACCGGCGAGATGGTGTTCCACAAGGACCTGGAATCCAACCAGTTCGTCATTCCGTCGTCCGGCCATCACATGAAGATCTCGGCCAAGGAGCGGCTGAAATTCTTCTTCGATGGCGGCAAATACGAGACCCTGGACAACCCCAAGGTGATGCAGGATCCGCTGAAATTCCGCGACGAGAAGCGCTATGTCGACCGGTTGAAGGACGCCAAGGCCAAGACCGGCCTTGAGGACGCGATCATCAATGCGCTGGGCACCGTCGAGGGTCTGCCGGTGGTGGTCACGGTGCAGGATTTCGCCTTCATGGGCGGCTCGCTCGGCATGGCCGCTGGCGACGCCATCGTGCATGGCTTCGAAGTGGCCCTGCAGCGCAAGCGGCCGCTGATCCTGTTCGCCGCTTCCGGCGGCGCGCGCATGCAGGAAGGTATTTTGTCCCTGATGCAATTGCCGCGGACAACGGTTGGTGTCGACCGGCTGAAGGAAGCCGGCCTGCCCTACATCGTCGTTTTGACCAACCCGACCACGGGCGGCGTGACCGCCTCCTATGCCATGCTGGGCGACGTGCACATTGCCGAGCCCGGCGCGCTGATCGGCTTTGCCGGACCGCGCGTCATCGAACAGACGATCCGCGAGAAATTGCCCGACGGCTTCCAGCGCTCCGAATATCTGATGGAGCACGGCATGGTCGACATGGTCGTATCCAGGCTGGAAATGCGTGAAACGATCGCGCGCCTGCTCAAGATGCTGCTCAAGCTGCCGGAAGAGCAAAAAACGCTGGAGCCGGAAATCCTGCCCCCGGCGGTGGTCGCCGCGGAAGCTCGGCCGCAAGCCTGAAGCGACACGAAGCGCCGCGACCGCGATTGCACGGGTGCTTCGGCGCGCTGTAGCTTTTGATTGCCATGGCCATCCGAAACCGATTCTGGTTTTCACGGCTCATGCGCTAGGATTCTGCCATGACGACGCTTGCCGCCGACCGCGAAATCGAAGCCCTGATGGCGCTTCATCCGAAAGGCTTCGACCTTTCGCTCGACCGCATTTCGCGGCTGCTGGAGCGGCTTGACGATCCGCAGGATCGGCTGCCACCGGTCATCCACATCGCCGGCACCAACGGCAAAGGCTCGTGCGCCGCCTTTTCGCGCGCCCTGCTCGAGGCAGCGGACTACCGCGTCCATGTTCACACCTCGCCGCATCTGGTCAACTGGTATGAGCGTTACCGGCTGGCCGCCGATGGCGGCGGCAGGCTGGTCGAGGACAGGGTTTTCGCCGATGCTATTGCCCGTGCGGCCAGAGCCAATGAAGGCGAGAAGATCACCGTCTTCGAGATCCTCACCGCCGTCACCTTCCTCTTGTTTTCCGAACACCAGGCCGACGCCGCCATCATCGAGGTCGGGCTCGGCGGCCGCTTCGACGCGACCAATGTCGTCAAGGAGCCGGCCGTGTCAGTGATCATGCCGGTGTCGCTCGACCACGAGGCCTATCTCGGGGACCGTGTCGAACTGATCGCGGCCGAAAAGGCCGGTATTATCAAGCCCGGCTGTCCGGTGGTCATCGGCGCGCAGGAGAGCGAAACGGCGCTGCAGGTGCTGATCGAAACCGCCGAGCGGCTTGAATGCCCCACCTTCGTCTACGGCCAGGACTTCCTTGCCTTCGAGGAAAACGGCCGCATGGTCTACCAGGACGAAGACGGCTTGATGGACCTGCCACCGCCCAGGCTGCCCGGACGCCATCAGTTCGCCAATGCGGCGGCGGCGATCGCTGCGGTCAAGGCGGCCGGTTTCGAGATCAGCCATCGCGCCGCCGAAAAGGCGATGATCAATGTCGCCTGGCCAGGGCGTATGCAGAAGCTGATGCAGGGCCGGCTGGCCGAACTGGCACCCAAGGGCGCCGATATCTGGCTCGACGGTGGCCACAATCCGGGGGCCGGCGTGGTGGTTGCCGAAGCGTTGGCCGAGCAGGAAGAGAAGAACCCGCGTCCGCTGTTCCTCATCTCGGGCATGATCAACACCAAGGACCAGAGCGGCTATTTCCGTGCCTTCAAGGGCCTCGCCCGGCATGTCTACACGGTGCCGGTGAGCCTTAGCGAGGCCGGCGTGCCAAACGACGAACTGGCGGTCCGCGCGACGGAAGCCGGGCTGACCGCCGAGCCGGTGAGTTCCGTCGCCAGCGCGCTGATGCTGTTGCGCGACACCTGGGACGGCCCGGCGCCACGCATCCTGATCAGCGGTTCGTTGTATCTGACCGGCGCGGTGCTGGCCGAGAACGGCACCCCGCCGACCTGAAGGCGGATTTTTCTGCGAGGAGCCAGTCATGATCAAGGTCAAGCAACTCGCCCATGTCTGCATCTTCGCCAACGACCTTGAAGCGACACGAAGCTTCTATCGCGACGTGCTGGGCATGGACACCCGCTTCAATTTCCTGCGTGACGGCAAGATTTTCGGGTTCTACCTCGATTGCGGCGGCGGCAGCCATGTCGAGGTGTTCGGGAAAAACGAGGCCCGCTATGGCGACCTGAACCAGATCAACCACTTCTGCCTAGAAGTGGAGAACATTGATGCCGCGATCGCCCACATCAGGTCGAAAGGTGTCGACGTCACCTCAAAGAAACTGGCCTGCGATGACACATTTCAGGCCTGGATCCGCGATCCAAACGACGTGAAAATCGAGTTGTTCAAGTATACCGAAAAAAGTGCACAATTCGCCGGCGGCGACCGCATAGCCGACTGGTGAAAAGCGCCTGCCAGCCCTGACGGCTTACTTCAGCTCGATCTCGATAAAGGCGTATTCGCCTTCATTGGCGTTGATGACGTCATGTTCGACGCCCTCTTTGCGGAAATAGGGCGCGCCCTCTTCATCTCGGCGAAGGTCTCGCCGTCCTTGGTCAACAGCTTCACCTTGCCGTCCATCAGCGGCACGACGACATAGTCGTGGCCGTGGCGATGCCAGCCGGTGTTTTCGCCCGGCGCGAAGCGGTACTCGGTGACGATAACGCGCTCATTGTCGATGAAGACGGTGGCCTTGGCGGATCCGGTCATGGGTTTCTCCTGTCTGGCTCAAGCAGATGACATGGAGTGGCCGGACGCGAGAGCCAGAACCACGCACCGATGACGCCAACAAAAAGCCCGGCGCGAGGCCGGGCTTGATGGTCATATGAATTTCAGATGGATCAGGCGAGATTGCCATTGATCCAGTGCGACAGCGCCGTCTTGGGCGCCGCACCGACCTTCTTGTCGGCCATTTCGCCGCCCTTGAAGATCATCAGCGTCGGGATCGAGCGCACGCCGAACTGGGCGGCAAGCTCCGGATTCTCGTCGATGTTGAGCTTGGCGATCTTCACCTTGGCGCCGAGTTCGGTGGCAATGTCTTCGAGCGCCGGCGCGATCATCTTGCAGGGACCGCACCATTCCGCCCAGAAATCGACGACGACCGGTACGTTGGCGTCAAGCACGTCGGCCTGGAAGTTGCTCTTGTCGACCTTCACGGTTGCCATATGGAAAATCCTTTTGAAAGTTTTTGTCCCACCAAATGTGGTGGTGATCGCGCCCTTCTTCAAGCAGGTGTTGTGTCACGCTCCCGTGAGTCGGGCAAGGGCGTCGTCCATGGCACCGGCCGGCAGCTCGATCAGCCGCGGCGCCTCGGTGAACAGCAGGGCCGCCTTGACCGTGCGGCCGGGATAGAGCGGCTGCAACAGGGCGCGATAGAGCGCGAGCTGGAGCAGGTAGGCCGGCGGCACCTCGGCCAGAGTGGAGGGCGCCGGCCGGTTGGTCTTGTAGTCGACGATCGAGACCGTGTCCGACGTCACCGCCAAACGGTCGATCTTGCCGGAAATCGAGCGCTTTTTGCCCTTGATCTCCAGGTTGCCCATGATCGCGACCTCGGCACGTGACGATGGTGCAAACAGCTGACCGAAGCCGACGTCGGCAAGGATTGATGTGACCGACGCCAGGGCTTTTTCGCGCTCTGACGGCGGCCAGTCCGCGCCCGTTCGCAAGAGATAGCGCTCCGCCGCGCGCTGGCGTTCGGGCTCGGCAATGCCGGGCAGCATCTGCAGCAGTTTGTGCAGGGCAAGCCCGCGCAGCACCGCAAAACCCGGCTCGGCATCGGCGTCGAGCACCGGCGACGCCTTGTCGACCACAGCTTCCTTGCCTTCGTCTATCAGCGCCGCAGCACCGGATGGCGACAGCGGACGCGGCAGATCCTCGAAGGGGGGCAAGGGCCGGAACAAGGTCGCCGGCAGAGGTCCGAAAGCATCCGTCGGCCGCGCCTGTTCGCCGGAAGCCAGTGCGACCGGCGGCAGTTTGGTCACATGGAAACGATGCACCGGCTCGCCTCCGGCGGGATGCGCACGCTGCTCGCTTTCCGGCGCACCGATCAACGCGCGGCTGACGATCGAATGCCAGGTGCCGGCGTTCGGCGCCCGCTTGCCGTGATAGCCGCAGACGATCAGCCGGTCCTCGGCACGGGTCATGCCGACATAGAGCAGCCGGCGGTATTCGTCGTCGGCGAGTTCCCGTGCCCGCGCCGCCGCTGCTTTGGAAAAGCCGTTGGCGACGTCGCTGGCAGAGCGCCAGAGATAGCCCTTGCCGTCCCAATTCGCGCCGGAGCCATCGAAGGGCATCAGGCGCGGCAGATGCTGGTCGCTGAACGGGGCGGAACCGCCATCGACCAGGAACACGACCGGCGCTTCCAGCCCCTTGGCGGCATGCACGGTCATGACCCGGACCTCGTCGCGGGTCTGGTCCATCTCGCGCTTGATCTCGGGACCGGCGTTTTCCAGCGTCGACAGGAAGGCTTCAAGCCCCGGCAGGCCGGTCCGTTCCTCGGCCAGGCAGAAGCTGAGGAACTCGTCGAGGATGTCGCCGGCTTCGGGCCCGAGCCGCGCGATCATCTTCCGGCGCACGCCATCGCGTGCCAGCAGCCCGGCGTAGAACTCGAACACCGGTTTGAAGGCGGCCTCGTTCGTCCAGATGTCGACCTGGGCGACGATCTTCGCCAGTCTCTCGCTGTCGCCGGCGTGCTGTCGCAGCGACGCGATCAGCGACAAGCCGGACGGCCTCTGCGCGGCGAGCGTGAAAAGCGCCTCTTCCTGCAGATCGAAGATCGGGCTGCGCAGCACGGCGGCGAGCGACAGATCGTCCTGCGGCTGGATGAGGAGGTGACCGAGCGCAATCAGGTCCTTGACCGCGATGTGCCCGGGCAGGCTCAGCCGGTCGGCGCCGGCAACCGGAATGTCGCGCCGTTTCAAGGCACGGGTCAGCGCGTGGACGAAGCGATCGCGCTTGCGCACCAGCACCAGCACGTCGCCCGGCCGCAGCCGCTTGCCGCGGCCTTCGACGATTTCGCCACTGCCGATCCAGCCGGCGATGGTGGCGGCGACGTTCTCGGCCACGCGCACCGCCGGCGCATGCGCATGATCGATGGCTTGCGTCCAGTCGTCGGGCTCGTCGACCACATCGGCGCCTACTGACGGCCACACCTCGACATAGCCCGGTGCGTCGGTGCGGATCGCCTGATGGCGCAGCGGATCGGGATCATGGCTGATGCCGCGCCGCACGCTCGCGTCGGCAAAGACGCGGTCGACCGCGGTCAGAACATCGTCGGTCGAGCGGAACGACCAGGTCAGCTTGAGGTCGGCAAAGGACGCCTCGGCGTCGCGCACCCGTCCGGCGAACAACAGCCGGCTGTCGGCGAAGGAGTCCGGGGCGGCACCCTGGAACGAATAGATCGACTGCTTCTCGTCGCCGACGGCGAAGACCGTGCGATGGACCCTGTCGCGCGCGCCAAAGCCGGCAAAGAATTCTTCCGCCAGCCGTTTCACCACTTCCCATTGGTCCGGACTGGTGTCCTGCGCCTCGTCGAGCAGGATATGGTCGATGCCCTGATCAAGCTTGTATTGCACCCAGGGGCCGGCGTCTGGCCGCGCCAGCAGGTTGACGGTGCGGGTGATCAGGTCGTTGAAATCGAGAAAGCCGCGGCTGCGCTTCAGCATTTCGTAGCGGGCGATCAGCCAGTCGGCGATGGTCAGCGCCGCTCTTGTACCCTCCAGCATCCGGAACAGGGCCAGCCGGTCGGTGGTTTCGACGATGGCATTGGCGGCCGAGAGATAGCGCTCCGCCAGATCCGGCAGCCGGTCGACCAGAGCCTTCTTGAAGGCCTTTGCCGGGTCGTAGGCGTCGCCATCGGTCTTGAGGAAGGCTCGCGCCAGCAGTTGCAGGCGCCGAATGGGATCGCCCTCGGCGAAAGCCTGCCGCGCATAGGGCAGGATGTTGTTCAGCACCGATCTGGCGTCGGTGGCCTCGGCTGCGTGGGCGAAGCCGGAAAAATAGTCGGGCAGGAAACCCGGCAACGGCCATACCGAAGCGGCTATGCCCTCGGCCGTCTGGCCTGGATGGAAATGGAATTCGTCGAACAAGGCCTGGAAGCGCGTGCCGTCACCACGCCCGACGGCGTCGATGAAATTGCGCAGGCCGTCGCGCTTGCGCACGATCTCACCCAGCAAGGCGTCGAGCCCGGCTTCGCCGCCCCGATCGAGAATGGCGGCAAAAGCCTCGGCCAGATCCCTGTCGCCGGCGGATGTGCCGGAGATCATGTCGCGGCGCGCCGCGGCAAACAGCGAGGCTTCCATCTGGCCGTCGAGCATCTCGAAATGGGCCGGGATGTTGGCCTCCAGCGGAAACTGGTGCAGCACCGATTCGCAGAAGGCATGGATGGTCTGGATCTTCAGCCCGCCGGGTGTTTCCAGCGCCTCGGCGAACAGGCGCCGCGCCCGGCGCATGGTCTCGAGATCGGACCGGCGGCCTTCCAGAGCCTCGACCTTTGCCGCAAGGTCGGCGTCACCGAGCGTGGTCCATTCCGACAGTGTCGAGAACACCCGGTTGGACATGTTAGCGGCGGCGGCGCGCGTATAGGTCAGGCACAGGATCTTCGACGGATCGGTGCCGCGCAGCAGCAGCCGGATAACGCGCTGGGCCAGCACATGGGTCTTGCCGGATCCGGCATTCGCCGACACCCAGGCGGAATTGCCGGGATCGGCGGCGCGGGCCTGGCTGGTCGCGGTGTCGCTGGGGATGGGATAGGCCTTTTTCATGCCTCCCCTCCCTCGTCGCCGGCATCGCCGCCTGCCGACCATTCGAGCACGCGGGCAAGATGGTCGTAGTCGCCATCAGTCTCGCCTTCGCGGAACGGCAGCGCGCGCGACAGATAACCCGTCGCAGGATCGGCATAGTGGATCAACAGCTTTTCCAGCCGCGCCCAGGCCTCTTCGGCAAGATCGGTCGCGGTCCGCGGCTGGCGATTGTGTTCGAGGATGGATTCCTCGAACACCTCGCCATTCGGCTTCAGCCTGATGAAGGCCAGTTGAGAGGGCTCGCGTACGCCCAGATCCTTGAAGGCGCCGCGCCTGAGCAGCGCACCCTCCAGCGCCAGTTGCGGCGCAAGCAGTGTGTGCGCCTGCGCCTTGGACGGCGAGGAACCGGTCTTGTAATCCAGTATGTCGGCCATGCCGCCGGCCAGCAGATCGACCCGGTCGGCGTAGCCGGACAGAGTCACGCCGGATTGGCCGACGACAGTCTTGCCGGCGCGCTCCTCGGCATGGCGCCTTGTCACTGCATCGGCGCGCGTGCGCTCCCACTCGATGATGTTGGCGGCGAGTTTCTCGAAACGTGGCCACCACACCGCCTCGACATCGGCCGGAAGGGCCGCTTCGGCGAAACAGGCGCGGCCTGCAGCGATAAGGCCGGCAAGCGCATCGGGGGTGCGCGGATCGGCGACACTGCCTGAGAACAGGTGCAGGATGGCGTGAAACAGCGTGCCGCGCTCGGCCGCACCGGGGTCGCGGATGACCTGATCGAGCGGCATCAGGCCAAGGATGCGTCTCGCATAGACAGCGTAGGGGTCACGGCGCAGGGTCTCGATCTCGGTGACCGAGAAATGCGTCGGGCGCACCGACAGCGGCGGCTTCGGCTGCGGCCGTGGCGCGAAATCCTGCCTTGGGCCGGTATCCAGCGCGCGCGCCCAGGCGAGCAGTTCGTCGCCACGCCGGCGCAGCTCCGCTGCCTGGTCGCTGCCGATGAAGGTCAGCAGCCGCTGCAGCCAGCGCGACGGCACGGCGGGGGCGTCGCCGGCACGCGCCGAGCGGGACAGCACCACTTTCCCAGCGCCCATGGCCATCTGGAAATCATGCGCGGCAAGGCCGATGCGCCGCTCGGGCGGTTCGAGGTCGATACCGGTCTTCATCAGCCGCGACATGAAGCGGTCGCTCTCGGGCTTGCGCGGCCATACGCCCTCGTTGAGCCCGCCGATGACCAGCGTGTCGACGGTCTGCAATCGGGCTTCCAGCGCACCCCAGATGGCGATGTTCCGGTCGGTGCCCTGTGCCGGCTTGACCGTTTCAGGCGCGATCAGCGCCGCCATGATATCGGGCCACTCGGTCGCCGCGAAGGACAGTGAAGCCGAAGCCGAGACCAGCCCGCGCAGCAGTTCGGCAAGCTTTTCACCGGCGTCAGCGGCATAGAGCTCGCCAAGACCACCGTCGGCGGTGCGGCCGAGATTTTCGAGTGTGGCGACGCTGGCCCTGACAAGCGCGGCAAGGTCGGCATCGTCCCGGCCGCGGAAGGCTGCGAGCGGCGCCAGCGCCTGCTTGAGACGTTCAAGCAAATTCCGGGCAGTTTCGATGGAGCGCACGGTCAGTCGGGAAAACCAGAAGGGCTGTCGACTGCCGCCGCCCAGGCCGGTGAGGCGGGCCTCGAACAGTTCCGGTAGCGAAACGATGTCTGGGCGGCCGGTGCCGCCGCGCAGCGCCACCAGCTCGACCAGTTCCGCCGCGTGGCGCACATCGGCCCGTTCGAGGCCGAGGCCAAGCAGCGGATGCTTGAGCAGCGACAACAGGCCGACCGGATCGCCTGGCCTGAACAATGCCTCGAGCGCCAGCCTGAGCAGGCTGGCCGCCGGGGTGTTGGCGAGCGGCGTGCCACCGGAATCGTCGGCGGCGACGCCGAAGCGCTGGAGCTCGATCGAGACGCGCCGCGCCAGCGCGCGGTCGCCGGTGACGAGAGCCGCCCTTTGGCCGGGCTGTTCGACCGCGCGCTTGAGCGCGACGGCGATGGCGACAGCTTCATCACGTTCGCTGGCAGCTTCGAGCAAGGTCACCCCGGCGAAGGCGCCGGCAATGTCGGACGCCGGGAAACCGGCACGTGTCTCGGCCCAGAGTTCGGTGGTTTCGGCCGGCCGCAGCGCTTCGCCGACAAGGGCGGCGCGAAGCGCAAGTCGCGGTTCGGCCACGCCAATCTCCTCGACGTCGCCGCGCAATACGCCGATCTTGCCTATCAGCCTGGCCAGGCCATATTGCGGGTGGCCGAGCACAGCTGGACGCGCGCCGGGCGCGGCAATCGCCTGGAATGACGCTTCGTCCAGCGTTCGGTCGAGACCCGGCAGCACAATGGCGCCGCCGGGCAGGCGCGCGATGGCGGCAAGCAGTTCAGCCGTGGCGGGGATCGAGCCGGTCGAGCCCGCGGCGATGACCGGGCCAGCGGGCGGATTGCGCTGCAGCCGCGCCGCCTCGGCGCGGATCAGCGCGCTGCGATGCGCGGCCGGATTGGAGCGGTCGCTTTCCGCGAGGAATTTCGGCCAGGCTTCGGTGACGATGCCGAGGAATTCGAGGGTCACCTGCCACCACCCGGCAAGGTTGCCGGTCACCAGATCGGTGAGCTTGGCCCAGTCGGTGCCTTCCGTCTCGATCTCGTCCATCAGCCGGGCGAGATCGCGCGCCAGCCAGATCGCGTCGGCGGTGGAAGCCGGGATGACGATCTCCTCGGCAAAGAGGGCGGCGACATGTGCCGGCAGCCGGCGTTTCCAGGCGCGCACCAGCGGCGTCAGCAGCAACAGGCGTTCGGTTGCCGAAATCGGCGGCGCGAGATCGATGGCCGCCGATGCCTCGGTCTCGAACGCGGCCTCATCCTCGTCGAACTCGCCCAGTGGCCGGATGACCGGCAGGATCGCCGAGCCGCCGCCGCCGCGTGCCGCCAGGCTGTCGACGAAGACACCCCGCAAGGCACGCGCGGCACGGCGTGTCGGCACATAGATGGTGACATCGGCCAAAGCGAGCGGGTCGCCGTCAAATCGAAACCCCGGAACAAGGCGACCGGCAAGCAGCGCCTCGGCAAGCGTCGGCAGAAACGGCGCTCCGGGCGGGATCGAGAAAACGCGGCTGGAGCCGCTCATTGCGACTCGATGAGCGCACCGGCGACCGCCGCTTCCGCGAGCGGTACGGCATCGGGCGTGCCGACAGTGATCCAGTGGCCATGCATGGGCATGCCGAACAGGCGGCCGGCCGCGATGGCGGAATCGAAATAGGCGTTGAGCGAGTGCGGCCCGGCCGGTGCGCCTTTGAACAGGCGCGGGTGTACGATCGCCGCCCCGGCATAGATCAGCCCCGCCGGGTCGCCTTTCGAACGCCGCAAGCCGCCATCCGGCGCCACCAGGAAATCGGTGCTGCCGCAGTGTCCGGTCGCCTGTTGGAGATCCGCCAGCATCAGCAGAATATCCATTTTCGCCGCGTCCCATGCAAGGGCGAGGCGCTGGAGATTGAGAGGACCGTCATCGATCCAGAACGTGTCGGCGTTGAGGATGTAGAAGGGCTGTCCACCCAGTTCCGGCAGCGCCTTGACGATACCGCCGGCGGAATCGAGCAGTTTTTCGCTCTCGTCGGAAATGATGATTTTTGGTGCGCGGCGCGCGGCGACGTGGTCGACGATCTGTTCGGGGAAGTAGTGGACGTTGACCACGGCCTTCGCGACGCCGGCGGCGGCCAGGCTGTCGAGGCTCCAGTCGAGCAACGTCTTGCCGGCAATCTTGACCAGTGGCTTGGGGATGGTGTCGGTGATCGGCCGCATGCGTTTGCCAAGCCCGGCTGCGAGTACGATGGCGGTGTCCGGTCTTGCTGTCACAGCGCTCGCTCCTCCAGCAAACCCTGGGTGTCGTAGAACTCGCGCAGGCTTGCCAGCGCCGGATGAGACAACGCCCGGCGCAGATAGTCGCGAATGCGCGGCAGGTGCTTCAGATAGTAGGGCTTGCCGTCGCGTTTTTCGAGGCGGACGAAGATGCCGAGGATCTTGGAGTTTCGCTGCGCCGCCATGATGGCGTAGGACTCCAGGAAGCTTGCCTCGTCGAAAGCCCCGGCTGCGTGGCGCGCCGCGACATAGGCATCCAGCGTCTGTTTCTCGATCTCGGGCGAGATGGTGACCCGCGCGTCCATGGCGAGTGAGGCGACGTCATAGGCGGAAGGGCCGATCAGCGCATCCTGGAAATCGACAATGCCCAATCGATCATGCCCTGAACGGTCGCCGCGCCAGATGATGTTGGGCGAATGGAAGTCGCGCAGCATCAGCGTGACCTCGCGGCCTTGCAGCCGGTCGAGGAGCGCGTTCCATTCCCTGTGGTAACCGGCGCGCAAGCTGTCACTTGGCGGGCCGCCCGATATCGCCGGCACGTACCAGTCGACCAGCAGATCGGCTTCGATCATCATGGCGTCGCGGTCGAAAGGCGGCAAATCGTGGAAGCCGCCTTGCCCTGTTTCCAGGCGCTGCGGCCAGGCCCTGCCGTGCATCATGGCCAGCAGCTCGGCCGCCGCTGCGCAACGCTCGGCCAGCGGCTGGCCATCGCCGCCGAGGAAACCTTCGGAACCAAGATGTTCGAGCAGCAGGAAACCTTGCTCCTGGTCCTCGGCATGGATTTGCGGAACGCTGACGCCACCTTCCTTCAAGGCGCGGTCGATGGCGACGAAGGCGGAGACCGACTGAGCGGTATGCGCGATCTCGGCATAGGGCTTGCCGTCGCGCACAGGCGGACCGAGAACCAGCCGCGGCGAGTTCATCAAGACCCGAGGCTTTTGGTCCGGCAACGAAACGATCTCGTAGGAGCGGGCCGAAGCATCGCCGATGAAATGGCGGCGCTGCGCTTCCCCCCAGCCGGCGTTCACAAGAAAGTCGCGCATGGCCAGCGATCGTGCCGCCCGATCGAAGGCATCACCCTGGCCTGACAATCGCGCCAGCCGGCCGTCGCCATGCTGGACGAGCTCGATCAGGACCGTGGTTTTCGGCAGATGGGCTTCCGCCCGTTCCGGCCATTCGACCAAAGCAGCACCCTGCGCCAGGGCTTCGTCGAACCCAAGCTCATTGATCTCGTCCGCCGAGGACAGGCGGTAGAGATCGAAATGATGGACCGGAATGCGGGTGTCGTAGCTCTGCACCAGCGTGAAGGTCGGGCTCGGAACGTCGAGGCTCGCATCGTCGGCCAGGGTCCTGATCAAGGCCCGCGCCAGCGTCGACTTGCCGGCGCCGAGATCGCCCTTGAGGGCAAGCACGTCACCCGGGCGCAGCGACAGCGCCAGATCTTCGCCCAGCCGCGCTGTTTGTGTCTCGTCGGCGAGTAATCGCTCCAGCACCAGTCCGGTCATCGAACGCGCTACTCGGCCGCGGCTCGGATGCCCGGCATGTCTGGAAAGGTGCAGATGACGGTCGTGCCCTTGTCCTTGCCGGTTTCGATGCGAACGCTGCCGCCATGCAGCTCGACGAAGCTCTTGACGATCGACAGGCCGAGACCGGCGCCGCGCCGGCGGCCGCCATTGGCGCGCGGCTCGAAACGGCGGAACACCGAATCGAGCACATCCGGCGGCATGCCGGGACCATCGTCATGAACCGAGAATTCCACCCCATCCGCCAGATGGCGGCAAGTGAGCCGGATGATGCTGGCCTCCGGCGCGTAATTGGCGGCGTTGCTGAGCAGATTGTAGAGGATCTGGCGGACGCGGACCTCATCGCCATGAAACGTCTTCGGCGCCGCAATGGCGTCCACCTGGAGACTGATCGAATGCTCTTCCAGCCGGTCGGCCACCAGTTCGGCCGCAGCGGCGATGGTGCGATCGACCTGCACCTCGGAAATGTCGAGCTGCATGATGCCGGCGTCCACCGTCGCCAGGTCGAGTATGTCGTTGACGATGGTGAGCAGGACCGCGGAGGACGAGCTGACATGCTCGACATATTCGCGCTGCTTCTGCGTCAGCGGACCGGTCGTGGGCTGCGACAGTAGTTCGGTGAAGCCTATAATGTTGGTCAGCGGCGAGCGCAGTTCATAGGAGACGTGCTGGACGAATTCGTTCTTGAGCTGGTCGGATTTTTGCAGCGCCTCGTTCTTGTCCTTCAGCGCCCGCTCGACATGGACGCTGTCGGTAACGTCGACGAAGGTCATCATCACCTGCCCGTTGGGCAGCGGGATCATGGCGTAACTCAGCACATTGCCGTTGTTGAGCTCGGTCTGTCCGTGGCGGTCTCGGCGCTCGTCGTCAAAGCCGGTGATGGCGGCAACGAAGCTGGGCCAGGGGCTGTCCGCGGCCTGCCGGTCACAAAGGTCGCGTATCGTCGACACGTGGACACTGGGCTTGGCCGCTTCACCGCTCAATCCCCAGAGAGTGGCAAAGGCAGGATTCGACAGCCGGAGCCTGCCGTCGGGTCCGAACACCGCCACGCCTTCGGCAAGATTGTCGAGCGTCTCGCCCTGAACCCGCACGGCTGTCTGGTAGCGGCTTTCCAGGTCCATCTTCTCGGTCAGGTTCTCGAACACCCAGGTCACGCCGCCCTTGGGCTGCGGATTGGCGACGACGCGAATGGTCTTGCCGTCCGGCAGATGCCACCAATGTTCCTGGGATTCGACGGCGCGATAGGCGCCGAGCAGGCCTTCCTTCCAGCGACGCCATTCAGGCTGTTCGGCGATCTTGCCCTCGCTGCGCAGCCGGTCGAGCAGCAAGGCATTGTCGGGTGCGCTGTGCAGGAAGCCGGCGTCCAGCCCCCAAAGCTTCTGGAAGGCTTGATTGAAGAACCGCAGCTTCTCGTCGGTGTCGAAAATGGCGACTGCCGTGTTGAGCTGGTCGAGCGTGTCGGCGTGGCTTCGCACCGTCCGTTCGTATTCGCCGCGAACGGCCTCAATGGCACTGGTGTCACAGGCAAGGCCGGCCGAGCCATCGCTGCCGGCGAAATCGGTGACCGCGAACACCCGGCGGTCACCTTCGATCACGGTGGACAGCGACTGCTCGAAAACCGGATGCGTCTTGTGCTGGGCGGCAATCGCATCGCGCGCCTGGCCGCCGAGGAACTCTTTTTTCTCCCGGACCGCGGCTTCGGCATTTTCGGCTTCGACGGCATCGGCATAGGCGCGGTTGACCCACTTCAGCCCGCCATCCTCGCCGCGGAGCCATGCCGGCATGTTCAGCGCGTCGAGCAGGCCGATCATCGTGTCGTGGTCGGCGGCCAGCCGCTGGTTCTCGATCTTCAGCCTGGCCTGGCTGCGCTGCGTCTCCGAGAGCGAGACGAAACGCACGAGCACATGCGCGGCACTCTTGCGGCCATGCACTTCGAGCGGCGCACCGGCCTGCGATTCGATGACGAGGTCGAAGGGTTTGGCCTTCTCGCGCAATCCCGCGACGGCATGTTCGAGTGCCGCCGCCGAACGCGGCATCAGCCAGCGGCCGAAAGCGAGAAAAGCGGCCCTATCCTCGGGAGCGCCGCTTTCGACGGGCAATGTGCCGATAAGCTCGGGCTTCTTGTTTTCCGCGGCCCAGACGACGACGCGCTGGTCGCGCAGATTGAGCAGCGCCTCGGAGCGGCGGAGCGCCGCATTGATGTCGGCGAGGCGGCTCCTGAGTTCGACATTCTCCGCCGAGGTGCGGGCTCTTTCGCGGATGAGAACGATGGCCGATATCAGTGCGGCACCCGTCACGCCGACGAACACGGCAAGCTGCATGACCTCGATGGCGCTCACCGACAGTCCCGCGACGCTGGCAGCAGCGGTTTCGGCATGCGCGACGGCGCCAGCCAAGGGGCCCGCGAGCGCGGAGGTGGCAAGGAATGTCGACGCACGGGCGCGCCAGGACAGGCTCCCGCCTTCCAGGGCGGAGCCAGCAATCCCCGAATCGTCATGGCCGCCGGAAACGGCCCGTCCCGCTCTGTGCGGGTGTTGCCCCGGCATGTCTTGGTCCTCTCCGCCGCCTGAATGCAAGACCGCCCTGATGCGTGCCTCTCTTGACCCTCTCGGGCTGGAAGCATCGCCGAATCACCTGACAATAACCCCTCGCCGAATCGCCGTGAAGGCTGATGGCGCGCAAAAATAAGGCCGGGCGAAAAGTCAATCGCCCGGCCTCAATATCTGGTAGCAATTTTAGCTTTGGTTAATAGCGGTAGTGTTCCGGCTTGAACGGACCCTGCGGCGTGACGCCGATATAGGCGGCTTGTTCACCCGACAGTTCGGTCAGACGGGCGCCGAGCTTGTCGAGATGCAGGCGCGCGACCTTTTCGTCGAGATGCTTGGGCAGGACATAGACCTGGTTCTCGTACTGGCCGGGCTTGGTGTAGAGCTCGATCTGCGCCAGCACCTGGTTGGTGAAGGATGCCGACATGACGAAGCTCGGGTGGCCTGTGGCGTTGCCGAGATTGAGCAGCCGCCCTTCCGACAAAAGGATCATCCGCTTGCCGTCCGCGAAGGTGATCATGTCGACCTGCGGCTTGACGTTGGTCCATTTCAAATTGCGCAGCGCGGCGACCTGGATCTCATTGTCGAAGTGGCCGATGTTGCCGACGATGACCATGTCCTTCATCGAGCGCATATGGTCGAGGGTGACGACATCCTTGTTGCCGGTGGTGGTGATGACGATGTCGGCGGTGGGGGCCGCATCTTCCAGCGTGACGACTTCAAATCCGTCCATCGCCGCCTGCAGCGCGCAAATCGGATCGACCTCGGTGACCTTGACGCGGGCGCCGGCGCCCTTGAGCGAGGCCGACGAGCCCTTGCCGACGTCGCCATAACCGCACACGACAGCGACCTTGCCGGCCATCATCGTGTCGGTGCCGCGGCGGATGCCGTCGACCAGCGATTCCTTGCAGCCATATTTGTTGTCGAACTTCGACTTGGTGACCGAGTCGTTGACGTTGATGGCGGGGAAGGGCAGCAGGCCCTTCTTCTGCAGCTGATAGAGCCGGTTGACGCCGGTGGTCGTCTCTTCGGTGACGCCGCGGATCGCCGCCTTCTGCTTGGTGAAGAAGCCGGGCGAGGCCTTCAGGCGCTTCTTGACCTGGGCGTAGAAGTATTCCTCTTCCTCGCTCTGCGGGTTGGACAGCACATCCTCGCCGGCCTCGGCGCGGGCGCCGATCAGGATGTACATGGTGGCGTCGCCGCCATCATCGAGGATCATGTTGGAGAGGCCGCCGTCGGCCCACTGGAAGATCTTGTCGGTGTAGTCCCAATACTCCTCCAGCGACTCGCCCTTGACGGCGAACACCGGGATGCCGGCTTCGGCGATGGCCGCGGCCGCATGGTCCTGGGTCGAGAAGATGTTGCAGGAGGCCCAGCGGATATCGGCGCCCAGTTCCTTCAGCGTCTCGATCAGCACCGCCGTCTGGATCGTCATGTGCAGCGAGCCGGTGATGCGCGCACCCTTGAGCGGCTGCTTGGGACCGAATTCCTCACGGCAGGCCATCAGGCCCGGCATTTCGGTTTCGGCGATCTCGAGTTCCTTGCGGCCCCAGCCGGCAAGCGAGATGTCGGCGACCACATAGTCCTTGCTACCCGTCATGGCAGTACTCCGATGCGAATGTTGTGCTTGCGAATTTGTTGCGGACACGCCCGCGCCGGTCGGCGCGTCGAAGGGCGCGAATTGCCGGCCTGACTAGCAGATCGGAGCAAGGACGACAATGGGATATAAAGAAATCTTTATCCCTGCATGTCTCTCAAACACGCATCGGCGCTCTACCTGATCAGCATTCCTCGCCAAAGCGGGACGCCACCAGCTGCTCCAGGGCGTCGATGACCTGCCGGGCTTCCGGTCCGCTGGCGGTGACGCGGATCGAATAGCCGGGGCTTGCCGCCAGCATCATCAGGCCCATGATCGAGGTGCCGCCGACCTTGACGCCATCCTTCTCGACATGCACCGAGGCATCGAAGCCGCTGGCCAGCTGGACGAACTTCGCCGAAGCGCGCGCATGAAGGCCACGTTGGTTGATGATGGGAAAATCCCGGACAATTTGGTCTTTTTCCGGGGACAGCGCGGTCATTTGCTGCTCAGGAGCTGGCTGGCGACATTGATGTATTTGCGGCCGGCGGCCTGAGCCTCATCGAGCGCGGCGGCCATATTGTCGCCCTTGCGGATCGAGGAGAGCTTGATCAGCATCGGCAGGTTCATGCCGGCGATCACCTCGGTGCGGCCGGACTCCATCACCGAGATGGCAAGGTTGGAGGGCGTGCCGCCGAACATGTCGGTCAGCACGATGACGCCCGCCCCGGTATCGACACGGGCAACAGCGTCGACGATGTCGCGGCGACGCTGCTCCATATCGTCGTCGGCACCGATCGCCACGGTTTCGAAATTGTCTTGTGGCCCGACGACATGTTCGACGGCATGTCGGAACTCGGTGGCCAGTTGACCGTGCGTTACAAGCACGAGTCCGATCATTCTTTGGTGGCTCCCGTCATCGCCGCTTCACAGGCGCATTTTATGCTCGCCAGCCAATCCAGGCGGCGGGAGCGCTATCTTGTCGACGCACGGCCCGTTGACAAGCCCAAAATTGCGCAGGCACATGCCATTTTGACGCATTGCAGCAAAAAACCCGGAACGGATCATAGAAAAGGCGCGATCGACAGCCGCGCCATCACGACCGGCAAGGCGGCAGCGACGTTGCGTTCGACCGCATCGATACGCGGCACCCGACAGCCGGCGATGCTGGTGTCGGCATCCTCCTGAAAGCGTGCCGTTTCACCGGCCGGCGTCAGGCGGACATGCAAATCGACGATGGCGGCGGGCTCGAACGGCACCGCTCGCGGCCCGAGCCCAGGCACCTCGACGAGGCCTTCTATGATGGCGGGAGCGCGGCAGAGAAGCCGCCCGGCATGCACCTCGACAAAGAGCTGATCGTCACCGACGAGCCGCGAGAACAGGCCGCGATGGCGACAATGGTCGATGAGCGCCAGCGCCAGCGTCGTCTTGCCCGAACCGGAGGCTCCGGTGACGAGAATGCCGCGCTCGCCGATCAAAACCATTGTCGCGTGAATGTTTTCAGGCTGCACGGCTGGACCAGGCGTGGTTGGGATTCATGCTCTCAGCCTTCGGCCGGCAATGTCACCACAAAGCGTGCGCCCTTGATCTCGCCGGGTTTGGTGCCGGGGATGTTCTCGGCGGTGAGCGTGCCGCCATGGGCCTCGACGATTTGCCTGGATATCGACAGGCCAAGCCCCGAATTCTGGCCGAATGCCTCGCCGGCCGGCCGGTCGGTGTAGAACCGTTCGAAGATGCGGTCGATGTTGTCGGCCCGGATGCCGGGGCCATTGTCGTCGACGGTGACGATGTTGAACTTGCCGGCACGCGCCAGCGACAGGCTGATGTGGCCATGATCCTCGGGAACGAAGGAACGGGCGTTCTCGATCAAATTGGTGATGACCTGGCCGATGCGAAGATCATGCCCGACGACGACGTAGCCTTTGACGCCTTGCGGCAGTTTGGCCGCCTTGAACTCGATCTCGACCGCCTTCTTGTTGCGCGTCGCTTCGCGCGAAACGGCGACCAGATCGGTGATGAATTTCTTCAGGTCGACCGTCCCGGCATCTTCACGCGCGAGCTCCGCGTCCAGGCGCGATGCGTCGGAAATATCGGTGATGAGCCGGTCCAGCCGCCTGACATCGTGCTGGATGATATCCATCAGCCGGCCGCGCGAATCGTCGTTCTTGGCCAGCGGCAAGGTTTCCACCGCGCTGCGCAGCGACGTCAGCGGGTTCTTCAGCTCGTGCGAGACATCGGCCGCGAAGCTTTCGATCGCCTCGATGCGGGCGTAGAGCGCGTTGGTCATGTCGCGTATGGCGATCGACAGATTGCCGATCTCGTCCTGACGGTCGGAAAAGTCGGGGATCTCTTCACGGCTCTTGACGCCGCGCCGCACCCGCACCGCCGCCGCCGACAGCCGGCGCAGCGGATTGGCGATGGTGGAGGCAAGCAGCATCGACAGGATAGCGGTGACAAGCGCCGCGATACCGAAGACGCGCAGGATCGCCTTGCGCTCGGCGGCGACGATCTTGTCGATGTCGCCGCCTTCGGTGGACAGCATCAGCACGCCCAGGACGGCACGAAAGCGCTGGATCGGCACCGCCACCGAAACGATCTGTTCGCCCTGCTCGCTGACGCGCACGATGGTCGACGGGCTGCCGGTGAGTGCCTTGACCACTTCCGGGAAAGCGGCGCCATTGCCGCCCGGCTGCTCGTGATAGACCGGCAGCTCGGTGTTGCGGAAGAAGTCGAAGACGAATTTCTGGATGCGCTCGACCAGATCGGGCTCTTCCTCCTCAACCGGCGGCAGGTCGTAGCGCAGGATCTGGCCACGCGAATAGAGGTGGCGTGAATCGAGCAGCAGATTGGCGTCGCGGTCATAGATGCGGGCACGGGTCCTGGTCGGCGAGATCAGCCTTCGCAGCACCGGGGCGACCCGCTCCGGGTTGATCGGGAAGTCGAGGTTGTCGAGTTGGTCGGAGCCCGGCCCCAGGCTTTCGCCGGCCTGCAGTTCAAGCAGCTTTTCCGGGTCGATGCTGATCGAATCCGTCTCGACCGTCGCCGACGCGGCGATCGCGCCGGCGATGATCTCGCCCTGGGTCATCAGGCTTTCGACGCGGGCGTCGATCAGCCCGTCTCGGAAGGTGTTGAGATAGAGGATGCCGGTCACCAGGACGGCAAGGCCGGCAAGGTTGAGGAACAGGATACGCCGTGTCAGGCTGGAAAAGATATGATGGCCAAGGAAACGGCGCATCGGCACCGTGATCTTCGACACGAAGGACGGCATGATCCGCGACGGCCGCCTGGAGGCGCCCGCCGGTCTTGTTCGCTGTGCTTCCACTGCCATCGAATAGCAGGCCCTGCTACTTATGCTTCGCGGAACCGGTATCCGACTCCGTAAAGGGTTTCGATCATCTCGAAGTCGTCGTCGACGGCCTTGAACTTCTTGCGCAGCCGCTTGATGTGGCTGTCGATGGTGCGGTCGTCGACATAGACCTGTTCATCATAAGCCGAATCCATGAGCGCATCACGGCTTTTTACGACGCCTGGACGCTGCGCCAGCGAATGCAGGATCAGGAACTCGGTGACGGTGAGCGTCACCGGCTCGCCTTTCCAGGTGCAGGTGTGGCGCTCCTGGTCCATGACGAGCTGGCCGCGCTCGAGCGAGCGGGCCTGCTGGCTTGGCGTCTTGGCGGCAGCCTCGCGGGCACTGGCGCGGCGCAGCACGGCGCGCACCCGCTCGACCAGCAGGCGCTGCGAGAAGGGCTTGCGGATGAAATCGTCGGCGCCCATCTTGAGGCCGAACAATTCGTCGATCTCGTCGTCCTTGGAGGTCAGGAAGATCACCGGAAGGTCGGACTTCTGGCGCATGCGGCGCAGCAGTTCCATGCCGTCCATGCGCGGCATCTTGATGTCGAGGATGGCAAGGTTCGGCGGGCGTGCCGCCAGGCCTTCCAGCGCTGACGCACCATCCGTGTAGGTCTCGACGCGATACCCCTCGGATTCCAGGGCGATCGACACCGATGTCAGAATGTTGCGGTCGTCATCGACAAGCGCGATTGTTGCCATTTCAAGCGGCTCCCTCATGAGCTGTCCCTTCTTTCGTAGAGAAGGGGCTTTTGCAGGACAAATTAGGTACAAAATGTGGCATAGGCCTTGTCCGCTGTCACGCGCGGCATGCCGGCGGCCACAATCCTACCTCGACATGGATTGGACGAACGGACATCGTCAATCCTTTGGGCAACCGCGAAACTTTTTGCACATATAAACGATTTAAACAACTTTCAAGATATTTAAATCGATTAATGATTTGATATCATTTGGCTTTTCTGGTTCTGACCATCTCAGCCCGCGTAGTGGGCGTGCTGGAAACGTGCCGGCAAAGATGCGGCAAATCCAAGAGGGACACTCGATGTCGGAAGTCGGCAAACGCAATTCCGCCTGCGCGATCGATCATATCGGCCTGAAAACCACCGGCGTGGTGCGCTATAATTTCGGTGCGGCTGCCCTTTATGAGGAATCGATCCGGCGCGGCGAGGCCCGCTTGACCGCCCATGGCGCGCTGGTCGCCGAGACCGGACAGCACACCGGCCGCTCGCCCAAGGACAAGTTCGTCGTCCGCGATGGCGCCACCGAACCACATGTCTGGTGGGACAACAACAAGGCGATCTCGCCGGCCCAGTTCGACACGCTGCTCGCCGATTTCCAGGCGCATGCCGCGGACAAGGACCTATACGTCCAGGATCTGGTCGGCGGCGCCGATGCGGAGTCGAGGCTGCCGACCAGGGTGATCACCGAATTTGCCTGGCACTCGCTGTTCATCCGCAATCTGCTGATCCGTCCGGATGCCGCCGAACTCGAACAGTTCGTGCCTGAGATGACGATCATCGACCTGCCGTCCTTCCGCGCCGATCCCCTTCGTCACGGCAGCCGCACCGAAACGGTGATCGCCGTCGATCTTTCGCGCAAGATCGTGCTGATCGGCGGCACCTCCTATGCCGGCGAGATGAAGAAGTCGGTGTTCACCATGCTCAACTATCTGCTGCCGGCGAAAGGCGTGATGCCGATGCATTGCTCGGCCAATGAGGGTGCGGCCGGCGACGCCGCCATCTTCTTCGGCCTGTCGGGCACCGGCAAGACGACGCTCTCGGCCGATCCCTCGCGCACGCTGATCGGCGACGACGAGCATGGCTGGGGACCGCACGGCATCTTCAATTTCGAAGGCGGCTGCTATGCCAAGACGATCAAGCTGTCGGCGGAAGCCGAGCCGGAAATCTTCGCCACCACGCAGCGCTTCGGCACGGTGCTGGAAAATGTCGTGCTCGACGCTGATGGCGTGCCGGATTTCAACGACGGAAGACTGACCGAGAACACACGCTGCGCCTACCCGCTGGACTTCATCCCCAATGCCAGCAAGACCGGCCGCGCCAACCATCCCAACAACATCATCATGCTGACCGCCGATGCGTTCGGCGTGATGCCGCCGATCGCGCGGCTGACCCCGGCGCAGGCGATGTATCATTTCCTGTCCGGCTACACCGCCAAGGTGGCCGGAACCGAAAAGGGCGTGACCGAGCCCGAAGCGACGTTTTCGACCTGTTTCGGTGCGCCGTTCATGCCGCGCCACCCTTCCGAATACGGCAATCTGCTGCGCGAGCTGATTGCACGCCACGGCGCCGATTGCTGGCTGGTCAACACCGGCTGGACCGGCGGCGCCTACGGCACCGGCAAGCGCATGCCGATCAAGGCGACGCGCGCCTTGCTTGCAGCCGCACTCGACGGCTCGCTGAAGACGGCCGAGTTCCGCACCGACCCTCATTTCGGTTTCGAGGTGCCGGTGGCTGTGCCGGGCATCGATAGCGCCATTCTCGACCCGATGATTCTGGACCCCCGGGCGACCTGGGCCGACAAGGCCGGCTATGACCGGCAGGCGGCACGGCTGGTCGGCATGTTCGCCGTCAATTTCGAGAAATTCGAAAGCCATGTCGACGCCGTGGTGCTGGGCGCGGCGCCGCGCATGCAGGAAGCGGCGGAGTAATCGCGCCACAGGGGTCAGCTTTCGTTGAAAGGCCCGGTTCGATCGGGCCTTTTCTTTTTCGATCCGCCGCGCCATGACTGCGGCATGGCGAGCGACGACAACATCATCATATCAGGCGATGCGGTGATCCATCCGGGCGACCTGCACGAGGATTTCATCCGCTCGTCCGGTCCCGGCGGCCAGAACGTCAACAAGGTGGCGACGGCGGTGCAACTGCGCTTCGACGCGGCCAACGCAACGGGTCTGTCGGAGCGCGTGCGCGAGCGGACGATCAAGCTTGCCGGCCAGCGTGCCACCAAGGACGGTGTCATCGTCATCGAAGCAGGCCGCTTCCGCACCCAGGAACAGAACCGGGCGGATGCGCGGGCACGGCTGACGGCATTGGTCGCCAAGGCCGCCGAACCGCCACCGCCGCCGCGCAAGAAGACACGGCCGTCGAAGGGTGCCGTGGAACGGCGGTTGAAGAGCAAGGCCGGGCGCGGCACGATCAAGAAGCTGCGGGGCCGGGTGGAGAACGATTAAGCACCACACCAATCACGCGCAAAACGACTTCCCATTTTGGACCGCAGATGCAAAGTTCAACCATTGCCATTAGCAAGGGAGACCAAGGATGGGCATGTTCGATTTCGTCAAGAGCGTCGGCAAGAAACTGGGCATCGGCGGTGACGACGAAGCCGCACCCACGGCCGACACACTCAAGAAGGAGCTCGATTCGCACAAGCTCGGCACCGATGGCGTCGAGGTCGTCGTCACGGGCGACACGGCGGTGCTGAAGGGTGTGGTCAAGGACCAGTCGATCTTCGAGAAGGCGGTCATCGCCGTCGGCAACACGCTCGGCGTCTCCAAAGTGCAGGCGGACGAATTGCAGGTCGCGCCAGCACCTGGCACGGCCGCCGCCCCCGCCAAGGAGCCCACCTTCTACACGGTGAAGAAGGGCGACAATCTCTGGAAGATCGCCGAGAAAAGCTACGGCAAGGGCCAAGGCGTCAAGAACACGGTCATATTCGAGGCCAACAAGCCGATGCTGACCCATCCCGACAAGATCTATCCGGGCCAGGTGCTGCGCATTCCCGACCTCGCCTGATCGGCGGCTGCCAATTCGACAAGAGCGGCGGCTTTCGGGTCGCCGTTTTCATTTGAACGTGACATTTTACGGTTCCGAACCATCCAAGAGGTAATCGAATCCGTGCTCGTCCTGCCCAAAGGCGTCCGCCACATGCCGGCCTACCTGTCGCGCAGCGCGCAGGAAGAGATGGTCGACGAGGTGAGACGGATCGTGCAGCAGGCGCCGCTGTTCGTGCCGGCCATGCCGCGCACCGGCAAGGAGATGAGCGTGCGTATGACCAATTGCGGGCCGCTCGGCTGGGTCACCGACAAGGAGCACGGCTATCGTTACCAGCCGGCGCATCCGGTAACCGGGGCGCCTTGGCCGCCAATTCCGGATGCGCTGCTCGACCTGTGGCGCGAGGTCTCGGGCTATTCGCACCCGCCGGAAGCATGCCTCATCAATTTCTACACGCCGGACGCAAAAATGGGCCTGCATCAGGACCGCGACGAGACCGATCTTTCGGCGTCGGTCGTCTCCGTCTCGCTCGGCGACGACTGCCTGTTCCGGGTTGGCCAGACCACGCGTGATGGCGCCACCAAGTCGTTCAGGCTGCAAAGCGGTGACGTCGTGGTGCTCGGCGGCGAGGGGCGGCTGTGCTTTCACGGCGTCGATCGGATCTATCCCTCGACCTCGGCGCTGCTGAAAAACGGCGGGCGGATCAATCTGACGCTGCGGCGGGTGACGGAGCCGGCCGTCACAGCTTCCTGAGCGCCACTTCCTCGATCAGGTGATCGGCGCCCTTGCGCAGGATCAAGTCGGCGCGGGCCCGCGTCGGCAGGATGTTCTCGCGCAGATTCTTCAAATTGATGTTGGTCCACAGGCCTTCGGCGATGGCGCGCGCGGAACTCTCCGACAGCTGCGAGTAGCGGTGAAAGAAGGAGTCCGGATTGCGGAAGGCGGTCTCACGCAGCCGCATGAAGCGGGAAATATACCAGTTGTGGATCAGCTTCTCGTCGGCATCGATGTAGATGGCGAAGTCGAAGAAGTCCGACAGGAAAGGGACGATCTTGCCGTCCTGCGGCAGCTTGCCGGGCTGCAGGACATTGATGCCCTCGAAGATCAATATGTCGGGCCGGTCGATGGTGACGAACTCGCCGGGAATGACGTCATAAGTCAGGTGCGAATAGACCGGCGCGCGGACATCGGGCAGCGCCGACTTGATGCCCGACAGGAAGCGCAGCAGCGCGCCCACATCGTAGCTGTCGGGGAAACCCTTGCGCTCCATCAGGTTCTCGCGGCGCAGGACCTCGTTGGGCAGCAGGAAGCCGTCGGTGGTGATGAGATCGACCTTGGGGCTCGACGGCCAGCGCGCCAGAAGTTCCTTCAGCACGCGTGCGGTGGTCGATTTGCCGACGGCGACCGAACCGGCGATGCCGATGATGAAGGGTGTCTTGACCACGTCGACCGCGTTGAAGAAGGCCTGGCGTTGCCGGAACAGCAGCTGGCTCGCTTCGACATGCGCCGACAACAGCCGCGACAGCGACAGATAGATGCGCGTGACCTCCTCGAGATCGACCGGATCGTTGAGCGAGCGCAGGCGGCGGAATTCGTCCGCGCTCAGCGTCAGCGGCGTGTCGGCGCGGAATTGCGACCATTGATCGGCGGAGAAGAAGCGAAAGGGGGAATATTTCTCGGTCGGCGCGAGCTGATCCATCGAGATACCTGCCCTTCCTCGCGGTCAGCCCTTGGGCCGTGACGCCTTCTCGGCGATGCCCGAACGCCGGGTGCGGCCTTCGAGTTCCCTAAGCACGTCGCTCAGCGGTACCCCGGAGAGGCCGAGAACGACGAGCCAATGATATATAAGATCGGCGCTTTCTGAAACGATGGCCGGTTTGTCGCCCCTGACGGCGGCAATCACCGTCTCGACGGCCTCCTCGCCGAGCTTCTGCGCCGCCTTGTCAATGCCGCGCGCGAACAATTTTGCCGTCCATGAATCCGGATCTCCGGAATGGGCGCGTTCCCCAACGATTTTTTCCAGATCGGAAAGCGAAAACTCGGTCATGGCGTCATCTATCTGCTTGTTTAAGCATGATCTTTTCCGAAAACCGGTTCCCACTTTTCGGGATCATGCTTTAGGGCCGATTATTCACAGAGTCCAGCCGCATCGGCAGGCCGGCGGCGGCCATATGCGCCTTGGCCTGCGCTATCGTGTAGGTGCCGAAATGGAAAATGGACGCCGCCAGCACCGCGCCGGCATGGCCGTCGCGAATGCCTTCGACCATGTGGTCGAGCGTGCCGACGCCGCCGGAAGCGATCACCGGCGCACGCACGGCGTCTGATATCGCGCGGGTCAGCGCGATGTCGTAGCCGGCCTTGGTGCCGTCCCGATCCATCGAGGTCAGCAGGATCTCGCCGGCGCCGCGATCGACCATTTTCCGGGCGAACTCGACCGCATCGATGCCGGTCTTTTCGCGGCCGCCATGGGTGAAGATCTCCCAGCGGTCGGTCTCACTGGTGCCCGACACCTTCTTGGCGTCGATGGCGACGACGATGCACTGGTTGCCGAACTTGTCAGCGGCCTCGGCGACGAAATCAGGGTTCTTCACCGCGGCCGTGTTGATCGACACCTTGTCGGCGCCGGCCAAGAGCAGCTTCCTGATATCGGCGACCTGGCGCACGCCGCCCCCGACGGTCAGCGGCATGAAGCATTGTTCGGCGGTGCGTGCGATGACGTCGAAGATGGTCTCGCGATTGTCCGACGAAGCCGTGATGTCGAGGAAGCAGAGTTCGTCGGCGCCGGCCGCGTCATAGGCCTTGGCCGCCTCGACCGGATCGCCGGCGTCGACGAGATCGACGAAGTTGACGCCCTTGACGACACGGCCGCTCTTGACGTCGAGACAGGGGATGACACGGGCTTTCAGCATCAGCGACCCTCTATCGTGGCGATGAGATCGTTCAGCAACTGGCCGACCAGCGGCGGAACATCGGCCTGGGCGTCGAAGGCCGGGTCGTAGGCGGAGACGGTGATGCCGACGACCGGCACCGCAAGCGCCATGGCGCAAGTGGCATCGCGCAGCTGTTCCGGGCTCGGCCCGCCCGAAGTGATATAGCGGTTGGCCTGCAGCTCCCGGGGATCGTGCACGTCCATGTCGAGATGCATGTGCACGCGTCTGGCGCCGGCGATCTTCAGTCTTTCGGCCGCCTGGGCCACCCCGGAGCATTCCGTCCGCACGATCGGCAATGTCTCCAGCAGCCGCTTCTCGTCCGGATCGAGATCGCGCGCGTTGACGAGCACGCAGCGTGACGGATCGACCGGCTTGAAGCCGGGAATGGCGGACGCCATCGGTCGCCAGCACAGGCCGAGCACGGTCGCCAGCGCCATGCCGTCGAGAAAGCCGTATGTGGATGTCTCGGGCGTGTTGAGATCGCCATGCTGGTCGGCCCAGATGATCGCATCGGCGTCTTCGCCGGCGACCGCGCCGGCGCTGGTCAGGCAGTTTCCGGCAAGGACGATGGGAAACCGACCGGCGTCACGGGCAAGACGAACCTCGCTCGCAACCGCGTTGCAGACGGCAAAGCCGGTGGCGATTTCGCGCTCCTGGGTATCTCCAACCTTGCCGATATCCTCGACCATCACATCGTGGCCGGCCATCGTCAGGGCGTCGACGAGCCCGCCAGAGACCAGCGCGTCCGGACCCTGGCCCATGCCGCCATGGTAGTGGCCGCTGTCATAGGAGGCCAGGATAATGGAGATTTTCACGTCCGCGTCTCCGCCCTGCCCTGCAGGATCGCAAGGGCCTGCGCCGGATCGATGCGGCCATCATAGAGCGCGCGGCCGGAGATCGCGCCTTCGAGCTTTTGCGCATCGGGCATGGTCATGCGCACGATGTCGGCGATCGAGGCGAGGCCGCCGGAAGCGATGACCGGGATCGACACGGCATCGGCGAGGTCGATGGTGGCGTCCCAGTTGATGCCGGTCAAAACGCCGTCGCGGTCGATGTCGGTGTAGATGATGGCAGCGACGCCGGCGCCCTCGAACTTCCTCGCCAGTTCGATGACGCCGAGGCTCGACGCCTCGGCCCAGCCCTCGACGGCGACCTTGCCGCCCTTGGCGTCGATGCCGACGGCGACCTTGCCCGGAAACGCCTTGCAGGCCTGTTTGACAAGGTCCGGGTCACGCACCGCCACCGTGCCGAGGATGACCCGGGCCAGGCCGCGATCGAGCCAGTCCTCGATCTGCGCCAGCGTGCGGATGCCGCCGCCGAGCTGCACCGGGTTCTTCGTCGCCTTGAGGATGGCGCCGACCGCCGCGCTGTTGACGCTCTGGCCCTGGAAGGCGCCGTTGAGGTCGACGACATGCAGCCATTCGAAACCCTGTTGCTCGAAGGCCCGCGCCTGCGCGGCAGGATCATCGTTGTAGATGGTCGCGGTCGTCATGTCGCCATGCCTGAGGCGCACGCACTGGCCGTCCTTGAGATCTATCGCCGGGAAAAGGATCATCCGTTCAGGCGCCTTCCACAATGGCGAAATGGGATGTCGAATAGAGACGTCGGAATTTCAGCGCCACCTGGTATTCAGGCGAATGGAAGCAGGCGAGTGCGACCGCATAGCTCTCGAACTCGATGATGACATGGCGATTGCCCGATGGCCCTTCCGGGCTCGACGACTGACCGCCGCGGGTCAGGAACTTTGCGCCATATTTGTCGAAAGCCGCTTTGTTGGCGGCAATGTATAGCGGATAGTTTTCCGGATCGGTCACCTCGACCATCGCCATCCAGTAGCCCTTCTTGCTCATGGTCTATCCCTCTGCTCGAGCATGATCTCCGGACAAACGGGAACCGTTTGTCCGAGAAAGCCGGGGTCCACTTTTCGGGATCATGCTCTAGGGCCTCCAGCGCAGGAAATTGGTGATCAGCGCGAGGCCGAGCGCCTGGCTCTTTTCCGGGTGGAACTGCGTGCCGACAAGATTGTCGCGGGCGACGGCCGCCGTCACCGGGCCGCCATAGTCGGCAACCGCCAGAACCTCGTCCGCCTTGCCCGCATCGAGATGATAGGAATGCACGAAATAGGCATGCAGCCCGCTTGCGCCAGTCGGTATGCCGGCAAACAGCGGATGCTGGCGCTTGAGCTCGATCGTGTTCCAGCCGATCTGCGGGATCTTCAGCGCCGGATCGGAAGGCATGATCTCCTTCACGTCGCCCGATATCCAGCCGAAGCCCTTGGTAATTGTCTTTTCGAGGCCGCGCTGCGACATCAGCTGCATGCCGACGCAGATACCGAGGAACGGCCGGCCCTTGACGATCGCAACCTCCTCGACGGCTTCCCACATGCCTTCGACGGCCTGCAGGCCGGAGGCGCAGTCGGCATAGGCGCCGACGCCGGGCAGGACGATGCGATCGGCCGTGCGCACCCGCTCGGCATCTGCGGTCAGGTCGATATCGGCCGATATGCCGGCTTCGCGCGCGGCGCGCTCGAAAGCCTTGGTGGCCGAGCGCAAATTGCCCGAGCCGTAGTCGATGATCGCAACCCGCATGTCAGCTTCTTCCCGGAATGTGGGTCAGCCCCAGCGCCATGCCCGGCTGCGCTGGCCGCGCGAGGGCAGCATCGGGGACCATACGCGGCGCCGGCACAACCTCATCGGCCGGCGCTTCCGCTTCCAGCGCATAGCGTGTGTCGGCGTCGTCGAGCCAACCGGCTTCGACCGCGCCCCATTCGTGCCAACCGCGCCGGCGAAGTGCCGCGATGCGCAGGCCTTGCCCTTCCAGTCCGACATAGAGCGAAACCAACAGTGACAGCAGCGAGCCGGCCAGACCAAGGCCGAGCTTCTGGCCCAGCATCGAAAGCAGGCCCATGACGACGAAGGCAAGCGCTGCCTCGATCCACAGCCGATGCCAGGCGAACCATAGCGGCGGCACCAGGAGGCCCAGCCAGGTGAAGCCATCGCGGACAAAGGCCGTGGCATCGGCCTTCTCGCTGCGGCCTGGCGGTTCCATCACGACATAGGTGGCCATGGCCTTATCCCTTCAACGATCCCTTGGTGGAGGGAACCGCATCCGGCTGGCGCGGATCGCGTTCGAGAGCCGCGCGCAGCGCGCGCGCCACCGCCTTGAAGCAGGTCTCGGCGATGTGATGGTTGTTGGCGCCATAGTGATTGGTGACATGCAGCGTGATGCCGGCATTCTGCGCCAAAGCCTGGAAGAATTCGCGCACCAGCTCAGTGTCGAAGGTGCCGATCTTCGGCGACGAGAAGGAAACGTTCCAGACCAGGAACGGTCGGCCGGACACGTCGATCGCAGCGCGCGTCAGCGTCTCGTCCATGGCAAGGTCGATCGAGGCATAGCGCATGATGCCGCGCCGCTCGCCCAGTGCCTTGGCCAGCGCCTGGCCAAGCGCGATGCCGGTGTCCTCGACGGTGTGATGATCGTCGATATGCAGGTCGCCCTTGGCCCTGACCGTCATGTCGATCAGGGAATGGCGCGCCAGTTGGTCCAGCATATGGTCAAAGAAGCCGACGCCCGTCGAAATGTCCGATTTTCCGGTGCCGTCGACATGGACCGAGACGGCAATCTCGGTTTCCTTGGTCTTGCGGCTGACTTCGGCGGCGCGGGGCGGCATCACTCTATCCTTGTCCAGAGGTTCACATCGTGACCAGCTCAGAGGTTCAAGCGCTCGCAGGCTTGAAAACGAAAGCCTTCTAGCAGCATGATCCGGCGATTGCCAGTTGCGAACCCGGCCGCTATCCAGCGGTTTGCAATCATCGGTCCCATGCATACATATGGCCGATCAAGTCACTCGTACCGCGCCGATCGCCTTATCGGGATGGCGCTGCTCGGAGCCAGGAAATGTCCGATAATCTGACCATGCACGCCACGACCATCGTGACGGTGCGCAAGGGCAACAAGGTGGTGATCGCCGGCGACGGCCAGGTCAGCCTTGGCCAGACCATCATGAAGGGCAACGCCAAGAAGGTGCGCCGCATCGGCAAGGGCGGCAATGTGATCGCCGGGTTCGCCGGCGCCACCGCCGACGCCTTCACGCTGCTGGAGCGGCTCGAAGCCAAGCTCGAACAATATCCAGACCAGCTGACGCGCGCCTGCGTCGAACTCGCCAAGGACTGGCGCACCGACCGCTATCTGCGCCGGCTCGAGGCGATGATGCTGGTGGCCGACAAGTCGGTATCGCTGGCGCTGACCGGCACCGGCGACGTGCTCGAACCCGAATTCGGCGTCATGGCCATCGGTTCGGGCGGCAATTACGCGCTGGCCGCGGCGCGCGCGCTGATGGACAGCGACAAGGATGCCGAGGAGATCGCCCGCAAGGCGATGCAGATCGCATCCGACATCTGCGTCTACACCAACAACAATTTCGTCGTCGAAACGCTTGATGTCGGCTGAAAAGCCGGCCATGACCCCGAATAGTGGAAACCGGTTTTCTCGGACGAACGGTTCCGTTCGTCCAGAGATCATGGCCGAACAAGAAGATAGCTACGATTTTCGGCCGGTGACGGAAAAAGACCTGCCGATGATCGCCGGCTGGCTCGCCGAGCCGCATGTTGCAGAGTGGTGGGACGATCCGGAGACGGAAATCGCCGGCATTCGCGAGCACATCGACTCGATTTCGGTCGAGCCGCTGATCGTCGAGCTCGACGGCAAGCCGATTGCCTATCTGCAGAGCTACGACCCGCATCTGGAAGACGACCATCCCTATGCCGACCAGCCGTTCGGCACGCTCGGCATCGACGTGTCGATCGGCGTGCCGGAGCTGCTCGGGCGCGGCCATGGCTCGGCAATCGTGCGCCAGTTCGTCGAACAGCTTTTCGAGGAAGGTGTTCCGCGCGTCATCATCGATCCGGATCCCGCCAATGTCAGGGCGATCCGTGCCTATGAAAAGGCGGGCTTTGTTGCCTTTGACACCAGAACGTCGGAGTACGGGCCGGCCTTGATGATGGCGCGCAACGCGACGCAGGAGCCCAATTGATCAGCGCCGAAACCCTCGACAAGGCAATCGCGAAAGGTTTGATCTCGCAGACCCTGCGCGATCAGTTGGAGGCCATGGAACGTGCGGTCGCTCTCGCCCCCGAGGCGAGGCGCGCCGATGACGAGGGTGACGAGGAAAACCTGCGGCTGGTGGGCGGCGGCAACGATCTGTTTGTCACTGTCGGAACCGTTCTGCTCAGCGCCGGCTTCTTCTTTGTCCTGACCACCTTGCTTCCAGGCCAGACATTCTGGATCGCAGGCATCCTCGCGGTTTTCGCCTGGGGGCTCGCCGAAATTGTCACGCGTCAGCACCGGATGAAATTATCGTCGTCCGTGCTTGCCCTGATTTTCATGGCCGCCATTCTGGCCGCTCTGGCGCTACAGGTGGAGACCAGCTTCGGCATACGCAAGCCGGAGACTATCTGGCAGCTATTGGCGTTGCGCCAGACGGCGTCCCAGGCCGGATATCTGTTCCTGGGCGGAGGAATAATCGCGGCGGCGATCTATTTCTGGCGTTTTCGCGTCCCCATCATTGCCGGGGCTATCGCCATCGCTTTTACACTGCTTGCCTTCCTGCAAACGGCGATAATCCTGTATGACAGCGTGACAGCGGGTGCGATTGCGCCATCGCGTATGGAGGATGTTCCCGAATTGCTCCGCGCGGCACTTTACATGCCGCTGATCTGCGGCCTGATCATGTTCGCAACGGGTGTAGCTTTTGACATTTACGATAGGGATCGACGCAAGATCTGGTCCGATTGCGCTTTCTGGCTGCATGTCGTCTCGGCGCCCATGCTGGTGCATCCGCTCTTCATTATGGCAACCGGCCAGAACGTCGTATTCGGACATATCGCGCCGGATACCAATGCAACCCTCATGCTGGCGATTCTGATCCTTGGCTTCCTCTATGTCGCGCTTGCCATCGACCGCCGTTCGCTTCTGGTTCCAACATTGGCTTACTTCGGCTCGCTGGGCATCTATTATCTGGTGAATTCCGCCTCCGATTCGACGGGCATCCCGCCTTTTGCCTTGATCCTGGTCGTTGTTGGCGCGCTGATCATTCTGTTCGGGGCTGGCTGGCAGCGTATCCGGCGGATTGTGGTCAAACCCACCTTGCCGGCTGCCGTGATCCGCCGGCTACCGCCGCTGAAGGCGTTACAAGGCTTTGTGATGATCGAGACGGCGACGCGAAACGAGGGGGAATGAACCGATGACGACACCGGCCGCGGAGAACAGCTATTCGGCCTATGAAGACAGCTGGCGAATGGGGCTTCTGCTCGTCCTCGCGCTGATCATCTTCCAGGCCGGGGCGCTCTACGGCATGGGGCGAGCGCCGATCTGCACCTGCGGCTACGTCAAGCTCTGGCATGGCGTCGTGCAGAGTTCGGAGAATTCCCAGCACATTTCGGACTGGTATACGTTCTCGCACATCATCCACGGCTTCCTGTTCTATGCGCTGGCAAGATTCCTGTTCCCGCGTTCGCCGATCGGCTTGAGACTGGCGTTCGCCGTCTTCATCGAAGGCGGCTGGGAGCTGCTCGAAAACAGCCCATTCATCATCGAGCGCTACCGCGCCGGCACCATCTCGCTCGACTATTACGGCGACAGCATCATCAATTCGGTGTCGGACACTCTGGCCATGGTGCTGGGATTTGTGATGGCGCGAAGGCTACCTATATGGGTGATCGTCAGCCTTGCCATCATCTTCGAACTCGGTACCGGCTATCTCATCCGGGACAATCTGACACTCAACGTGATCATGCTGCTGCATCCGTTCGAGGCCATCAAGCAGTGGCAAAGTGGAATCTAGTGATATGAGCACATTTTCTCCCCGCGAGATCGTTTCGGAACTCGACCGTTTCATCATCGGCCAGAAGGACGCCAAGCGCGCCGTGGCCATCGCCTTGCGCAACCGCTGGCGCCGCCAGCAGCTGGAAGGACAGATGCGCGAAGAGGTGATGCCGAAGAACATCCTGATGATCGGGCCGACCGGCGTCGGCAAGACCGAAATCTCGCGCCGCCTGGCGCGGCTCGCCGGTGCGCCTTTCGTCAAGGTCGAGGCGACCAAGTTCACCGAGGTCGGCTATGTCGGCCGCGATGTCGAGCAGATCATCCGCGATCTGGTCGAGATCGCCATCGGCCTGGTGCGTGAGAAGATGCGCGAAGACGTCAAGGCGCGCGCCCACATCAACGCCGAGGAACGCGTGCTGGAAGCGCTGGTCGGCAAGACGGCGAGCCCGGCCACCCGCGATAGTTTCCGCAAGAAGCTGCGCGACGGCGAACTCGACGACAAGGAGATCGAGGTCGAGGTTGCCGACACCGGCAGCGGCGGCATGCCCGGCTTCGAAATCCCCGGCATGCCGGGCGCCAATATCGGTGTGCTCAACATCAACGACATGCTGTCGAAGGCGATGGGCGGCAAGAAGACCAAGATGCGCAAGACGACGGTCAAGGAGTCCTACGACCTGCTGGTCAATGACGAGTCCGACAAGCTGCTCGATCAGGACGAAGTCGTGCGCCGGGCGCTCGATGCCGCGGAGAATGACGGCATCGTCTTCCTCGACGAGATCGACAAGATAGCGGCGAGATCCGACATTTCGGGCGGTCCGTCCCGCGAAGGCGTGCAGCGCGACCTGCTGCCGCTGGTCGAGGGCACCACGGTGGCGACCAAATACGGGCCGTTGAAGACGGATCATATCCTGTTCATCGCTTCCGGCGCCTTCCACGTCTCCAAGCCGTCCGACCTTTTGCCGGAGCTGCAGGGCCGCCTGCCGATCCGCGTCGAATTGCGGGCGCTGGAGAAGGACGATTTCGTCCGCATCCTGACCGAGACCGAGGCGAGCCTGATCAAGCAGTATATCGCTCTGATGAAGACCGAGGGCGTCGAGCTGACCTTCACCGACGACGCTATCGATTCGCTGGCCGGCATCGCCGTCGACCTCAACGCCAGCGTCGAGAACATCGGCGCAAGGCGGTTGCAGACGGTGATGGAGCGGGTGCTGGACGAAATCTCCTACGATGCGCCCGACCGCAACGGCACATCAGTCACCATCGATGCCGCCTATGTGGAGAAGCATGTCGGCGACCTGTCCAGGAATACCGACCTGTCGCGGTTCATCCTTTAAACGACGGCGCCGGAACGTTCCGGCGCCGGTCCAGGCAACATTTTCCGGCAAGCAAAATCATGTGTGGCCAGATGGTACCATCTGGCCACCTTTCGTAGTGCCGTGTGAAGGGGTGCTCTCGACTCGACCAAGAGCTTTACCTAGTTTGCCCGGCAATTCTCGATCTCTTGGTTTGACGCAATTCCGGAAAACCGTTTCACACTTTTCCTGGAATTGCTTGGGCGGCGGGTGCATGAAAAAACTGATCCTGGTCATTCTCGGCTTGACGCTGGCGACGACGCTGTTCGCCGCCGAGGCAGCGACATTGGTGCCGCCGGGAAATCGCAATGCCGTGCAGCCCGACATTCCCGGCGCCTCCAGCCGGCGCACGCAGGCGACCAACACCAGCTTCCAGGCGAAGTACCGCAAGGTCTACGCCCTGCTGCAGAACGATGCCGGTCTGCGCGGCAAGATCAAGAAGGCAGCAGCCACCTACGGCATCGATCCCTTGCACATCGTCGGCGCCATCGTCGGCGAGCACACCTACAATGTCGATGCCTATGACCGGCTGCAGACCTACTACGTCAAGGCGATCTCCTATCTCTCCAGCAAGCTGTCCTTCGCCTATGACGGCGAGGACATCACCGATTTCGTGCAGCGGCCGGAATTCAAGAAATGCGCCGGGATGTCCGACAGCTATGATCTGTGGGAATGCCGCGAGCAGGTGTGGAACCGTTCGTTTCGCGGCAAGAGCGTCGGCGGGACGAGCTTTCCCGACGATCGTTTCGGCGCCACCTTCTTCCAGCCCTATTATGCCGGCCAGACCTTTGGCCTCGGCCAGCTCAATCCGCTGACCGCCCTGCAGATGAGCGATCTGGTGCACAAGGTTTCCGGCCTGCCGAAGCTCGACGTCGGCGATCCCAATTCGGTCTACAAGACCATCATGGATCCGGACCTGACGCTGCCCTACGTCGCCGCGACGATCCGGAAATCGATCGATGCCTATAAAAGCATTGCCGGCTTCGACATTTCGGGCAATCCGGGGGTCACCGCCACGCTCTACAATGTCGGCAATCCGGAGCAGCGGGCTGACGCGCTGAAGGCGGAGAACGACAGGCGCCGCGCCGCCGGCGAGCCGGAAAAGCTGCCGGAAGAGAATTACTATGGCTGGCTGGTGAACGACAAATTGGCGGAGCTGAAGGCGCTGTTTTAGGCTGGGGTTCAGGCGCGCTGACGTTAATTTGCCGACGCCTGCGCCGCCCCTCATTGTCCTGCCGGACATTTCTCCCCGTATAGTGACGGGGAGAAAGGGGCTGGCCGCAACCTCGGCGCCCTTCTTGCGATGCTGGTGATTGGCGAAACCGGCGATGATAGCGCCCTTCTCCCCGTCACTATACGGGGAGAAGATGCCGGCAGGCAGATGAGGGGCGGCGCAGACGTCGGCAATTGGCGTGACGGCTCAAGCCGCCAGCAACGACTTCAACTTCACATCCTGCGATCCCAGCGCTTCCGGCGCCGGCTTCGCGCGCTTGCCGATCAGCATTTCGGCAAGCCTGATATCGCGGGCAACCGTATTGCCGGGGCCGATGCCGCTGGCCGCCACCAGCCTGCCATCTTCGGCCAGATGGAAGAGGATGAAGGCGCCGTCGCCGAGGTCGCGGCGCACGGTGCTGCTGCCTTCGTCGGACAGCCCGGCGATCTGCAGGGACAGACCATATTGATCCGACCAGAACCACGGCACCGCCGCATGCGCCTCGCCGGCGCCGAGCATGTTCCTGGCCGCCAGCGCGCCTTGTTCCTGGGCGTTGCGCCAAGCTTCCAGCCGCACCCGACGGCCGCCATAGACGGCGAGCGGAAACGAGCAGCAATCGCCGGCGGCATAGATGTCGGGATCGCTGCTGCGCAATTGCGCATCGACAGCGATGCCGTTGTCGATCGCCAGGCCGGCTTCGGCCGCAAGCCCGGTCACCGGCACGGCGCCGATGCCGATGATCGCGAGGTCGGCGACGATTTCCCGGCCGCCGGCAAGCGCTATGCGCACCTTGTTGCCGTCGTCGGCGATGGACGCGATGCCATCGCCGCACAGGATATCAACGCCCTCGGCGACATGCGCATCATGGATGATTTCGGCGATCTCCGCCGGCACGCCGCGCATCAGGATGCGCGGCTGCGCCTCGATGACGGTGACATCAGCCCCGAGCTTGCGGGCCGCGGCGGCGAGTTCGAGGCCGATGAAACCGCCGCCGATGATGGCGATGCGGTTGCCGGCGGTGAGATGCGCGCGAATGGCGAGCGCATCGGCAAAGGTCCTGAGATAGACGCAGTGCGCGCCAAGGCCGGGCATCGGCAGCTTGCGCGGCATCGAACCCGTTGCCAGCAGGAGCTTTTCGTAAGGCAGGACCGATCCGTCCGACAGGCGCACCGCATGCGCCGCCCGATCGATCGCCACGGCCTGGAGGGAATGGATATGCCGGATCGATTTCTCGGCCAGAATGGCGTCGCTGGCGATCGCCTTGATCTCGGGCGTATCGCTGGCCATCGCCTCCTTGGACAGAGGCGGGCGCTCGTAGGGCAGATGCGGCTCATCGCCGACCAGCGTCACCGGCCCCTGATAATCGAGGTCGCGCAGCGCCAATGCCGCCCGCCCGCCGCATTCGCCGGCGCCGATGATGACCATTCCCCGCGCCATGTCAGTCATCCGATCTGGATCAGGACTTTGCCGGCATCGACCTTGACCGGATAGGTCTTCAGGTTGACGCAGACCGGCGCGCCGCGGGCGTCACCCGTCTTGTAGTTGAAGCGGCCATTGTGCTTGGGGCATTCGATGATGTCATCCATCACCAGCCCGTCGGCCAGGTGCACCTTTTCATGCGTGCACAGGCCGTCAGTCGCGAAGAACTCGTCGTCGGGGCTGCGATAGATGGCAAAGGTGCGGCCGCCATGGTCGAAGCGCATCACATCCTCCTCGTCTATGTCGCCGGTGGCGCAGGCCTCGACCCAGTCGCTCATTCAAGTCCTCCCCAAAAGCAAATCCAGGAAAAGTGCGCAGCGGTTTTCCGCCCGGAATTGCGTTAAAATAAACAGTCTAAACCGATGGAAGCACGATCATTCCGCCGCGGCGGCGATAGTGTCGTTGTGGAATTCTTCGCGATATGGCCGTGCGGTCGGCGGCAGCTCGCGCTTGAGGAAATAGTCCTCGTTGCGCAGCTGGCGCAGGAAGACCGGGATCATCTCGCGATAGCCGGCCAGGATCGATGGTGTCGGTTCCGGCAGGTCGTGCTTGATCAGTTCGTGCAGCCTCGGCAGCGCATGGTACGGCACCATCGGGAACATGTGATGCTCGACATGGTAGTTCATGTTCCAGTAGATGAAGCGGCTGATCGGGTTCATGTAGACGGTGCGGCTGTTCAGCCTGTGGTCGGTGACATTGTCGGCCAGGCCGCCATGCTGCAGCAGCCCCACCATGACATGGTGCCAGGCGCCGTAGAGCCTGGGCAGGCCGACCAGCATCAGCGGCAGGAACGAACCGGTGTAGAGCGCCAGCCCGACGGTGGCGGCATAGATCGCCGTCCAGATGCGGGCGACGCGGATCGCCTTGGGCTGTTCCTGTTCGGGAATGAAGGTCTTTTCGGCGGCGCTGATGTTGCCGGCGGCGTTGCGCAGCATGTCTGACATCGCATGCCAGGCATCGAGCACGCCAACGAAGCCCAGCATGGCGCGAACCAGATCGGGCGGCCGCATGACCGAGATTTCCGGGTCGCGGCCGACGATGACGGTGTCGGTGTGGTGGCGCGTGTGGCTCCAGCGCCAGGTCACCGGATTGCGCATGATCATGAAGCAGGCGATCTGATAGACCGCATCGTTCATCCATTGCGTCCGGAAAGCGGTGCCGTGGCCGCATTCGTGCCAACGCGAATCCGTCGAGGAGCCGTAGAGGACGCCATAGACGAAGAAGAACGGCACGCACCACCATGTGCCCCAGAACCAGGCGCCGCCGGCCCCGCTGACGATCAGCGCGGCGAACCAGATTGCCGTATCGCGGATCGCCGGCCCGTCGGAGCGCTGCATCAGCTCCTTCATCTGCTTGCGCGGTATGTCGGTGTGATACCACTCGGCCGCCGACAGGCCGGTCTCGACCGCGAGCTTGGCATCGCGGCCGATCAGGCTGTAGTCACGCCGGGACGGCGCAGTGGACATGATTGCCTCCCTCGGCAAAGGCATCCGCCAGGGCGAATGCCATGAATTCCTTTGGCTTCTAGCGTCAAAGTAACGCCGACCGATGATGGATTCAACATCATAAAGATAGTTTCTATCATTTCCCATCAGGATGCTGTACGAAGGCTCAAGCAAATCCGACGGGGCAAGCATGGTGAAGCGGCCGACCATATCTGATCTGGCGCGCATCTCGGGCGTCAGTGTCGCTACCGTCGACCGCGTGCTGAACAACCGGCTGCCGGTGCGCGAGGAGACAGCGCGCCGCGTCTACGAGACCGCTACCGATATCGGCTATCACGCCGCCGGCCTTATCAGGCAGCGCATGCGCCAGGAATTGCCGGAGTACCGGCTAGGCTTCCTGCTGCTGCGGGGCAATGATGCCTTTTACGGCGACTTCGCGCGGGAACTCGAACTGGCCATCTCGCAATCGCAACGCTTCCGTGGCGTTGCGACCATCGATTTCGCCAGTTCCCTGGCTCCCGACGAGATCGCCTCCCAGATGCGCAGGCTGGCGGCGAAATCGAGGGCCATCGCCGTTGTCGGTCCGGACCATCCGACCCTGACAGCGGTCGTGGAAACCTTGAAGGCGAGAGGGCAGCCGGTCTTTTCCGTGCTGTCCGACTTTGCCGCCGGCATCCGGGAAGGCTATATCGGCCTCGACAACCGCAAGGTCGGGCGCACCGCCGCATGGATGATCTCCAAGGCAGCCAAGCGGCCCGGCAAGGTCGCCCTCTTCGTCGGCAGCCACCGCTTCCACGGCCATGAGCTGCGCGAGATCGGCTTTCGCTCCTTCTTCCGCGAGCATGCGCCGGAGTTCAGCGTGCTTGAAACGCTGGTCAATCTGGAAGCCAACCAGGTGACCCATGACGCGATGATCGATCTTCTGGCGCGTTATCCGGATCTTGCCGGCTGCTACGTCGCCGGCGGCGGCATGGAAGGCGCGGTCTCGGCGCTGCGGGCAGCGAAGCCCGCGACCATGCCGGTGGTGGTCTGCAACGAGATCAACGCCGAATCGCGCGCGGCACTCGCCGACAACATCCTCACCATGGTGATCTCGACCCCGCTCGCCGCTTTGTGCCGTGAGCTCGTCGACCTGATGGCGCATGCCATCGAAACCGGCGCCGCCAACGCTCCGGGCCAGACCTTCCTGCCCTTCGACATCTACCTGCCGGAAAACATCTAGCCCGCCGCCGCGCAAGCCCGCCGAGGCAAATGATAGAATCCATCAGAGCGATGCGTAAATCGGCCCGCAGGCCGCGGAATCGCCCTTGACGCCCCGATGTGAAATGGAATAAATATTTCATCATCTGTGTATTTTGGTTCTTTCGTTCCGGAATATCTGTTTCAAACAGAGGGCTTGACGTTCCAGCCAGGAGGCAGGCGTCACCCGGAACAGAAAAGACATCAGGGAGAGATTCCCCGGGGAGATCGGGGATTCCGGATAAATCGGTGAAACCGGACACCAATATGTGGAGGAGAAACACAATGAAGAAATTGATTTTGGGCGTCGCCTTCGCGGCGCTGATGAGCTCATCCGCCATGGCCGCCAAGGTTGGCGTGTCGATGGCCAAGTTCGACGACAACTTCCTGACCGTGCTGCGCAACGGCATGATCGAGCAGGCCAAGGGCATGAGCGGCGTCGAGCTGCAGGTCGAGGACGCACAGAACGACGTTGCCAAGCAGCTCGACCAGATCAAGAACTTCGCCGCCTCGGGCGTCGATGCCATCATCGTCAACCCGGTCGACACTTCGGCCACGCAGGCGATGTCGGACGCCGCCGCCGCAGCCAAGATCCCGCTGGTCTACGTCAACCGCGAGCCGGTCAATGTCGACACGCTGCCCGACAACCAGGCCTTCGTCGCCTCGAACGAAGCCGATTCCGGCACGCTCGAGACCAAGGAAGTCTGCCGCCTGTTCAAGGAAGCCGGCAAGAAGGAAGCCAATGTCTATGTGATCATGGGCGAGCTTTCCAACCAGGCCGCCGTGCAGCGCACCAAGGACATCGACGATGTGATCGCGACGCCGGATTGCAGCTTCATCAAGATCATCGACAAGCAGACGTCGAACTGGAACCGCGACGAGGCGCAGAACCTGATGACCAACTGGCTGTCGACCGGCAAGCCGTTCGACGGCGTCATCGCCAACAATGACGAAAGCGCCATCGGCGCCATCCAGGCGATGAAGGCCGGCAACATCGACATGAAGGCGGTTGTCGTCGGCGGCGTCGACGCCACCCAGGACGCGCTGGCGGCCATGCAGGCGGGCGACCTCGACGTAACCGTGTTCCAGGACGCGGCCGGCCAGGGCGCCGGCGCTCTCGATGCGGCGCTCAAGCTCGCCAAGGGCGAGAAGGTCGAGCACAAGGTCTACGTGCCCTTCCAGCTCGTGACGCCCGCCAACATCGACAAGTTCCTGAAGAAGAACTGAGCCGCCAACGGTTCGATACGGAGCGGCGCTCTCGATCAATACAGCGCCGCTCCCCTCTCTCCCTCAGCGCCGCAGGCGCGAGGGCGACCGCGGCTGATGGAGGACAGAATACGTGGCACAGACATCTCATGGCGTCGGCGGCGTCGGTTATGATGCGAGGAAGCGCACATGGCCGGCCGAGTTCAATGTTTTCCTGGCACTGGTCATTCTCGTCGTCATCTTCGAACTGATCGGCCGCATCTTTCTGGGCGACAGCTTTCTGTTCAACACACGCAGCGACGTCGGCGGCATCTTCAACGAAGCGCGCCTGCAGATCATCATCCTGCAGGTGTCGATCGTCGGCATCATCGCCATCGGTGTGACGCAAGTGATCATCACCGGCGGCATCGACCTGTCCTCGGGCTCGATCGTCGGCGCGACCGCCATGATCGCCATGAGCTTCGCCCAGGTGGCGACGGTCAACGGCAATCCCAATCCCAAGGCGATGTTCCTGGCGCAAGGCTGGACCGACCTGCCTGTCATCGTGCCGCTGCTGGTGGCGATCGCCTGCGGCCTGTTTGCCGGCCTGGTCAATGGCGCGCTGATCGCCTACACGCGCATTCCGCCGTTCATCGCCACGCTCGGCATGATGGTGACCGCGCGCGGCATCGCCAAATGGTGGTCCAAGGGCCAGCCGATCTCGTTTCCCACCGAGAGTTTCGCCGGCATCGGCAAAGGCCTGATGCCCGTCGTCATCTTCCTGTCGCTGGCCATCCTGTTCCAGCTGATCATGACCTACACCAGGTACGGCAAGCACTGTTACGCGATCGGCTCCAACGAGGACGCCGCGCGCATGTCCGGCATCAAGATCGCCAACCACAAGATCCTGGTCTACGTCATCGCCGGCATTCTCGCCGCGCTCGCCGCCGTGGTGCTGAGCTCCAAGAACCTGACCGCGCAGTCCGGCATGGGCGTGATGTACGAGCTCGACGCCATCGCCATGGCGGTCATCGGCGGCGTCTCCCTGTCGGGCGGCCGCGGCTCGATCATCGGCACGGTGATCGGCTCGCTGATCTTCGGCGTCATCATCTCCGGCTTCACCTTCCTGCGCCTCGACGCCTACTACCAGGAGATGGTCAAGGGTGTGATCATCGTCGGTGCGGTGGTTCTCGACCAGTGGCGCCAACGCCTGCGGGCAATGAGGGCATGACCATGTCAGACATCGTCCTGAAGACTGAAAACCTGACCAAGCGCTATGGCGGCGTGCATGCGCTGGAAGGCGCGAACTTCGAGCTGCGCAAGGGCGAGCATGTCGCCATCATGGGCGACAACGGCGCCGGCAAATCGACCTTCGTGCGCCAGATCACCGGCGTCGAGCAGCGCACCAGCGGCCAGATCTGGTTCGACGGCAAGGAAGTGAATTTTGCCGGGCCGATCGAGGCCCGCACGGCGGGCATCGAGACCGTGTTCCAGAACCTGGCGCTGGCCGACGATCTCGACGTGCCGTCGAACCTGTTCCTCGGGCGCGAGAAGGTGCTGTTCAACCTCGGCCCGTTCTCGATCCTCGACCGCAAGTACATGCGCAAGGCGACCGAGGCGGCGCTCGTCCGCACGGCGGTGAAGATCCCCAATCTGTCCAACACCATCCGCCACATGTCGGGCGGCCAGCGCCAGTGCGTGGCGATCGCCCGGACCGCGACCTTCGCCTCCAAGCTGATCATCATGGACGAGCCAACGGCTGCCCTTGGCGTACAGGAGACCGCGCAGGTCGAAAACATCGTCCGTACGCTCAAGGACAATGGCGAGCCGCTGGTCCTGATCAGCCACAATATGCGCCAGGTGTTCGATCTCTGCGACCGTATTGTCGTGTTCCGGCGCGGCCGCATCGTCGCCAATCTGCGCAAGGAGAACACCGACGGAAACGACATCGTCTCCTACATCACCGGCGCCAAGACCGGGGAGGCGGAACTCGCGGCCTAAAACAGGATGATCACCCTGTTTTAGGGTATGCGTGCGTGAAGTAAACTTGCCCCCTTCCTCAGGGAAGGTGCGGACACAACTCTCTCAAACCCATCCCCTAGAGGAAATACCCATGACCGTTCGCTTCGCTCTCCTCGGTGCCGGCCGCATCGGCAAGGTCCATGCCCGCGCCGTCGGCTCCAATCCGCAGGCCAAACTGGTTGCCGTTGCCGATGCGTTCGAGAAGGCCGCCAAAGAGCTGGCGAGCGCCTATGGCGCCGAGGTGCGCAGCATCGAGGATATCGAGAAAGCCGGGGATATCGACGCCGTCGTGATCTGCACGCCGACCGACACCCATGCCGATCTGATCGAGCGCTTCGCCAAGGCCGGCAAGGCGATCTTCTGCGAGAAGCCGATCGACCTCAACGTCAAGCGCGTCGAGAAGTGCCTGGCCGTGGTCGAAAAAACCAAGGCGACGCTGATGGTCGGCTTCAACAGGCGCTTCGATCCGCATTTCGCCGCCGTGCGCAAGGCGATCGACGACGGCGCCATCGGCACCGTCGAGATGGTCACCATCACCTCGCGCGATCCCGGCGCGCCGCCGATCGACTATATCAAGCGCTCGGGCGGCATTTTTCGCGACATGACCATCCATGATTTCGACATGGCGCGCTTCCTGCTGGGCGAGGAGGTCGTGGCGGTCAGCGCCCATGCCTCGGTGCTGGTCGACAAGAAGATCGGTGCTGCCGGCGATTTCGATAGCGTCAGCGTCATCCTCGAAACCGCTTCCGGGAAGCAGGCCGTCATCTCCAACTCGCGCCGCGCCACCTATGGCTACGACCAGCGCATCGAGGTGCATGGCTCGAAAGGCATGGTTGCCGCCGAGAACCAGCGCCCGGTGTCGATCGAACTGGCCAACGAGAAGGGCTATACGCGCCCGCCGCTGCACGACTTCTTCATGACCCGCTACCTCGACGCCTATGCCATTGAGATCGCCGCGTTCATCACAGCCGCGACCTCGGGCAAGAAAGCGTCGCCGAGCGGTGCGGATGGGCTGGTGGCGCTGAAGCTGGCCGATGCGGCGCTGAAATCAGCAACGACCGGCAAGACCGTCCGTCTCGACAAGTAAGAAACCCTAGGAAGAAACCACAGGAGCCGAGCGATGAGCGCATCCGCCGATCGCAATTCACAGACACGCGCCATCGTCACCGGCGGCGCGCAAGGCATCGGCTTTGCCGTCGCCGAAGCGCTGGCCGAGGAAGGTTGCCGGGCACTGGCGCTCATCGGCCGCTCGCAGGAGAAGGGCGACAAGGCCGTCGCTCACTTCAAGAAGGCTGGCGTCGAGGCGATCTTCATCAGCGCCGACGTCTCCAAAGTGGCCGACTGCAAGCGCGCCGTTGCCACCGCGATCTCGCATTTCGGCACCATCAACGCCCTGGTCAATGCCGCCGCGACATCGGCGCGCGGCTCGCTGGTCGAAACCTCAGAAGAGCTGTTCGACACCATCTTCGACACCAATGTGCGCGGCCCGTTTTTCCTGATGCAGGGCGTGGTGGCGCATCTCCTGGAAAAGAAGGCACCCGGCTCGATCGTCAATGTGCTGTCGATGTCGGCGCATACCGGCCAGTCGTTCCTGACGCCCTATTCGACCAGCAAGGGGGCGCTGATGACGCTGACCAAGAACGTCGCCAATGCCTATCGTCACAACCGCATCCGCTGCAATGCGGTGCTGCCGGGCTGGATGGACACGGAGGGCGAGGACATCGTGCAGAAGAAATGGCACGATGCGCCGGACGACTGGCTGGCAAAGGCCGAAGCCGCGCAGCCGATGGGGCAATTGGTGAAGCCGGACCAGTTGGCGCGGCTGATCAGCTACATGGTCAGCCCGCAGTCCGGCGTCATGACCGGATCGCTGGTCGACTATGACCAGAGCATTGCGGGGTCGTCTCCGGAATAGGGTCAGCGTCGCGGCCGGCCCGTTTCTCCCCGTCACTATACGGGGAGAAATGCCCGGCAGGGCAATGAGCGACTATCTGTGGTGTCAAGTTGCATTGGCGAACTCCATGCGCGCATCGCGTGCTTTTGCATTGAGAATGACGAGGAG